>JBEKZZ010000041.1:0-40402 GCA_049509335.1 Bradyrhizobium sp. | reverse complement strand
AAGATGCATGTGCTCGACCACAAGGGAAAATATCTCTCGGTGCGCGGTCCGTTGAATATCGCTCGCCCCGTCCAGGGCTGGCCGGTGATCGTGCAGGCCGGCGCCTCCGATGACGGCCGGCAATTGGCGGCGGAAACCGCCGAAGCCGTCTTCACCGGCGGTGGCAGCCTCGGCGACGCGCAAAGGCTTTACGCCGACATCAAGGGGCGGATGGAAAAGATCGGTCGCAACCCCGAGCACCTGAAAATCTTGCCGGGCGCGTTTGTCGTGGTCGGCGACAGCCTCGAGCAGGCCAAGGAAAAGCGCGCGCTGCTCGACAGCAAGGTACATTACGACAGCGCCATTGCCTCGCTCTCGGTGATCCTCGGCACCGACGCCTCGGGCTTTGATCCCGAGGGGCAGTTGCCGCCGATCCCCGAAACCAATGCCAGCAAGAGCGGCCGAGAGAGGATGGTAAACTTGGCCGCGCGTGAAAACCTCACCGTGCGCCAGTTCGCCCAGCGCGTCGGCGGTTATGGCGGATTGTCATTTGTCGGAACGCCGCAACTCATCGCCGATCAGATGGAAGAATGGCTGACGGGCTTCGGCAGCGACGGCTTCAACATCATGTTCCCGTTCCTGCCCGCCGGACTCGATGACTTCGTCGACAAGGTGGTGCCGGAACTTCAGAAACGCGGAATTTTCCGCCGGGAATATGAGGGACGCACCTTGCGTGAAAATCTCGGCCTGCCCCGGCCGAAAAACCGCTTCTTTGAAGGGTAAATAGCCGGATTTATGCGGTTATTTAACCGCAAAACCTTGACTTTGGACCGTTTGGAGATACGTTGCGCGGCGAACGCGTCCCCTTTGGGCTGGCGCTCTATCCAGAACATTAAAGGTTTTTGCCATGGCCAAGGCGGTCACCATCAAGGTCAAGCTCGTTTCTTCGGCTGACACCGGTTTCTATTACGTCGCCAAGAAGAACTCGCGCACCATGACCGACAAGCTCGTGAAGAAGAAGTACGATCCAGTCGCGCGCAAGCACGTCGAATTCAAGGAATCCAAGATCAAGTAAGTTTCGCGCAAGTGGCAGACTCAAACGGGCCCTTGCGGGCCCGTTTTTTATTTAGGCTGCTTTGAGCATCGGCGGCGCGGATGGCTTGATCAGCGCGAACGCGACCTGGATGATGCCGCCGGCAAGCCCCAGTGCGACGCCGATCCGCCAGGCCAACGTGTAGGAGCCGAGCGAGTCGTAGAGCAGCCCGCCGCCGAAGGCGCCGAGGAAGCTGCCGAGCTGATGGCTCATAAAGGCGAACCCCTGGATCATCGCCTGCCACTTGAGGCCAAACATCTCGGCCACAGCACCAGCCACCAGCGGGCCTACGCCCATCCACAGGAACCCCATGATCGCGCCGAACAGCAGTGTGCTGGCAGGTGTCGTCGGCAACGTGAAGTACCACGCCAGCGCAATGGAGCGGAAAATATAGATACCGCCCAGCAGCGCGAGCTTGTTCCAGCGCTGACCGGCCCAGCCGAAGAAGATGCTGCCCAGTACATTGAAGCCGCCGATCATGCCGAGCGTCTGTGCACTCAGCATCGGGTCCAGGCCGCAGATCGCGAGATATGACGGCAGATGCGTGGTCAGGAAGACGAGTTGCATGCCGCAAACAAAATAGGCACAGGTCATCACCACGAATGAGGCATTGCCGAAGGCCAGTTTGACAGCCGTGCCCGCAGAACTGTCGCCGATATCGTCGCCCGATGGCTTAGGCAGCGGAATAGTGTCCACGCGGCCTGCGAACCAGGCCGCCGGTATCATGGCGATCGCCAATATGACAAAGCCGGCCAGTCCCACCCGCCAGCCATAGCCGGCGCTAAGCATTTGTCCCGTCGGCGCGGACAGCAACGCGCCGAGCGATCCGGCGCCGGAAACGAGGCCCAGCACGGTCGAGCGCACCGTCGCAGGCACCGCGCGAGCCGCCACAGACATCGCGATTGCCGCGGCGGTGCATGCGAGCGACACGCCGATCAGCAATCCTCCGCCGATCATGATGCTGAGCAGGCCATGTGCAGTCGTCATCAGCACAAGACCCGCGATATAAAGGGCCGCGCCACCCACCATGATCGCGCGGAATCCAAAGCGCACCGTCAGCGCGCCCGCCAGCGGTTGCAAGAAACCCCAGGCGAGATTTTGAACGGCGACGGCCAGCGTGAAATCGGAGACGGATATGCCGATGTCATGCGTCAAGGGCTGCATGAAGATGCCGAGCGACTGCCGCAGTCCCATGCTCAAGGTAAGCATCAGGGAGGCGCCGATCAGGATCGGAAGCGTGGGGCGCAAGATTTGCAACAAGGACTTTGTTCCTGGTGGCATTGTTCTTGTTCTCCCTTTCCGGCATGGACGAAATGTCCAATGTCCGCGACCTGAAATAAGTACACAGACCTGTGTACTTAGGCTATAACGGAGCCAGACTGTCAAGTTCGAAGGACCTTACGTATTCGCATGGCAAACCCGCCCGCCAAGCCGACCATGAAAGAGCGGATTCTGGATACCGCCGATCGGCTGTTCTATCTCGAGGGTATCAGGGCCATCGGCGTCGATACCATCGCGGCCGAAATCGGCATCAGCAAGCGCACGCTGTACAATCATTTCCCGTCCAAGGACGCGCTGATATCGGCCTATCTGGAGCGGCGCTTTCTGCAGCATACGCCGCCAGACAAGCGATCTGAAAAGTCGCCGGTCGAACAGATTCTCGGCACCTTCGATTCGCTGGAGCGGCGTTTTTCGTCCAAGGATTTTCGCGGCTGCCCGTTCGTCAATGCGGTCGCCGAACTGGGCGCGGACGCCAAACCGGTGCGCAAGATCGCCATTGCCTTCAAGGAGAGCCGCCGCCTCTGGTTCCGCGACCTCTTGGTGCAGCTCGGCGTGAGCAGCGCAGAGGCGCTGGCGACCCAGCTTGTCCTGCTCGTCGACGGCTCGATCGCACAGGATCTGGTGCGCGACGACCCCGCCATGGCGCGGGCTGCGAAGGAAGCCGCAAAAGTGCTGCTCACGAGCGCGGGCGTCAGGATTGACGAATCCCAACCGACAACGGTGCAAGGTAAGAAGAAATAGCGCGTACCGGATTACGCGGCGTTCGCGACCACGCGGTTGCGGCCGTCATGCTTGGCGCGATAAAGCCCATTGTCGGCGCGCTTGAGCACGTCGGCGACCGCCTCTCCCTTCCGCTCCAGGGTCGAGAGCCCGATCGAGATCGTGACATCAATGCGCTTTTCGCCCTTGTTGACGGCAAAGGGCTCACCGGCGATCGAGCCCCGCAGGCGTTCGGCCACCATGCCCGCCACATGCAGGTCGGTTTCCGGCATCACGATCACGAACTCCTCGCCGCCGTAACGGCAGGCGAGATCGATACCACGAATCGATTTACGTACGCGCACCGCGAACTCGCGCAGCACGTCGTCGCCGGCGTCGTGGCCGTAATTATCGTTGATCGATTTGAAGAAATCGATATCGAGCATCATCACCGCCAGCGGCTTGCCGCGGCTGGAGGCCTGTTCGGCCAGCGTCGCCAGATGGCTTTCCATGTAACGGCGATTGTGCAGGCCGGTCAAAGCGTCGGTAATCGCGGCCTCGATCGAGTTCTGCACATTGTCGCGCAGATGATCGGTATAGCGGCGTTTGCGGATCTGGGTGCGAGCGCGCGCCAGCAGTTCGTTCTTGTCGACGGGGCGCAGCAGGTAGTCGTTGACGCCGATTTCAAGCCCGCGCAGCAGCCGCGTGTTGCTGTCGGCGTCCGCGATCGCCAGGATCGGCACGTGGCGGGTTCGCTCCAGCGAGCGAGCCTGGCTGCAGAGTCGCAGACCGTCGAAATTATCAAGACCGAGCGACACGATCAGAAGGTCGTAATCACCGTCAGCCGCATGGAACACCGCCTCAGCCGGGTTGGCTTCGACATCGACCGTGTGTTCGGTGCTCAGGACCGGCGCCAGCCGCTCATAGGACGACGGACGATCGTCGACCAGAAGGATGCGGCCGCCCTTGCCGGTATCGACAACCGCGCTGCGCTCCGGCGCCTGCACTCCGATTTCGAGCGAGGTAATGGCGCGCATCCGCAACTCGTCGGTCATCATCTTGAGGCGCGTCAGCGAGCGTACCCGCGCGATCAGGACGATATCCGATACTGGTTTGGTCAGGAAATCGTCGGCGCCGGCCTCCAGCCCGCGCACCCGGTCCGCCGGGCTGTCGAGCGCCGTCACCATGACGACCGGAATGAAATGGGTAGCCGGGTTCGATTTCAACCGGCGGCAGACCTCGAAACCGTCCATGTCCGGCATCATGACGTCGAGCAGAATCATGTCGCATTCGGCGCGGGCGCACATCGCCAGCGCTTCGGCACCGCTTGATGCGGTGAGCACATCGAAATATTCGGCTGACAAACGCGCTTCCAACAGTTTGACGTTGGCGGGAACATCGTCGACGACAAGAATACGCGCGGACATCTTACAAACTCCCCTATCCGATGAACCGTCGGACGGTCTCGATGAACTTGCCCACCGAGATCGGCTTGGACAAATACGCTTCGCACCCGCCTTCGCGAATGCGCTCCTCGTCGCCTTTCATCGCAAATGCGGTGACCGCGACGACCGGAATGGAACGCAGTTCCGGATCGTCCTTGATCCATCGCGTGACTTCGAGACCCGACACCTGTGGGAGCTGGATATCCATCAGGATCAGATCGGGACGAAGTTTGCGCACGAGATCCAGCGCCTCGAAACCGTTGCTGGTACCCGAAGTCTGATAGCCATGTGCTTCAAGCAGATCGCGAAAGAGCTTCATATTGAGCTCGTTGTCTTCCACGATCAGGACGGTTTTTGCCATCCCGCCCCTCCACTCCCGGCGACGCAGACCTCGAAAGCGAAGCCCCCAAGGCTGCTCAGCCCGTCAAAAAGTGAAATCAAACTAGCGCCAGATTCGCTCTAACCCGTTAAGCCGGGGCACCACTTCCAACACGTGGTTGCCAGTTGCTTGAACACCTTCCGCAGACTCGGGCATGATTGTTTAGAAAATAGAGACCATAAGTTACGGAAAGGCAAATAGGCCCCTTGAGAAAACCCACGCGGAACCCCCGGGAAGTTGCTGAAATCGTTGCGGTTCAGGCGCTTTCCTTTATCGCAGGCGATCCCGAGCGGCTGGGCGCGTTCCTGGCCGAAAGCGGCATCGGACCCGAGACCTTGCGCAGCGCGGCCGCCGATCCCCGATTCCTCGCGCATGTGCTGGATTTCGTGATGCGAGACGACGCAACCGTGAAGGCATTCGCGGCGGTGTCACAGCTTCACCCGACCAACATTGCGGCCGCCCATCAGGCACTCAATGATCCTGAGTGGGAACGTGACGTGCCGTGACGTCATTACCGGCATCGGCGGACGGTCCGACCTGCTTTTGCCGGGATTGTCTCCACGATCCTGAATTCAGCGCGAGGCGATGCGGCAATTGCGGCTCGCCGCGCCTGGTGCGTCACCGCGCTTTGTCCTCACTCACCTTCGCCCATATCGATTGCGACGCCTTCTATGCCACGGTCGAAAAGCGTGACAATCCGGAGCTCGCCGACAAGCCCGTCATTATCGGCGGCGGCAAACGCGGCGTGGTCTCTGCTGCCTGCTACATCTCGCGCACCTTCGGCGTTCGCTCGGCGATGCCGATGTTCAAGGCACTGGCGCTGTGCCCTTCCGCGATCGTAATCCGGCCCGACATGGCCAAATATGTCCGGGTCGGCCGCGAGGTTCGCCGCGCAATGCAGGCGCTGACCCCGCTGGTCGAGCCGCTGTCCATCGACGAAGCGTTCCTCGACCTCTCAGGAACCCAGCGCGTCCACGGCATGATCCCGGCCAAGGTGCTGACGCGCTTTGCCCAACAAATCGAACGCGATGTAGGCGTCACCGTTTCGGTCGGGCTCTCCTGCAACAAGTTCCTCGCCAAGATCGCCTCCGACCTCGACAAGCCGCGCGGCTTCGCTGTGCTGGATCAGGATGAGGCGCGGACGATGCTGGCGGAAAAACCGGTCAACTTCATTTTCGGCGTCGGACCCGCCACGCAAGAGCGGTTGATCCAGCGCGGCTTTCGCCTGATCGGAGATCTGCAACGCGCCGACGAGACTGAGCTGATGAAGCAGTTCGGCGGCGAGGGACAAAGACTGTGGCGGCTGGCGCGCGGCATCGACGACCGGCGCGTGGTAGCCGATCGCGGCGCTAAAACGATTTCCAGCGAAACTACTTTCGAAACCGACATCCGTGATTTCGCAACCCTCGAAAGGCTGTTGTGGCGGCTGTCGGAGAAGGTCTCAACCAGGCTCAAAAGCAGCGAACTGGCGGGGTCGACCATCACGCTGAAGCTGAAGACGGCCGATTTCAAGCAGCGGACCCGCTCGCAATCCATTCATGCCCCGACCCAGCTCGCGGCCAAGATTTTCGCGATATCGCGGGAAATGCTGGCAAAGGAAATCGACGGCACGGCGTTTCGGCTGATGGGCACAGGCGTCAGCGCGCTTCGCTCAGGCAGCGAGGCCCACGACACGGACATGCTCGATCGCCGCTCCGCGGACGCCGAGCGCGCCATCGACGGCCTGCGCAAGAAATTCGGCAACGCCGCCGTGATCAGGGGTATTGCCTATGAAGGGCCGGAGAAGACGGAGGAAGAGGACGATATCTAACCGAGACCTCGTCATTCCGGGATGGTGCGCAAGCACCAGACCTCAGATGCGCAATTGCGCATTGGGGAATCTCGAGATTCCGGGTTCGATGCTTAGCATCGCCCCGGAATGACGGCCTTCGGCCGTCATTTGCAAGGCTTGGAATCCTTGACGTTGAATTTTCCAAGCGAACCGGAAATGACGAAGTCGTTGTAATCTAGCACCAGCGCCCGCGATACGCCGTTTTCGAACAGCTCGAACGACATCGCGTAGAGCGGCGTCTGTTCGCCCTCCTCGGGTTTGGCGTCGCGTTCGAAATAACTGACGGTCACCGGCCAGCGGGTCGCCGACTTCATCACGTCGTTTTCGGTCGAGGGATCGGGTGAGGCTATCGTCTGGTCGCCCCGGATCGGCTGCCCGATCACGGCAAGTGTGTTGAAGACCTTTTCGCCGTCATCCGTGCCGTCATAAACGGATCGTTCGAGGATGGGTTTGCCTGCCTTGGCGGCGGCGATGATGTCCTGGATGAGCTGGGTCGGAAACACGGTCGAGCCGTCGAGGTTGAAGGTCTTGGTCTGCGGCTGCTTCAACTTGACCGTGATATGGTCGCCGACCCGCTCGGCGATCCCGTCCACGGGGCTCGTATCGACATCGTTCATCCGCGAATTGATCTTGAACCGATAGGTCTTGCCGGCGGCGTCTTCCCAGGACGTCGAGCGCAGATCCGACAATGTGACCTTGTCCTCACCGCTATCCATCTCGGACACCTGGCGGAATTCGGAAGTGTAGCCCTCGCAGGCGTTGCCGGTGAAGCTGTAGAGGATGCGGCCTCTTGCGCTGTTGATCGAATTTGACCCGCGCGATCTCAGCAAAGAGAGTTCGTAAAGGGCCTGGTGGGAGAGAAACACGCCATTTGCCGTGGCTTCGGCTTTTCCGGCTGTCACGGCCGCCAAGGCTGACATCGCCACGGCCAGCGGCAACGATTTGGCGCTGCGAGTCAACATCCGGGCCATAGTCTTTATCCCTCAAGAGTTTTTCGAGAAGCGGCTGTGCCTTCAAGCCTAGCATGATCCGGGAAGCCGAAGCCCTTTCCCGCGTGACAAACGCAAAGCCGCATTTGCGTCGCCACCAGACTCAGCAGGGTTTCTCCAGATTATTCATCGCCTCATTGCGCCGCAACTGCGGCCAAAAGGCGGAAAAACATAATTGAAGGTCGCTTTGCCATGTTTTTTGGCATCCCGCGACCGCCTCCCGCTCGCTTGCAAGGGGCCGTCCGATGCGCGAAACAAAGCGGCTGGCAAACATACCAAGTGGGGACGAAACATGGCGGGCACGGTCGAACAGAAACTGGCATCACAGGGCATCACCCTGCATGAACCGCCTAATCCGGTGGCGAATTATGTACCCTTCGTGCGCAGCGGAAACTTGCTGTTTGTTTCCGGCCAGGTTTGCCTCGGCGCCGACGGCAAGTTGATCGCCAAGGGCAAGCTCGGCGCCGGCGTGACCATCGAACAAGGCAACGCCGCCGCGCGTGGCTGCGCCATCAACCTTCTGGCGCAGGTCAAGGCCGCGCTCGGCGATCTCGACAAGGTCGCGCGCGTGGTTCGTCTCGGAGGCTTCGTCAACTCCGCACCCGACTTCCTGGATGGCCCGAAGGTGCTCAACGGCGCTTCCGACCTGATGGTCGCCGTCTTTGGCGACAAGGGTCGCCATGCCCGCACCACCGTCGGTGTCGCGTCGCTGCCGGCGGATGCTGCCGTCGAGGTCGAAGGGGTGTTCGAGGTCTCTTAAACGGGAGGTCTTGAAGGATGCGCGCCCCCGACTGGCTGACGGCGCGGCCGGTGGCCCATCGCGGCCTGCATGATCGCGCGCGCGGCATCATCGAAAACATGCCGGGCGCGGCACTCGCCGCCGTCGACGGAAATTTCGCGATCGAATGCGACATCCAGCTCACCGCCGACGGCGAAGCCATGGTGCATCATGACGATGAACTCGGCCGCCTCACCGAGGGCGCAGGCGCCCTGCTCGGCTTGACCTCGACAGCCCTCAGAGAGGTTCGTTTCAAGGACACGTCCGAGCGGATGATGTCGCTGGCCGAGCTCTGCATCCTGGTCAGAGGACGCGTTCCCATCCTAGTCGAGGTCAAGAGCCATTTCGACGGCGACCGCCGGCTGGTGAAGCGGATGGCGGAAGTGCTCGCGTCCTATTCGGGGCCCGTGGCCGGGATGTCGTTCGATCCTGACCAAGTGGCGGCGCTTCGGGAAATGATACCGGAGCGGCCCCGTGGTATCGTTGCGCAAAGCGACTACACCGAAGCTGATTGGCCGGAGGCAACACCAAGCCAGCGCACGGGTATGCGGCACCTGAAACATGCCTTGCGCACGCAGCCGCATTTTGTCGCCTATTGGGTCAACGACCTGCCGGCGCCCGTCCCGTGGATCGCGCGGCATATCTTCGGCCTGCCGCTCCTGACCTGGACGGTGCGTACGGACGAGCAGCGGACACGCGCCAGCCGTTATGCCGATCAAATAATCTTTGAAGGGTTCCGGCCCTGACCGCAGCACCTTGAAGTCTGGTGCGCCTTGCACGATCTTAGGTTTGGAGCACCCTCAAGCGTCCATGGACTCATCCGAAATTACCCTCGAAGCAGTTTCCTCCATCAGCCAGATCGCGGCTGAGCAGTGGAATGCCTGCGCCAATCCGCCTGTTGCGGCCGAAGCCTCTCCCGACGGCTTCAAAAGCCTCTATAACCCCTTTATTTCGCATGCCTTTTTCTCGGCCATCGAAGCATCTGGATCGGCGACAGCCCGCACCGGATGGGGTCCGCGGCATTTACTCGCCCGCCGCGACGGCGTGATCGCCGGCATCGTGCCGTGCTATCTGAAATCGCATTCGCAAGGCGAATACGTGTTCGATCGCGGCTGGGCGGATGCCTATGAACGCGCAGGCGGAAGCTATTACCCGAAGCTACAGGCGTCCGTTCCGTTTACGCCCGCCACCGGCCCTCGCCTCCTTGTCCGCAACGACGTAGATCAGGACGAAATCCGAAACGCGCTGGCAAGGGGCCTCGTCGGGCTTTGCCAGGCGACAGAAGCTTCCTCCGTGCACGTCACCTTCGCGCCCGAGGCCGAATGGAAATTTTTAGGCAGCCAAGGTTTCCTGCAACGGACCGATCAACAGTTTCACTGGCATAATCAGGGCTACCGTAGCTTCGACGACTTCCTCGCTACGCTGAATTCGCGCCATCGCAAGGCGATCAAGCGCGAGCGGCGCGAAGCGGTTGCGAACGGGATCACCATCCACGCCCTCAACGGCGGCGACATCACCGAGGAAGCCTGGGACGCGTTCTTTGCGTTCTATATGGAGACCGGCTCGCGCAAATGGGGCCGGCCCTATCTCACGCGATCGTTTTTCTCGCTGATCGGCGAGACCATGGCCAAAGACGTGCTGCTGGTCATGGCACGACGCAATAACCGCTGGATCGCCGGTGCGATTAATTTCATCGGCTCCGAGGCGCTGTTCGGCCGCAACTGGGGCGCGATCGAGCATCACCCATTCCTGCACTTCGAGGTGTGCTACTATCAAGCGATCGAGTATGCGATCACGCGGGGTTTGAAAACGGTTGAAGCCGGCGCGCAAGGCGAGCACAAGATCGCCCGCGGATATCTGCCGCAAACCACCTATTCGGCGCATTTCATCGCCGATCCCAGCCTGCGTCACGCCATTAAAGACTACCTCAAGCGCGAGCGCGCCTATGTGGCCGAGATGGGCCGCGAACTCAGTGAGGCCGGACCGTTTCGTAAAGACAACGGCATTCCGGACAACGATTAGGTCAGGAGCCTGCGATGCCCGCTTACGATCCCCAAAATCCCTTTGCCAAAATCCTGCGCGGTGAATTCCCTTGCTACAAGGTGCATGAGGACGACCACACGCTCGCCTTCCTCGACATCATGCCGCGCTGTCCGGGCCATACGCTTGTGATCCCGAAGTCGCTCGCCCGCAACATCCTGGATATTACGCCTGAGGATTTCGCTCACGTCGCGCGCGTCGGTCAAAAAATCGCACGCGCCGCGATGACGGCCTTTGATGCTCAAGGCATCACGGTGCAGCAGTTCTCCGAACCAGCCGGCGGACAGGTGGTGTTTCATCTGCACATGCATGTGATGCCGCGCCATGACGGCGTGGCGCTGTTACCTCCGGCGAGCCGCAAGGAAGACGGCAAGGTGCTGGAAGAAAACGCGGCGAAACTTGTCGCGGCGTTGAAGGGATGACTTCCGCGTCATTCCGGGGCACATCGCAGATGTGAACTATGGTGCGCAATTGCGCACCTGAGAATCTCGAGATTCCGGGCTCGATGCTACGCATCGCCCCGGAATGACGAAAAACCTACTCCGTCTCTACATCCCCACCCCTGTTCGCCGCCAGCGGCGAGAAATCGCAACGGTCCGGCTTGAGATCGATCAGCGGGGTTTCGTCCAGGCAATCAAGCCCGCGCACCAGCACGCTTGATCCCTCGATGCCGACAAACTTCACGATCGAGGTACCGATCGGATTGGGCCGCACCGGCGAGCGCAGCGAAAACGTGCCGCGCGTTTGTCCGTTTTTCTTCGGGCTTTGCAGCACGAGATTGCGTGGCGATCGGTGCAGCCAATAGATCACTTCCAGGTGCGCGTAGAAATCGACGCCCTTGAGCGCCGGCACCCACGGCTCAAAGATCTCGAGGCGGCACACCGGTCCATTATGATTGCCCTGCCGCGGCGTTTCCTCGCGCGATGTCCAGGGCGTGCGGATGCGGCCGATGAAGACAAGGCCGGCGTCGCTGGTAGCCGGCATGTCGACGGCGACTTCGCCGTCGCGTAACTGGGTTTCTACGATCATCGTTTCAATCCAATGAAATGTTTCGGTCTTTGACCACCGCCGACCATCGCGCGCGATCGGCCTCGATAAAATTGGCGATCTCGGCCGCGCTTTGCGGGCGCTTTACCGAATAGCCGATTTTGCCAAGCGACGCACGAAACGTATCATCGTTCAACGCACGGTCGAGGCTGGCCTTGAGAATCCCCGCGACATTCTCGGGCACGTTGGCCGGCACCGCAATCGCGAACCAGACGCTGACGAGATAATCGGGGAAGCCGCTTTCGGCGATGGTCGGCACATCAGGCCATTCGGGGCGTCGTTGCGCCGAACTCACGCCAAGCGCCCGCAACGACCCGGCCGTCACCGGAGGATACGCCGTGCCAAAGGAGTCGAACATCACCTGAACGTTGCCGGCAAGAAGATCGACCATGGCGGGCCCGGCGCCCTTGTAGGGCACGTGCGCCATCTCGATGCCGGCCATCTGCTTGAACATCTCGCCGGCGAGATGAATCACGCCTCCCGTCCCAGCTGAAGAGAAACTGAGTTTTCCCGGATTCTGTTTGGCGTAAGCCACAAACTCGGCAACGGACTTCGCGGGCACGGAAGGATTGACCTCCATCACAAGAGGGTCCTCCGTCACGATCGCCAACGTCCGAAAATCCCGATCGGGATCGTAGGGCAACTTCTTGTAGAGGATGGGATTGAGCACAAACATTGAGCCGGACACGACCAGGAGCGTGTAGCCGTCGGAATCGCTCCGCGCGACCGCTTCCGAGCCAATCGCGCCTTGCGCGCCAGACTTGTTTTCGACAAACGTCGCCTGCTTGAGATCCCTGGCGAGATAATCGGCAACCACCCGCCCGACCACGTCGGTCGGGCCACCTGCGGCATATGGAACGATGAGGCGAATGGGGCGCGTTGGAAACTCGGCGGCTTGTCCCGCCGCCGCGAAAAGAGCCGCCACGCCGACGAGCCCGCCGATCAAGGCCGACTTGAAATGTCTGCCCATTGTCGTTTCCTCCGCCAGCGACGTTCCACCAGCGAAGCAATCAAACCAGCAACGAAGCAATCAGCCAAGCCACCATTTGCCGGCGAGCATGAAAACCTCGCCCGATACAACGCCCGCGAAAATGGAACGGCGCGTCAGCATAAAGACGATAAAACCCGCGACCACCGCGCCATAGCGCAAAACGCTGGGAACGCTCGCCAGCGCGCCCGGCGGGTGCACCAGAATCTCCGCGATTACGCCGGCGAGGATTGCGGTCGCGACCGCCTTGACCCACACCAGCAGATCAGACCCCTCGTCCAGCCCGCTGCCAAGCCACAGCCCGAGCATGCGCCAAACCTGATTCGGGATCACGCCCGCCACGAGAAGCAATACAAGCGCGTGCCAATCGCCAAGGAAACTGCCAAGGGAATCGCTCATGCGCTCTCCCGCCATTTATGGACGGCAAAGGCAATCGTGCCGGCTGCAACCCCGCTGATCAGGATATCGAGGCCGCTGTCGAGCAGAGAGGCCAACGGATAGAACGCAAGCCCGAGGCCGAGCGCCAGCCCATCGGCGAGTTCCTTGGAGTTACGCGCGGTGGAAAACAGAAACGCCAGCGGCGTCAGCAGCAGGATCGCCGAGCCGAACGTCTGTGTCAGGTTCGCGGCCAGCTCATAGCCGATGGCGGTTGCGACCAGACCGATCAACGCGAGCCCACTACCGAGCCCATGGACAAAGGCGATACGACGCTCGCGCGGCACATGAGGCAGGAAGCGGTAGCACTCGACCCAGAGCGTCACCGCGGTGAAATGAGCGACCAGCACAAGCTGTCGCCGCCTGGTCTGTGGTGTGCGCATCATCGGCAGCACCGCGACCACCATGGGAAACAGCCGGACCGCGCTCACGGTCACCGCGATCGCCGATTGCACGACGGAGGCGCCCGAAGCCAAAGTCGAGATCAGGATGATTTGCGCGGGCCCCGCCCAAACCAGCAGCGTGGCCAGCAGGGCCCAGGCCAACGAAAAGTGCGTATCGTGGGCGAGCGCGCCGATACCGATATAGGTGACGAACAGCACCGCCGAGAGAATGGTCCATCGAACCGCAGCCATCCCCAACGCGAACGCACGGAGCGGCTGATGCCATTGCGGTGAATCGAGCGGTGGAAAGACCATGTGAACGTGAAATCGCGTGAGTCGAGGCAGGCATAACGCGGATGAACGAAGTGCCCGTCAACCTCGCGAAGGCTCAAGGCTGTTATGCGTCGCTCATCCCCTCACGCCCATATTTCTCAGCACAAAACAAGCGCCACCGGCACGGAGGATGCGGTTGCAGAGGTCATCGGCCGCTTGTCGCGTGTCGGCGCCAATACGGACCTGATAGAACGGCCGCATGCCGCGGCTGCGATTCTGCGCGCTGAGCAAGGTCGGCGTCTGGTCGCCGATCACGCTACGCAAGCGCGACATCGCGCGCGAATACATCGCCATCGCAAGGTCGCGATTGAATCCACCGGCGAGTTGCACACCCCATGGCTGAGCAGCGCCGAGCTGCACGCTCTGTTCAAGCCTGGTGACAAAATAGTTGGGCGCGCGTTTGAGCAGCGCCATCAGCTCCTGGCAGGTGGTACGCGCGGCCGCACGGTCGGATATCTGGCCGCCCCGGCCGGCTGCCTGCCATTCCTCGACGGTGGCGCCGGTAATGCTTGAGACGTAATGGCGGGTCTCCTGCGGCATCGAGCCGGTGCCTGCGAGCCATTCCTGCACCCGCCGTGGCCCCGCATTATAGGCGGCCGCGGCGAGACCAAGATTGCCGAACTGGTTGCGCAACTGGCTGAGAAATTCGGCGGACTTCGGCAGCGCCTGCACGGGATCGAAGGGATCGAGCAAGCGCCGTTCGCTCGCCGTCCCCGGCATGAACTGCGCGATACCTTGCGCCCGCTGCCCGCGGCGAGTCATGGGCCCAATGGCGTCGGACTGGAAGCGGCTTTCCTGCCAGATCACGCGCGCAAAAAACTCGAGCGGCAGGTCGTTGGCCCTCGCCGACGCCTCGATCATCAGACACATGGCCTCCCTTGTGTCGGGATCGGCCGGTTTTTCCGGCGGGATCGCGAGCTCTTCGACGCTGGGCGTAGCGATGCCGTCGACAGGCGCAGGCTCCTGCGCGATCGCCCCGTCTGCGCTCCAGAAGAACATCGCGGCGAGAGCGAAAAACCAGGGGTACACGTTCCTGAACCCTTGCATTGCAGTCCTGCCCGCGGGGCGGATTTGACATTCGCTGCCCACCGATTAGCTATCTTTCAATGATGGCACGTTGATGAGATATTCGGGACATGGCGACTTCTTCTGACGACCATAGCGGCTTTGCGCCCGACGACGATGCGCCGATTCCCTATATGGCGCGCACGCGGGAATATTACGCTGCGATCGGCTACACCACACCCTATCGCTGGGCGCATTATGTCGAGGCGCCGTTTCAGCCGTTGCGCAAGCCACTCTCGCAGTCCCGCATCGCCATCATCACCACCGCCGCGCCGTTCGACCCCGCCAGGGGCGATCAGGGTCCCGGGGCCAAGTACAACGGCGGCGCCAAGTTCTATTCGGTCTATGAGGGTGATACCTCCAAGCCGCACGATGTGCGGATTTCGCACGTCGCCTATGATCGCGTGCACACGTCGGCCGAAGACAGCGGCACCTGGTTCCCGTTACCGCAGTTGCAGCGGCTCGCTGCCGAAAAACGGATTGGCGAGGTCGCCCCGCGCTTTTTCGGCGCACCGACCAACCGCAGCCATCGCGTCACGATCGAGACCGATGCGCCTGACATTCTCGCCCGCTGCCAGGCCGATCACGTCGATGCCGTCGTGCTGGTGCCGAACTGTCCGGTCTGCCATCAGACCGTCAGTCTGGTCGCCCGACATCTGGAGGCCAGCGGCATCCCAACCGTGGTGATGGGCTGCGCCAAGGATATTGTCGAACATGCCGCGGTGCCCCGCTTCCTGTTCTCCGATTTCCCGCTCGGCAACTCCGCGGGCAAACCACACGATGCCGCTTCGCAAACCTTCACACTCGAGCTCGCGCTGCGCGTGCTGGAAACCGCGCCATCAGGCCAGACCACCGTGCAGTCACCGTTGCGATGGAGCGCGGACGCTGCCTGGAAACGCGATTACAACAATGTCGCGGCCTTAAGCGCCGAGGAACTGGGGGGGCGGCGGCGAGAATTCGACGCCCAGAAGGAAGTTGCGCGCAAGCTTCGCGACACGGCGGCCTAAATCTTCTAAAATTGTCGTTAATGCTTGCGGCTTGCGGCATAATTTTCCCGACATCGGTTTACGTTAACACGGCATTTTGGGCGCGATGGCCTTCCGCTACCGGCAAAGCCGCGTAAAAGTCTGCCTGTTTTTTTGGGAGATTTTCGATGACGGACCGACGCCAGAGCGTACGCGACAAGGTGGTTTATGGCGGGGTTGCAGAGATCGCCGAAAGCGGCGCGTCGAGAAATTGCGTGGTGCGCAACATCTCCGAGCACGGCGCCCATCTCGAATTCACCAATGAAATTGGCCTCCCCAAAACCTCTTTGCGGCTGAAAATCGCGCGCAAGGGACGTTCTTTTATGGCGCGGATCATCTGGTGGCGCGACAATTTCGTCGGCGTGGCCTTCAATCCGGAACACTCTTACGAATTGCCGGGCTCGGACCTCGCCGAACGCTTACGCAAAAGCGAAAAGAAAAAGCGCCAGTTGCAGCGCCGCATCAACGAACTGCTCGGTGAAGGGTAATTCAGGTTATCTGAAGTAGTTCAATTATCTGACATTCCCTTGTGCGCCCTCCCGTTTCCCGCCCATAATCGTGGAAACCTACGGGAGGAAAAACAAAAACCATGCGCGCTCTCTTCGTACTTTTCGCCGCCGCACTGACATACCTCGCCGGCGCAGCCGCCTCGGCCCAAACCACCGACCGCACCATCGACGAAATCAAGACCGAGACGCTGGCCCGCGCGCAAACCGGGGCCTATCCCGCTTTAGGCATTCAGCCCGTCGACGCCAGCGATGCGCTCGGGCGCATTCATAGCCGGGACCCGGACGAATGGGCCGCCGCCTGGAGCGCGGTCGCCGATACCTACATGGCCAAGGCGAAGGCAGCGTCCGATCCCAAGGAGGCCGACGCCAACTTTGTCCGCGCCTGGCGCCTTTATTATTTCGGCCAATGGCCGTCCCCGACATCAGCCGGAAAACAGGCCGCGTACCAAAAGGCGGTCGACGCCTATTTGCAGCACGCCCGTTCGTTCGACCCGCCGCTCGAGGTGGTGCATATCCCCTACGAGGGCAAGGAAATCGTCGGCTATCTGAGACTACCCGCCAACGTGTCGCGCCCGGTGCCGCTCGTGCTCGCCATTTCGGGCCTCGACAGCCGCAAGGAAACCGTGGCCGAGACCTACACCGCCGCCATTCCAGAAGGCATTGGATTCTTCGCCGTGGACAGCCCCGGCACCGGACAAGCGCCGCGCAAGGCCGACGAGACCGCCGACCAGATTTATTCGCGCGTCCTCGACTATCTGGCGACGCGGGGCGAAATCGACAAGAACCGCATCCTGGTGCACGGCCAAAGTTTTGGCGCATACTGGGCGGCGAAACTCGCCCACACCGAAGCCCAGCGTCTTGTCGGCGCGGTGACGCAGTCACCGCCGATCCATCGCACGTTCCAGCCGGATTTCTTTCGTGGCCGGATGTACACGCGGGAATATCTGTTCGACCTGGTTCCGGCGAGCCTGTTTGTTTATGGTTTGAAATCCGCCGATGAACTGATTGCCTTCCTGCCGAAGATGTCGCTGCAAGCGCAGGGCTTGCTTGGCAAGCCCACGGCGCCGATCCTGGTCGTGGGCGGCACGCGCGATACGCAAGTGCCTATCGACGATCTCGAACTGCTCATGAATAGTGGCATCGAGCCGCGCGAAGCCTGGATCAACCCGGTCGGCGGACACATGGGCCGCACGGCCGATAAGTGGCCGGACCCGGTGATCTTCAGGAAGATCATCCTGCCGTGGGAGGTGCGTCACCTCAACGCCAAAGCAGCCGCACCTTAAGAAAACGGCTGCGCCCTAAAACGCCAGGCGCGCCGTACCCGTGCCGCACAAGCCATTTCGCGGCTGCGAAGGTTGCGACCAATATCCCTCTTACAACGGGAGCACACTTCTGTAAGCTCCCGGCCAACTCGGCGGGTTAGCGCCTGCCGAGCCCAGAACGACAATAAAATAAGCACAAAAGAAACAGCCGGAGGAAACCTGATGCCAGACGCGCCACAGCGCCGCGCTACCCTCAATCGCCGCACGCTGCTTCGTGCCGGCGGAGGCCTGGCGGGCATTCTCGCCACCGGCCGCGCACCCGTCTTCGCCCAGAGCCAGCCGAAGAAACTGGTGTTTGCGCACATCAATGCCGTGCCGGAATCCGCCGCGGTCGCCTTTGACTGGATGGCAAAAGAGCTGACGGCGCGCTCAAATGGCGCCCTTGAAATGCAGTTCTTCGGCAAGACCTTGATCCCCCAAGAGCTTGAGATCATGAACGCGGTCAAGTCCGGCAGCATCGCGATGGGCAGCCCGGCGGGCGCCGCCGCCACGCTGTTTCCCGAGATGGGCGCGCTGCTCGTGCCTTATCTCGTCAAGGACTACACGACAGCCTACGCCATGCTCAACGGCCAGATCGGCGACAAGCTGAGCAGGCAGATCGAAGACAATTATAAGCTCAAGGTGCTCTGCTATTTCGATTATGGCTTCCGCCATTTCTGGACTTCGAAGAAGCCCATCATCGAACCGAGGGATTTGCGCGGGCTGAAGATCCGCGTGCAACAGTCGAAGATCTTCGGCGACACCATCAATGGCTTGGGCGGCAACGCCGTGCCGATGGCCTATGGCGAGGTCGTCACCGCCGCCAAACAGGGCGTGATCGATGGCGGCGATTTGCCCGTCGTCAACATGAAAGCGCTCAAAATCTACGAAGTCTCGAAATACGCCTCCCTCACCTACCACAATTACGGCCCGACCAATGCGGTGATGAATCTCGACATCTGGAATGGTTTGACGCCCGACCAGCAAAAACTGGTTCTCGAATTGTCGCGCGCCGCGCAGGAAAAAATTCGCCAGTCAACCGAAT
This sequence comes from Bradyrhizobium sp., assembly GCA_049509335.1. GTDB lineage: Bacteria > Pseudomonadota > Alphaproteobacteria > Rhizobiales > Xanthobacteraceae > Bradyrhizobium. The sequence goes on along the minus strand of JBEKZZ010000041.1, from coordinate 21,757 downwards.
CGGTCGATCATTTCGAGGAGGCCAAGGCGCTGCTGGAGCCGCTCGGCATGACCGTTGTCGAAGCCAAGGTCGACGAATTCCGCAAAGTGGCGCGAGAGAAGATCTGGCCGGCGTATAAAGCGCAATACGGTGCCCTGTGGGACGAGATCGAAGGCTTCAAGGCTTAAAGCCCGCCCCTCTTGCCGGAATTTTTTGCGCTCATGCTGCGTATCCTTAAAACCGTTCCGAAAGTTGCGGTCACGGCCTTGATCGTGCTCGCGATCGTCAACCTCCTGGTTGGCGTCATCCTGCGCTATTTCGTCGGCGCCATCACCGATTGGCTCGACGTCGATCCGGTGCCCTTCACCTGGGTCGAGGAGGTCGGCGAATTGTCGCTGGCGTGGCTGACGCTGATTGGGGCTGCGATCGGAATCCAGTCGCGTTCGCATTTTGCGCTGTCGGTGTTCGTGCATCGCCTGCCAGAGACGACGCAGCTCTGGATCCGTCGCTTCAACCATGCGCTCATCACGGGCGTCGGCCTTTTGGTGGCGTGGTATGGCTTCAAGCTTTGTCTGCTTAACCGCACATTGATGACACCCGGCCTCGAAATCAGTCTCGCCTGGCTTTACGCTTCCGCCGTGATCGGCGGCATCCTGATTGCCGTCTACGGTTTGGCCACGATGATATCGCCGCTGCTGCAGGGCGAATCCCCGCACGTGGACCATTAGGGCGCGCCATTCATGCTGCTTGCTGAAGTCGCCGCCATCTTCGTCCTGCTGATCCTGCTCTCGATGCCGATCGTATTCGCGCTCGCGGTTGCCGGCGTCGCGGGCTTGTGGATCGGCGGCTATCCCATGCAGCAACTCTCCTCGGCGCTGGTCTCGGGTTCGCAAAGCTGGGTGTTGCTTGCGATCCCCGCCTTCGTGTTCGCCGGCAATCTGATGGAACGCTGCGGCATGAGCCATGCGCTCGTCGAACTGGCACGGGCACTGATCGGCTGGGTCAAGGGCGGTCTTGGGATGTCGGTGATCGTGGTCGCCTATTTCTTCTCCGACATTTGCGGGTCGAAGATGGCCGAAGTCTCAGCGCTGGGCTCGGCGCTGATGCCGCCTCTGACCAAAGCCGGTTACGACCCGCGCGATTCCGCTTCCCTGATCGCGGCGGGCACAGCGATGGGCATGCTGGTGCCGCCGGCGATCTTCATGATCGTGATCGCGCAAGTGACCAACACCTCGGCGGTGGCGTTGTTCGTCGCCGGCTTCATTCCGGCCATGGTCATGATGTTTTGCCTGATGGCCGTCGTCTACATCCGTGCGCGGCAAAAGGACTGGCCGGTCGACATAAGACCGAGTTTCAAACGCCTGGGCGAAGCCGCGCTGCATGCGGCAGTGCCGATGGTGGTGCCTTTCGTGATTCTCGCAGGCTTCATTCTCGGCATCATCACCGCGACCGAGGCCGGCGCCGTGGTCGCAGGCTACGCCTTTCTCGCCGCGAAGCTTTACTACCGCAACGTCTCCTGGCGCGAGATGGGCAGGATCGCCTATGACAGCGCGATCCTCACCGCAGCCGTGGTGTTCCTGCTCGCGGTCGCGTCCGTCTATCAGTATCTGATGGGCGTGAGCGGTGTACCGCAATTGCTCGGCGAAATGCTGTCGCCACTTAAGGGGCATCCCTGGCTGTTTCTCATGGTCACCGCGATCGTGAGCTGCTTGTTCGGCATGGTGCTGGAGGGTCTTCCTGCCGCGGTCGTACTCATTCCCGTGGTATTTCCGATTTCGGAAGCCATGGGCATCGACTCCATCCATTTCAATATTGTTCAGACCGCCGCGGTCGGAATCGGTCTGTTCCTGCCGCCGATGGGCGTTGGCTTATTGATGGCTCTGCGCTTTGCACGACTGAATGTCGGTGAGCATTTCCGCACCTATGTGCCCTATATGCTCGCGCTGTTCGCAGGCCTTTTGCTGATCATCTGTATTCCCGAGATCAGCCTGACTCTGCCAAGGCTCGCCGGATTGATCCGGTAGGCTTTAAGTCTGAACCTTGCCGCGGATCGGTGCAGCCGGCCGCCGTGCCTCGCCCGCTTCCAGCACGAAGCGCTGATCAAGCGAATACCAAGGCGCCGCAAACCCGTGCTCAGCCGACGGCTTGTCGTGGCGGACGTAGTTGCCAATCAGCGCGCGGGTGACGCCGAATTGCACGTCCGAATCGATATTGGGATCGTCGGGCGAATAAACTTGCGAGATCAGGGTTTTGCAACCGGGTTTGAAGACCATGAAGTGCAGATGCGCGGGGCGAAAGTGGTGGCGGCGCGTGGCGCGCACCAGTTGGCCGACGGGGCCATCGACGGGAATCGGATAGCCCGCCGGCTTGACGCTTCGAAAATGAAACCGTCCATCCTGGCCGGAGACAAAACGCCCGCGCAGATTCATATCGGCCTGCTGCGGATCCTGATTTTCATAGAGGCCTTCCGGCGAGGAATGCCAGACGTCGACCTCCGCGCCTGCGACCGGCTTGCCGTTCGCGTCTTCGAGCGAAACCGAAACGAATAATTCTGCTCCGGGCGTTGGCGAGCGCACCAGTGAATCGCCACTCGCATAGGCCGGCTGGTCGTCGCGCCAAAACGGGCCCAGCATGTTGGCCTGGGTTTCGCTCTCGCCGTGATTGCCGTTGTTAAGCAGACAGACCAATGGCGACACGCCGAGCGAACCTGCCATCAGCATCACCTCGTTGTGGGAATCGGTCGTCTTGTGCCCCATTGCAGCAATGAACCGCACCGCATCGCCAAACTCGCGTTCGGTCAAGCGTACGTCACGCACGAAACCATGCAGATGCCTCACCAGCGCCAGCAGGATTTCGCGCAGCCGCGGATCCTCGACGCGGGAAACGGCCTGTTCGACCGCCTCCGTCACCATGGCCTGATTTTCGATGATCATGTTCGTTTCCCAAGTGGCCTGTGACCAGCCTTTATCTAACAAAAAAGCCGGCGCGATGCGCCGGCTTTGATTTCGTTGACTTCGATCCGCTCAGGCCTTCACCAGCGGAACGCGGGAGGTCGAGCCCTTGGACCCGCCGCCGCTCGGACCATTCGGCTTTGGCTTGCGCGGCACGGTGCGCTTGCGGGCGCCGGGCAATTTCTCCGGCTTCGGCGTGACCGGGCCCTCGACGAAGTCGAAGCCGATCTTGTCCTGAGACGTTGCCTCGTCCTTGACCAGCACGACGCGGACGTGACCACCGCCCTTCAGCTTGCCGAACAGAACCTCGTCGGCCAGCGGCTTCTTGATGTGCTCCTGGATGATGCGCGCCATCGGCCGCGCGCCCATCTGCTCATCATAGCCGTGCTGCACCAGCCAGGCCTTCGCCGGCTCGGACAGTTCGATTGTGACGTCGCGGTCGGCGAGCTGCGCCTCAAGCTGAAGCACGAACTTTTCAACCACCATGCCGATCACATCCGCATTGAGATGCGCGAACGAGACGATGGCATCGAGACGGTTGCGGAATTCCGGCGCGAACTGCCGGTTGATCGCTTCGTGATCGTCGCCTTCCCGCTTTGAGCGGGTGAACCCGAACGCCTGACGCGCAAGGTCGGCCGCGCCCGCATTCGTGGTCATGATCAGGATCACGTTGCGGAAGTTGACCTGCTTGCCATTATGGTCGGTGAGCCGGCCGTGATCCATGATCTGGAGCAGCACGTTGTAGAGATCTGGATGGGCCTTCTCGATTTCGTCGAGCAGCACCACGCAATGCGGATGCTGGTCAACGCCGTCGGTGAGAAGACCGCCCTGGTCGAAGCCGACATAGCCGGGAGGCGCGCCGATCAGGCGCGACACGGTGTGTCGCTCCATATATTCGGACATGTCGAAGCGCAGCAACTCGACACCGAGGGAGGCTGCGAGCTGCTTGGCGACTTCGGTCTTGCCGACGCCGGTGGGGCCCGAAAACAGATAACTGCCGATCGGTTTCTCCGGCTCGCGCAAGCCGGCGCGCGCGAGCTTGATCGAAGCCGAAAGCGACTCAATGGCCTTGTCCTGGCCGAACACCACCCGCTTCAGGGTCTGTTCGAGGTGCTTGAGCACTTCGGCATCGTCCTTGGAAACGCTCTTGGGCGGAATCCGCGCCATCGTGGCGATGGTGGTTTCGATTTCCTTGATGCCGATCGTCTTCTTGCGCTTGTTCTCGGCCACCAGCATCTGCGCCGCACCGGACTCGTCGATCACGTCGATCGCCTTGTCCGGCAGCTTGCGGTCGTGGATATAACGCGACGACAGCTGCACCGCGGCCTCAATGGCCTCGTTGGTATATTTCAGCCGGTGGTAGTCCTCGAAATAGGGCTTCAGGCCCTTAAGGATCGCGATCGCATCTTCCACCGTCGGCTCGTTGACATCGATCTTCTGGAAACGCCGCACCAGCGCGCGATCCTTCTCGAAGTGCTGGCGATATTCCTTATAGGTCGTCGAGCCCATGCAACGGATGGTGCCCGAGGCCAAAGCCGGCTTCAGCAGGTTGGAGGCATCCATTGCCCCGCCCGAAGTGGCTCCCGCGCCGATAACGGTATGAATCTCGTCGATAAACAGGATCGCGTTCGGATGCGCCTCGAGTTCCTTGAGCACCTGCTTCAGGCGCTCCTCGAAGTCGCCGCGATAGCGCGTGCCGGCCAGCAATGTGCCCATGTCGAGCGAGAACACCGTGGCCGCCGAAAGCACTTCCGGCACTTCGCTGTCGACGATGCGCTTGGCAAGCCCTTCCGCAATCGCGGTCTTGCCGACGCCGGCTTCGCCGACGAACAGCGGATTGTTCTTCTGCCGGCGGCAAAGCACCTGAATCGCACGATTGATTTCGGAGTTGCGTCCTATCACCGGGTCGATCTTGCCGTCGCGCGCTTTCTTGTTGAGGTTGACGCAGTAGGTCTCGAGCGCCTCACCCTTCTTCTTGGAATCCTCGTTGCCCTTGGTTTCGGTCTCTTCGTCGACGCCACGGACGGGACGCGCTTCCGACACGCCGGGCCGCTTGGCGATACCGTGGCTGATGTAATTGACTGCGTCGTAACGGGTCATGTCCTGCTCTTGCAGGAAATAGGCGGCGTGGCTCTCGCGCTCGGCAAAGATCGCGATCAGCACATTGGCGCCGGTGACTTCCTCGCGCCCGGAGGACTGAACGTGAATGACCGCGCGCTGGATCACGCGCTGGAAGCCGGCGGTCGGTTTGGCGTCGTCTGCACCGTCCGTCACCAGATTTTCGAATTCGGTTTCGAGATAGTTGACGAGACTGGAGCGCAGCTTGTCGAGGTCGACGCTGCATGCACGCATCACAGCGGCGGCATCGCTGTCATCGATCAGCGACAGCAAGAGATGTTCGAGCGTCGCATATTGATGATGACGCTCGTTTGCAATCGCCAGCGCACGATGCAGGGATTGCTCTAGGCTTTGGGAAAAAGTCGGCATTCGCGTCCTCTATGGCCCCCTGCCATCATGATCGCCGTTGGCCGGTGAGGCAACAACAACCTTTGTCATATATAGTTGCGCCCGATCGTGGCGAAAGACCGGTTGATATAGTTCTCCCCGCACGGCGACGTGAGGAGACGGCTTTACCCGTGATTTTCCAGGTTAACCTATCCCAGCGGATGCAAGACCCGTTCCGATTTCAAGCTGTGAAAAACTGAAATAGGTAAAAGCCCGGCCTTTTGGCCGGGGCTGCGGCTTTACTTCTTTTCCATCACGCATTGCAGGGGATGCTGGTGTTTGCGCGCGAAATCCATCACCTGCGTTACTTTCGTTTCGGCGATTTCGTAGGTGAAAATACCGCACTCGCCGATGCCGTTATGATGGACGTGCAGCATGATCTTGGTCGCAGCCTCTAAATCCTTCTGGAAGAATTTCTCCAGCACGAGAACAACGAACTCCATTGGCGTGTAGTCGTCGTTCAAAATCAGGACGCGGTAGAGATTGGGCCGCTTGGTCTTCGGCTTGACCTTGGTGATAACGGAAGTGGCCGGGCCACTGGTTCCGCCAGAGCGGTTATCATCGTTGGCCATTCGAGGAAAGAATGAGGCAATCGACAACGGTTGCGGATCGGGGCTGGTAATCAAGCCTAACATGACGGGAGTGTTTGAAGTCCTCTTCGGCCCACGGCGCGAACAAGAATATGGGTCCGGCTTTGTCCGGCCGCAAGCTCGTAGAATATTCACGATCGTTTGGTCACTATCGCCTGGCGGCAAACCCGATTCCCGGAATGTGCTCGCCAAAAAGCTTAGTCAATTCGGTCCGGTTTGACAAAGCGGGTGGTGGCGGCCGGCGCGTTACTTCCACACGTCAGTTTTTGACGGCCCCAAGTGTTATTTCGACGGCCGCACTGGTCCTGGCCACCGCTGGAGATCCCCCTGGTTTTCCGAAGCGTGCCTTAAGAAGAATCCAGTCGGTCGGGTGAACTGTTGCCTGGAACTTGTTGCTTGGGCCCGTTCTCCCGGGCCGTTCGCCAATGACCGGCGGGAGGGCAATACCGGTCTCAGCGGCGAGATTGTGCATCGCACAAGAAATAGCTACGATATCGAGGAAAACTTCGAATCCCGTGCTTTTCCGCAAGTCTTTCTTAATCGTTTGGAAACTCCCGCCCCATACCCTGATTCCGCGGGCCTGTCCGGTTTAGGACGGGCACGAAAATCTGTTTGTGAACAGCGTCTTAGCTAGAATGGCGGACTGTCGGCCGACGCGGAGAAATAGCCCAGCAGTCGGTTTCTGAACAGGGAAGCTTCACCGGCCGTTGGGCATAATTTGGCCTCACGAACCAGTGATCAAGACAGAAAATGGGACGGGAAAGTTCATGCTTCGGACCAGCTTGGTAACCTCGCATCATCTGCGGGTTTGTTTTTTCGGGTTTGCCGCGGTCATAGCCGCGGTCACTTTCACCACCGACATCGCTGAAGCACGCCATTACCGGCACTATTATCATCATTATGTCCGCCATCACCGCGAGGAATCGGCGGAAGACAGCTTTAGCCCGGCTTTTTCCCAGATCATCGTAGACGGCAATTCCGGCGCGACGCTTTCATCGAGCAATCCGGACGCAAGCCGCCATCCGGCCTCCCTCACCAAGATCATGACGCTTTATCTGCTGTTTGAGCGCCTCGATGCCGGCAAGATCAAGCTCGACACCGAAATGCCGGTGTCAAAACACGCCTCCGAGCAGGACCCGACCAAACTTGGCTTGATGCCGGGCCAGACCATCCGCGTCGAAGACGCGATCAAGGGATTGGTGACACGCTCAGCCAATGACGCCGCCGTCGTGATCGCGGAGGCGCTGGCCGGCGACGAAGACGATTTCGCCGAGTTGATGACCCGCAAGGCGCACATGCTCGGAATGAGCAAAACGGTCTATCGCAACGCATCGGGACTGCCTGATGACGAGCAGGTCACGAGCGCCCGCGATCAGGCGACGCTGGGCCGAGCGATTCAGGACCGGTTCCCGCGCTACTATCGCTATTTTTCGACGGCGGAGTTCACCTTCCGCGGTCATTCGATCGCCAACCACAACCATCTCCTGGGCTCGGTTGAGGGCGTCGATGGAATCAAGACCGGCTATACCCGCGCTTCCGGTTTCAATCTCGTGACCTCGATGCGCAGGGGCAACCGCCATCTGGTGGGTGTGGTGATGGGCGGCCGCAGCGGCGGCTCGCGCGATGCCATCATGCGCAGCCTTCTGGCCGAAAATCTCGAAAAGGCCTCGACCCGGCGCACGGTCGCCGCAATAACTGAGCGTGGTCCGTCAAACAGCAATATCGACGTCGCGGACGACGAAACCCAGGACGCGCCGCCAGCCGCGCCGCCCTCACCGGTTCAATCGGCTCCGGTTTCGATGCCGGCCCCGCCGCGACCGGCTGCTGCCGCTTCACTGATGTCGCAAGCCAGAGCAGACTCGTCGTCGATAAAGTCCGATGCCAAGAGCGACCTGCCGCCCTTTAACAGCGGCGTGATCCAGACCCAGCCGATCTCGACCATCCCCGGCTCATCCGAACCGATGAAGCCCGTCAAAGTGAAGACCGTCCAGATCAAGGCCGGACAGACCAAATTGGCCTCCGCCGGTCCTGCTCAGCCTGTCCCGCCCGTCACGAACGCCATACCGGCGCGGCCGGACGTCGCTGAAACTTCCAGCGCGGTTGTGGCGAAGGCCGACTTGTCGAAGACCGACTTGACCAAGTCCGACGTCGCAAATACCGAACTACCCCCGCAGCCGGCGGGTCACGGCACCGGCAAGGGCATCCTCGGCACGCTGCCGGCCGCCGGCGTCACCTCCTCGTCGCCGTCGCAAGCAATGGCCTACGTGGCCCCCCCTCCACCGCAGCCTGCCGTCACCCACACCGGATGGATCGTCCAGGTCGGCGCACTCGAGAGCGAAAGCGAAGCGCGTCAGCGAATCGAGGCCGCCCGCAGCCAGGCGCATGGCCTGCTCAACAAGGCCGATTCATTCACCGAGCAGGTGGTCGCCAAAGGCGATCGGACGTTGTTCCGTGCCCGTTTTGCCGGCCTTGACCATGATCAGGCCGAAGCGGTCTGCCGCACGCTCAAGCGCAGCGACGTTTCTTGCATCACGGTTCACAACTAAAAGCCTAAACGAATGCCAGGCGGCGTTCGCGAGGACGCCGCCTTTGCCTTGCAAACTTCTCGTCAAGCTTTTCCGGTTAAACCTCAACTGAGCCACTTCTCGGTTCTCAGCGTTTGATGGCGTTCCGGAGTTAGTTGTGATGCGTGCGAAGCAAAACCTCTTTGGCCTCGTTTACCCGGGCAGCGAGGTACGTCGACGGGCCCCCTTGGTCGGGATGCAGTTTCTTCATGAGTGCGCGGTGAGCACGGCCGATCTCGTCACGCCCCGCCCCCGGCTTCAAGCCAAGGATCTGATAAGCCTCCTCGTCCGTCATTTTGCCGCCAAGCGCCGCGCCGCGTTGCCGGCCTGCCGCGTCTCCTTGCGCGTTCTGACGCCCACCGGGAAGCCCGCGGTCCAGATAGCGTTCAAATAACTGACCGCCGAACGTTCCGAACGGCGCCCAGCCTAATAGGCCGGCGCCGAAAAAACCGAGCGGCAAGGCTACCAAAAGCTGGCCCTTGAGGCCGATGATCACGGCAGCCGCGAGCGCCAGCACACCTCCGCCAATCTTGATCGCGCGCGCAAGCACGGCCGGATTGGCCGCACGGAACATTTGCAGCAGCGAATACAGAGCGATAGCGGCGACGGCGCCTGTAATCAGCGTGAGCATGGCTGCAATATAGTTGCAGCGGACGAAAAAAGCATGCCGGTCCTCAACATCCTCGCAGCGCCCGTCAAAAAAGCGAGTTGGCGCCGCGATAACGTACCCTTATCTTCGCAACTGCCGCCAAGCCGAAAGCAAGGGAGCGTAAGCCATGGCCGTGCAGGGTTTGACGACCGTCAAAAGCAGCCATTCGCCACAAGAGACGATGAATCGGCTGGAAGCTGCGGTCAAAGCCAAGGGCTTGACGGTGTTTGCCCGGATCGATCACGCCGAGGGCGCATCGGCCGCCGGGCTTTCGTTGCGGCCGACGGAGGTTCTGATCTTCGGGAATGCCAAAGGCGGCACACCCCTGATGCAATCCGTGCAGACGATCGGGATCGACCTTCCGCTCAAGGCGCTGGTTTGGCAGGACACCGCGGGTGACACTTGGTTGTCCTGGAATGATCCAGCGTGGCTCGCTGCGCGGCACGGCGTAAGCGGAGTTGAAGCCGTGGCGAACAACCTGACGGCTGCACTCAAGGCCATCGCCGAAATCGCCACGGCGAAATAGCTCGCGCTGACCTAAGTCAAACCGCAACTTCCAGACGACCTGAGCCGTCCAGTGCCGGGTGGTCAGGGATGGGTCCGCTGTCAGTTATGCGCAACCGGCGCATAGGGAGAAACCGGGCCCGCCTCCGTCATGACGGGCGGCGCGGCGGCGGCGGTGTCGACCGGCCGGAGCGGGCTATCGTCGTCCAGCATCTTGTCCAGCATGCCCTGGATCGCCGTCTTGGCTTCGTCGGGACCGGTATCACGCATGTCATTATGCTGGAACGAGGTGCGCACCACCGTTATTCCGGCCTTGGCGCAAATCTCGTCGTCGGGAATGACGCCGGGATCAGGCTTGAAGACGGGATCTTTCGAACGGAACGAGATGATCTTGAACCGGCCATCGGTCAGGAAAGGGACGCGCAGATTATCGAGCGTCACGACCTTCTTGATCTGGTCGGGATAGAGCTTGGCGAAATACATCGAGATATCGCCGCCGTTGGAATGCCCGATCATGGTCAGGTGGTCGTAATCGGCGTTGGGTTGGACCTTCTTCAATTCATCGATCGCAAAGCGGATATTGGCGACACCCCGGTGATATTGCGGCAGACGACCGACATACAGTTCGCCGACCTTGGTCACCAGCGGCGCATCGCTATCAAGATCGTGCTGGATGCTTGCCACCATGTATCCGCGGGCGGCGAATAGATTTGCCAGGAAAGAGTATTCGGTGAATTTGACGGTGTTGCCGTGATTAAGGATGGCCAACGGCAACTTGACCAGCCCGGCATCCGCCTGCAATTCGCGATCGCGACGCACAGCAACGTCAACGGCAACCGGCCGATCACCGCGCGACGGATCATGAAACATCAGCGTCTCATGGCGGATCGCCCACTTGCTTGCGGTGAAATAGGCAACCGCGAACACAGCCGACAGGGAAAGTAGAACGGCAATTCCACGTTTCATGTTCGTCCTCGGCGGAACCGTTTCAATTGCCTGAGTTTCAGGCCGAGATACGGCTTCACGCACACTTAATATAATTCACGCTGACGTGACGGAAAGACTAAATATTGGTATTCCGCCGACTGATCATTGTGCGACGCACCAATCCATAGGCAGAAGGCTCTGGGAAAGACCCACCGAACACGCATACAGATGAACGCCCTAGGTCAAAAGCGGGTTCAGATCTTGGGTAAAGCTGCGGTAAAACAAGGCCCTGGTAAACAGGCGATAAGCGGAACCCGAGCAACTCGAGGGGAAATTCGGCGGCTCGCGCGCAATCACCGGCGCATTTCGCCGATAAAAGCTCAGGCTCCGATGATGTCGTGCAGTTCCAGGGGCTTATCGACCTGATTGAACCACTCAGCGCGGTTGGCGGCGCGACGGCGGCCGCGTTCGTCCAGCGGCAATTTGAGTTGGCGCAACAGGCTGGTGACCTCTTCACGCGCCGTCACATGCCCAAGGTTCGGGCGGGCGCCGAGCGTGGCCTCGTCGAGGTCATCAAGCGCCGTCAGGCCGCGTGGGAAGAATTCGCGATACACCACACGCTCGGCAAACCCGTCGACCGAACGAAAGCCGAGCCGCAACGACAATTCGTTCAGCCCGTCGGCCACAAGCTGCTTGTTGCGCGACCCCAGCATCGACAAGCGGTTGCGAACGACAATCCAGTCGGTGCTGACGCCGTCGATCTGGCGGCGCTTGCGCCTGGTATCGCGCACCATTTCCGCATAGTGGCTTTCGCCGGTGACCGAATAGGTTTCGGGATCGACGGTTCCCAGGACATCGAAATCGAGAAAGCTGTCGTTGATCGGCGTGACCAGCGTGTCGGCCATCGAATGCGCCAGCCTCATGAGGTAGCTGTCGGAACCCGGCGTATCGATCACGATGAAATCGAAACTATGTTCGACCACCCTCACCGATTCTTCGAACTGCTCGAATTCGGTTATCTCGTTTTCGGCGATCTGCATGGTCTGGCCGAGCTTGATGCAGCGATGCACCGGAAGCTCGAGATCGATGCCGGTCCGATTCGCCCATGCGCGGCGATTGTTGATGTAGCGGGTGAAGCTTTGCTGCCGGCAATCGAGGTCAATGGTGGCGACGCGCTGGCCGGCTTTCAGCAGAGCAACGGCGATATGCAGGGCCGTGGTGGATTTGCCCGAGCCACCTTTTTCGTTGCCCAGCACAACGACATGAGCCGAGCCCGATTGACCCTGACTAGTCTGGAGCAACATGCTTCGACCCCCCTTTCGGTATCTTCAAATTACGCGCGCGCGCGGTCAAGTTAAATGCGCAAACGTCTCTGCAAATCGAAGCCTCGCCTGCCTTTATGATGAATCGCGCGCGGCTTGCATGAGACAGTGGCATTTTGCAAAGCGTCTATCGCTGCGAATGCCAACTGGACCTCTGCCGCGCTTGGCGGCACGGCACGGAGCTTGGTAGAGTCGGACAGCAACCCGCCCTGCGGCGCCACACGTCCGACGCCCCGCTCCCAAAGATTGAGATCCGATGCCGTCACGCCCCATCATCGCCCGCACAATCCCTGCGCTTCGCCGCGCGCTCGATGATCTTCGTGCGAGGAAAGCCTCGATCGCGCTGGTGCCGACCATGGGAGCACTCCATGACGGCCATGTGTCGCTGGTGCGGCTGGCAAAGCGGCGCGCCAGAAGGGTCGTGGTATCGGTCTTCGTCAACCCGACTCAGTTTGCGCCCTCCGAGGATTTCGGATCTTACCCGCGAACCTGGAAAGCCGATCTCGCCAAGCTGACGACTGAGGGCGTCGATCTGATCTGGAATCCCGACGTCAAAACCATGTACCCGGACGGTTTCGCGAGCCGTATTGTTACGGACGGGCCGGCGTTGGCGGACCTCGAGGACCGCTTCAGGCCGCATTTCTTCGGCGGTGTTGCTACCGTGGTCGGCAAATTGTTTACGCAATGCCGGCCCGATATCGCCATCTTCGGCGAAAAGGATTTTCAGCAATTGCGCGTGGTGGCGCGGATGGCTGCCGACCTTGACCTCGGCGTCAAGGTGGTCGGTTCCAAAACCGTGCGCGAGCGCGACGGCCTGGCGATGTCCTCGCGCAACGTCTACTTGTCGCCGGAGGAGCGCCGCGCCGCGCCGGTTCTGTTCCAGGCCATGAAAGAAACGGCGCGCCGCCTGCGCACCGGAGAGAACGTTCATGCCGCACAGGCCAGCGCCATTGAGACGATCATCGCGGCCGGATTTTCGGTGGATTACTTCGAGGCCAGGCACGCCGAAACGCTGGCGCAGGTCACATCGATAAAGGATGGACCATTGCGCATTCTGGTCGCGGCCAAAATCGGAACCACCCGGCTGATCGATAATATCGCTGTGTGAAGGCCTAGAGTAACCCGAGGTCGCGCAGTTCGCGGCGCATCGGCTCGGGCATGGCCGCAACACCTGACGCGGCCGACTTCGTGAGGTCGGGCGGCGCGGAGGTCGCCTCGAAGTACCGCCATCCCTGGAAGGCCCGCATCGGACGTGGCGAAACTGCGATCACCTTCGGCTGCATCACCAGACGGCATCGGCCGATGCCGTCCCGGTCACGAAAGGGCTCAACGGCGATCAGTTTTTCGCGTGCGGCGATTTCGCCACGGATAACCCAATAGAGCGAGCCCCCAGCGAGCACCTCTTCGATGCGCTTGGGCGTCATCCGTGTGACGTGGATATGATGGGCCGGCTGGCCCTTCTTTTTGGCGGCCTTCATGCGCTCGGCAACCCACCCCTTGAGGTCCTTGATGGAGTCGCAACCGACGCAAAGCTTGATCAGATGAAGCGGCATATTTTCTATATATCAGCGCGAACAGTGGATTTGACATTCGCTATCGGCCTGGACGCAGGTTCGTCAAGCGAATGTCAAAGCCTGCGCACAGGCCTTAAGTTCAGTCGGTGGAGGCGGCAGCCGGCGCCTGAGAGGTAGCCGGAGCTGGCGTCGGCGCCCGGGCAGGTTTCGGCGCCGGCTGTTTCTTGGCCGCCGCCACCGTTGGCGACGCCGATGCCGCCGGCTTGGGTGCCGGCGAAGGTGTAGCGGCCGCTGCTGCCGGCTGACGTGACGCCGATGCCGTCGTCGGTTCCGGCGTCATGATACTCACCGGGGGCGTCGAAGCGGCGCTTGGAAATTCCGCGTTGGTCGGCTTGCCCGTCGGCACGCCCGGAATGAGCGCTGCAACCGGCGGGACAAGCGAGGCTGCCGGCGCGTTCCAGCCGATCGAATGCCGCCCGATCAAGCCCTCATAGGTCTGTTCGCTGATATTGGCCGAGACCTGACGGCTGTCCGTCAGGGATCTGAACGCGGCACAGTTGGTCGGCGTGCAATGCTCGCGAACCGCAAGCACCTCGGCCATCAGCCCATATCGGTCGTGCTCCACCGCGCGGCGCAGCGCCTCGAGTTCGGGTGTCATGTTCTTGTTGGCGGCCGCTACGTCGCCCAAACTGGTCAAGCGGGTGATTTGGCGGGCGGCGTAAGAAAGTGCTGCAGCCGTGGCCTCGGGGGAACCGAACACGGCCCTTTCGCAGGCGGATAAAACCAAATCTCCGGCCAGATCGTCGACGCAAGCGAGCGCCGGCAGGCTCGCTGTTGCCACTGAAGAAGAACGGCTGTCCTCGGTTGCGCCGGAACCACCTGAACCTAAACCGCGGGTAGTTGCGGCGAGAGCAACCCCAACGGCCAACAGCGTGATGATTGTCAGCGCACCGTTCGCCACCGACTTTTCGGCCCGAAACAAAGTGATGAGCACAATGACGGCGAAAAACCCCGCCGTGGCCACCGTCAGCCACATCGGAAATGCGGGAGAACGCCACATTTGATCGAGCGTGTTGGCCCAGGCCCAATTCATGCGCGATGTCCCTCGAGTGTGCCGGCAGAAACTAAAGGACAATAGCAATAGCTAGCGCAGCCTGGTTCGAAAATCCGCATGGCGGAATGGAGCCATGACGCTGGATTCCAAAACCGCTACACGAGCTTGACCAGCAACCTACTTCTGCGAACCGGGCCTTTTGACGGCGGATAAAGCGGAACTCTGCTTCATCACACGGTGTGACGCGTCAAGAAAGTGCGAGCTGACTTTCCTTGGCCACACGTTCGAACGCCTCGGTGGAGCTTTTGATCCGGTATTGGCAGTCGTCTCCGTCGGTCGGAAGCAGGCGGATCACTTCGTAGGTTCCGCTCGCGGCCGGACGTGCAACGTTGCTGGCGGTAAAATAGACGGTCTCTCCGACCCTATATTTATGGCTCAACGCCCTCTCCATTACGCAAAACGTCAGCTACCGCCTTCGGTCCCGCTTGCGTCGGCTGACTGAAACAATCGGCTGTATAGCACGCGGCCAAACTTTTTGGCCAGCGCGATCCGCACATGGCAAATGCGATAATTTGGCAGGGTTTTCAGTTAGATAAACGGCCGGCGCAGGCATATTGGCCGTCCTGCGTGAGCGGCCCGGACAGCTGGCGGTCACGCCTTGGAACCAGAGGTTCAAACAACAAAATAATACCGCCGGGCGTTGTGCTCCAGGCGGTCAAAGAACTCCTTTTTCCGAAAATCAGGCCGTGTGCGGCAGCTTCCCGTCGGGGCTCGCGTGATCAACCGCCTTTGGCAGCTGCTGCGCCAGGATCTGGGTGATCTGATCGACTGGAATGTTGTACTTGGCGGCGAGTTGCTTGACCGTGTCGCTGCCCAGCACCTGCTGAAGCTGCTCTGCGGTGATTGGCAGGTTCTGTCCGTTGCCAAGCCACGACTTCACCTGGTCGCCAAGACCCGCCTGCTGCAATTTGGCGACAATGGCGTTCAGACCTCCCTGCCCGCCGTTGCCCATCACTTCGCTCAGCACGGCAGGCAGCACAGCAGCCCCCAACTGGCCGAGCGCGCCTTTGAAAGCCGGTGAATTTTCCAATGAATCAAGAATTCCCATGATCAAACCCCTTTGGGCTGGATAGCGAAACCCGCGCGGCGATTCAGACCGCTTTTACCGGTTCCGGTCAAGCGTCGAATCAGACGGACGGAATGGATTCGACGCCGCCGCTCACCCGAGCGACCAATCATAAATCCATCACATCAGAGCGATCTGGGAATCGCGTATCAGCGGGTGCGAGATGGAGGAATCGTTTCTACATCAGGGGCTTTTGGACTGATGTCGCCGGACGGCACGATTTCATCGGCCTGCAATTTAAAGCTAGCAGCCTTCTCAACCAGCAATGCCGCGAGTTCAGGGTTCCCCGTGGCGCGAGCAAAACTCAAAAGCGCCAACGCCTGACGCGACAAATACGCTCTTCCGACCATCGTGCACCCCCAACAAAGAATTGCGCGGGCTTAACGATCGCAAGGGCAATCAGTTTCATTAAAAGTGTAAATGTGAACTCGGCGGGTTCCAGGCGGATAGAGAAAAAATAGCCTGGAACCGCCGCGTCAATTCGAATCAGGCCGTCTCGAATTTCTCAATGACGATCGTCTCCGCAAGTCCGGCTTTGGTCCATTCCGCAAAAGCCGGCAGCGCGATCATCGTGTCCATGTAGCGTTGGGTCTCTTTCGTCACCGCGATCGCATAGGTGCGGAAGCGATGCACCACCGGCGCAAACATGGCATCCGCGGCGCCAAAAGCGCCGAACAGGAACGGCCCCGACTGCCCATAGCGTTCGCGGCACTCGCCCCAGATATCCTGAATGCGCGCGATGTTGGCGCGAGCCTCCGCCGACAGTTCGATCGCGCGAACGGGCCGATGCAGGTTCATGCCGCATTCGTTGCGAAGCGCGGCAAAACCGGAATGCATCTCGGCCGAAACCGAGCGCGCGTGCGCGCGGTGGGCGGGATGTTCGGGCCACAGCCGCTTTTCCGGAAAATGCTCGGCGACGTATTCAATGATTGCAAGCGAATCCCAGATGGTGACGTCGCCATCGACCAGTATCGGCACCTTGCCGGAGCAGGAGACGTCGAGAATCCGCTGCTTGTCGGTGGGGCCTGTGTAGAGCGAGATGAAAACTTCCTCGAACGGAATATTGTTGGCGCGAAGCGCGAGCCATGGCCGCATCGACCACGACGAATAATTCTTGTTGCCGATCACGAGCTTCAAGGTCATTTCGAAATTGCTCCCCTGAGCTGTAAGTGTGCCATGCCGCCCGGCGCGCTTTCAAGGCGCTGCGGTGAGATGCGAAGGTTGGAATTGGACCACTATCGTGGCAGCATCCGTGCGCCTTCAACAGGGACAACATATGCGCGCTTATCTGGTTGATATCCTGGCGGTCGGCTTTTTCGTGCTGGAATGGACAGTGTATGCGTTCACCCTCGAACACAGCGC
The DNA here is from genome assembly GCA_049509335.1 of Bradyrhizobium sp. Classification (GTDB taxonomy): domain Bacteria; phylum Pseudomonadota; class Alphaproteobacteria; order Rhizobiales; family Xanthobacteraceae; genus Bradyrhizobium. Next base: position 4,710 of record JBEKZZ010000041.1, on the reverse strand, counting down.
CTATGGGCGCAACAGCCTTTCGGCCCGCATGCATGTCTATCGCGAGGTGTGGATTCGCCGCTTGCTCGACCGCGAAGCTCGCATGGTCGACATGCAGATTCTGGGCTCCTTGCAGAACGGCACCGCCTTTTTCGCTTCCACCAGCCTGATCGCGGTCGGTGGCGCACTGGCGCTGCTACGCTCCACCAGCGAAGCGCTGGCCGTGCTGAAGGCGCTTCCGATCGACATCAGCCCGCCGCCGGCGCTGTGGGAAATCAAATGCGTCGGGCTGGTCCTGATTTTCATCTATACGTTCTTCAAATTCGCCTGGGCTTACCGGCTGTTCAACTACGTCGCCATTCTGCTCGGGTCGATGCCGCCGGCGTCGCAACGCGACACGCCGCAGGCTGAGGCGCATGTTATCAGGACCACGCGATTGTTCGAGGCGGCCGGCCGGCATTTCAACCGTGGACAGCGCGCGTTCTTTTTCGCACTCGGCTATCTCGGCTGGTTTGTCAGTCCCTGGGTTTTATTTGCCACGACCGCGGCGGTGGTGATCGTCACCTGGCGCCGGCAATTCGCCTCCAGCGCCTGGCAGGCGATGGGCAGTTGATCTTAAGGCTCGACAGGCTTTGCCGCCGCTCACTCAGCGATCAGGATTTGGCAAGCGCCGAAAACACCAAGTCGGGCGCGTGCGCAATGACGGCCAAGAGCGCCCTGGCGGGACCGCGCGGCATCCGCTTGCCCTGCTCCCAGTTGCGAATGGTCTCGACGGGAACGCCTAGCCGGCTTGCGAATTCCATCTGCGTCAGGCAGGCGCGGCGGCGAAGATCGCGCACCGCGGGCTGCGTTCCTCCCTCAGTTGGCGTGGCCGCGGTGGAAACCACAACCGCGCTTGCCAGTGGAGCAGCGGCGTACAAGACCGGCGCCAGCGGAAACTCCTGGCCGTCTCTCAATTCGACGATTCGTCCATCTGCCTTTAGCCGAAGGCGCTGCATTCTCGCCTCATCTGACGTGCATTGCGGGCCACGAGCTGGAAACCCAGGGCCCTCGATGGTCCGAAGTGTGCGCGATGCGCGTTAAGAGTCGATTAACGATACTTTTTACCTGGCTGGAGCTCGCCCGTTTGACAGACATTCCAAAGTCATCTGAGCTTCTTCTCATGTTCCGAAGCAATTCGTCGTTGCTTCGACGACGACGCCGAGGCCCAACCACATCGCTGTCAGGTATCATGATCTGGCTGGCGCTCGCCGCGACAGCGCAAGCAACCGAATGCCCGCGTCCGGATGCGCTCGGCACGTCGCGGATTCTGGCCGTGGATGCCAAGGCGACGCCGCGGGTCGGGCTGCAAAGCTTTCCGCAGACGCTACCGCTTGCAGATCACGAGGTGGTGCTGACCTTCGACGATGGCCCCTGGCCTGCCACAACCACGCGGGTGCTCGCTGCGTTGTCCCACGAATGCGTGCGCGCAACCTTTTTTCTGATCGGAAAATCGGCGTCGGAAACTCCGGGCCTCGTTCGCCAGATCGTGGCGCAGGGCCATACCGTCGGCCATCACACCTGGTCACATCCTTACGCAAAGCGGATCAGCCTGGAGGCGGCGACGCAAAATATCGACCGTGGCATCTCGGCGGTAGAAACGGCACTGCACGGAACAGCAACGACGACACCGACCACGCCGTTTTTCCGCTTCCCATACTTTGAATCGACGAGCGCGACGCTCGATCTCCTGCAATCGCGAGGAATCGTGGTGTTTGGGGCCGACCTTTGGGCCAGCGACTGGAACAGAATGACACCGCGGCAGGAATTGAAGCTGATCACCGAGCGGCTCAAGGCCGCCGGCAAGGGAATTATCCTGTTCCACGACACCAAAGCCCAGACGGCTGCGATGCTGCCGGCTTTCTTGCGCTATCTTCGCGACAACGGGTATCACATTGTCCATGTCATACCGGCCGAACCCGCCGCCGCCAGCAAGCACTGAAGTAGATGTAAAGATGTGTGGATGTTCCCGAATTCAGGCCGCATTCATATTGCGGTATGTCATGATGGATACGGTCTTCAAGCATGGGTGACGGAAACTCTTTCATGGGCGGGGTACGGGTTGGCGTTCGGTTAGGGCGAACCGCTGTGGCTTTTGGTCTCCTCGCCGGCTTTGCCGCCCATGCTACCGCAGCCGCCGATTGCCCGGGCCATCCGAACGCGCTCGGAACGTCGCGCACGCTGGTGGTCGATCCACGGGAACATCCGCTCATCGGCACCATGCAATATCGGGAAACGCTGCCGCTTGCCGATCATGAGGTGGTGCTGACATTCGATGACGGACCACTGCCGCGCAACAGCAACAAGATTTTGGACATTCTTGCCGCCGAATGCGTGAAGGCCACCTTCTTCACCATCGGCGAGATGGCCCGGTTTTCTCCCGAGGGCGTGCGCAAACTGCTCGAGGCCGGCCACACCATCGCCACGCACACCCAGACCCACCCCTTGAACATGAATCGCATGCCGATCGAGCGCGCCAGGCAGCAGATCGACGACGGCATCGCGTCAACGAAGGCGGCGCTCGGAGATGATGCTGACGCCGTAGCGCCATTCTTCCGAATCCCGGGGCTGATGCGGGCCGACAATGTAGAGAAATATCTCGGCGAACAGGGAATCCAGGTCTGGAGCGCTGATTTTCCCGCCGACGACTGGCGGCATATTTCGTCCTCGCGCGTCTATGATCTTGCGATCAGCCGGCTCGAGGCCAAGGGAAAAGGCATTCTACTGCTCCACGATATCCAGGCACGCACCGTCGCGGCGCTGCCTCGAATTCTGGAAACCTTGAAGGCGCGCGGCTATCGCATCGTCCATGTGGTGCCCGCGACGGCGGAGCGGCCGGCAACGCCGACCGAACCGCAGGAATGGTTGTTGCACCCCCCACCGGACGCGATCGCCAAGTGGCCGCAGGTCCCGAATTTTGTTTTCGCCGATCTCGGCGGCCTGCCCGTCCCCGCATGGTCAGAGTTCGAGGCGACGGAAGAGGTGCCGATGCTGCGTCAGGCATCTCTGTCCGGCATCTCCTGGCCCGAACCGCCAGAGTTCGCGCCGGAAAACGCGGCTGCGACGCTCCCTACCCCGGCGCCGAGCCTGTTCGAAGTCCAGGGCAATCTGGATGTCGCGCTACGAAACGCCGCGCGTGGTTCGCATCGCGCACAGCCTATCGCCTCAAACACGCGCGAAGCCAGCAACAGGCGGCTCTCGCGGCGGGGACAACGTCTAGCGATGGTCCACACGGCGCGGCTTGCCCATGCGGCGGGGGATCAAGACCATAGCCGCGCTGCCAATGCTTCGCGGCAAACAACCCGCCGTGGCCCGGTCAAGCGGCTGGTTCAGGTCAGGAAGCGACGCGTCTGACGCTTAGTTTACGATCTTCGACACGCATAACAGCACGATCAGTGCAAGAAAAAGCAGATCAATATAGGATTTCATCTCGCCGGCCTGACGCAGGCCGGAGACTTCGTTGACGACAAGTTTGCGCTGCGAACTTCCGGAGTGTCCATCGCCAACAGCCGCTGCAAGACGGCGGGTTTCGACTTCAAGACGTTCTATCCGCTGATAGAAATAGAACGAGCGTAGCGCGGAAACCGCCCTCATCGCGGCATAGATCAGCACCAGGACTGCGGCGATGGCACGCTCGTTATATTTGTCCAGGAGGTTGAGGCCATAATAGACCAGTGCCAGGAAGAGGAAGTTGGAGGCAAACCGATAGGCATAGCTCAGGAACTTCATGTGCGTCATCCATCCGATGCAAGCATGGACACCTGGAGCGAATTGCCCCTGGGGAAGGGAATTTCTCGATCGACCGAAAGACGATGCAACCGGTGCAGGCCATACATCGGCATCGTGACACGGTGGCAATAGGCGCTTTGTGCCAGCGCTCGAATCTTGGGATTTACGGCATCTATTTACCCATGCAGCGCCCGTGGCTTCAAGCCTGATACCGACTATCCCCAGCCGGATTGGGTGTCTCTCGGCCGACGATGAAAAGCAAACCAAGGTTGATGCAAAGCAGCAGGACGACCTACGCACAGCGTGTTGATCATGGCGGTTTCGGCTGCTGATTCCGGCGCGAACCAACGCGCTCGAATTTTCCCCCCAACCAGTAGCTTTCGCTGCGGTTCCGTATAACAATTGACGGCGCGAGGGGCGAAGTGAGTACGGACTGGGATATCCAACGCATTGCGCGCATGGTGCTGATTGTCGCCGTCGCGGCGCTAGGCATCTGGATGCTGAGCGCGCTCCTGTTGGCGTTTGCCTGGGGCGGTGTGCTTGCCATCGCAACTTGGCCCGTGCGGGAATGGCTAGCCAGCAAGAGAATGGGGAATGTCGCGATCGCGACGCTGCTGACGCTGGTTTTTGCGGCGGTGTTGCTGGTTCCGCTGGTCGTTCTCGGTGTCGAGGCGGTCGAAGCCGCACGTCATATCGACGCGAAATGGCTGGTCGATCATTCGAAGGACGCGCTCGTCGCAGCGCAGGCGTGGCTGAACGATTTGCCCTACATTGGCCAGAAGGCATCCGCCTGGTGGCAGGATAACGTGACAAAACCCGGCGCTGTCACCACGCTGCTCAGTACGTTGCTAGTACCCGGAATCATTGATCCGCGAAACGTGCTTTGAGACGTTTTTGGTGGACTTGGGACTTGGTCCAGACGAACGGTTTGGCGTCGGCGTTGTAGTCATTAATGAATGCATC
>JBEKZZ010000040.1:0-40601 GCA_049509335.1 Bradyrhizobium sp. | reverse complement strand
TTGGCAGCCGATGCCTTGGCGGCTTTCCGCGGATCCTTTGCGGAAGCCTGGGCACGGCCCTTGGTTGCGCTACGACTAATGGCCGCGGCGGCTTTTTTTGAAGCCTTTGAAGTACTCTTTGTACGCGTTTTTTGTGACACAGCCTGCGCGCGGAACTGCCACGCCCCTGTTCGATGTTTTCACGGGAACCCATGGGGGCCAACAAGCGGGCTGGCGGGTTCGGCTAGTTAATGAACCAATATAGCACATTTCCCGCAAAAATCAATGATTTATGCCCTCCCAGCGCCTCCATGAGGCCGTTTTTGGTGCCCGAATCGCCAGCAAGGTTAAGCTTATCCACTACCCACAGCCCGTAGCGCGCCTGTGGATAAGACCCGGGACCCGGTTTGGCCGGTCAGTCGCCCGTACCGGGGTTCGGAGAAAAATATTTCTCGAACTTGCCTTCTTTGCCCTCGAAATCCTTGGCATCAGCCGGGGATTCCTTCTTCTGGGTAATATTTGGCCAGGTCTTGGCATATTCGGTGTTAACCTCGAGCCACTTTTCAAGGCCCGGCTCGGTATCCGGCTTGATGGCGTCGGCCGGGCACTCAGGCTCGCACACACCACAGTCGATGCATTCGTCCGGATGGATCACCAGCATGTTCTCGCCCTCGTAAAAGCAATCGACGGGGCAGACCTCAACGCAGTCGGTATATTTGCATTTGATGCAGGCTTCGGTGACGACGTAAGTCATCCAGGTCTCCGGAACGGGTCGATTTTGAGAGGGTTTCCTACCGTTTGAACAGGTTGCCTAGCGCAGGAAACCTTGCGCTGCAAGAGAAGCCACACGCCAGAATGGCCGCCCGCCGCTACCCCTTCAGATAGTCACTCAGCGGGGCCCTGCAAATCGACATAAAGGACGCGTGCGGACGCGGCATCGCCCCGCCGCTCGGCAAATCCGACGACCTTCAGGACCCGCACGGTCCGGTCGAGGCCGACCGTGAGGACGTCGCCGGCTTTGATCGCGTGGCCGGGCGAGGTCTCGCGCACCCCGTTGATGCGCACGTGGCCAGCCTCCACGAGTGCGGCCGCGCTGGTGCGGGCTTTGACGAGCCGCGCATGCCATAGCCATTTGTCGAGACGCTGGCGCTCCACGCAACACTCACGCGAGAAGGTCTAATCCTTGCGGTTGGCGCTCATCTGCTCCTTGAGCGCGGCCAACTTGGCAAAAGGCGAATTGGGATCGATCGGACGATCACGCTCGCGAGGGTTGGCACTCGAGGCATATTGCCGATGCGATGGACCGCTTTCCCGGCCGCCTCTGTCGCGGTCGCGCCCCGACCGGTCGCGACCCTTGTCGCGTCCACCCTCGTCGCGATCGCGAGGCTTGCCCTTGTTGCGTTCCTCGTTGCGCCCCTTGCCCTCGAAACGCTCGCGCGGCCGGCCATTCCGCTCCTCGCGCCGTTCGGGCGCAGGCGCCCCATCCGCAACAACTGGCGGCGCGCCTTCGCTCGCCGCTGCGGGCTGCGGCCTGCGGAAATCCTTGTGACGGTCGCGCCGCCGATGCCGTTCGCGCTTGGCGCCGTCGCCTTGCTCGCCGGAGGAGGTGCCTTCGCCTGGAGTGGCTTCGCCGGCCGTGGCAGGCTGCGCGCCAGCGGGCCGCTCGTGGCGGCGATGATGCTGCCGGTTGCGATCATGGCGCTGTCGCCGCCGTTCATCCGAACGGCCACCGGGACGCCAGACCTCGATCAGTTCGGGCTCGGCAGGCGCTGCGGTTGCCGTCAGTTCAGCTGGCGTTTCAACTAGCGTTGCCTCGGCAGCGGCAGCCGTTTCCACGGCTGCTTCCGCAGCGGCCGGCGCTTCGGAAACGGGCTCGGAAGCGATCTCCGGGGCCGCATCGAGGTCCGCCTGTGCTTCGACGGCGACGGATGCGCGCTCTGCAACCGGTTCGTGAGAAGCAGGCTCGGAGGCAAACGCAACATGGGGCAGCAGCGTCGATGAAGCAGCAGCTGCTTCGGCAGCAGACACGGGCTCCTGGCCAACCTCAGCGGTTGGGATGACGTCCGCCACAGACACGGCTTCGCTGGCCGTCGCATCGTCAACAGGCGCAGCGGATGTCTCGGAGACAACTGTTGTCCCGGACGAAGACGCCTCGGAAGCCTCTGCCGCCACGGCCTCTCCCGTCGCCGGCTCGACCACCACAGGCTTGGGCGGCAACGGCGGACGGCGGTCCATGCGGTAACCGAGCGCGCGCAGGATCGAGGCGAAATCCTCACCCGCCGATCCCGCCAGCGACGTCATCGCCTGCGTCACCACAAAGCTGCGGCCGTCGAATGCGCCGGCGGGCTTGGTGCCCGACGAAGTTTCGCGCCAGGCCAGCGCAGGGCGGATGAGATCAGCCAGCCGCTCCAGAATATCGACCCGCACCGCGCGCTCGCCGCATTGGCGATAGCCCAGCACGCGATAGGCATCGCGCGGCAACGCCTTGTCGATCGGGAACGAGGTGCGGCCCGAAGCCGCCAGGTGCTGCGCGCCCGACAGCAAGGAAAGGTCGACATCGGCTTGTTTCAAGGCCCAGAGCAGCGAGGCCAGTGCGCGCGCCGCCGGCTTGAGCAAAGCCGGCACATAGATGTGATAGGCGCCAAAGCGCACGCCGTATTTGCGTAACGTGGCGCGCGAGGGCTGATCGAGGTCTTTCATCTCGCCGGCGATCCTGGCGCGTTCGAGCACGCCCATCGCCTCGATCAACTGGAATGCGATGCCGCGCGCGATCCCGGTGATGTCCTCGGCCTTGCTCAATTCGAACAGCGGCCCCAACAGCTTTTCGATATGGGTCTTGAGCCACAGATCGAGCCGCTTCTCGACGGCTTCGCGCGGCGCACCGCTCAAACGCTCGTCGGAGATGATGCGAATGCGCGGATGCAGCGCATCGTCGGCCGCGGTCAGCCGGCCGACCGCGTCACCGGTCCAGCGGATAATTCCCTCCGAGGTCAGCACAAACTGATCGTCGGGCGCGGCGGAGAGCTTTTCGGCGCGTGCATCGATTTCGCCGGCCAGCGCCTTTTGCGCGGTCGCCTGCAACGCCTTTGCTTCAGAGCCGGCCTCCGCCGCGTCAGGCGCAAAGGTGAATCCGTCCAGACGGCCGATCACATGGCCCTCTACGATCACTTCGCCGGTCTTGCCGATTTCCGTATTCAACATCGCATTTTCCCGCAGGCGGCGCATCAATACACTGGTACGGCGATCAACGAAACGCTCCGTGAGCCGTTCATGCAGCGCATCGGACAATTTATTTTCAACTTCGCGCGCAATTCCTTGCCAATGCTCAGGATCTGCCAGCCAGTCCGGACGGTTGGCGACGAAGGTCCAGGTGCGGATTTGCGCAATCCGGCCTGATAACGTGTCGATATCGCCGTCCACCCGGTCGGCCTGGTCGACCTGAGCGGCAAACCAGGCATCCGGGATGCGCCCTTTTTGCATCAGGAATCCAAACAGGCTCGTGACAAGCTCGGCATGGGCCGCCGGCGCAATCTTGCGATAATCCGGGATCTGGCAGGCTTCCCACAGCCGTTCCACGGAGGCTGCTCCATGGGCCATCTCCCGGATTTCGGCGTCGCGCGCCACGTGGTCGAGCACGCGCAGATCCTCCGCGATCGGAGCGCGGGTCAGGGCCTCATGGGTCGGTGACAGTGCGAGCGACACCTGAAGCGCACTGACCGAGGAGAAGTCGAGCTTCGAATTGCGCCATTGCAGCACCCGCACGCTTTCGAAGGTGTGGTTCTGCAACGCATTGACCAGTTCCGGCTCGAACGGCGCGCAGCGGCCGGTGGTGCCAAAGGTGCCGTCGCGGGTGGCGCGGCCGGCCCTGCCTGCGATCTGGGCAAATTCGGCCGGATTGAGACGACGGAACTGATAGCCGTCATATTTGCGGTCGGACGCGAACGCCACATGGTCGACGTCGAGATTGAGGCCCATGCCGACCGCGTCGGTGGCGACGAGATAATCGACGTCGCCATTCTGGAACATCTCCACTTGCGCGTTTCGGGTGCGCGGGGAGAGCGAACCGAGCACCACGGCGGCACCACCGTGCTGGCGGCGGATCAATTCGGCGATGGCGTAGACCTCGTCGGCCGAGAAGGCGACGATCGCGGTGCGCCGCGGCTGGCGGGTGATCTTGCGGTCGCCGGCGAATTCAAGCTGCGAGAGCCTGGGTCTTGTAACGATGTTGGCGCCGGGCAGCAGCCGTTCGATGATCGGCCGCATCGTCGCAGCCCCAAGCAGCAGCGTTTCGTCGCGGCCACGCCGGTTGAGGATGCGATCGGTGAAAACATGCCCGCGTTCGAGATCGGCCGCGATCTGGATTTCATCGACCGCGAGAAACGACACGTCGAGGTCGCGCGGCATCGCTTCGACGGTCGACACCCAGAACCGCGGCTTCGGTGGCTTGATCTTCTCCTCGCCCGTGATCAGCGCCACGCTATCGACGCCCGCGCGGGCCGCGATCTTGTTGTAGACCTCGCGCGCAAGCAGCCGCAGCGGCAGGCCGATGATTCCGGAGGAATGCGCCAGCATGCGCTCGATCGCCAGATGCGTCTTGCCGGTATTGGTCGGCCCGAGCACGGCGGTGACGCCCGATCCAGGCGCCCTTCCATTGGCAAGCGAAGGCGGCGGTGACGAAAGAGCCATGTTTTAAAGGGTTTCTGCGCGTTTCGCGCGAGCGTTACGGCGAGCCGCGGCGGTTGAATTGTGTGCCACAATGCGACGCTTGTGAGGGTGAGGTTTAAGCTTCGGAACGGGTACGGAACGAATCGCGCCCGAATCGCTGACTCATGGGATCGTCCTGCTTCGTTCACCGCAACATATCGCGCAGATAGCTACGCACGGCACTAGATCAAGTTTGTAAGCCACCTTCAAGCGACGGTTTGACGACGAAATCCTTAAAGCACGAGACGGTCACGAGTCGAATCAGAACCGAGGAAGAGTCAACAGGGATTCGGTGATCTCTCACGAGGCGCGGATCATCGAAGTGTCCTCATTCCGGGATGGTGCGCAGCACCAGACCCGGAATCTCGAGATTCCGGGTTCGATGTTTCACATCGCCCCGGAATGACGCCTTCGGCGTCAATTCGTCTTGGCTACGCGGGGCGGGGTCGCCGTGGTGATGAACTGCGTCGCCTCCAGCATGGCCACCCCCAGCGGTGTCGGGATCACCATGCGGTAGGGAACCAGGATGCGGGTTCCGATCAGCGGCGCAAAGGCGATCTCCATGTTGCGCGCGGCGGTCAGATATTTGATCACCGGGCGATCGGGGATGTAGCCGGCAATCGGCGCGAAATAGATCGCACAGACCACAACCGGACCCTGATAGCCCTTCTCGGCTTTCACGGTTTCCATGCGCTTGAAATCAAGCTTCAGATCGTAACGCATGCGTCCGTCGAAGATCGCAGCGCTGGCGTGGCAGGCTTCCGGGCTGAGCGGATCGGCCGTGCCCGGCACGCGCAGCAGCGAGCCGGTCATCGGATCGAACACGCCCTTCTTGTGCGCCTCCGTCACCGGAATGCGATCGGGATCCACTGGCGGTTCCGGCTCGATCGCAAACTCCTTGATGGTGCCGTTGTTGAGCAACATGTGGATGGCTTCGGTCTTTTTCGATGTCGTGGTGGACGCGCTATAATTGGTCGAGACCAGCGCGCCGTTGACGACGCGCCCTTGCGAGGCGCCCGCACCGGAACCAGAGGCGAATGTTTTCAGAAGACCCGCGGTGCCGCCCGCGGCGGAAGCCGAAAATTGGTCGTCGGTGATCTCGATATTCCAGGCGCCGCGGCCTACGGGAATGCCGGCGAGGGTGGCCTCATATTGCGCCTCGAGCTTGCCTTGCGCGAAAGAGGGCTTCGCACCCGCGATGGCAATAAGCACCAGCACCGGGAGCATCCAACGGGCCCACCGGGGCGGCGTCCTACGCAGATCGGTCACGGATGTGGCAATCCTCAAGCAAGAGAGAGCGGAATGGTTGTTTCATTAAACCAAAAAAGCCAGCGAACAACGACTTCATGCGCCTTTAGTTAAATCAGGGGCAGCTAAATCAGAGGCGGTCAAATGGGAGGCTTGGCGCTGGTATGAAACCCTTACACGGTTCTCGGATATCAGCCCGGAATACGCCGTTTATGTGATGATTGATGCGGCAAAAGGCCTTCCAGAACCGGCCTTTTGGGCTTTTACGGCTTCCTCCAACCTTGACGCCCCGGCTGTCTGCCCCTATACGTCCGCGGTTCCCGAGATGGACGTGTTTTTGACCCTTGGCGCCGCCCCGCATGACGCGGACGGAAGCCGGGATGGAAGAGGATTTATCGCGATGTCGCGGCGCTGTGAACTGACGGCCAAAGGCCCGCAGGTGGGTCACAAGGTGAGCCACTCGAATATCAAGACCAAGCGGCGCTTCCTGCCGAACCTGTGCAACGTGACCTTCATCTCGGATGCGCTCGGCCGCAATGTGCGCCTGCGGGTTTCCACCAACGCGATCAAGAGCGTTGACCATAATGGCGGCCTCGACACCTTCCTGCTGAAGGCCCGCGCCGCCAACCTTTCGCCGCGCGCGCTCGAACTGAAGCGGGCGATCGAGAAAAAGGTCGGAACGCAGCCAGTCGCCAAGGCGAGCTGAGCTTTCTCAAAACTTCTGGAATCAAAACGGCCGGGTCGAAAGATCCGGCCGTTTTCGTTTTGGAGCGACGACGGAGATTTGCTCCCTCTCCCACTCGCGGGGGGAGGGCTGGGGTGGGGGCGCTTCCGCAAAACGGACTGGTGGAATGAACAGGCTTTCCCCCACCCGCCGCGCTCTGGCGCGTAATTTGCGCTGCCGAGCGCGTCGACCTCCCCCGCAAGCGGGAGAGGTGAAGAGAGCTATTCAGCCGCGTCGTCCATCTCGTCCGGCATCACGGAGAAGTCCTTGGACTTCGATCCGTCTGCGACCTCTGTAAATCCTTCCGCCGCCATGCCGCGCTTGAGCAACTCCCGGATGGCCGCTGCCCGGCTCGGCATCCGCTTGGAAAAACGCCAAGTATCGACGATCCGCAGTTCGTCGTGGGTCAACATGATCTGGAGCCGTTCGCCTCGATTGAGTGGAGCCATCTGACCCTCCCCGTGAAAAAACTCACTCCTTTAACGCAAGAACCCCCAAATGAGTTTCTTACTATTTATACTCATTAATCTGTTTTTAGCTCTTGTCTAGTAAGGCGGGAAACGCGTCCAATACGCAAATAACATATTGATCTTACTATTGTTTTCTTGATTGCCCCCGCGTTGAAGCGCACAGTCTGCTCCCAAGGGAACAGCAAATGGCAATTTTGATCGAACATGGCGATGTCGGACTGGCCGAGGCGGATCATCGGATCGCGAATAACCTCGCGAGCCTGAGCAGCGCCATTCGCCTGCAACGCAACGCCATTTCCAGAATCGGCAGGACGCTGACCGCAGGCCAGGTGTGTCGCCTGCTCGACGACATCAGCGCGCGCATCGAGGTGACCGCGAAACTCCACAAATCGCTCGCGCTGGCCGTCAACGGCAATGGCATCGACCTCGGAAATTTCCTGCGCGAAATCGCCGAGATGATTGGCACGCTCGGTCCGGACGGAAAGATGAACTTAACCGTCGATCATTCCGGCGAAGGTTTCATCGAGCCGCGTCACGCCCTTCACGCAGGCCTGATCACCGCCGAGCTTCTCACTAACGCGGTCAAGTATGCGCATCCGACCGGCATAGCTGTGGTCGTACAGGTCTACTGCGAGACCAACGACGATGGCTCGTTTCTGGTCGAGGTGACGGATGACGGCGTCGGCTTTCCGGAAAATTTCGATCCCTTAACCGATGGCGGACTCGGCTTTCAGCTGATGCGGGCGCTGGCGAATGGGCTCAACGCCGAACTTCAATTCGAGCACGACGCTCTTGGCGTTTGCGCCCGGCTTGTGAAGCGTGGGCGCTTGGCGTCGTGAACATCAGCGCGGCAAACAAAGGAAACGAACGTGGGCTCCATTCTACCGTTTATCCGAAAGGCGGGTACCGTGTTTGACGATCGAGTGACCGAAATCATGGGCGAGGCGTTCGACAGCGCCTGCAAGGAACCTCACGATACCGGGCAACCGCCGATCGTGTACGAGGTGATCGCCAAGCGCATCGTTGATGCGGCAAGGGGCGGCGAACGCGACGTAATGCGATTACGCAATGTGGGACTCGCTGCGCTCAGGCCTGAAGGCGACGACCAACAGGCGGGTTAGGCGGCGTAGACCACCTGCATCTTCCGCGTTTTAGCTGTTGCCGGCTGCTCTGCCGCTTTCAAGAATAATATTTGGACAGTCGAAACTCCCGCGCGAACGGTCTCGGCATCGGCGGTCCCTTTGCTCCGGAAACCCCATCCGCAGCCCTGCTGACGTGAGCAAAAATGCTCACATTTAGATCGGCCGTCAGCCCGCGCTGCCATCGGCATCGTGCTACAAGCGGCTGCACAATCGGCCTTTGGCGAGCGTGATTGCGTGTTCGAAACCGTGAGCGAGCGGCGGCACGGACCAATATTTCAAACTCACCGGGAAAGTGCCGAGGCCTCCATGGATCAAATCCCACAGCCACCCAAAGTTCTTGTCGTCGAAGACGAGATGCTGCTGCGCATGCGCGCGGTGGATATCGTGGAGGACGCAGGCTTCACTCCGATAGAGGCCGTGAATGCCGACGAAGCCCTCGCCATTCTTGAGTCCCGCTCCGATGTCGATCTTCTGTTCACCGATATTCAGATGCCCGGGAGCATGGACGGCCTGAAACTGGCACATGCCGTCCATGAACGGTGGCCGTCCATCAAGATCATCCTGGTGTCCGGTAAATTGACGCCGACCGACAGCGAACGACCCACCCACAGCCGCTTCTTTGGAAAGCCGCTTGAGGTGAAGCAGATGATCGCGGAGATACAGCAGATGATCGGTCAGGGCGCTTTAAAACTCATACCCTCCAATGTCTCCTTTCTTGTACCGGCGGCGGCTCCCAATGAAATTCCGGGCCAGCGCGCGCCGCGGGCATCGAACGGTCTCGCCTCCAATGAATTCTTGACGGCGGAAAACGACAGTCTTCGCTTGTTGCTCGAGCAAGCAGGCATCGACGCAGAAGTGTTGTTGGCGCAAGCGGGCATCGACGCCAAGGAACGTGAGACTGCCGATAAATTGCAGAAGCTCATCCTGGAAGAACTGCACCACCGGATCAAAAATACACTTGCAACCGTCAGCGCCATTGCGTCTCAAAGCCTGCGGACCGCGACAAGCATTGAGCATGGCCAACAGGCGATTGAAGGGCGCCTGATCGCGCTGGGGCGTGCGCACGATCTGCTTTTGCAGGCCCGATGGGCCAACGCAGACCTCGCCAATACGATTCGGGGCGCGACCGAGCCGTATGACAGCGAAGGCGCGGGCCGATTCAGGATTTCGGGGCCTGACATCAAAATTACATCGGGCGCGGTGATCGCGCTGGCGATGACGCTCAATGAGCTTTGTACCAACACGACGAAATTCGGTGCGTTGTCGGTGCCGGGGGGCAGCATCGACATCATCTGGAGCGTCGACGAGACAAAGCAACGGCTACAGATGACGTGGTCCGAAAAAGATGGGCCCCCGGTATCTGCGCCCACCCGGCAGAGCTTCGGGACGCGCTTGATCGGATCTCTCGGCCAACAATTGAAGGGCCAGGTCAAACTAACCTATGACCCGACCGGCTTTGTGTATGCGCTGGACGTCCCAATGACGTCGCTGGTCGCGCCGGCCTGAAACCTATGGAAATCCTATGTCGCCGCAATAACCTGGCGATAGGTGACCTGATCATGACGGCCTCAGTCTGGACCCCCGCGCCGAGGCTGTTTTCTATTTCCAAATGTGAGCAAAATTGACCACTGACTCAGAACGGAAGCGAGCGATAGTTGACCGTCACCGCAGCGCACTCGGCAGCTACCGTGAGGAGAGCAAAGCTCTCGCCTGACCCAAAGAGCGCATCATGCCGTCCGCCGACCGAAAGGCAAAGCCTGAAACCCGCCGCGAGATGGCCTACTTCATCGAGATGCGGCGCAATGTGTTGCGATACGCCCGGACGTTCCCGCCGGGAGGCCAACGGAATCAGCACCGGCAAATTGCGCTGTCGCTCCGGCGGCTCTTCAGGAATAAGACATGGCTCGAAAGCCACACGTTGGACGGCTGACGCGGGATATGTTTTTCTCCTCCCAATTCCGCATACCGCGAGGCACAGTCACTCCAGCAGTCCGCGAGAGCCGATGACGTTCATCCGAGCCAAAGGAGGCCTATGATGAGCATACCGCCCAAGGACGTGTTTGACGCGAAGGTCTTTCTCGCCAAAGTCGGTGACGGCAAGGCGATCCTCGAATTTCACAAGAACCAGAAAATATTTGAGCAAGGCGACGCCGCGGAGACAGTGTTTTACATTCAAAAGGGCAAGATCAAGCTCACTGTCGTGTCCGAACAGGGCAAGGAAGCCGTCGTCGCGATCCTTGAGCCCGGAAATTTCTTCGGCGAAGGCTGCATGAACGGCCACAGATTGCGCATATCGACGACAACGGCGATGGAAGATTGCGTGATCACCTCCATCACCAAAGCCGCGATGATATCAGCCCTTCATGATGAGCCCAAATTCTCCGAGCTGTTCATGGCCTATCTCCTGACCCGGAACAGCCGGATCGAGGAGGACTTGATCGACCAGTTGTTCAATTCGAGCGAGCGGCGGCTTGCCCGGCTGCTGTTGCTGCTCGCGAATTTCGGCAAGGACGGCGAGCCGCAGCGGATCAGCCCGAATATCAGCCAGGAAACACTGGCCGAAATGATCGGCACCACCCGATCCCGGGTCAGCCATTTCATGAACAAGTTTCGAAAGCTCGGGCTCATCAGCTACAACGGCCATATCGAAGTCAACAACTCGCTGCTATCCGCGGTCTTGCACGAAAAGCCGGTGATCAAAGAGCATGACTAAAATCAATATTAAGTTTTGAAATGTGAGCTGTATTGATCACCCTCCCGGAGCTTAAGCGAGCACAGTTGTTTCATCAACGCACCGTACGGTAACGCTCCCGCCTTGTACGGAGGAGAGACGTGACATCACGCCAGCAATTCTTGACCGTTATTGAGCGCCCTCGCTGTTCTCGCTGCCAAACGCGGATGATGCTCGAACGCGTTTCGGCGGGGCCAATCGGTTTCGAACACCGGCTGTTCGAATGTCCTAAATGCGATCAGGTTGAGATAAGGGTCATTGCGTCGGACCCCCTCAAATCGAATGCCATGGGCTGGCTCGCAGGCGAGCCAGGGACGCCGAACTGAGGGCCGGCTAGGGGAGCAACACATGCTCGATAAACAAAACCAGGGCCCGCAATGCACCGCCTGTGGCTCTCCCATGAGGTTGGCAGCAATTGAGCCAAGCATGTGGGGCCAGGATCTGCGGACGTTTGCTTGCCCTCACTGCAAGAGAGTTCAGAGGCACATCATCGAAAGCACGGTGACGGAGGCTTGGGTAGCGCCAAAGACGCAAGGATAGGGATCGCGGATCAATGTGCTGCTCGTGGTAATACGTAGCGTACCGTCATGCCCAGCATGTGATCCTCCGCCACCACCATGACGTCGCCGGCTTTCATCTCATTTCGCATCACCAAGCGACATGAGACGAGCTTGTCGTTCGAGCCTGGAAAATCGCCGAGCGACGAATGCAGTTCGCGTGCGTTGATGAGAATGTGCGACATGCCTCGGGAGGCTGCACGCCCAAACTGGGCATTCAGCTCCTCAATGTAGTGGTCCGGCGAAGCCATCGATGTCCTCCCTCAAAGTGGCCGTTGTGTTGTTCACTCCCTTCACCGCAGGAGCCGGCCAGTCCCCGGTGACTGCAACGCCTCTACGCTCAATCGGCAGCGAAGTCTCGGTCTCGTTTGGTCTTGTCCTGGCGGGCCGAGAGGGAACCGGTCGATCACGGACGATTTATGTCTTTGCCCGGCGTTGCAGGCGTGATGCGATCGATCACTTGTTGATTCCTTGCCGATCCTTCATTGGAACTTCGTTGCAATCGCGCATCTCTGGCTTACCTGTTCTTCCGACAGGAAAGGACATCATGAAGCAATCCGAAATCTTCCGCGAAAATGCCGAGAACTGCGCGCATCTTGCGGAAGGCGCAGTGAATGAACCTGCGTTCCACCGCTACAAGCGAATGGAGGCGGCGTGGCGGGCGCTGGCCGACGAACAAGACTGGCTCGACGGCGAGATTTCTCCCTCACGCATTTCGCGCGCTCACGTCGGCAATGGCCGTGCGGCGGCAAACTCCGGGACGTCCGATTCAGCGGCCTGATGAAAGGTGCCCATGAAAATTCTCGAACATTCCGAAAGCCACATCGTCAAAATGCACGATGGATCGGCCTGGCAGATCTTCCCCGGCGATATCGATCAAACGCTGGCCTGGTTGCCGACGAGCGAACTGCGGCTGTTCGAGATCTACGACGACATCGCCTCGCATGCGCTCATCAACGCCGATGACGGCACGCGCGTTCGCGTCCGTCCGCTCGGCGAAGCGTGGCCGAACGATAGGACGAAGAAAGCCCTCGAGCAGGGTTAACCTCTGCGATGTGAGCGAGTCGCCAGCGGTTGGCATCATCGACGTCACGCCTGCCAACAGTCTTCCTTCCTGTCGTTTCGGCGAAAGCAGGGACGACGGCGGGGGTTTGCCTGTCGTGCCAATGACGACGAAGCCTTGACACCTTTTCAACGCATCACCTGATTTGCCCGTCGTGCCAACGTGTCGCAGGCGCTTTCGCTTGTGACGTCGGGCAAATCACGGGCAGGTTTCCGCGCGTCTCCCGCCCGCCCGAGGGGCGTTTCGCGATCGTCACAAAACGTGGGGCAGGAGATGCGGTGGACGCAACAGCGCACGAGACGAATGCGCATGTCGCGGACGGCGAAGTCGTGGCGTCCTGATACCCCGACGCTGGTATCAACTCCTGAGAAGCTGACGCTTCTCAGGGGGACGGAGGCAACAAGCCGGCTCTCCGGGGAGACCACGAAGGAAACCGTTAAAACCATTGCGCGGGGAATGCCGGCATGATCCGGCGAACCTGTAGTGACTTACTCGTGTGTTTTTTATTTTTGCACGCGAGGCTGCGGGTGCGATGAGCATCCGGCATTCCCTGCGCCCTCTTAAGGGAGGGACAACGTTTTGTGATCACTCGGGCATATTCGTGTCGCGGGAAGGTGGTGGTGTGCCATCCGGCGCCGTCCCTGCGAAAGCACGGACCTATAACCACGAATGCTTATTGGGACAGAGGCCGTTGGTCGGGTGCCAAAATGATAAGCTGCGGCGTACGGGTCCCTGCTTGCCGCCTTCGCTGAAGCTTCGGCGGGCCCAACTCTGCAACCCCGGCGAAGCCTTGGCGGAGACGGGTCGCAGGGACGACATCGAAAATTCCCGCCAAACGAAACGCTCGAATAAACCCTCGAACTATGGTGTGATGCAAAAAACCGAAGAAAAGTCCGGGAGTATCATCGTGTCAAACTGTAAAGCCCCTCTCCCCTCGCGCCGCCAGCTGCTGAAGACCGCCGGCCTCGCGGCGGGCACAGCCACCCTTGCGACGTTTGGCGCGAAACGGGCCACAGCGGCAGGCTACCCGGACCGGACGATCAAGATCATCGTGCCGTTTGCGCCCGCCGGCCCGACCGACATCATGGCGCGCATCCTGGGTCAAAATCTCGCCGCCGCATTGCCCGGCAATGTCATTGTCGAAAACCGCTCCGGCGCGGGGGGCAATCTCGGGATCGGATACACGGCGCATGCGGAAGCCGACGGTTATACGCTGCTGGTCACGTCGAGCGCCTATGTCGTCAATCCGAGTCTCTACGCGACCATTCCGTACAATCCGTACAAGGATTTCGCGCCGATCGCCGAGCTCGGCACCTCGCCGAACGCGATCATGGTCGACCCCAAGCTCGGCATCAACTCGATCGCCGACTTATTCGCCCGCGCCAAATCGAAGCCTGATGAGCTGAACTATGCGAGCCCAGGCGCCGGCACCACGCCGCATCTATCCGGCGAATTGCTCAAGATCGTAGGCCAGGTCGAGATCACGCATGTGCCGTTTTCCGGCGCCGGCCCCGCAATTCAGGCGTTGCTTGGCGGCGTCACCCAGCTCGCGGTCACGGCACTGCCGCCCGCCATCCCCTATATCGAGTCCGGCGCGATCAAGGCGCTTGCTGTCACCGGCGCCCGGCGCTGGATCGATCTGCCAAACGTGCCCACAATGATCGAGCTCGGTTATCAGGATTTCATCGCTGATACCTTTCAGGCCTTTTTGGCACCGGCCAAGACCCCGCCCGAGATTGTGGCGCGATTGTCGGCGACTTCGGTCGAAGTGCTGAAGAAGCCTGATATCGTCGAGCAGTTGCGCGTCAATGGTTTCGAGGTCATAGCCAATGGCGCGGATGGCTTGCGCCAGCGCATCGCAACGGAAGTGCCGAAGTGGCATGACGTCATCGCCAAAGCCGGCATCAAGCCGGTGTGATACTCCGTCATTCCGGGGCGATGCGGAAGCATCGAACCCGGAATCTCGAGATTCCGGGTCTGGTCCTTCGGACCATCCCGGAATGACGCAAGAAAAATCAAAATCCAGGAAAGGACCCCCGTGAAGATCGTCGACCTCAGCCGCGAGCTTTATCACCGCACCCCGAACTATCCCGGCCATTCCGCCATCATTCATGGCGTGTGGAAAACGCATGAGGAGTCATTCGCCGATAGCGGCAACGTGCACGGGCTCGCGTCGATGTATTTCGCCATGCCTGACCATGGCGGCACCCATATCGACGCACCACTGCATTTCGACAAGCGCGGCGAGGGCATAGACCAATATCCGCTCGAGAAATGCATCGTTCCGGGCATCTGCATCGACCTGCGCCACATCGCAGCCCGCGCCGAGATCACGCCTGCCGATCTCCAGGCGGCGGTGGCGAAATCAGGCCACCCGGTACCGAAGGGCGGCACAGTGCTGCTCTGTACCGGCCATCACGAGCGAACCTTCCCGCGCAAGGAATATGGGACGGAAAATTCCGGCGTGAATGTAAAGGCGACCGAATGGCTCGCCGAAAAGGGCGTGGTGCATTTCGGCATCGATTCGATGCGGCCGGGGCCCGAAGGCAAGGAAAACCTGCTGGTGCACAAGGCCTGCTTTGAACTTGGCATCACCCATATCGAGAGCCTGTGCAACCTCGAAACCTTGCTCGGGGCCGGCCCCTTCACCTTCATCGGCCTGCCGCTGAAATGGCGCGGCGGCACGGCTTCGCCGATTCGCGCGGTCGCGGTGTTCGGGATGTGAGGTCGACGAGGCTGCTATCGCGAAGAAAAGCAGAAGGCCTGACTAGTTGGGTAACGTCATTGCGAGGAGCACCAGCGACGAAGCAATCCAGAGTCAGGAAAAAAAGAACTGGATTGCTTCGCTTGCGCTCGCAATGACGGGGGGCTGTCCCTACGGTGTCACCGGGAAGCCCGCAGGCAATACGATGCCCTTCTCAGCGGCGGCCTTGCGCAGAAGATCAGGCCGGTCGGAGATGATCCCGTCCACGCCAATCTCGATCAGGTGCGCCATCTCGGTGGGCAGGTTCGTGGTCCAGACCACGACCTTGAGGCCCAGCGCATGGGATTCGGAAACCAGCTCAGGCGTGAGGTCGCGGATATAGGGCGACCAGATCGCGCCGCCCGCCGCCTTGATCGTGCGCGGAATGGATTTCCCGTGCTCGGCCGGGTTGAAGCCCGCGGTCCATTCCGATGCCTTGTGGGCAAAAACCGTCGGATCCCTTCCGCCTTGCACCGTCAGATAGACGGTCGGGATTTTCGGCGCGAGCCTCTCGACCAGTTGCAACGTCCGCCAATCAAACGACTGCACCATCACGCGGTCTTCGAACTTCTCCGCTCGCAAGAGGTCGAGCAGAAGCGCGACAAAACGTTCCGGCGAAGGCGATTCGTCGGGATGGTTCGGGTCGATCTTGGTTTCGATGTTCAGGCGCACCTGGCTGTTGCCGGACCGGCGCACCAGATCGATCAGTTCCTTCAGCGTGGGGATCCTCGTGCCCTGCACCGCGCGCTGGTCGGGAAATTGCGCGGCATAAATGCTGCCGGGACGGATTTGCCCGACATCGAATTGCTTCACCTCGTCGAGCGAGAGCCGGACGAAGGGAATGCCGGGCGCGGCGACATAGTTGCCGTCGGCACCGCGGGCGAGGTCTGGATTCAACCCTCGTTCATGCGAGATCACGATCGCGCCATCCCGCGTGACGCCGACATCGAGCTCCAGCGTGTCGACCCCCATCGAGAGCGCATTGGCGAATGAGACAAGCGTGTTTTCCGGAAACAGCGCGCGGCCGCCGCGATGGGCTTCGATGTCGAAC
The DNA here is from genome assembly GCA_049509335.1 of Bradyrhizobium sp. Lineage (GTDB taxonomy): Bacteria > Pseudomonadota > Alphaproteobacteria > Rhizobiales > Xanthobacteraceae > Bradyrhizobium. The sequence goes on along the minus strand of JBEKZZ010000040.1, from coordinate 24,189 downwards.
GCCGGAATGCTCACGTCTTTCCCGTTCGCTTGCTCTGCGCCCACGGCGTTTCCAGCGATCACAGCCATGACTGCGAGAGCCCCCAGGCAACCAAGGACCATGACCGGCAATCGAGCTACTGCTAGCACAATTCTACCGCGCACCGAATGTCGTTTCGCCGAACAGCGCCTTTTGCGAGGCGGGCTGCGAGCGCCAGTATTGCGGCGGGGCATAGACCTCGCCTCCGAGTTGGGCCGCGGCGTGCCAGGCCCAGCGCGGATCATAAAGCATGCCGCGGGCGAGCGCGACCATGTCGGCCTTGCCGGAAGCGACGACGTCTTCCGCGTGGCTCGCTTCGGTGATCAGGCCGACGGCCATCGTGGTCACCCCGGTTGCCTCCTTGATCGCCTGCGCAAACGGCACTTGATAGCCCGGCGCCACCGGAATTTTCTGTTGCGGCGATACGCCGCCGGAGGAAACGTCGATCCAGTCGACGCCGCGCTTCTTCAATTCCTTGGCGAATTCGATGGTCTGCTCGATATCCCAGCCGCCCTCGACCCAGTCGGTCGCAGAAACCTTGATGCCGACCGGCTTTTTCGACGGAAATACCGCACGCACGGCATCGAACACTTGCAGCGGATAGCGCATCCGGTTTTGCAGGGAGCCGCCATACTTGTCGTTACGCCGGTTGGAAATCGGCGACAGGAACTGGTGCAGCAGATAGCCGTGCGCGCAATGCAGTTCGATGGCATCGATGCCGAGCCGATTGGCGCGCCGTGCGGACTCCACAAAGGCGTCGTGAACCCGCTTGAGCCCCACCGCATCAAGCACGAGCGGCTTCAGTTCGCCCTCCTTGTGGGCAACTTCGGACGGCCCCACCGTCTGCCATCCTCGCTCGGCGAGCGGTATCTGCTGGCCGCCATCCCAGGGCTTGTGGCTCGATCCCTTGCGGCCGGCATGGGCCAGCTGAATCGCAATCGCAATCGTCGAATGCCTGCGGACCGACGCCAGCACTGGCCGCAGCGCCGCTTCGGTAGCGTCGTTCCACAGACCGAGGCAGCCCGGCGTGATGCGGCCGATGGCCTCGACATGAGTCGCCTCCAGGCAGAACATCGCCGCGCCCGACAGCGCGAGGTTGTTGATGTGCGTGAAATGCCAGTCGTTCGCTTTACCGTCTTCAGCCGAATACTGGCACATCGGCGCAACCATGACGCGGTTTGGGAGCGCAAGGTCGCGCAGGCGGATCGGGGAAAAAAGAGAACTCATAAAACGGCATCCGGCATTGGAAATGATCGTCTACACCGATCTATAGTTCACACCGATGACGAACGTCGCATGTCGAATGCGTGGAACAGGCTTCCGTAAACGCAATGGTCTTAAGGTTTGATTCCGGCGGCCTTGATCACGTCGAGATTCTCCGCGATCTCGCGCGCGACAAACGCATCCATCTCGACAGGCGTCATCGGAAACGGCTCAACACCCAGCTTCATCAGGCTCTCCTGCATGGACGGTTCCGCCAGCAGCTTTATTCCCGCATCGTGAAATTTCTCGATGATGTCGCGCGGCGTCTTCGCCGGCATGAAAACGCCGAGCCAGAACATGCTTTCCGCATTCTTCAGGCCCGCCTCGGCCGGGGTCGGCACGTCAGGCAAATCGGTAACGCGTTTTGGCGTCGAGATCACGAGCGCGTGTACCTGACCTTCCTTGATCAGCGGTAACGCGGTGGCGAGCGGGCAGAAGTAGAAATCGATTCGGCCGCCGAGAATATCGGCGATCACTTCCGCACCCCCGCGATAAGGCACGTGGGTGGTTTCGATCCCTGCCGCGAGACGGAATTTTTCGGCGCTGATGTGAGTAGCACTGCCAACGCCGACCGAGCCGAACACAATCGAGCCGGGCCTGGCCCTGGCATCCGCGATGAAGTCCTGCACGGTTTTCCACGGCCGCGACACCGGCACGATCATCACGTTGGCGCTGACGCCGATCATCAGCGCCGACGACAGGTCTTTCGTGATATCGAAGGGCAACCTGGGATAGATCGCGGGCGCAATCGACAATGCGGAGGATTGCGCGAGAATGTTGTAGCCGTCTGCATCCGCCTTCACGGCGGCCGCGGTGCCGACGGTGCCGCCGGCGCCGGGCCGGTTTTCCACCACGATGGCCTGGCCGAGTTCGGCCGCCAGCCGATCGAACACCACCCGTGGCACGACATCGGCCGCACTTCCCGCACCAAACGGGATGGTCGCCTTGATCAGGCGCGACGGCCAGGTTTCGGCTTCCGCCGAAACGGTAAAAAGCACAGTAGCCGCCACGACGGCGTAACGTACGACACTCCGCATTCACCACTCCGGTTCGCGCTACTGGCTCGATGAAGACGTCGTGCACAGATTTGCCCCGCTGCGCAAGCGTGCCGGCTGCGTTACCAATCCGGTGGCTGGCCGGGATCGGCGGGCTTCAGATTGATGACGCGATAGTGATTGCCTTCCAGGATGCAATCGGCCTCGGCGGCGAATTCGACGTAGAGCTTGCCGTCATCAAGCTTTTCCTTCACGCGCCCGTAAGCGCCGAGTTGCCCCAGGAAGGCAGCGTCGGACACGATGAACGTCTGGTATTCCCTGAGCAGGAAACGACCACCACGACGCCATTCGATCCCCAAGATCAGCCCGTTGCGGTCATCCCGATCAGCAACGTCACGGCTGGTGACTTCCTTGAACAGGTTAGGCGTGCCGATCGGCCGCGCCTGGCGACCCTCGATGCTGTAGAGCTTGAGCCCGATCTCGTGACGGTCGGTCCGGAACGCAACCGCCACATGACGGGCGTCTTCCGACCAAAAGGCATGATAGGCGTCTGGAGCCGTATCGAGATTGTTGCGCGAACTGATATCGGGAAGCGCCATGATCCGGCGGTGATTGGGCTCGGACATCAGCCAGACGTGGAAGTCTTCGTCCCCAAGCTCGCCGGTGCCATGGGAGGCCAGCGACATCAGCTTGTTGGGTGCGAGGCCATCATGGATGAGCGCATACTCGTGCCTGGCATATTCGTAGTTGCTGGTAGCATGCGCGGGCTCGATCACAAAAGCGACCAAAATACCTGCGACCAGAAAAATGACGAAGCGACAACCCATGATCATTGGTCGGTGAAGCCTGACCTCCGGTTCGAGGTTCATCCCACCAGCGTAAATTGCAGCAGCAGCGTGCGCTGGATCAACGAGAAATTATCGTCCGATACCATGGTCAGCACGGTCTCGCCCTCCGCTGTCAGGTGGACGTCGATACCTTCCATGTTGTCGACCTCATTAGCAAGACTGGCCTCGAAAATCGAGGGACCGTCGATCACGGCGCCCGGCGCTATTGATTTGAGCGCCATGCGCCTGATGCGGATGCCGATCCCAGATAGCCAGGAAAATTTCCGTTCGAGAATCAGAAGATCGCCGGCCGGCAACAGCACGGCATCGCTGATATCGAAATCTTCGGTGCGGCGGACGCTGAATTGTCCCGGCGCCGGGCCTCCGACCAGAAACGCGATGAGATTTCCGTTTTCATCGAGGCCGCGCTCGGACATCGCAATCAGCGTTCCAGCGAGCACCTGTCCTTTCGGAACGAATACCAGCGCCTCCAGCCCCTTGTTATTGGGCAGTTTGCTCGCTGCCTTCGGCAGCGGCACGACTTCACCCCGCGCGCGGGTAAAACCCTTGCTGAAATCGAAGCGCAGCACCTTGTTGACGCGCTCAAGGCCGATGTACACGAACGAACCGTCCAGCGCGATCGATTCCGAATCGAACCAGCCTCGCGTGGTGATGGGCTTGCCGTCGGCACCGAGCATCGGCGCCGACTCGACATCAGCCAACCCCGTCATGGCGCGACCGTCATACACGATACGTCCGGTAAACCAGTGGCCGCGATCGCTGAACGAAATAAAGCATTCGCCGCGTGGGTCGAGCCGCAATCCCGACAGTCCGCCGAAGCGCGGGAACGGTGAGGTCAGAACCAGCCCGCTTCGATATTCCAATGCGCCGAAGCGCACGCGGTCATGGTCGCGACGGTCGAACCAGGGAATGGAACGCGCTTTAACCTCGATCGAGGTCGGCGCATCGGTAGGGACATTGCCAGTCGAGCCCGGCGCTACCGAAGGTGCGACGAACTGCGCCTTCGCGATGCCGGACGCAGCTACGGTCGAAAGGCCTGCCGCCGCTCCCCTCTGGAGGAAACGGCGGCGCGAAACGCCGAAGCCCGGATTTTTTTCGTGCAGAATCACACCGGGGGTCAGGAGTGCAGCCGGCGCCGGGGACCCGTTGCGGCCGGCGCGGCGCCATGTGTCTCGCTGAAGAGCTCGGCCAGTTTCTCGGTGATGGCGCCGCCAAGCTCCTCGGCGTCCACGATGGTGACCGCGCGGCGATAGTATCGCGTCACGTCATGGCCGATACCGATGGCGATCAGTTCGACCGGCGAACGCGTTTCGATCTCCTCGATGATATGGCGCAGATGCCGCTCCAGGTAGTTGCCGGGATTGACCGAGAGTGTGGAGTCATCGACCGGCGCACCGTCGGAAATCATCATCAGGATCTTGCGCTGTTCGGTCCGGCCGAGCAGGCGCTTATGCGCCCAGTCGAGCGCTTCACCGTCGATGTTTTCCTTCAGCAGGCCCTCGCGCATCATCAGACCGAGATTCTTGCGGGCCCGCCGCCAGGGCGCGTCCGCGGATTTATAGATGATATGCCGGAGGTCGTTCAGGCGGCCGGGATTGGCCGGCTTGCCGGCGGCCAGCCACGCCTCGCGCGACTGCCCGCCCTTCCAGGCGCGGGTGGTGAAACCCAGGATTTCGACTTTCACGCCGCACCGTTCCAGCGTCCGCGCCAGAATATCCGCGCAGGTCGCGGCGACCGTGATGGGGCGGCCGCGCATCGAGCCGGAATTGTCGAGCAGCAGGGTGACGACCGTGTCGCGGAAGGTCGCTTCCTTTTCGTGCATGAAGGACAGCGGATGATAGGGATCGGTCACGACCCGCGACAGGCGGGCCGGATCGAGAATGCCTTCCTCGAGATCGAATTCCCAGGCGCGGTTCTGTTGCGCCATCAAGCGCCGTTGCAGGCGATTGGCGAGCCGCGCGACGATGCCTTGCAGATGCGCCAGTTGCTTGTCGAGATAGCTGCGCAACCGCTCGAGTTCGTCGTGGTCGCAAAGGTCTTCGGCCGCGATGACCTCGTCGAACTTCGGCGCAAAGGCGTGATATTCCGGACCGCGCGGCTCGTTCTGACCGCGCGAATTGGGCCGCGTCGCCTCACCAGGCGTCTCGTCGTCGCCAAGGTCGCCGTCGTCGAACGTGTCGGATGTCGAGGCCTGCGCGCTCTCCATCGCACTATCCGACATTTCTTCGGTGGTGGCCTGCGCCTGATCGGCACTCATCTCCTGCGCGGCATCGGATTCCGGCGCCCCTTCGGCGCCGGACTGGTCGTTCTCGCCGTCGCGACTCTCGTCCTGGTTCTCGTCCTCATCGGCTTCGGCGTTACGCTCGTCGCCCAGTTCAAGCGCCGACAACAGATCATGCACCGCGTCGCCGAATTTCAATTGATCTTCCGCGAACCGATCGAGCCGGTCGAGCCGTGCACCGATCTTGTCTTCCAGGAATGGACGCCAGAGGTCGACCATCTTGCGCGCCGCCGCCGGCGGGGCGAGCCCGGTCAGCCGCTCGCGCACCAGCATGGCCAGCGCGTCGGACAGCGGCGCATCGGCGCGGTCGGTGATCTCGTCGAACTTGCCCCGATGGAAATGATCGTCGAGCATCGCGGTGAGATTTTTGGCCACGCCCGCCATCCGCCGCGAGCCGATCGCCTCGACGCGGGCCTGCTCGATGGCTTCGAACACGCCACGCGCCTGCGGATTTCCGGGCATCAGCTTGCGGTGCACTTTCGGGTCGTGGCAAGCGAGCTTCAGCGCGATGGAATCGGCGTGTCCCCGCACGATGGCGGCGTCACGCCTCGACATCTTGCGCGGCGGTTCCGGCAGACGCGCCTTGCCCGGCGACAGACCCGGCCGCTCGGCGGCGAACGACACCTCGAGCTCCGGCTTTTTCGCGATCGCACGCAAGCACGCCGTCACCGAGCGCTTGAACGGCTCAGTCGGCGCTTCCTTCGGTCCAGTGCGGAATTTGCTGTTGGATGTTGTCATAGTGTCTTGGTCAACCAGTGCCGCGTGACGCCGCCGGGGTAGCCTTCAATCGAACCGAATTCCTTATAGCCGCAACCGCGGTAAAACCCCGGAGCCTGGAAGCTCATCGTATCGACGTAAGAACGGCTCGCCCCGAAACGCCTTGCCTCGTCTTCGATCGACTTGATCAATTTCGCCCCAAAGCCCTTGCGACGCAGCCGTTGCTCCAGCCAGAACAATTGTATGAACAGTACCGTGGTCCAGACCTCGCCGACGATACCGCCAACAATTTCACTTCCCTCACGCAACGAGACGGCAAGCCGCTTGTACTTCTGCTTGCCCATCTTCTCGTTGTTGTAACGCATCAATCCGCCGAGCACCGCCTTCTTGGTCTTTCCGACCGCGCGCTCGACGGAAACCTTCGGCATGCTAACTCAGCGCGACATTGACCGCGGATTCGGCAAGCTCCGCGTTGAAGCAACGCTGATAGAATTCCGCGACCAGCGAGCGCTCCAGCTCGTCACACTTGTTGAGGAAGGTGACGCGGAAGGCAAAGCCGATGTCGCCGAAAATATCGGCGTTCTCCGCCCAGGTGATCACGGTCCGCGGGCTCATCACCGTCGACAGATCGCCGTTGGCAAATGCGTTGCGGGTGAGATCGGCGAGCCGCACCATCTTGTTGACGATATCGCGGCCTTCCTGGCTGCGATAGTGATGGGCCTTCGCCAGCACGATCTCCACTTCCTCGTCATGGGCAAGATAGTTCAGCGTGGTGACGATCGACCAGCGGTCCATCTGGCCCTGGTTGATCTGCTGGGTGCCGTGATAGAGGCCCGAGGTATCGCCGAGGCCGACCGTGTTGGCAGTCGAGAACAGGCGGAACGCCGGATGCGGCTTGATAACCTTGTTCTGGTCGAGCAGCGTCAGGCGGCCGGAAACTTCGAGCACGCGCTGAATCACGAACATCACATCGGGACGGCCCGCATCGTATTCGTCGAACACCAGCGCGATATTGTTCTGAAGCGCCCACGGCAGGATGCCGTCCCTGAATTCGGTGACCTGCTTGCCGTCCTTGATGACGATGGAATCCTTGCCGACCAGATCGATACGGCTGATGTGGCTATCGAGATTGACGCGCACGCACGGCCAGTTCAACCGCGCGGCCACCTGCTCGATATGGGTGGATTTACCGGTGCCGTGATAGCCGGTGACCATGACGCGGCGATTTTTCGCAAAGCCGGCGAGGATCGCAAGTGTGGTGGCGCGATCGAAACGGTAATCCGCATCGATATCCGGCACGTGCGGATCGACTTCGGAATAGGCCGGTACTTCGAGGTCGCTGTCGATGCCAAATACCTGCCGCACCGACACCTTCATGTCGGGCATTCCAGCGGGTTCCTGGGCTTTGGTCATGGCGGCGGTCGTCATTAATCCTCCGAGGTCCCGGGGCGCTCCCGAAACCAGATTTATGGGCGTGGCTGCGGATGGGTAGCAAGCGCAACCTATCAGACAGCGGCAATCGGCAGAAGCCCATGCCGCAATCAAAAGTTCCGCTGGATTTTCATAAAGATAGTCGCTGATCGCAGTTTTTGGAAGGCTGCCCTGCGAATCCTGGCAAGTTTTGGCCACGGGCTCGCCCAACCTAATCATGCGCTCGCGCGACCAAGCCAAGGGGCAACCGGCGGCACCATCCGCCCGCCCCATGAGTTGTGATAGGTCTGCGCCGGACGACCGGCCCCAAATACAGGGATTTTCGTGGCCTCTTTGATCGATCCATTGATTTCGTTCGTCTCGGCCCATGCCTGGCTCGCGTATTTGACCCTGTTTCTGGCGGCGCTGCTGGAGGCCGTCCCTGTCGCCGGCTCGGTCATTCCGGGCTCGACCATCATCTTTGCGCTGAGCGCGCTGGTGCCCGGCGGCGAGTTGAAGCTGGGATGGGTTTTGGCAGCGGCGATCGCCGGCGCCCTGCTCGGCGACGGATCGGCGTTTTGCCTCGGATATCGCGAACAGCGCGAAATCCTCAATGCCTGGCCGCTTTCGACCTATCCGCGTGTGGTCGCGCAGAGCGAGGCGTTCTTTCATCGCTGGGGCACGCTCGCGGTATTCTTTGCGCGCTTCGTCCCGCCGATCAGGGCCTTTGTCCCGATCACCGCGGGCGCGCTTGGCATGACGCCACCGAGGTTCTTTGCCGTCAATATTCCGGCGGTGCTGCTCTGGGCACCGGCTCACGTGCTGCCGGGGGTGCTGGCGGTTTCAGCCCTGCATCGGTACGGAGGCTTTGCGCCGCATGAAGGGATTGCGAAGCATTACTGGATTTTGACAGTCGTTGTCGGCGCTTTGATCGTCGCGCTGGCGACCTGGGTAATCCGCCGCAGGCGCGGCGGCGAAGTCATCGAACCCGCGGTTCAATCGGATCGTGGAAAGCTTTGAGGCCGTCCCGGCCCGGCTACGCGCCGCGGACGACCGTCTTCAGATAGTTATACGCCTTGATGATCTCGATCAGGCGATCCTCGGTGGAGCGGTCGCCGCCATTGGCATCGGGGTGATGTTGCTTCACCAGCGCCTTGTACTTGGCCTTGACGTCGTCAAGCGTGGCCCCGGCGCCGAGCCCCATCACCTGAAGCGCCTTGCGCTCGGCGTTCATGACCTTGCGCGCTTCCGGCTTGATCTGCTCCTGCGCGCCCGGACCGGGCCGCCAGCGGCCGCGGCCGTTAAGCTCGCTGAACATATGGAAGGGATCGGACGCACCGTCTATGTCGCCCTCGCCTTTCTTGGCCCCGTTGGCGCCCATCTTCCAGGTCGGGCGATGGCCGGTCAGCGCATCCTTCTGGTAGCGCGCAACGTCGTCCGGATTCATGCCCTGGAAAAAATTGTAGGACTGATTGTACTCGCGGACATGGTCGAGGCAGAAATGCCAATATTCACGCGAATTTTCACGGCCCTTTGGCGCCCGGTGCGCACCCTTGTTCTTGCAGCCCGCCCATTCGCAAGCCACGGCTTCGCCACCCGCCTGCGCCTGGCGCTTCGCGCTGACCTTGGTAGGCTTGATGCGAATGGAATCAAAGAATTTGGATGAATCAATCGGCATGATGTCTTTGACTACGCAACGCCTCTGGCTTCAAGTCTTGACATTGCGAAACCCTTCACTCCCGGGATGACATTGACGAGAGGCAACCAAAAGACGTATTGCCGCCACCATGAACACCAAAGACATTATCACAAACAAGTTGAGCGAAGCTTTCTCTCCGGAAAGCCTCGACGTATTAGATGAATCACATCTGCATGAAGGCCACGCCGGCCACAGCCCGGGCGGCGAGACTCATTTCAGGGTGTATATCGTGTCTGCTGCTTTCAAAGGAAAGAGCCGGATCGAGCGTCATCGCATGATTAATTCGACGCTGGCCGCGGAACTTCAGGGCGGCGTGCACGCGCTGGCGATCAAGGCGCAGGCGCCGGGAGAAACAGGCTAGTTCTACCCGGCGAGGCTCTCGACTCAAAACCCCTTGCCGACACGCCGTGGCGTTTTTTCCTCAACTTCGCTGTCGCGCGGCACCGCCACGATCCGAAGCGCCGTAATGCGGTTGCGCTCACGTCGCAACACACGGAAACGGAAGCCATGGAAGGTGAAGCTCTGGCCCCGGTCGGGGATCGAGCGGGCTTCGTGGATCACGAGACCGGCAACGGTGGTCGCCTCTTCGTCCGGAAGATGCCAATCCATCACCCGGTTGAGGTCACGGATCGGCACCGAGCCGTCGACGACTACCGAACCGTCGGGCTGGGCGCGGACGCCCGCTACCACGACATCGTGCTCATCGGAAATATCGCCGACGATTTCCTCCAGAATATCTTCCAGCGTCACCATGCCTTCGACCTCGCCGTATTCATCGACGACGAGCGCGAAGTGAGTCTTGCGGCGGCGGAAGGCCTTGAGCTGTTCGGAGACCGGGCGCATTTCCGGCACGAACCAGGGCGGCAGCATGATCGTCGAGACATCGATCTTGGACGTCTCGCCATCGGAAGCGCGGATCGCGCGCAGCAAATCCTTGGCGTGCAACACGCCGACAATGTTCTCAGGTTTTTCGCGCCACAGCGGGATTCGCGTGTACTCGGTCGCGAGCACCTCCCGCACCAGTTCTTCCGGCGGCAGGTCGGCATTGATCATCACCATTTCGGTGCGATGGACCATCACGTCGGAAACCTCAAGCTCGCGCAGATCCAGAAGCCCGCCGAGCATATCGCGGTCCTGTTTTTCGACCTTGCCTTCGTGATGAAGCAAATCGACAGCGCCGCGCAGGCGCTCGAACGGTGAAAGAATGGACTGGTTGTGACCGATCTTGATGCCGAATAACCGCATCAAAAATCGAACGATGACTTCGACGACCGTAAGCAGCGGCCCGAGCAGAAATATCATGAGTTTCATCGGGCGGGCGACCAATAGCGCCACCCGGTCCGGCGCATTGATGGCGATCGTCTTCGGCAACACCTCGGCGAAGATCACGACCAGCACCGTCATCACGGCGGTCGCATAGAGCACGCCGACTTCGCCGAACCATGCCGTGAAGATGACGGTGGCAAGCGCCGAAGCGCCGATATTGGCGATGTTGTTGCCGAGCAACAGCGCGCCGATCATTCGCTCGCGCGTCGCCGACAGGCTGGAGACGATCGCGGCGTCCTGATTGCCGTGCTTTGACAACCGCAACATGCTGGCGCGCGAGACGCCGGTCAGCGCGGTTTCGCTGGCGGCGAAAAATGCCGACACCAGAAGACAAAATACGACGATAGAAAACGTGACCCAATCCATGCGCGTCTATTCCAGATCAAGCGCGGTGTCGTTGCAGCTTCTTTTTCAGAAAATCACGAACCAATGAAGGTTCTACGTCAGGAGCAATCACGGCGCGGCCGATTGCCTCGAGCAGGATGAAAGTGAGCCGGCCCCGCTTGACCTTCTTGTCTTGCGCCATCAGCGACATCAAGGCGTCCGCATCCGCCAGTCCTTCCTGCGCGAAACCCGCGATCTCCTGCAGGGCGGTCGGCAAACCGACGTCAGCGAGGTGGCCCTTGACGCGCACGGCGTCTTCGGCGGCGATCATCCCGAGCTGCGCCGACAATTCCGCTGCCAGCACCATGCCGACGGCAACGCCTTCGCCATGAAATAGCCGGTCGGAAAAACCGGTCGCGGCTTCCAGCGCGTGACCGAAGGTATGGCCAAGATTGAGCAGCGCGCGCTCGCCATTCTCACGCTCGTCGCGCGCGACGATCGCGGCCTTGGCACGGCAGGAGGTTGCAATAGCATGCTCGCGCGCGGCGCTTCCAGCGAAAATATCGGCGTGATTTTTTTCCAGCCAGGTGAAGAAGGCTTCATCGCCGAGCAGGCCGTATTTGGCGACTTCAGCATAACCGGCGCGGAATTGGCGCGGCGACAAGGTGTCGAGCACGGCGGTGTCTGCGACCACCAGGACCGGCTGATGAAACGAGCCGATCAGATTCTTTCCTTGCGGCGAGTTGATGCCGGTCTTGCCACCGACGGAAGAATCGACTTGCGCCAGCAACGAGGTCGGCACCTGCACGAAATCAACGCCGCGGCGCAGGATCGCGGCGGCAAAGCCCGCGAGATCGCCGACCACGCCGCCGCCAAGCGCGACCACAAGGTCGGCGCGTTCGATTTTGGCTGAAATCAGCGCCTCGCTCACTTGTTGGAGCACGGCATAACTTTTGGAGCTCTCGCCTTCCTCGACGATGACGTGAGACGTGGCGATTCCGGCCTCCGCCAGCGAAGCTTCCGTCTTGGCGAGCCAGTAGCCTGCGACAGTGCGGTCCGTGACAATGGCCGTGCGTGCACCCGGCCTCAACGCAGCGACACGCTTGCCGAGCGAGACGAGGGCATCGCGGCCGATCACGATGTCATAGGCGCGATCGCCGAGCGCTACATCTACGGTGATCGGATCGGAATGTTTCAACGGCACGGTCATGGAGCGCCCAAGCTATCGCTACTCTGTTCGATGTGGCCGCCGCAAAGCTTCCCGTACAGTGCCTCAATGCACTCATCGACGATTTTTTCGTGCGGCACGTCGCGCGACCAGATCGTTATGTCGGCCTGGCTGTAGACCGGCTCACGCTCCTTCATTAGCCGCGCGATCGTGGCCTCAGGATCCGCCGTCTGAAGCAGCGGGCGATCGGATCGCCGTCTCACCCTGCGCAGGATGATGTCAAGGTCAGCCTTGAGCCAGATCGAGACGCCCTTCTGGCGAATGCGCTCACGGGTTTCCTGCCGCATGACGGCGCCGCCACCGGTGGCAATCACCCCTGGTCCATTGTCGAGCAGCCGCGCAATCACGCGCACTTCGCCGTTTCGGAAATCTGCTTCCCCGCGAGATTCGAAAATATCCGGGATCGACATGCCGGCCGCCTGCTCGATTTCAGTGTCCGCGTCGAGAAACGGCAGCCCGAGCCGGATCGACAACCGGCGTCCAATGGTGGATTTGCCGGCCCCCATCATTCCCACCAGCACAACCGAACGATTGCCGAGGGCTGCCGAAATCTCGGCGTCCTGGGCGGCGTTGGTGGCGTTCGGCAAAATGGTGTCGGACATTTCCTGGTTCGATGATCGCGAGATGTGCCTATGGGGCGACCTTACTACCGCCCCTCATACCGTTGCTAGCCATAAACCCTTGCAACGACATGTCGAACATGGTGGTAGTCAAATCAGGTCAATCCCCGATATTTCAATGGTTAATTCGCCAGATCGGGGCGATGAACCGGGTTGCTAGCTGATGCCGAGCCTGTTCCGCTTTCTAACGGTGGTCGCAATCATTGTGGGGGTCGTCTATGGGACGATTTTTGCCCTGGCGAACTTTGTCAACCCGAAGCCGCGCGAAATGACCCTTACCGTGCCGCCGGACAAGTTCCTCAAGAAATAGGTGCGAACCACAAGGACAAGCAAGAGAGGATCAAGGATTTGGGAGTTAAGGTTTGCGAATGCGCGCCAAGCCCTGTGACGCCAAACTGATCGACCTGTTCCTTGACATGCTCGCCGCCGAACAGGGCGCCGGCGACAATACGCTCGATGCCTACCGCCGCGACCTGACGGATTTTTCCGGATTTCTTGCCGCCCAAGGCGAGAGCTTCGCCGGCGCCGAGACGCAAGTCTTGCGGGACTATCTCGCCGATCTCGATAGCCGCGGATTTAAATCCTCGAGCGTGGCGCGTCGGCTGTCGGCGATGCGGCACCTGTTTCGCTTTCTGCTCAACGAGCGGATTCGCAGCGACGATCCGGCGGCGATCCTGTCCGGGCCCAAGCGCGGCCGCGGCCTGCCGAAAGTGCTCTCGATATCGGATGTCGATCGCCTGCTGACACGCGCCAAGGCCCTGACCGAAGAGCTGGAAGCTTCGCCGCTGGCGCGGCTGCGTGCCATGCGACTCTATTGCCTGCTCGAGGTGCTCTACGCGACGGGCTTGCGCGTCTCCGAACTTGTGGCGCTGCCGCTATCGGCTTCGCGCAGCGGCGCCGGCATGATCGTGGTGCGCGGCAAGGGCAACAAGGAGCGGCTGGTGCCGCTGAACGAGGCTTCGCGCCGCGCGATGGCCGATTATCTGGCGGCGGTGGAAGCGCTCAAGGCGTCGAAGCAGACAAATGCAGCCCTCTCGAAATGGCTGTTCCCTTCCTTTGGCGAAAGCGGACATCTGACGCGGCAGCATTTTGCGCGCGACCTGAAAGAACTCGCAGCCTCGGCCGGCCTCGCACCACGGCTCGTCTCACCCCACGTGCTGCGCCACGCTTTCGCAAGCCATCTTTTGCACAACGGCGCCGACCTGCGCATCGTGCAAACGCTGCTCGGCCACACCGACATTTCGACGACCCAGATCTACACCCATGTGGTCGAAGAGCGGCTGAAAAGTCTGGTGCGCGACCTGCATCCGCTGGCCGAGAAATAGCGAATCACTTGGGGCCAGCGAGCCTGCTTGACATCAGCGACTTCTCCCCCGAAAGAGCCATTTCCGCTTACCGACGGCAAGGCTTGCCGAAGGGAGATCCAACCGACCCGCATGCTAACCATCTGAAGATGCGTGCTTTCTTCGCGCAACTCGGGAACCGCTTCGCTCCCGGGTAGCTTCGTCCCTATATTGATTTGATGCCGGATCACATGCGCAGCTACCTCGATTTTGAAAAACCCGTCGCCGAGCTTGATTCCAAGATCGACGAATTGCGGGTGCTTGCGGCGTCGGGCAGCGACATCGGGGAAGAGATTGCACGGATCGAGGACAAGGCGGCGCAGGCCTTGTCAGATCTCTACGCCAATCTGACGCCGTGGCAGAAGACGCTGGTCGCGCGCCATCCGCAACGGCCGCATTTCACCGATTTCATCAGCGGGCTGATTGCGGAATTCACCCCGCTCGCCGGCGACCGCAAGTTTGCCGAGGATGAGGCGCTGGTCGGCGGCTTCGGCCGCTTCCGCGGCGAGAGCATTTGCGTGATCGGCCAGGAAAAAGGCGCCAGCACCGAGTCCCGCATCAAGCATAATTTCGGCATGGCGCGCCCCGAAGGCTATCGCAAGGCGGTGCGGCTGATGGAAATGGCGGACCGATTCGGCATCCCCGTGCTGTCGATCGTGGATTCCGCCGGCGCCTATCCCGGCATCGGCGCGGAGGAGCGAGGACAGGCCGAGGCGATCGCGCGTTCAACCGATGCCTGCCTGTCGCTTGGTGTGCCGAATATCGCCATCATCACCGGCGAGGGAATGTCCGGCGGCGCCATTGCCATCACGACCGCCAACCGCGTGCTGATGTTCGAACATGCGATCTATAGCGTCATCTCGCCGGAGGCCGCCTCCTCGATCCTGTGGCGCGACGGAACCAAGGCCCAGGAAGCCGCGACCAGCATGAAAATCACCGCGCAGGACATGCTGCGCTTTGGCGTGATCGACCAGATCCTGAAGGAACCGGTCGGTGGCGCGCATCGCGATTCGGCCACTATGATCGCCAACACGGGCGAAGCCATCGCCCAGGCGTTGAACGACCTGAAAAGTCTGGATGCCGAAGCGGTCCGAAAGCAGCGGCGACAGAAATTTCTCGATATCGGCCGAAAAACCTTCTGAGGACGAGGTGCTTTCCTGACTACGACAGCCCCATTTCAGCCGCAATTGAGCTGTGGGCCGCGTCTTTATGTTCTCTTCACCATTCTTTAGCGGTGGTGGCCGCAGACCAAACCTCGGCTTGCGACAGACGGGGCTTTAAGGATAAGATTTTATTCAATGGCTTCAGGGCGTCGACGCGAGTTTGGGGTGCGAGAATTGCCCATTGGGTGTGGAGCTTTACATTGATCGGCCGCTCTTTGGTTCGCGCGTTCTTGACGTCTGCTGCGCTGTCGGCAGGTGTTCTGCTGACCGGTTGCAATACCGAGGAGATGACTTCTCTCGCCACCAATGCCAAAGCCAACCAGCCCGTCCCGCCCAAGCTGATCGCCCAGATCGACGCCAAGAACATGGATCTGCAATCGCCGATCCTGGTCCGGCTGTTCAAGCAGGAAGCCGAGCTCGAAGTCTGGAAGCAGGATCGCACCGGCCGCTTTGAGCTGTTGAAGACCTATCCGATTTGCCGCTGGTCTGGAGACCTCGGACCGAAGGTCCGCGAAGGCGACCGCCAGGCGCCGGAAGGTTTCTATGCGATCACGCCGGCACAGATGAATCCGACGTCAGCCTATTATCTTTCTTTCAATACCGGCTACCCGAACGCCTATGACCGGTCGCTTGGCCATACCGGCTCGGAGCTGATGGTCCATGGCGACTGCTCGTCACGCGGTTGCTACGCGATGACCGACGAGCAGATCTCGGAAATCTATGCGCTGGGCCGGGAATCCTTCTTCGGCGGCCAGAAGTCGTTCCAGTTCCAGGCCTACCCGTTCCGGATGACGCCGATCAATCTTGCCCGCCATCGCAACAGCCCGCACATGGCGTTCTGGAAAATGATCAAGGAAGGCAACGACGCGTTCGAGGTGACGCGTCAGGAGCCGAAGGTCGATTTCTGCGAGAAAAAATATGTGTTCGACGCGGTGAAGGCGCCCGACGCCAAGCGCGAGCCGGTATTTGAAGCCTCGGCCAAATGTCCTGCCTATGTGGTGCCGGACGAAGTCGCGCAAGCCGTTCGCGAAAAGCAGGACGCCGATCAGGCCGAATACGACAAATTGGTCGCAAAGGGCACGCCGGTGGCTCAGTTGAATACCGGCATCGACGGCGGCATGCACAGGGTCTTCGCCGCCAGAGTGCCAAACGGCAGCACCGGCCTTTCGGATGGCAGCGCGGGCGGATCGGGCCTCGCGCTGTTCACCCCTCCGGAGAGAGCGCCGGGCACCATCCCCAACACGGTCAATCCGCCGCATGGACCCGTGACCGCGCCGGATGAGCCACTCGCGGCCTCCATCGCACCGGCCTCCTCCTCAACGCGCCTGGCGTCTGCGGCTCCGGCGGCCCAAAGCGGCGAATCGGAAGGCTTCTTCTCCAGCCTGGCCCGCAAAGTTGGCCTGAGCAATGCGTCTGCCGACACCACCGCGACGACGACCATGCCGCAGCCGACGACGGTCCCGGCCAAGCCGAAGGTCGCCGACGCCAAGCCGAAGAAGACCGACACCAAACAGGCTGCAGCCAAGCCGGCGCCCAAGCCGACGGGGACAGATACCGCGGCCGACACGCCGCCGCCTCCACCCCCTGCCGCGCCCGCTGCTTCCAGCAGCGTTGTGGCCGGCGCTCAACCGGTCGTACCGGCGAATTCGTTCGAGAGCCGCTTCTCGGCAGCCAGGTAAGCCTGTCCTCCCGACACCTGCCAACACGTCCGTACCGTGACAAGCGACCTCCTCGCGTCAGGGTTTTCCTTGCGCTAATCTCCCGCATCAAGAAGAAGCGTCGGGCCCTTGTCGATGGCCCGTCAAAAAATCGGGAGAAGGCTCATGGCCAAGTCGGATGAAACCGGCCTGCATCGCCGTCGATTCCTCAAGGGAGTGGTTGCAGCCGGAGGAGCCACGATCGCCGTTCCGCAGGCCGCAGGAGCACAAACTTCCGAACCGGCCAAGGGCACGACGAAGGGCACCACGCCAACACCCACCGCGGCTACTCAGGCCAAAGAGCGCGAGCGGCCGCCGGAGGTCGAGCGGCTGACAACGGAAAAGACCGGCTCTGACTTCATGGTCGACGTCTGCAAGACGCTCAATCTCGACTACATCGCGGCCTGCCCCGGCTCGACCTTTCGGGGCTTGCAGGAAAGCTTCATCAATTACGGCGCCAACAAACGCCCGGAATGGCTGACCTGCCTGCACGAAGAAGTCTCGGTCGGAATGGCGCATGGCTATGCCAAGGTTGCCGGCAAGCCGATGGCCGCGATCATGCACGGCACCGTCGGAACACAACATGCGGCGATGGCGATCTATAACGCCTACTGCGACCGCGTTCCGATGATGCTTTTCACCGGCAATGCCGGCGCGACCAACGAACGGCGGCCCGGCGTCGAATGGTTCCACAGCGTACAGGATGGCGCAGCCACCGTGCGCGACTTCGTCAAGTGGGACGACTACCCGATGTCGCTGCAACATTTCGCCGAGTCGGCGGTGCGTGGTTATGCGCTCTCCTGCGCACAACCGCCCGGACCGGTGTTCCTGGTCGCCGACGCCAAGCTGCAGGAAGATCCGCTCGATGAACGAGAAGAGCGCAACCTCTGGATTCCGCGCCTGACCGCGCCCACGCAGACCGCAGGCGATCCGAACGCGGTGCGCGAGGCCGCCAAAATGCTGGTGGCCGCCGAGAATCCCTTGATCATCGCCGATCGCTATGCGCGATCGCAGGCCGCCATGGACGATCTCGTGCGGCTGGCCGAGCTGTTGCAGGCGCCTGTGATCGACAACCGGTCACGCATGAACATGCCGAACACGCATTATCTCTGCCAGTCGGAGCGCGCCGGTACGTTGATCGGGCAAGCCGATTGCATCCTCTCGCTCGAACCGGTCGATCTGTTCGGCCAGCTCAACTCATTGCGCGATCAGCTCGAACGCACCGACACCCCCAGGGTCAAAACGGGCGTGAAAGTCATCAGCATCTCGACGCATGATCTATTGGTCCATTCCAACTATCAGGGTTTCCAGCGCTACGTCGGCGCAGACATCAACATGACGGCCGACGCACAGACAACGCTGCCTTTCCTGATCGAAGCCGTGCGGCGAGAGGCCACCTCCAGCGGCAACAGCGCCAACGAGATGCGCGGTGAGAAACTGCGGCAAGCCTACCGCGGCGCGACCGAACGCGCGCGCACCGAAGCAACCTTTGCATGGGACGCCAAGCCGATCGCTACGGCGCGCCTCTACATGGAGCTGTGGGGGCAATTACAGAAAGAAGACTGGGCGCTGGTATCCGATGGCGACTTCTCGTCCCGGTGGCCGCACCGGTTATGGCCGCTGGACAAGCACTATCGCTTTATTGGCGGCTCCGGCGGCTATGGCGTCGGCTATCAGCCGGTCGCCGCACTTGGCGCCGCGCTGGCGCATCGCGATGCAGGCGGTCGCGTGGTCGTCAACGTCACCGGCGACGGCGAGTTCAACATGGCGCCGCATACGCTATGGACCGCCGCGCACCACGGCATTCCCTACCTCACGATCGTCCAGAACAATCGCGCCTATCATCAGGAGCTGATGCACGTCCAGCGCATGGCGAACCGGCACAATCGCGGCATACGCAATGTGCCGATCGGCATCACGATCGACAATCCGAACATCGATTACGCGAAGATCGCGCTTGGCTACGGCGCGCTGGGCATCGGGCCGATCGAGGATCCGAACGACCTCGCTGACGCTTTCCGCAAGGGGATCGCCGCGGTCAAGGCCGGCCAGCCTGCGCTGATCGACGTCATCACGCAGCCGCGCTAGTGGAGCAACTCATGAAACGCCTCCGCCAAGCGTTGATGATTTTGACGCTGACAATCGCATCAGCATCGGCGCAACAAGCACCGATACCTTCGGGGAATGCCGAACACGGCAAGACGCTCTACCGCGAGACCGGCTGCTATCAGTGCCATGGCCTTGCGGGTCAGGGGGCTGTGATGACAGGCCCGCGCGTATCCCGCACGGAGTTTGCCTTCGACGGATTCCTTAACCAGCTCCGCCATCCCGCCAATCAGATGCCACCCTACGAAGCCGCCGTTCTTTCCGACAGCGACGCCGCCGACATCTACGCTTACCTACGGCAGATGCCGACGCCACCGGACCCGAACAGCATTCCGCTGCTGAAAGTGACGCGCTGAACGCTGACTCTCCAGCGATCGGCGCGATCTGCTCAGAAATTCCTTCAAAACTTCAGCATCGGGCAGCCTTGGCGCCCTATTTTCTCAAGCCTGAGGTTTCCAGGAGCTTCACCAGCCACCAACGCCAGCGCGGCACCTGATAGAAAAGTGTCAAGCCGGGCGAGAGCGATCCATCGACAGTTTCGGAAAGCTGCCCATTCGCCATCGACTGATCGATGGTAACGCCAATCTTGTTACTTTTCGTGCAACGCCAATTGAGTGCGTCGCGTACGGCGCAATTGCCGAGCCTCGAGGGCGCGTCGTTGCCTATCCAAACAATGATGCTCTGTTGGTCGGGAAACGCTTTGTAGGTTTCGGTAACCGACGTCAATTCGTTCTTGAGACCGCAAGGACTGGCAACCTCACGATCCGACGAACAGAACATCCGATAGACCGTCGCTTCGCCATTCCAATGTTCGACAGCAGGCCACAAGAAGAAAGCCGCGAGAGCCATCACCCAGCCACCGACGAGCCCCAATGCGATACGGTCTCCGACCGTTCCCCGCACGGCCAATACTCCCCGCCTGTTATTTTCTTCAGACCGACCCCACGGCGAAAAACGGAAGACCGCAGCTTCACTGACTATCGATTGGTCGACGGGCATTCGGCAAGGCGGTTAAAAACCCTTGGCCCTCACGCGTATTTGCCGTGGCAGTGCTTGTATTTCTTGCCCGAGCCACAGGGACAATCCTCATTGCGGCCGATCTTGCCCCACGAGGCCGGATTCTTCGGGTCCCGGTTGGCGGTAGCAGCGGGCACCAGTGAGGCGTTGGCGAACGCCATCTCGTCCTCGCCGGTGTTTGGATCGAGCTTGTGCGCTTCCATCGGCGGCAGCGCCGGCTGCTGGTTTTCCGGTGGCACGATCTCGACCCGCATCAGTTGCGCCGTCACCGCCTCACGCAAATTCCCGATCATGGCCTCGAACAGGCTGAACGCTTCGGATTTGTATTCCTGCAACGGATCGCGCTGGCCGTAGCCGCGCAGGCCGATCACCTGGCGCAGATGGTCGAGCATCACCAGGTGTTCGCGCCAGAGATGATCGAGCGTCTGCAGCAGGATGGTCTTCTCGACATAGCGCATCACCTCGGGGCCCCACTGGGCCACCTTGGCCGCCATGTGCTGGTCGACGTGGTTTTCGATTCGCGTCAGCAGTTCTTCGTCGGCGATGCCCTCTTCCTTGGCCCATTGTTCGACTGGCAGGTCGACGTCGAGCACGCGCTTGAGTTCTTCCTTCAGGCCGGCGGTGTCCCACTGCTCGGCATAGGCATGTTCCGGCACGTGCTTGGTCACGACGTCCTCGACAAAGGCGTGGCGCATGTCGGCAACGGTTTCGGCGACGCTTTCGTCCTTCATGAGGTCGACGCGCTGATCGAAAATTACCTTGCGCTGGTCGTTCTGGACGTTGTCGAATTTCAGCAGGTTCTTGCGGATATCGAAGTTGCGGGCTTCCACCTTCTGCTGCGCCTTTTCCAGCGCCTTGTTGATCCAGGGGTGGATGATGGCCTCGCCTTCCTTCAGACCGAGCCGTGTCAGCATGCTGTCAAGCCGGTCGGACCCGAAGATCCGCATCAGGTCGTCTTCCAGCGACAGGAAGAATTTGGAGCGGCCGGGGTCGCCCTGACGGCCGGAACGGCCGCGCAGCTGATTGTCGATGCGCCGCGATTCATGGCGTTCGGAGCCGATGATGTAGAGCCCGCCCGGCTTGGTCACGGTCTTGGCCGGCTTCGATCCCTTGGCCGGCTCGATCTCGATGGTTTCCTCGGCCTTCAGCACGAGTTCGCGGAAGCGTTCGACGTCCGCCTTGATCTGTTCGATCTTGGCATTTCGCTCGGCTTCGTCGGCAATCCCCGCGGTCTCGTGCTGGATGCGCATTTCGAGCGAACCGCCGAGCTTGATGTCGGTGCCGCGGCCGGCCATGTTGGTTGCGATCGTGATCGCGCCGGGGACGCCGGCTTCGGCCACGATATAGGCTTCCTGTTCGTGGAAGCGCGCATTCAGCACCGCAAACAGCTTGGCCGGCTTGCCGGCACGCGCCGCCGCGTAGAGCTTGTCCATCGCGTTTTCGTTGCCGAAGTCGATTTGCTTGTAGCCGTTCTTCTTGAGGTATTCGGCAAGCACTTCGGATTTTTCGATCGAGGCGGTGCCGACCAGCACCGGCTGCAGGCGCGAATTGGCGCGCTCGACCTCGGCCAGGATCGCGGCGTATTTTTCGTTCTGGGTGCGATAGACCTCGTCGTCTTCATCCAGACGCGCCACCAGCACGTTGGTCGGGATTTCCACGACCTCGAGTTTGTAGATGTCGAACAACTCGTCGGCTTCGGTGGCAGCCGTACCGGTCATGCCGGCCAGCTTTGCGTACATCCTGAAATAGTTCTGGAAGGTGATCGAAGCCAGCGTCTGGTTTTCCGGCTGAACCGGCTGATGCTCCTTGGCCTCCAGCGCCTGATGCAAACCTTCCGAGTAGCGCCGGCCCGGCATCATGCGTCCGGTGAACTCGTCGATGATCACGACCTCGCCGTCACGAACGATGTAATCCTTGTCGCGGGTGAACAGCGTGTGTGCGCGCAGCGCCTGGTTGACGTGGTGCACCACCGAGACGTTCTCGACGTCGTAGAGTGACTCGCCCTTGAGCTGACCGGCGTCTCGCAACAGCGTTTCCAGCTTCTCCATGCCGCCTTCGGTCAGCGTCACGGTGCGCTGCTTTTCGTCGACGTCGTAGTCGGCCTTGTCGAGCTTCGGAAAGAAGGTGTCGATGGTGTTGTAGAAATCCGAACGGTCGTCGAGCGGACCGGAGATGATCAGCGGCGTGCGCGCCTCGTCGATCAGGATCGAGTCGACTTCGTCGACGATGGCATAGAAATGCTCGCGCTGGACCATGTCCTCCAGCCGGTATTTCATGTTGTCGCGCAGATAGTCGAAGCCGTATTCGTTGTTGGTGCCGTAGGTGATGTCGCAGGCATAGGCTTCCTTGCGCTCGGCATCGTCGAGGCCGTGCACGATGACGCCGGTGGTCAGGCCGAGGAAGCTGTAGATCTGCCCCATCCAGGAGGAGTCGCGGCGGGCGAGGTAGTCGTTGACGGTGACGACATGGACGCCCTTGCCGGCGAGCGCGTTCAGATAGACCGCAAGCGTCGCCACCAGCGTCTTGCCTTCGCCGGTTTTCATTTCGGCGATATCGCCCTCGTGCAGCACCATGCCGCCGATCAGCTGCACGTCGAAGTGCCGCTGGCCCAGCGTCCGCTTGGCGGCCTCCCGGACGGTGGCAAAGGCCGGAACCAGAATGTCGTCGAGCGTCTTGCCATCGGCGAGTTGCTGGCGGAATTCGGCCGTGCGCGCTTTCAGCGCGTCGTCCGAGAGCGCAACCAGCTCCGCTTCCAGCGCGTTGATGGCATCGACGCGGCCCTGGTATCCCTTGACCCGGCGGTCATTTGTGGAACCGAAAAACTTGCGGGCGAGCGCGCCGATCATGCCAACTTCCTGTCCTAGCCGCGAGATGGGACTGCCAATCAACTCATCGTGACGCGCTAATGACCGACCCTGACCGGGATCGTCCGTCGAATGAGTGGGAGTTCAGCAATCCGGGGTTCAACGGCCAAAACGCGGCAACTGGCGCTATCGCCATTGACTCAGGTCCGGGAGAGATATGGCTGGCCTAAAGGCTTGTCAACGCCGCCGGAGGTCTCGGGTTTTCAGGCTGTTTCCCAAGCAGGCTGGATCGGCCTTTAACCATTCGTGGCACAAGGCCCATTCGGCGCCTTGGCCGGCCGGCCACCGAGGCCCGCCTTTCCTGGATTTCATCATTTTGACAGACTTTTCGCGTTGCCAAGGCCACGCGATTGGGCGAGTGTCGCGCGGCTTTTTAAAGGGCCCTCCCGCAACAGCCATCAGGCTTTGGAGATAAGGATTTTCCATGACTACTTCGTCATCAGACGCGAAACGCGCCGCGCACATCCGCTTTGCCGCCGCTACCGGCGCAGTTGCGATCGCTCTTTTCGCGAGCCTGCCGCTGCGTGCTGAAGATGCCAACCCGGTACTCGTCAAGGTGAACGGCGCTGAAATCCGCCAAAGCGACGTGACGCTTGCCGAAGAAGAACTCGGCCCCAGCCTGGCGCAAATGGATCCCGCCACCAAGAAGGAAAACGTGCTGGCGTTTCTGATCGACATGAAGATCGTCGCCAAGGCCGCCGAAGACAAGAAGATTGAGGATCGCCCCGACTTCAAGGCCCGGCTCGCCTTCACCCGCAACCGCCTCTTGATGGACAATCTTCTGGCTACGGAAGGCAAGGCGGCGGCCACCGATGAGGCCATGAGGAAAGTGTACGACGAAGCCGCCAAGCAGATCGCGGGCGAGCAGGAAGTACATGCGCGGCATATTCTGGTCGAAACCGAAGACGAGGCCAAGGCGATCGAAGCGGAGTTGAAGAAAGGCGCCGATTTCGCCGAACTCGCCAAGACAAAGTCGAAAGACCCCGGCGCTGCCGACGGCGGCGATCTCGGCTTCTTTACCAAGGATCAGATGGTCCCGGAATTTTCCACCGTCGCCTTTGCTCTCGAACCCGGCAAGATCTCCGATCCGGTGAAGTCGCAATTCGGCTGGCACGTCATCAAGGTCGAGGAAAAGCGTAGCCGCAAGGCGCCCGACTTCGAACAGGTCAAGCCCCAGATCGAGACCTATGTGACCCGCAAGGCGCAGGCCGAGTATGTCTCCAAGCTGCGTGAAAGCGCGAAGGTCGAGCGCATGGACCAGGCCTCCAAC
>JBEKZZ010000004.1:0-130705 GCA_049509335.1 Bradyrhizobium sp. | reverse complement strand
ATCAAACGGGTAATGCGCATTCTGGGAGTCGGCGGATTGATAGAAGCGATCCGAGCATGAAATCCGCTTCGCCGATCCGGCCCCGCTCTCCAACCAAAAAGCGCGTTTTTACACAGTCTGGACCCAAGACCGACGCAAAGCATGGCCACAAGGAACGGAAGCATGTGCGTCGCGAATGCCGCGGTGGCCAGCGCGAGTGCGCCGAGCGCCATAACGGATAGCACCAACCGGCGATTTTCGATGAGATCGCCGAGCGGCACGATCAAAAGCAGCCCTATCCCGTAGCCAATCTGGGTCAGGGTCACGATGAGGCCGGCAGCGTGCGGCGACAGGCCGAGCTCGGCCGCGATCGGGCCAACCAGCGGCTGGGCGTAGTAGATGTTGGCGACGATCACGCCGCAGGACAGCGCGAGCAGGAAGGTCATCCAGTTCGAGATCGATGGCGCTTCGTCGGGAAGGTCGGAGGCGATCGTTGTCACGTGTTTTTCCTTATTTAGGGAATAATTATTCTATAATTGGCCAAAAAGGTCGGCGAGTGATTTCCAGCGAACGGGCTTACGTGAGAAGTTTCATGGCGATGTCGACGGCGGTGGCCGTATCCTGCGGCGCCCGCCCGGATTTACCGACCACGCGCAGGCCCTGGGTGAGACAGACCATGACGCGGGCGGTATCCTCCGGATCGATCGCGGCTGAAATCGACCCGTCCGCTTGCCCTTCCCGGACCAGGTCGGCGAGGAAGGATTCATTCTTGCCAAGGCTGGCGCTGACGCGCGCCGCAACCTCGCGGTCGAGGATCGCGAGCTCAACGGCGCTCCCGACCACCAGGCAGCCGCGCCGGCCTTCGGCACCTTTCGACACTTCGACGAAGTGAGCCAGCACGTCGCGCAACCGCTCGCCGGCAGGCTTGGACGTGCGGGCCACCGCAGCGATCTGCTCCTTGCGCAGAGCGATATGGCGATCCAAGGCGGCCAGAAACACAGCCCGCTTGTCCCGGAAGGCCTTGTAGATGCTGCCCGAGGCCAGCCCCATCGCGTCGATCAGGTCGCCGATCGAGGTGGCATTGTAACCCTGTTCGCAGAACACCCGGATCGCCTGGTCGAGCGCCTCGTCCATATCGAACTCCCGCGGCCGCCCGCGGGGACGCACGTGTTCTTCCGTCGATCTGGCTGTCCTGTTCATTGGCGCGATATAGGGATAGATCATTCTATAAATCAAATCACAGATGCGTGGGGTGCACTTCCCGGTTGCAAAACTTAGCCGCCACGGCACATTGCAGCCGATGGGCAGCGAGACCGGCGAAGAGACTGATCCAAAGACGGCGCGCGAGGAGCCGCCGCATTATCACGGCCATCGCGAGCGATTGCGCGAGCGCTTTCGCCAGGCGGGAGCCGGCGCGCTGAGCGATTATGAGCTGCTCGAAATGGTGCTGTTCCGTGTCATCCCGCGCGGCGACGTCAAACCGCTGGCCAAGACCCTGATCAAGGCTTTCGGCTCGTTCGCCGAAGCGATCCATGCCCCAGAGGCGCGCCTGCGCGAAATCAAGGGCGTTGGCGAAGCCACCATTACCGAATTCAAGCTGATCACCGCGGCCGCGCACCGGATCACCAGAGGCGAGCTTGCGCAGCGCGCGCTGCTGTCATCGTGGAACGAGGTGCTCGACTATTGCCGCACCCACATGGCTTTCGCCGACAAGGAGCAGTTTCGCATTCTCTTTCTCGACAAGCGCAATCAGCTGATTGCCGACGAAGTGCAGCAGACCGGCACCGTCGACCACACGCCGGTCTATCCGCGCGAGGTGATCAAGCGGGCGCTGGAATTATCTGCAACCGCCTTGATCCTCGTTCACAACCATCCCTCCGGCGATCCCTCGCCCTCGCAAGCCGATATCCAGATGACGAAAGCGATCATCGGCATCGCCAGCCCGCTCGGCATCTCCGTGCATGACCATATCATTGTCGGCAAAGGCGGCCATGCGAGTTTGAAGGGGATGCGGCTGATATAGAAGCGGCTCCCCCGCGATGGACGGGGAGCCGCATCATGATCAGAACTCAGCGCCGGATAAACATCGCCACGGCAGCGCTTGCAGCGGAACATACCGCAACGATCACAAACACGATCGAGGTCTGCTGGGTGCTGTCCATGAAATGTCCGATGATCGGTTCACCCAATCCGGCAAACAGATAGGCGCAGAAATTCATGACGCCCGTCGCCGTTCCCGCGCGCTTGTGCCCGACCAGATCCGGACACAACGCCCAGAACGACGATTGCGGCCCATAGACAAAGAAGCCGCACAAAAAGAGCACGACCAGGCCCTGGTAGACCGCCGTGGTCGGAATGGTCGACATGTAAAGCGCGGTTACGCACGCGAGCGCCATATAAAGGACGATGGCGGCATAACGGCGCGAGTTGAAGAAATGGTCCGACACCCAGCCGTTGCTGAATGCGCCGACCGCCATCCCGACCGGCAGCGCAATGCTGATCCAGCGCGGATCGATCACGGCCGAATTGGCGTCGGCCTTGGACCAGTCGGCGCCCAGGAAATGCACGGGAACCCACACCAGCAATCCATAGCGGGCGGCGTTCTGAAAGCCGATGGAAAAACTCGCCACCAGCAATCGCCAGTTGGACAGCACGGCCTTGTATCGGGAAACGGAGCTTTCGGAATCGATCACCGCGGCGGCTTGCTTGGCCGCGTCATCCACCGCGTCATCATGCGGTGAATCGAATCCCATATCTTCCGGCTTCTCCCGGGCGATCAGATAGAACGCAATACCGCCGACCAGCAGGAGCGTGACCGGAATTCGGAAGATCCAGCGCCAATCCAGCTGGAAGTGGCCGACCACCACCAGCGAGGTCACGAACGAGAGCACCGAAGCAAGCCCGGCCGCGAAAGTGTAGAGGCCGTAGACCGTTCCGCGCTCGTGACGGCCCCACCAGTTCGACAACAGCCGGCTGCCCGGCGCCCAACCCATCGACTGGAAATAGCCGTTGATGCCCCAAAACACTGAAAGACTGACAACGCCGGTCGACAGGCTGGTCGCCCAGTTCATGATAAAGGACAGGATCGCACCCGCGCTCATGACACGCCGGCCGCCGAACTTGTCGCCGAGGTTGCCGTTGACCGCCTGGCCGACGGCATAGCACCACAACAGCGCCGCGCTGGCCCATCCAAGCGCGGCCTTGCTGACGCCGAATTCCGCCTGAATGCCGGGAATGGCGAATCCGAATGTCTGCCGTCCGGTGTAGAAGAAGAGATAGCAAAACATCGCCGCAAGCAGCATCCGCCACTGCGCGCGACGGAACGAGCTCATCAGTTTCGGATGCGTCACGCCCAACGAGCCTACGCCCGCCGGATCAGATATCGTCGACATTGCAAGCCCCCTGATTCTTAGATTCTTGGCTGAACTTTCCTCGCCGTCTCTCCGCACCCGTTATTATGAAACTTCGATGAACTATTTTTGTCAGGCGCGGGCCCGCTGACTTACTTCACACAGCGTAGTGCCTAGTTCGACCAGGGGAGCGAGTAGGTCTTCACATTGGTGAAGCTCTTCATCGCTTCCTGAACGCCTTCCTTGTATCCGAGGCCGGAATCCTTGATGCCGCCGAACGGCGACATCTCGATACGATAACCCGGTACCTCCCAGACATTGACCGTTCCGACGTCGAGTTCGTTCACGAAGCGCGTGATATAATCGAGCCGGTTGGTGCAAACGCCCGACGAGAGGCCAAAGGCCGTTGAGTTGGAAATCCGGATGACGCTGTCGATGTCGTTGGGAACCCGGATGATCGGAATCACCGGCCCAAAGGTTTCCTGCATCACCAGTTCGCAAGTGTAGGGAATGTGATCGACCACGGTCGGCGGATACAGCGCCCCCTTGCGATCGTTGCCGTGCAGCAGCTTCGCGCCGCTCGCGACGGCGTCGTTGACGCGGCGCTCGAACTCCGTTGCGGCGCGCTCGTGAATGACGGTCCCAACGTCCACCGAGGGATCCATGGGATCGCCGCATTTCAACTTTTTCGCCCGCGCGAGCACGAGTGCTGAAAATTCGTCCGCGACCGCCTCGACGCAAAGGATACGCTTCACCGCCGTGCAGCGCTGGCCCGAGTTCTTGGTGGCGCCGGTCACCGCCAGTTCGGCAGCTTTCTCCAGGTCGGCGTCCTCCATGACGATCAGCGGATCGTTACCGCCGAGTTCAAGCACCAGACGCTTGTAGCCCGCGTTCGCCGCGATGTGTTTGCCGACGCGCACCGATCCGGTGAAGGTGATCAGGTCCGCGTCGGGATCGGTGATCATCGCATCCCCCATGGAGTGCGGATTTCCCGTGACGATCGACAGCATTTCGGGCGGAAGGCCTGCCTCATAGAGCACGTCGGCCAAGGCCAGCGCGGTCATCGGCGTCAGTTCAGTGGGCTTCAAGACGATCCGGTTGTTGGTCGCGATCGCAGGCGCGATCTTGTGGCTCACCATGTTGAGCGGATGGTTGAATGGCGTGATCGCGGAAATCGCGCCCAGAAGCGGCGTGCGCATGGTGAAGATCTTGCGCGCCTTGCCCTGCGGGCTGATGTCGCAGGAGAATACCTCACTGTCATCCTTGATCGTGAGTTGGCCGGCGAACGAATAAACATCGTAGGCGCGGCCGGCCTCGTAGAGCGAATCCTTCCAGCAAAGGCCGGACTCCGCCGTAATCAGCCGAGCGAATTGTTCTTTCCGCTCAGCCAGGATGTCCGCGGTCCGAAGCAGTATCTTCTGGCGCTCATACCGCGTCAGCTTCGGTTTGAATGCCATGGCTTTCGCGAAAGCATCCCGCACATGCTCGGGACGCGCGGCAGGAACCGTACCGATCACCTTGTTGGTGTAGGGATTAAAGACCTCAACGCGTTCGTCGGTATCGACCAGAGCGCCCGCGATCCGCATCTTTTCATGACGTACGGCTTGCGTTTGAATATTCATCGGACGCTCCTGCCGGGCTATTGAATACGATTGAGAGCAACGTCGAAGACGTCGAAATTTCGCAAGAGATGGCCCGCCGGCAGCACGATCTTGCCATTGGCGATCATCGGCACGCGCTCTTCCGTGAGGCCGCCGTGCGAGCGAAGCGGTTCGGTCAAACCGGAAAGGTCATGCCGGTCACGGCTGGTTCCGAGCACTTTATGTCTTGATGAAATCGCCACGATGTCGCCGACACGGTCGGCCGGTAACTCGAAACGCTCGCAAGCCGCCTTGCGCGTCAGCGCCACATCGATCCCGGCGGTCGCCTTGAGCCGCGCGATCAGCGGTTCGGCATCGATACCCGCGGGCAGGTAGATCGTCGCAAACGAGCCGAGCGAGCCGTGATGGGCCACATAGGGATCGGTAATAGGTAGAATGACGCGAGCGTTGCCCTTGCCGAGCCACTCGTCGAACAAATCCTGAAGGTACAGCACGTCGGGCTGGCCGCCGGACATGAACTTGTCGTTCATGCCGTGGTCGGCGGTAGCGACAATATTGCAGCCGAGCGCATCCAGTTGCGCCAGATAGCGATCGATCATGGCGTAGAAGTCGTTGGCGATCCTGGTGCCGGGACCGACCTTGTGCTGGATGTAGTCGGTGGTCGAGAGATACATCAGGTCCGGGCGATGGTGCTCAACCAGTTTGACACCGGCAGCAAAGACGAACTCGGACAGATCGGCGGAATAAACTTCGGGCAGCGGCAAGCCAACGAAGTTCAGCACATTATCGATGCCGTTGGCCTTCTTCGTCGCCTGGTCAGCCTTCTCGGAGGAGAACGCGATGGCGCGGCCATCCGAATAGTCGAGGCCGTATGACAGCAATGACCGCAGCTTGTCCTTGGCGGTGACCGCGGCGACCTTGAAGCCGGCGTCATACATGCCTGCCAGGATCGTCGGCGCTCGCAAGAATTGCGGGTCGTTCATCATGACTTCGCGATCGTTGGCCACGTCGTAAAAGTAGTTTCCCGCGATGCCATGCACAGATGGCGGCCGCCCGGTGATGATCGACAGATTGTTCGGATTGGTGAAACTCGGAATGACGCTGCTCGCATGAACATGCGCGCCATCCCGCATGAAACGCGCGAAAGTCGGCGCAACGCCCGCTTCGATGGCCTTCTCGATATATCCGGGTTCCGAGCCGTCGAGGCAGATGACGACGGTTGGCCGCGTGGGCACTTTGTAGTCGCGACCATTGACGACAACAGTGCTCTTGTCTGACTTCATTATTTCGCTCCCTGATACGCCCTGGCGAAGACGCTTGCTACACCGGATCTCGCTGACGGCCTCGTTACGCGATTTTGGCTGTCGCCAAGTGTGGCCGTCGAGACGCCTCGATCAGCCTGTCTCTCGAACCCAAAAAATTACGTCCGCGCTCGCCTTCAAGCGCATCCTCGATCAGGAGATGCCATTCCCTTTGATCGACCTTGTAGGAAGCGGGATCGCAGGAAACGCCGAGCTTGGCCATGAAATCTTCCAGATCGTCCGCGGCCCGCGCCAGATCGGCGCCAAAAATCTGCTTCAGACTGTCTTCGCAGAGGCCGCCCACCCCTTGAACGCTACGCAAAACCATCGGCAACGAAAATGAGCACGCAATTCCGTGCGGCACACCGTGCCGCAACGTGATTGGATAGGACATCGAATGGGCGATCGCTGTTTTGGTATTGGAGAACGCGAGCCCCGCAAACAGCGCGGCCATCGCCATCCTGCTGCGCAATTCGATATTGCCGAGATCCTTCACAAGCTTCGGCAATACGTCGAGTGCATGACGCGCGGAAGACACCGCATGATTGGCCGATACCGGGTTGTTGTTGACGTTCCACAAGCTTTCGAGCGCATGGGATAATGCATCAAGACCGGTGCTGATCGTCAGCGAACGCGGTTTGCCGAGCATCAGCCGCGGGTCGATGACGGCGTAGGCGGGATAAAGGTTCGGCCGTGCGAGCGAATACTTTTTCTCGCTCGCCTCGTCCCAAACAGTGGCCCAACAGGTCACCTCGCTGCCGGTGCCCGCAGTGGTCGGAACGGCGATGATCGCCGTCGCCGAAAGTGCTTCCTCCCCTTGCTGGGTTTCCAGGTATCGAATGACTTTTTTGAAGTCGCCGCCCGCCGCCGCGAACACCTTGGCCGAGTCGATGACGGAGCCGCCGCCGATGGCGACGATCACTTCAGGCTGCGATTTCAATCCGGCGAAGCGGCTGGTTTGATCGGCCAGCAGTCGATAGTCAGGGTTGGGTGCGACATCCCGTATGACCAGAGCGGGCGCGCCGGCGCTTTCTTCCAGTCTGCGCGCGAGTTCGCCGAAGATCGGCTCGCCGTAGGTGACCAGCGCATATCGGCGCTTTCCGATCAGCTCCGGCAGCTTGGCAAAACTGTCGACGCCAAACTCGACCTGGACCGGATTTCTGAATTTCCACGCCATCGCGCTTCTCCATTTTGCGCGACGGTAGAGAATTTTAACCTATTGACAAATTCATATTTGCAATACGATCTATTGATTATGTCAATAGTTTTCAGCCAGCTTCGGGCCTTCCATGCCGTCGCCGAGCACGGCGGCTTTACCGCGGCTTCACGCGTCCTGAATATCGGCCAACCGACACTGACCATTCAGGTCGGGGATCTCGAGAAGGCTTATGGCGTCGAGCTTCTGATCCGCAAATCGAGGCGGGTCGAACTGACGCTGACTGGAGCTGCCTTGTTTGAAATCACACGCGGCGTCATGAAATTCTGCGATGAGGCTCACGAGCTGTTGGCAGCCCAGGGCCTCTCACCGAAAGGCCATCTCCGCCTCGCGACGGTCGGCCCCTTCCATGCGACCGAGATACTCGCAGCCTTTAAGCGCGAGCATCCGGACGTGCAGATTTCCACATTGCTTGGAAACTCGGAACGTACCCTTCGCCACATCATCGACTTCGAAGCCGAGGTCGCCATCCTCGCGGATGTCCGGGACGATGCGCGCGTCATCATGATTCCGTATCGAACCCACCGCGTCGTCGTGTTCGTCAACGGCGATCATCCCTGGTTCAAGCGGAAGTCGGTGACGCTGCGCGAACTCGCCGATCAGCCCTTTGTGTTGCGCGAGCGCGGTTCGACGACACGGCGCGCATTTGAAGCGGCCATGGAAGAGCAAGGGTTAAAGGTCGATCCGGTTTTCGAGATTGAAAGCCGTGAGGGCGTCTGGAAGGCCGTCGAGCGGGGACTCGGTATCAGCGTCGTTGCCGATTTTGAATTTGTTCCTCATTCGAACTTACGCACACTGGAAATCCGAGATCGCGTGATCGAGACACAATACAGCATCGCCTATCACCGGCAGCGCGCGCATTCTCCCGTCATCAAGGCATTTATCGATACGGTCGGCCGGATGAAGGATCAGCCAGCGCAGGCTTCAATGAAGCAACGGCGCGCCGGACGCGGCTGAGCCGCAGCCGTCAACGACGGGGCGTCGAAATCACTGCCGCATCATGATCAGCGGATCGGTGCTGTCAGGCACCAGCCGCCATTGCGCGTTGTCATCAGCCTCGAATTGCCAGACTTCGCCCTTGTCCGACATCAGCACCATCTGGCCGTGCTCCAGCCGCCAGCGCGTCGGTGCGAACGCGGCGATGGCGGGATCGCATTTTGGCTTCAGGAAGACCTGAAAATTGTCCTGGCCCGCATCGGTGTTGGTCAGCGTCAGGCCGCAAATGACCTGCCCGTTACCGCGCACCATCCCCCAGTCGCCGATCATCTGGTCCATCGACTTGGCGAGCGAGCGAGCGGCGGCGAGATTTTGCAGAATGTAGACACCCTCGTTCTGCCGCACACCTTCGAAGATACCGCTCTCGACCTCGGTGAAGTCGATCACTGACTGACCGCTCGCATCCTGCAAGCGGACGATATCGAGTCCCTTGACGCTCCAGGCCACGATATCCTTGGCAAATGGCAGTGCCTTGGCACAGCCCGGCTCCAGTTCGAGTTTCAGGCCTTGTGGCGCCGCATCCGCTTTCAATGTGACCACGCAGGTCTTGCTGCGCTCGGTGGTTGCGAGCTCCCACTGGCCGATCATGTCCTTTTTCAAGGTCGTGGCATCCTGAGCAGCGGCGGGATGTCCGCAGACAAGCGGCACCGAGAGCGCCGCAACCGCCAGGCGCGGCAGGCTTCGCATCAGCGGACTTTCACCGGGGTTTCGGCAATCGGGGTCAACGGCGGCTTGCCGGCGAACCAGGCTTTCAGGTTGTCGACCACGAGTTGATCCATCGCATTGCGGGTGACGACCGACGCCGAACCGATATGCGGCAGCAACACCACATTCTGCATCGCCTTCAATTCGTCCGGCACCGCCGGTTCCTTGGCAAACACATCGAGACCCGCCGCCAGAATGGCTCCCGATTTCAACGCCGCGATCAGCGCCTCTTCATCGATCACCGAGCCACGCGCCACGTTGATGACAACACCGCGGGGGCCGAGCGCCTTGAGAACGTCGGCGTTGATCATTTTCGCGGTCGAGGGACCGCCGGGCACAATCACCACCAGCGTGTCGACCGCTTTCGCCATCTCGATCAGATCGGGATAGTGCTTGTAGCTGACGCTCGTGACCGGATTGCGCGAATGATAGACCACCGGCACCAGCGAGGCTTCCAGCCGGCGGCCGATCGCCTGACCGATCCGGCCCATGCCGACGATTCCGACCTTGCGGTCCCGAAGCGAGCCGACGCTCAGGGGATATTGCTGCGTCGTCCAGAGTCCGGAACGCAGATAGCGGTCAGCCTTGATGAATTCACGTAACGTCGAGATCAAAAGTCCCATCGCGATATCGGCGACCTCTTCGGTGAGGACGTCCGGCGTGTTGGTCACGACAATGTTATGCTCGCTCGCATAATTGGCGTCGACATGGTCGTAGCCAACGCCGAAAGACGCCGCGATTTCGAGCTTCGGGAACATCGCCATCACACCACCGTCGCAACGGACCGTGCTGTAGGTGACGGCGGCGCCGCGAATTTTCGCAGCCACGGCCGGGCTGACGCGATCAAGATCGGCGCGGGTTTCAAAGGGATGGAGCACGAACTGATCGGAAAAGCCTTTGTCGATGATCGGTTTATTCGGCCCGTAGATCAGAAGATCGATCTTCTCCGATGAGATATTTCCGCTCATTTTTTAGTTTTCCTTTCCAAGCGCGCTCTCATGCCAACGCCGTAGCACCAAGTGCGAGGCCAGCGCCAGCAGCCCATAAATGACAATTCCGGCGGCCGAGAGCAACAGCAAGGCTGCGAACATCCGGGGAATGTTGAGCCGATAGCCGGATTCCGCAATTCGATAGGCAAGGCCCGATCCCGCGCCGGCCGAACCGGCGGCGATTTCGGCCACGACCGCGCCGATCAGCGACAGGCCGCCCGCAATGCGGAGCCCGCCCAGCACGAATGGCAGTGCGGCCGGTAATTTCAGGAAGCACAGGGTTTGCAGCCGCGACGCGCCATAAAGCTGAAACAGGCCGGCGAGGTTGCGATCCACCGAATTCAGACCAAGCGTCGTATTGGACAGCACCGGAAAGAAGGCGACGATCCAGGCGCAAACGACGACCGCCGCAGGCTGTGACAGATAAATCAGCAATAGTGGCGCAATCGCGATCACCGGCGTGACCTGCAACACCACTGCATAGGGGAACAGCGAATATTCCAGCCACTTCGAGAGGTTGAACAACAGCGCCAGCGCGACCCCGCCAACGGCCGCTGCCGCAAAGCCTTCGAACGTCGTCAACAGCGTGGTCAGAAGCGACTGGGAGAGCACACCCCAATCGCGGATCAGCGTCACAAGGATCGCCGACGGCGCCGGCAGCACGACCGGCTGGATGTCAAAAACCCGCACCGCGAGTTCCCACAGACCGAGCCCCGCCGCGAGCATGACGATGGGCATCGTGAAGCGAACGAGGCGGGACGGGTTCATGCGAGCCGCCCCGTATAGGAGGGGGCCAGCGCGTCAGACACTTTCCGGCAGTAGCCGACATAGTCGGCCGAAGTACGAAATTCTTCACCACGCGGCTCCGATGTCTCGATCCTGATTTCTGTCGCAATGCGCCCGGGTCGCGACGTCATCACCAGCACACGCTGCGACAGATAGACCGACTCGAAGACAGAATGGGTGACGAAAATGACGGTCTTGCGTAAGGAGCGCCACAACATCAGCAGATCGTTGTTGAGGCGGAATCGGGTGATTTCGTCCAGTGCTGCGAAGGGTTCATCCATCAAAAGAATATCCGGATCGGTGACCAGCGCGCGGGCGAGCGAGACGCGCATCTTCATGCCGCCGGATAGTTCGCGGGGGTAGCTGTCTGCGAATTCGGAAAGTCCGACCTGCGCAAGCGCCTCATCGACGCGCGTTTTCGCGGCCGAAAGCGGCATATGCGCGAGCTTCAGCGGCAGGCGAACGTTCTCGCGCGCCGTCGCCCACGGCATCAAGGTTGGCTCCTGAAACACAAAGCCAATCGGATGGCCGCCATTCGCCGCTACCGCCGGCCGTGCGACGTGGACCGTTCCGGAGGTCGGTGCACTCAGTCCTGCAATCAGCCGAAGTGCCGTGGATTTGCCGCAACCGGACGGCCCAAGCAGCGACACGAACTCGCCGCGACGAACATCGATATCGATCGGCCCAAGCGCCATCACACCGTTGTCGTAGGCCTTGGTCACGTCGCGCAGCCGGACCGCATATTCCGGCGGATCAGCACCTACCCCAGCCAACGCAACGGAAGCAGCCATTTGTCCGACGCCTCAGTTCTTAGGCCGCAGATCGAGGCCGACACCCTTGTTGATGAAACGAAGCGTGTAGGATTTGCGGTAGTCGATATCGGGGCGGACGACACGGGCACGCACCATCTTGTCGAAGAAGCTTGCCATCCGTGCATCGCTCATGGCGCCGATGCCGTCGGCCAACGCATCGCCGGAATCGACGATGCCATATTCTTTCATCCTGGCGATGGAATAGGCGATCAACTCATCGGTCATTTCCGGGTTGAGCTTCTTGATCATCGCGTTCGCGGCGGCATTGTTGCCGTAGAGGTAGTTGTACCAGCCGATCAGCGACGCGCTGACAAAGCGTTGCACCAGGTCCGGCTTCTTGTCGATCAGGTCACGGCGCGTCTCGATCAGGGTCGAATAGGTGTTGAAACCGTAATCGGCGAGCAGGATGATCCCGGGTTTGAATCCGGCCACCTTCTCGAAGGCAAAGGGCTCCGACGTGACATAGCCCTGCATCGCGCTGTGCTTGTCAGCCAGGAACGGCTGGGGATTGAAGGTGTAGGGTTTCACCCTGTCTTCGCTAAATCCATATTCTGACTTCAGCCACTGGAAATAGCTCGACATGCCCTCCTTTGAGACGAACAGCGTCAGGGGTTTAAGTTCCTCCAGCTTGGTGGCCTTGGATTCCGGATGCGTCAGCAGCACCTGCGGATCCTTCTGGAAGATCGCCGCCACCGTGACGACGGGCACATTATTGGCGACCGCATCGAACGACATCAGCGTGTTGGCGGCCATGAAGAAGTCGAGCCTCCCGACAATCAGCAGCATGCGGTTGTTCTCGTTCGGCCCGCCGGGCACGATCGTGACGTCGAGGCCATATTTTTCGTAAGTACCGTCAGCGGCCGCCTGGAAAAAACCACCATGCTCGGCCTCGGCAACCCAGTTGGTGCCAAAGGAGACCTTGTCGAGCTTGGTCTGGGCGTGCGCCTGCGATATGGCTGCCGCTATGACCAGCAAGAGAGCCGTTAACGCTCGTGAAAGCGTGAACTTCATGATTGGACTCCGTAGGTCATTTGGCCTCATGATGGGGACGACTGGTGCCCCATACAAACTATCTTTGCGCGATGACTTCAACCCTCCCTCCCCGCGACTGGACTGACATTCGCTGGCCTGAATTGGCTGGCGCCGATCGCGCGCGCTGGATTGCGGTGCTGCCACTGGCCGCAACGGAGCAGCACGGGCCGCATTTGCCCCTCGAGACAGATATCCTGATCGCGCAGGCCTATCTCGCGCGGGTACGTGAATGGCTCTCCGAAACCGTGCCCGTCACATTTCTTCCGGTTGAGGCAGTTGGTATTTCGACCGAACACACCGACTTTCCGGGCACGCTGACGTTGTCGCCGGAAATTGCCTTGAAGAGCTGGATGGCAATCGGCGAAAGCGTCGCGCAGGCTGGTCTCAAAAAGCTTGTGATCGTCACAAGCCACGGCGGCAACAGTGCCGCGATGAGCCTGATTGCACAGGAGCTGCGCGCCCGCCATCACATGCTGGTCGTCACGACCGCCTGGGGCCGGCTCTCGGCACCCGATACGCTGTTTCCATCGGAGGAAGTCGAACACGGAATTCACGGCGGCGCCATTGAGACGTCGATCATGCTCGCGCGATATAGCGGACAGGTACGCCGTGAGAAGATCGCTAACTTCCGTCCCTCGACCATTGCGATGAAGAAGGATTTTCGCTGGCTCTCTGCACAACGGCCGGCTCCGTTCGCCTGGCAGGCCCAGGACCTTCATCCAAGCGGCGCGGTAGGCGATGCGACGCAAGCCTCCGCCGAGCAAGGCGAACGCCTGATCGATCACGGCGCCAAAGCCTTCTGCGAATTGCTCGACGAGGTCGACCGGTTCGACATGCGGCTGTTGTCCAACCGCCCGAAAGCCTGATTTCCTCATCCGGGCGGCCCGTCTTCGGCGAGAAGCATTTATGCGCAGCGTTGACATAGCATAGGGGGGTACCCTATATTTGGCCAACGATGTCCCATACCATCAAAGAGAAAAAGAAGCTGATGGCGCGCGTCGGCCGCATCCGCGGCCAGGTCGAAGCCATCGAGCGAGCGCTGGCTGAGGAGGCCGGATGCGAGCGCATCATGCACATGATCGCGGGCATTCGCGGCAGCGTGGCCGGACTGATGGCGGAAGTGGTCGAAGATCACATTCGAACCCATCTCGTCGACCCCGAGAAAAACCCTGGCGTCCTCGATGCCGACGCGGCTGATCAACTGATCGATGTGGTTCATACCTATCTGAAGTGAGGCGAACATGACGAACCAAGGCTCGGCCTTCCCGACGTCACCGCACAGCCACGTATTCCTCGGCCCTGACCATTCGCGGGCGGAGCGGCGGACATGGGCCGTCATCATCCTTTGCACCGCCATGATGATCGCCGAAATCGTCGGAGGGGCCCTGTTCGGCTCGTTGGCCCTGATCGCCGACGGTTTGCACATGTCGACGCATGCCGGCGCGCTGTTGCTCGCCGCGCTAGCCTATACCTTTGCCCGCAGATATGCGGCCGATCCGAATTTCACGTTCGGAACCGGCAAGTTCGGCGATCTCGCGGGATATTCCAGCGCCATCGTGCTGGCGATGATTGCGCTTCTGATCGGTTATGAAGCCGTGCTTCGTTTCCTCGATCCGGTTCCGATCGCCTTCGATGAAGCAATCCCGATCGCGGTGCTGGGTCTCGCAGTCAATATCGCCAGCGCCTGGCTGCTCGCCGGTGGTCATCACCACGGTCATGCACATGACCACGGCCATTCACATGATCACGACCATTCACACGGCCACGATCACGGCGACAGCGCGCATCATCGCGACAACAACATGCGTGCCGCCGTCGTTCACGTCATGGCGGATGCCGCTGTCTCCGTCCTGGTCATCGTCGGCCTGCTGCTCGCGCGCACGTTCGGCTGGCTCTGGATGGACCCCCTCGCCGGTTTCATCGGCGCGCTCGTGATCGGAAGCTGGTCGGCTGCGCTGATACGCGATACCGGCGCCATCCTGCTCGATCGCATGCCGGA
Organism: Bradyrhizobium sp.; assembly: GCA_049509335.1. GTDB lineage: Bacteria > Pseudomonadota > Alphaproteobacteria > Rhizobiales > Xanthobacteraceae > Bradyrhizobium. The sequence goes on along the minus strand of JBEKZZ010000004.1, from coordinate 115,939 downwards.
CCCCGGCATGGCCGAGAAAGTAAGGGCAACCATCGAAAGCGAAGGCGACCGGGTCACCGACCTGCACCTGTGGCGGTTGGGGCCGGGACATCTCGGCGCCATCGTTTCGATCGCGACGTCGGCAAAGCGGGAGCCCGCGCACTATCGGCAGCGGCTGGCGGATTTCGAGGATCTGTCGCACGTCACCGTCGAGGTTCAACACATCGCGTAGATCCGTGGTTGACAGCCACCGGGCACGGGCGTAGTTGCGCCCGTGTCTTGTAACATTAGTGTCAAATAAATCCTTCAATCCTGACAGAAGAGCCATACAACAAGCCATGGGCAGTACCACCTTCGGCAACGTCAACCCGGCAATGACCGGGCTCACGGGGCCGGCAACATTCAGAATCGATCGCGCTGGCCACCGCCACGTGAGGATTGGCGGTTCCGCCTAGGCGGACCGTCCGCTCACCGGCCTGCCGCGCTGATCGCGGACGTGGAGGCGAGCGATGTTCGACAAGAACAGCCAAGAATTTCGCCAAAGATTTCTTGCGGCCTGCCCGTTTTGCGCGGGCTTTCGCCCTGCCCGCAACCCGCAAGATCAAACGGGAAATGGGTCATGATCACGTCGATTGACCAGACCGCGTTCAATCTCGGCGTGGCGACGCTGCTCGGCGCCTGCATCGGCTTCGAGCGCCAATGGCGCCAGCGCATGGCGGGACTAAGAACCAATACGCTGGTCGCGATCGGCGCGGCGAGCTTTGTCGTGTTCGAAAGCCTGTTCCCTGACGAAGCAAGTCCGACGCGGGTCGCGGCGCAAGTTGTCTCGGGGATCGGCTTCCTCGGCGCCGGCATCATTTTCCGCGAGGGACTTCAGGTAACCGGTCTCAACACCGCCGCGACCCTGTGGTGTTCGGCGGCCGTGGGACTGTTGGCGGGCAGCGGTCACCCGCTGCATGCGGCGGCCGCGACCACGTTTGTCGTGCTCGTCAATCTGACCTTGCGGCCGCTGGTCCGGCTGATCAACCGGCAACCGATCGCGCAGGCCGAGACCGATTTTCACTACAGCGTTCGCGTCGTCTGCCGAAGCCCCGAGGAAGCCCATGTCCGGGCGCTGCTGTTGCAGAGCACCGGCAACGGCCACCTCAGCCTGCGGCAACTCGACAGCACCGATTTGGAGGAAAGCGGACGTGTCGAGGTCAACGCGCTCCTCACCTCCGTCAGCAAAAACGACGCGGTGCTCGAACAGGTTGTCGGCCGTCTCAGCCTGGAGCAAACCGTTTCGGCGGCAAGCTGGAGCGTGGCACCCGTTCTGGAATAGTGGAGACTTGCAATTACGAAAATCCAATGCTCTTTCAGGCCTTCCGCTCAACTATAAGCTCATCAAAAACCCGGTTTATCACCCCTCGGTTCACTCTTCTCGGAGCCGGCAGCCCGGCATTCATGACAAGGCGGCACGCATGACGCTGAACGACATTCTGACGCCTAGACTGGGGCAGGCGCTGCGGCCGAACGTCTGGGACGCCGTAGCGCTGATCCTGGTGACCGGCGCGATGGTGCTGATCGTCTATGGCGGTGAACAGACCACACTGCCGCTGTCGGCGCTCGATGCCGCACCAGTTTCGCTCGATCCGTCCAATCTGCCGCTCTACGCGCTGCGAACGACGATGCGCATGCTGCTGGCCATCGTGTGCTCGATCATCTTCACGCTTTGCTATGCGACGCTTGCCGCCAAAAGCCGGCGGGCGGAGATGGTGCTGATCCCGCTGCTCGATATCCTGCAATCCGTGCCGATCCTCGGCTTCCTGACCTTCACGGTAGCTTTCTTCCTGAACCTGTTTCCCGGCCAGGTGTTCGGCGCCGAACTCGCCTGCGTGTTCGCGATCTTCACCAGCCAGGCCTGGAACATGACTTTCAGCATGTACCAGTCGATCCGCAACGTGCCGAAGGATCTCGACGAAGCTTCGCAGAGCTTTCACCTGTCCGGGTGGCAGCGTTTCTGGCGGCTGGACGTCCCCTTCGCGATGCCCGGCCTGATCTGGAACACGATGATGTCGATGTCCGGCGGCTGGTTCTTCGTCGTCGCGTCGGAGGCGATCACCGTCGGCAACACGACGGTCACCTTGCCCGGCATCGGCTCCTATGTCGCGCTCGGCATCGAAAAGCAGGATTTGCCGGCGATCGGCTATGCCATCCTGACCATGCTGCTGGTCATCATTGCCTACGACCAGCTGCTGTTCCGTCCCGTGGTGGCCTGGGCCGACAAGTTCCGTTTCGAACAGACGGCTTCGGGTGCGGCTCCAACCTCCTGGATGCTCGACCTGTTCCGCCGCACGCGGGCCTTGCGTGCACTGACTTTGCCTTTCGCCGCCACGAACAAGATTTTTTCCAATCTCCAGGTGCGGATTCCGGTGCGCCTGCGCGTCTCCTTCAAGCTGGAAGGGTCCTCGCGCGTCGTCGATGCACTCTGGCTCGCCGTGATCACCGTCGCCACCTTTTACGCCGGCTGGCGCGCCTATCAATTCATGTCGGCGACCCTGGGTCTCTCGGACGTCTTGACGGCTGTAGGCGATGGTTTCATCACGCTCACCCGCGTCATCGTACTGATCGCGCTGGCGACCCTGATATGGGTGCCGATCGGGGTGTGGATCGGGCTTCGGCCGAAACTGGCCGAGCGCGTGCAGCCGCTGGCGCAGTTTCTGGCCGCGTTTCCGGCAAACCTCGCCTTTCCGGTATTCGTGGTCATCATCGTGCGTTATGGCCTCAACCCCAATATCTGGCTGAGCCCGCTGATGATCCTGGGCACCCAATGGTACATCCTGTTCAACGTGATCGCGGGTGCGAGCGCCTTCCCCACCGATCTGCGCGAGGCCGCCGGCAGTTTCCATTTGAAAGGATGGCGGTGGTGGGTGAAGGTCGTCCTGCCGGGAATATTCCCCTATTACATCACCGGCGCCATCACCGCCTCGGGCGGGTCATGGAACGCCTCCATCGTGGCAGAAGTCGCGAGTTGGGGCGATAAACACCTGATGGCCAAGGGCCTCGGCGCCTATATAGCCAATGCGACGGAAGCCGGAGACTTTCAACGGGTCGTGCTCGGCATTGTCGTGATGTGCATCCTTGTGACGCTGTTCAACCGCCTGCTCTGGAGGCCGCTCTACGCTTTCGGAGAACGCCGTCTTCGCCTCGGATAGAAGGGAAAATCCATGCTCGATGTTTCCAAACAAACCACCCTGCTCGATATCCGCGGCGTCTGCCGTTCGTTTCCGAAAGGCAGCGGCGAGGAGCTGCTGGTTCTTGAAAAGGTCGATCTCACGATCCAATCAGGCGAGATCGTGGGCCTGCTCGGCCGCTCGGGATCCGGCAAATCGACGCTGTTGCGCATCATCGCAGGCCTGATCACGCCCTCCTCGGGCGACGCCAAATGCCGCGGCGAAACCATTCAGGGACCGCCGAACGGCGTCTCCATGGTGTTTCAGTCGTTCGCCCTGTTTCCGTGGCTGACGGTGTTGCAAAACGTCGAACTCGGCCTTGAAGCCTTGGGCGTGGAAAGCGCCGAGCGCCGCAAGCGGGCGCTGGCGGCGATCGACCTGATCGGCCTCGACGGATTTGAATCTGCTTACCCCAAGGAATTGTCGGGCGGCATGCGCCAGCGCGTCGGCTTTGCACGGGCGCTGGTCGTGCATCCGGATCTGCTCTTGATGGACGAACCGTTTTCGGCGCTCGACGTGCTGACCGCCGAAACGCTCCGCACCGACCTGATCGATCTGTGGATCGAAGGCCGGCTACCGATCAAATCGGTATTGATGGTGACGCACAATATCGAGGAGGCGGTGCTGATGTGCGACCGCATCCTGGTGTTTTCGTCGAATCCCGGCCGAGTTGCCGCCGAGATCAAGGTCGATCTGCCGCATCCGCGCAACCGCCTCGACCCGGCCTTCCGCCAACTGGTCGACAGCATCTATGCGCGCATGACCCAGCGGGCGGAGCCCAGGGCGCCAGCGATCGAAGGCATTCAAGGCACCGGCGTCGGCATGATCCTCAACCACGTCTCATCGAACGTGCTGTCGGGCCTGATCGAGACGCTCGCCGCACCGCCCTATAATGGGCACGCCGACTTGCCGGTTCTGGCCGGCCACCTGCAACTCGAGGCGGATGAGATCTTCCACCTTGGCGAATCCCTGCAACTGCTACGTTTCGCCCAGTTGAGCGAAGGCGATTTGATGCTGACTGATGCCGGAAAGCGTTTTGCCAATCTGGAAACCGACGCGCGCAAACGGCTGTTCGCCGAGCACATGACCAACTACGTGCCGGTCATCGGCCTGATCCGCCGCGTGCTGGATGAGCGGCCCTCGCACACCGCGCCCGAGGCGCGCTTCCGCAACGAGCTCGAGGACTATATGAGTGAGGGCGCGGCGGACGAAACGCTCAAGACGATCATATCCTGGGGACGTTACGCCGAGCTGTTCGCCTATGACGAACAGTCGGAAACTTTCAGCCTGGAGAATCCGCACTAGCTTGCTGCCTGTCGCCGCCCGGCTTGACCGGGCGACCCAGTATTCCAGAGGCACCTGAGAATATCTAAGTCGTCGCGGCGTACTGGATGCCCCGCTTTCGCGGGGCACGACGGCTAGTGAAAGCCATGATCTAGCCTAGCCCGCCGGCGCAAAACTATCCACCCGCGCCATCGCCCAGGCTTCGCGGAAACGCGGATCGCTGGTGCCGTCGATCAGTTCGCCTGGGCGAAGCGCCGGATAGAGCTTTGCAAAGGTCTGGACATCGGTCGTGGACGACCGCTGCGAGAAGTGGATCGGCCGCAGGTCCTGCGGATGTTCGAGGCCCGCGGCGGCCAGCAGCTCCGCCAGCGCATGCAGCGTGGCGTGGTGGTAGTTATAGACTCGCTCGAGCTTGTGCGGCACCACCAAGGCGCGGTTGCGTGAGGGATCCTGCGTGGTCACCCCGGTCGGGCAGCGGTCAGTATGACAGCTCAGCGACTGGATGCAGCCGAGCGCAAACATGAAACCTCTTGCCGAATTGCACCAGTCGGCGCCGATCGCCATCGCGCGCGCCATGTCGAAGGCGGTCGCGATCTTTCCCGCTGCGCCGACGCGGATCCGGCCACGGGCGTTGATGCCAACCAGCGCGTTGTGGACGAAATTGACACCCTCACGCATCGGCATGCCCATGTGATCCATGAATTCGAGCGGGGCCGCGCCGGTGCCGCCTTCATTGCCATCGACCACGATGAAATCGGGATAGATGCCGGTCTCCAGCATCGCCTTGCAGATCGCCAGAAATTCCCAGGGGTGACCGATGCAGAGCTTGAAGCCGGCCGGCTTGCCGCCGGACAGGCGACGCATCTCGCCGATAAAGGCCATCATCTGCAGTGGCGTCGAGAACGCCCGATGAAAGGCCGGCGAGATGCAGTCCTCGCCCATCGAAACACCCCTGATCTTCGAAATCTCCTCCGATACCTTGGCCGCCGGAAGCACCCCGCCATGTCCCGGCTTGGCCCCCTGGCTGACCTTGAGTTCGACCATCTTGATCTGCTCGTCGGAAGCGACGCGCGCGAACTCGTCGGGGTTGAAAGTGCCGTCGAGGTTGCGGCAGCCGAAATAGCCGGAACCGATTTCCCAGATGATGTCTCCGCCGTTTTCGCGATGATAGGGGCTAACGCCACCTTCGCCGGTGTCATGGGCGAAGTCGCCCTTCTTCGCGCCGGCATTGAGCGCGCGCACCGCATTGGGGCTCAACGCGCCGAAACTCATCGCCGAGATGTTGAACACCGATGCGGAATAAGGCCTCTTGCAGTCCGGGCCGCCAATGGTGATGCGAAACTTGTCCTCGGCGCGGACCTTCGGCGCCACCGAATGGTGAATCCACTCGTAGCCTTCGCGATAGACGTCCTCCTGCGTACCAAATGGCCGCTTGTCGAGCACCATCTTGGCCCGCTGATAGATCACCGCGCGGGTATCTCGGGAGAACGGCATGCCGTCCTTCTCGCTCTCGAAGAAATATTGCCGCATCTCCGGCCTGATCTCTTCGAGCAAAAACCGCAAGTGCGCCGAGATCGGATAATTGCGCAGCACGGCGTGGCCCTTCTGCGTCAGATCGCGAATGCCGAGCAGCGTGAGCGCGCCAAAAATCACCAGTGGAATGAGGATCAGGTCGAACGCCTTGTGATCGACGATACCGATGCCGAGAAGCAGCGCCGTCACCACCGAGCATATCGTCAGAACGATGAAGCGTGGCGAGAACGGCAGCATCAGCGTTTCCATGGGGTCCCTCGGGTGTTTTTATCAGCCGGTTTTGTCGCACAGCCTTGCGAATTGACCATACACAATACCGGCAGCAACAGTCACAGATATGACAATTGGCGGCAGGTGATTTGGCTTCCGCAAGGCTACCTAATCATCCAAGGGATGATCAATCCGCCGCCTAAGCCGGGTTAATCGGAAGTGCCCCATTTTCGCACTGCAGCGTGGCGCTTTCGAAGACGAGCGGCGGGCCAAAGGAAAGGCCGGGCGCCTCAGTGGTCGTGCGTGCGTAATTCACCCGGTATGTGCTGTTTCTCCAGGCCCTGTTTGGCGAGCCATTCTTCCGTGCTTTGAATCGATCGCTCGATATGCTCTGACGCGAGCGAGAAATCGTAAGGCGATCCCTTCAGCGGACATAAAGGCGGAACGACAAAGTAGTCGATGTCAGGCGGGAGGTTTTCCAGATCATCCACCACTTGGCGGGCGATCAAAAGCGTCAAAGCGTGGAGCGCACAGTCGACTGCCCCCACTGGCGGCGCGTCGGTGGCGCAGGCATAACCCGTCGGCAGGATAATGAGGCGGCGTGCACCCTTCTCAACCGCGACCTTGATCGGCGTGTTGGCTGAGATCGCGCCATCCACGAGGTAGCGGCCCCTGTATGGCACGGGCGCGAATGCGCCTGGGATAGAAGTGGAAGCCACGATCGCCTCCACGGCCGACCCTTCGGAAAGCACAACGCTTTCGCCCGTAACGATGTCGGTGGTGACGATATGGACCGGAAGTTGCGCATCCTGCAAATTACGATAGGGCAGATGGTCTTCGAGCAGCTTGCGTATGCCATCATGCGAAATCAGGAAATCCCGGCGCCAGATGAATCCCAGCACGGTCCGCCAGGTGATGGGGAAAACGTCGTGGCGCGTTAGCCCGCGCCAAATGGTTTCGAGTTCAAGAACGCCTTTCAGCGTAGGGGCACCGGCATAGTACGCACCGTTGATGGCGCCGACGCTCGAGCCGACCACCATATCGGCAGAAACGCCGTTGGCGGCGAGCGCATGCATCATGCCCACCTGAATAGCGCCGAAACTACCGCCGCCTGCGAAGACGAATGCCGTTTTCGCCTTATCGTCCGGAGTAAGCACGGACAACTCGTCTTCCCCCCTGCCGTGACGCATCGCCCCTTACGGCCAGCGTCTTTTCCGAAAGCTTATAGCAAAGGGTTTCGCGAACCGCACCATCAAGACTGGGTGTTTGCGAAGGCCGCACGATCACGCAAGGAGAAAGCCGTGACATTCGCGTGCCAACCGGTATCGTCTGGCGCGAACACAAGATTTCAGGATGTTGCCGAATGAAGATTCCAGAGCTTCCTTTCACCGTGACCGATTGGGGCCAGGTGGCGGCCACTACCCATCCCGGCGAAAGCGGACAGGCTTTCTGGCGCACCTTTGAAATCGGCGACGTACGGGTGCGGATGGTCGAGTACACACCCGGATATCTCGCCGATCACTGGTGTGACCGCGGCCACGTGCTTTACGTGCTGGAGGGCGAACTCATCACCGAACTACGCGACGGCCGCAGCTTCACGCTGCACGCCGGCATGAGCTATCAGGTGTCGGATTTTGGCGATGCCGCGCATCGCTCGTCGACCAAGACCGGCGTGAGACTTTTTATCGTCGATTGAACGACCGAGGGATCGCCGTGGCGAGCCGTTAGCGCTCCACGAACGCCTTTTCGATCACGAAGTGACCGGGCTCGCTGTGGTTGCCCTCGACAAAGCTGCGCGCGTCGAACATCTGGCGCAGCTCTTCCAGCATCGCCGGGCTGCCGCACATCATGATGCGGTCGCCTTCGATATTCAGCGGCTGCTGGCCGATATCGTTGAACAACTGCTCGGAGGTGATCAGGTCGGTGATGCGACCGCGGTTGCGGAACGGCTCGCGGGTGACCGTTGGATAGTAGACAAGCTTCTCGGCAAGCAGCGGCCCGAACAATTCATCGCTCTGCAGGTTCGCCACCAGTTCCTCGCCATAGGCGAGCTCCGACACCTGGCGGCAGCCATGCACGAGGACGATCTGCTCGAACTTGTCGTAGACGTCCGGGTCCTTGATCAGGCTTGCGAAAGGAGCGAGCCCCGTGCCGGTCGACAGCAAAAGCAATCGTTTGCCGGGAAACAGATTGTCGGCAATCAGCGTACCGGTGGCCTTGCGACCGACCAGGATGGTGTCACCCTCCCTGATCTTCTGCAGGCGGGACGTGAGCGGGCCGTCGGAAACCTTGATCGAAAAGAATTCGAGCTCTTCTTCGTGATTGGCGCTCGCCATCGAATAGGCGCGCATCAGGGGGCGGCCATCGACCTCAAGCCCGATCATCGCGAACTGGCCGTTCTGAAACCGGAAGCCGGTGTTGCGGGTGGCCCGGAAGCTGAAAAGCGTATCGGTCCAGTGCCGGACGGAAAGAACCTTCTCTCGATGAAACGCGCTCATGGGCCTGCTTTTCCGATCCGGTTTTTGTCATGAGGCCGACCTGGCTTGTCCGCTCCAAACCGCGGGAAGCCCCTGTGGCAATTGAGGAATTACAGGCGTTGAACTAACCCAATTTCGCCAATAGTCAATATGTTGCAGCGCAAGATAAGTACCCGGAAATTGCAGACCGGCCGGGCCAAGACGGCTCCGACCTAAAACTTCTCTGTTTGGGGCTCGCCGCGCAATTAACGTGCTGAGAAGGCATGCAGTTTGGGTGATTAATTGCCGCCGGATGCGAGAGAAATTCGTTAGAGGATATTCTTTGAAAATGCCGGAATGCCAGATCGCCTGATATTGCATGCGGAACTTAAGGGAATTTCGTACGGGAAAGCCCGCCTCCTATCCGGATCAGACGGTCTATGCCGCCTATGCTTGCGCCGAATTCGGGCTGAGCTTTGATGACATCGACGGCGGCACCGGGCTCGCCTTTCGCGTCGCCTCGCAAACCAACGCGGCTTACTTCGGCGCAGGGCGCTCTTCCTGGTATCCGCAAAACAATGCGACTGCGGCGACGCTCGCCTCCGACAAATATTTTGCCAATCGCATTCTCGAAGATGCCGGCGTCCCGACTCTCGGCGGCAACTATTTCTTTTTGAGCCCACGACATCGCGCGCTCCGCCCCGCCGGGCACGAGCGCGCGGACGCTTTCGATTATTTCAGGAAGCTGAACGGAAGCGCGTTCGTCAAACCACTGACGGGATCGCGCGGCGATTTTGCGCAAGCGGTCGGCAACGAGGCCATGCTCGGCCGATATCTCGACACCGTCGCACCGCACTACGACGCGGTCTTGATGCAGCCAATCGTCAGCGGCATTGAATACCGGGTCTTTCTACTCGACGATGAGGTCGTTTATTCCGCGCGCAAATTCCCGCCATCTCTCGAAGGCGACGGCAGGCGCCGCGTGCGCGATCTCCTTGTTGCCCACAACGCCTCGCTGAGAAGCCGTGGTCTTTCGGCGATCGATTCCTCGGCATTTCCCGACGCCGAACTCGACGTCGTCCTGCCCACCGGCGAACACTGGGAAATTCCAGGCCGGATGAACCTGAGCGCGGGTGGCGGTATGGCGTTTGCCTCGCCCAACGCGACCGTGCTGACGATGGCGCGGGAGGCCGTCCGCGCGCTTGGCTTGCGCGCGGCCGCCGTCGACCTGTTTGCGGATATCGGCGGAAATCCGTCAAGCACGGCGATTATCGAGGTCAATTCCAATCCCTCGATCCGTCTGTTGGAAGAGTTGCAGCGGCCGGATTTGATTCTGAGAATCTGGCGTCACGCGTTTTCCGCGGTGGGATTGCTGGATGTTTAACTTGCCGAAATACGGCGAAGGCATTTGCCTCGCGCGGATGGCCGAACTGCTCGAAGCGCTCGCGATCGACCGCGTCCGCTTGCGGGAAAGGTCGATCGCGATCACCGGCTCGAACGGCAAGGGCTCGACGGCCGCGTTTTGCGCCTCAATCGGCCGGGCCTATGGCTTGAGCACCGCCCTGTTCACCTCACCGCATTTGTTCCGCGTCAATGAGCGCTTTCAGATCGACGACGCGCCGATCGCCGATGAGCCGTTGCGAGAACTCGCGCGGCGCATCAAGACGGCGATCGACACCGTTTCCGAGAAACGCGGCGAACAGTTCGGCGCCTTTGAGGCCATGTTCGCGCTGGCGTGTCTCTATTTCCAGGAGAGCGATTGCGAATTGTTGGTGTTTGAGGCCGGTATTGGCGGTCGCTATGACCCGGTTCGTTTGCTGGATAGTCGCATCACCACCGTCACTTCGGTCGATTACGAACACGTCGAACTGCTCGGCCATTCCCTGGAGCAGATCGTTTCCGACAAAAGCGACGCCTGCGCCTCCGGCGGCACCATCGTCTACGGCGAAAACTGCCGCCACTTGCGGCCGCACATCATCGAACATAACCGTAGCCGGGACGTCGAAAGTTTGTTCATTCGCGATGAAGTCAGGATCGGCGGACGATCCATCGCGGCCACGGGCCAAAGCTTCGACTTCACATTCCACGATCATCATTTCCGCAGCCTGGACGTGGCCTTGCCGGGCGGCTTCCAGATTAACAACGCCGCGATTGCGACGGCCTTGTTCGTGCACTGGCTGGCGCGCACGCGGCCCGACGATGATGTTTCCCGCATCGAGGCCGCCGTACGAGCGGGACTGCGCGAGACGCGGTGGCCCGGCCGCCTCGAGACCATCGCCCAGGATCCACTGACAATCATTGACGTCGGCCACACGCCTGACGGGATCAGGCAATCGCTCGCCGCGCTCAAGCAGATTTATGGGATGCGGGACTGGATTCTGGTCGTTGGAGTTTCCTTCGACAAGAAGGCCGACGAAATCGCTGGCGCGCTGGCGCCTTCGTTCGACGCTATCGTCTGCACATCGGCGCATCACAAGGGCGGTGACGCTGCCGCACTCGCGCGCACCATCCGCCATCTGAATCCAGCTGCCTGCGTCGAGATCGCCGCCACGATCGAGCAGGCTTTTAGCCTGAGCCAGACGCTTGCCGCCTCACTCAAGCGGAGAATCTATGTGGCCGGCGGATTGTTTACCGCGGTCGAATTCGCCGCAGTCGCGCGCGGGATGGATGCAAAGGGACTGTCCTTTTTCTGAAGGTTTTCAGCCGGTAACGATTCATTAACCATGTCAGGCCGATGGTGAGACAACCCGGGAGATCCTCATGGGCAGCACATCATCCATCTCATCTTCAGCGCCGCCCATTGTCAGCAACGCGACGAACAACCTGAGCAGGGCCCCGGCCGCATCGTCGTCGCTGTTCGGCAATCTCCTCCGCAAGACGGAGGTCGCGATGGGGCTGAAGTCACAGACCGGTTTTTCCGCCGGCGCGACCTACGACACGCAAACGCTCGCGGGGCAAACCAAGGCGACCGTCAACAACGCGATTAACGCGACCAAGTCGCTGCTTCACATCAAATAGGTCGTCGGACGGGCCTGACGAAAGCCTTTAATTGCTGACGCCATCGCCGTCGTCGAGCGCCTTGAAGGCGTCCTCAAGCTGCGGCGAGATCGCGACGTTCATACGCTCACCGGTGGGCAAGCGGGAAACGAACCACTTGTTATAGAGCGGAACAAGATCGTGGTTCGTGCCGAGCTTGCGGAACGCGCGCTCAACGACCGCCGCCAGTTGCGGCTCTCCCTTGCGGAACATCACACCGTAGGGATCATAGGACAGATAGTCGCCGGTGACGCGAAACTTGTCCTGCGACTTGTGTCGCGCGATCAGGCCGTAGAGCAGGATGTCGTCGGTCGCGAAGGCATCGGCCTTGCCGTCCACCAGCATCTGATAGGACTGCTCGTGGTCAGACGCCACCACGATGTTCAAGCCCAGACTGAACTTCTTGTCCAGGGCGTGCATCGCCTGCTCGTTGGTCGTGCCCTTGGTGACGACGATGGTCTTGCCTTGCAGGTCCTTTGGCGCGGAGATGGTGGAGTCCTTCGGCACCATCAGCTTGGTTCCGGCGACGAACATCAACGGCGAGAACGCCACCTGTTTCGCGCGCTCGGCATTGGCCGTTGTCGAGCCGCATTCCAGATCGACCTTGCCCTGCACGACGGCGGCAATGCGGTCGTCGGACGTAACCTTCACATAGTCGATCTTGAGACCGGGGTCGTCGATCTCGACGCCGATCTCGTCGACGATTGCCTGGCATAGCTCAAGGCTATAGCCGATCGGCCGGTTGGACTGATCCAGGAAGGAGAACGGCGGCGAGCTTTCCCGATAGCCGAGATGCACCGTGTACCGGCTCTTGATGGCGGCGAGCGTGGGGCTCAGTCCCTCGCCGTCGCTTTGGGCATACGCGGCCGTGGTCAGCAGGCAACCCGCGAGCCATAGCCCGCAGGCCCCGATCGATCTCCCTGCCATTTGACGCATCGCACCCTCCCCTCAATGCGCCGGCACGGCGTCGCCAGGAACGGTGTCCGCGGGCACGGCGTCATCGGGTCCGAGTTCATGCTCGGCCTTCAGCTCGCCCTCCCATTTCGCCACCACTGAGGTCGCGAGCGAGTTGCCGATCACGTTGGTGGCGCTGCGTCCCATGTCGAGGAAGGTATCGATGCCCATGATCATCAATAGACCAGCCTCGGGGATGCCGAACTGGCTGAGCGTCGAGGCGATCACCACGAGCGAGGCGCGGGGAACGCCGGCGACGCCCTTCGAGGTGATCATCAGCGTTGCCAGCATCGCGAACTGCGTACCGAGCGTCATGGGGATTTGGTAGGTCTGCGCGATGAAGATACTGGCAAAGGTGCAGTACATCATCGTGCCGTCGAGATTGAAGGAGTAACCGAGCGGCAGCACGAATGCCGAAATCCGCGACGAGGCGCCGAAGCGGTTGAGGCCTTCCAGCGTCTTCGGATAGGCGGCCTCTGACGACGCCGTCGAGAAGGCGATCATCAGCGGTTCGCGGATCAGCCGCAGCAAATGGCTGTATCTTGGCCCGATGACGATGAAGCCGACGATGACTAGGATGCCCCACAAAAGCAGGAGCGAGAAATAGAACCCGCCCATGAACACGACGAGTTTCCACAACACCAAAAGGCCGTTCTTGGCCACGGTGGCTGTGATCGCCGCCCACACCGCAATCGGGGCGAACAGCATGACGTAGCCGGTGACCTTGAGCATGATGTGGCCAAGGTCATCGATGAGCTCCAGCATGCGCTTGGAGCGTTCCGGCATCGCGCCGAGCGCGACCGAAAAGAACACCGCGAACACCACGATCTGAAGGATCTCGTTCTGCGCCATCGCGTCCGCGATCGAGGTCGGGATCAAATGGGTCAGGAACTTCTCGATCGAGAAGGCCGACACCGGCAATCCGGTCGACTGCGCCTTGTCTGGTAGCGTACCGGGGAAATTCGCTCCGGGCTGCAACAGATTGACCATCACAAGGCCCAGCAGCAGCGACACGAAGGAAGCGCTGACGAACCATCCCATGGTCTTGGCGAAGATTCGTCCCAGTTTGGCGCCAGAGCCCATATGGGCGATGCCACCGACTAGGGTCGCAAAAACCAGTGGCGCGATGATCATCTTGATCAGGCGCAGAAACAGCATGGCGATCAGGTTTACGTCCGCCGCGATATCGGCGCGGCTATCCGGCAGAAAGTTGAAGATCAGCGTTCCCATCACGATGCCGAGCACCATCGCGACCAGGATGTATTGCGTAAACCTGTTGGACATGTCTTACCCCCCGTAAGTTCCCAGCACCGCTGAGTGTGGCAGATTTCGAGGCTGACGCAACACGCATCAACGACCACGATGTTACCGTTGTGGATCGCGGCCAATACGACTAGCCTCTTATGCAACGCACAATGCAGCCTGCTTTGCGCATTTCTTGCGCGGCGGCTGCACGAAGAACAGTCAAAGGGAGAACGCCATGAACGATAGCGTCAATCGCCAAATCCTGCTGGTCGAGAAGCCGACTGGAAAACTCGGCGGCGAGCACTTCAAAATGCGGGAGGGAACCGTCCCCGAGCCGCGTGACGGCGAAGCACTGCTGCGGGTTCGCTACATCTCGCTCGACGCGGCCAACCGCGCATGGATGCACGGGGCGACCTATCGCGCGGCCGTCGAAGCGAACACGGTGATGGCCGGTGGCGGCATCGCCGAAGTCGTCTCATCCAGGGCGCCGGAACTGGCCGCCGGCGACATCGTGTTCGGCGATACCGGCTGGCAGGACTACGCAGCCGTACCGGCAAAGCATCTCACCAAGATGCCGAAGATCGAGCCGATGACTTACTTGCTCAGCGTCTACGGCATTGCGGGCCTCACCGCCTATTTCGGGCTGCTCGACGTCGGCAAGCCCAAGGTCGGCGAGACCGTGGTTGTTTCGGCGGCCGCGGGCTCGGTCGGTTCGATCGTCGGCCAGATCGCCAGAATCAAAGGCTGCCGTGTCATCGGCATTGCCGGCGGCAAGGACAAATGCCACTGGCTTACCTCCGAGCTCGGCTTCGATGCCGCGGTCGACTACAAGGACGGCGCGGTGTTCAAGGCGCTGAGGGCCGCGGCGCCGAACGGCATCGATGTTTATTTCGATAACGTCGGCGGCGATATTCTCGAAGCGTGCCTGGCACAGATGAACAACCGCGGGCGCATCGCCTGCTGCGGTGCCATCTCGCAATATGACGGCACGCCATCGGCCACCGGACCACGCGGTGTGCCCGGCCTGATCGTCGTCAAGCGCCTCACCATGCAGGGCTTCATCGTGACGGATTACATGGACCGCCGCAACGAGGCGCTGCGTGACCTGCAATCGTGGGTCGCCGCAGGCACGCTCAAGGTGCAGGAAGACGTGATCAATGGTCTCGAGAACACGCCGAAAGCCCTGATCGGATTGCTTGCCGGCGAGAACCGCGGCAAGCGGATGATCAGGGTGTGACATAATGCGTCGGCGTGCCGCCATCCATTCGTCGGACAATCGACTTGCAGTGGCGGCAAAAAAGCGAAAATGATCGATCACCAATA
The DNA here is from genome assembly GCA_049509335.1 of Bradyrhizobium sp. Taxonomy (GTDB): domain Bacteria; phylum Pseudomonadota; class Alphaproteobacteria; order Rhizobiales; family Xanthobacteraceae; genus Bradyrhizobium. The sequence goes on along the minus strand of JBEKZZ010000004.1, from coordinate 100,707 downwards.
TTTTCACGAGCAATGCATTTAGCTTTTCACGCCGATTAACGCGGCCGCTTCCGATGAAAACGATAAGGAGTGACGCCAATGATCGACACGTTGAGACGTGAGACTGCGCTTTGGATATCTCTGGCGACCGCCGGCCTTGCAATTGCAACGCCTGCTTATTCGCAAGCCCCGACCGATGCTCAACGAAGCGCGATCCGGGCCGAGTGCCGCACGGACTATCAAGCCCATTGCGCCAGCATTCCTCCAGGTGGAATGGCGTCGCTGCAATGCTTGCAGAAGAACATGTCGAGCCTCTCCTCGGGCTGTCAAAGCGCCGTACGCGCCGTGGGGGCCCCGTCTGAATCCAAGGCCGAACCGCCTGCCCCCGCGAAAACAGAATCCGAGCCAGCGGTAGCACCCAAGGAAGAATCTACCGTGGCTTCTCCCCGACCGGCCGCCGAGGGCGCGGCTGCGGTCACCCCCAAGCCAGCCATGGGGACAACCAGCAAGCCAAGCGATGCGAAGGTTGCCGCGATCCGCAGCGCATGCCGAAGCGACTATTCGAGGGTCTGCGCCGGCGTGCCGACCGGCGGTGCCCCGGCACTGCAATGCCTAGAACAGAACAAGTCGAGGGTCTCCCAAGCTTGCCGGAAGGCCGTCGCCGCTGTGAACGGGAATGCCGCGCCGCCGACGACCGGCGCCGCGGAAGCTACGGCCAGCCCCGCCGACGCGCCCCCTGCGGCTGTACTGGTGCTTCGGCCGATGCGACCGCGCGAAGAACTGTTCGTGTTGCGGTCGGCATGCGGCATCGACGTCCGCGCGCTTTGCGGCGATGTCGCTCCCGGCGGCGGGCGGCTTATGCAGTGTCTGGCAGCGCAATCTGCGTCGCTATCCCCGGATTGCCGCAGCGTATTGTCCGAATTCGCGGCTCAATAATTTGCGAGCGCGTCAGATCCGTTGTCTGACTGTCTTGTCTTGACGCGATTTCTTCCGCGGATTTTTTGATGGCACCAAAAGCCAGCCAAGGATAGGATCGCTCTAATCAACAGTATACTGTCGATCCAGGGAGGAAAGTGTGCGCGTCGCCGTCATCGGCGGAGGCCCTGGCGGCCTCTATTTCAGCTACCTCTGGAAAAAGCGCCATCCGGACGCGCGCATCGACCTGTTCGAGCAAAACCCGGCCGGAGCGACCTGGGGTTTCGGGGTGGTGTTCTCCGAACAGGCGCTTGAGTTCCTGCGCACTGATGATCCCGACACGGTGGACGCGATCGCGCCGAGAATGGAAAGCTGGACAAACATCACGCTCGATCTGCGCGGCGAAAGCGTCGAAATCGACGGCGTCGGCTTTTCCTCGATCGGCCGGCTTGATCTACTCAAAATCTTGCAGGCGCGCGCGGCATCCGTGGGCGTCACCTTGCACTTCGATACGCCGGCCTCGCTCGATCAGTTGAGGGGTTACGACCTGATCGTCGCTGCTGACGGCCTCAACTCGCTGGTGCGCCGTGCCTTCGAGGGTGACTTCGGCACCTCGCTGTCCTATTCCGCCAACAAATTCGCCTGGTACGGCACCACCAAACGTTTCGGGACGCTGTCGCAGACCTTCGTGGCGACCGACCTCGGCAGCTTTAACGCGCATCACTATCGCTACGCGCCTGACATGAGTACCTTCCTGGTCGAGTGCGATTCGGCGACCTGGCAGGCTTACGGTTTCGCCGACAGCAGCGTCGATGAATCCAAGGCGATCTGCGAACAGGTGTTTGCGAAAACACTCGATGGCCATGGGTTGATTTCGAACAAATCGGTGTGGCGCAATTTTCCGTGGATCTGGAATGAACGCTGGTTCTTCGGGAACATGGTGCTGATAGGCGATGCCCTGCACTCGGCGCATTTCTCGATCGGCTCGGGCACGCGGCTTGCGATCGAGGACGCGATTGCGCTCACCAAGGCGATCGAGGCAGGGCGCAACATCGGTGATGCGTTGGCACGCTACCAAAGTGAGCGCCAGCCGATCGTGAAGAAGCTCGTGACGGCCGCGCGCACCAGCGCCGACTGGTACGCGAAATTCGCCGAGCATATGAAGCTCGATCTAATGGACTTCGCCTATAGCTACATCACCCGTTCGGGGCGGATCGACGATGCGCGGCTGCGCGCGATGGCACCTGCTTTCATGGCGCGCTACGAGGCGTCGCGGCCGCGCTCGGTTGACGGAGGCAAGCCATGACGCCGTCCACCAGGTTGGAGATTTCCGATCAGGTGCCCGCAGACAGCTCCGGTGCACGCGAGATCGGCTTTTCGATTCCCGCTGTCTACAATGCGAGCTGCATTCTCTTCGACAATCTCGACAAGGGAAATGGCGATCGCCTCGCACTCACCGGCCCACTTGGCACCCTGACCTATGCGGAACTGTGCACTGAGGCCTCACGCTGGGGTAACGGATTGATCTCGCTCGGGCTCAAGCGCGGCGATCGCGTGTTGATGTTTCTGGACGATACACCCGCTTACCCCGCGGCGTTCTTCGGTGCCGTACGCGCCGGCTTTGTGCCGCTGTTGATCAACACGCTGACGCCGCCCGATCTGCTGCAATTTTATCTGTCGGATTCCGCCGCCACGGTCGCCGTCGCCGACGCCGAGTTTTGCACGCGCTTCGACGAGGTCGCCTGCAAGGACACGGCGCTGCATACCCTGATCGCAGTCAATGGCGAGGCGAGCGCCCCCGCCGTTTCGAAGACGGTGACCGTCAAGGACTGGCTGCCGGGCTTTTCCGCCGAGCTAGCCGCGGCTGACACCCATCGCAACGAGATGGCGTTCTGGATGTATTCGTCCGGCTCGACAGGCAGGCCGAAAGGCATCGTCCATCTGCAACACGATATGGCCTATAGCGAGCAAGCGTACGCGCAGAATTTTCTCAAGCTCACGCCCGACGACATCTGCTTCTCGGTGCCGAAAATGTTCTTCGCCTATGGCTTCGGCAATTCGGTCACCTTTCCGTTCTCGGTGGGCGCGGCGACCCTGTTGCTGCCCGGCCAACCGAGGCCGCAAACCATTTTCGAGGCGATCGCACGCTATCGACCGACGGTCTTCTTCGGCCTGCCGACGCTCTACACATCGCTGACCAAAGCCGACGGCGCCGACCGGGCCGATTTCACCTCGCTGCGACTGGCGGTGTCGGCCGCCGAGGTGCTGTCGGCGGAAGTCTTCAATGGCTGGAAGAAGCTGACCGGTCTTGAGATCATGGAGGGTCTCGGGTCGACCGAAGTGCTGCACATCTATCTCTCCAACCGGGCGGAGGATAAAAAGCTCGGCGCCGCCGGCATTCGCGTTCCCGGTTATGAGATCGCCCTGAGAGACAGCGACGGGCGGGGCGTCGGCGACGCTGAAGAGGGCATTTTATGGGTGCGCGGCGATTCCAATACGCCGCTCTACTGGAACCGACCCGACAAATCCGCCGAGACGATCCGCGAGGGCGGCTGGATCTACACCGGCGACCGTTTCGTGCGGGATGCGGACGGTTTCTATTTTTTCCGCGGCCGCGCCGACGACCTGATCAAGATTTCCGGCCAATGGGTTTATCCGCTCGAAGTCGAGCTGTGCCTCGCTGAACATCCTGACGTGCGCGAATGCGCCGTGTTCGCCGCCGAGCTGCCGGATCGCCGGATGACGCTCAAGGCCGTCGTTGTCATGAACAAGGCCGCGGCGGATGTGAGCGAAACGACGAAGCTGCTGCAGGATTTCGTCAAGGCGAAACTCCTGCCTTACAAATATCCGCGCGAGATCAAGTTCACCGACGAATTGCCCAAGACCGGCACCGGCAAGATCGACCGTCAGGCCGTGATGCGGATGTGAATAGCTTTACGCTGTCATCGCCCGCCAACAGGCCGACGCAAAGCGCCGCCCGACGACAGGCTCCGGCGGGCGATCCGGTACGCCGCGGCCTCTCAATTTAGTACAACTACCTCTGGAATACTGGATGCCCCGCTTTCGCGGAGCATGACAGCGGAGCGCGTCGCCTCGTTAAGCCTTTAACCCCGTCCCGCCATAGAGCCAGGCCAGATCGCCGTACCACTCCTCTTGCGACTTCGCGCTCATGATGGCGTTACGCAATCGCGCATGTTCGCCCGAGGGGTGATAGATGTGTTCGCCGATGGCGCGAGAGAGCGTCTGCACGCGCGCCGTACGCGGAAATCGCAACTCGCGGTATTTTTCCAGCGCGCCAGCGTGATCGCCAGCGTGGCTACCGAGCATATGCGACAGGCAAACCGCGTCCTCCATCGCCTGGCAGGCGCCTTGCGCGAAATATTGCAGCATCGGATGGGCGGCATCGCCGAGCAACACAACGCGGCCGTCGATCCAGCGTTCGGTCGGGTCACGGTCGCACAGCACCCAGAGTTTCCAGTTGGTGCCATGGCGGATGATGTCCAAAGCCCGCTCATGGATGTGCGCAAACCCCCGCATCACCTCTTCTTCGGGCACCGGCTTGCCGGCGACCGGCTCCGGCGCATCATTGTGACAGGTGACGACGAGGTTGAACACCTTCCAGCCCGAGAGCGGGTAGTGCACGAGATGGCATTTCGGACCGGCCCAGAGCGTCGCCGCATTCCAGCGCAAATCTTCCGGCATCTGTTCGGTCGGAATCACCGAGCGGTAGGTCGTGTGGCCGGAGACGCGCGGCTTGCCGTCGCCAACGACTTGCTTGCGGATGTTGGACCATAGCCCGTCGGCGCCGATCAGAAGCGAGCCGGTAACGCGATCGCCCGAGGCAAGCTTCGCGGTGACTGACGATCCATCCTGATCGTAGCCCAAAACTTCGGAGCTGACCCGCAGATCGATCAGATCGCTGTCACGGCACGCTTTGAGGAAAACGCCGTGCAGATCGCCGCGATGCACCACCGCATAGGGATTGCCGAAACGCTCACGAAAAGCCTCGCCGAGATTGACATGGCAGATTTCCTGCGCTGTCATCGCGTCCATCAGTCGCTGTTGATCGACGTAGACCGCCATGTTGCGCGCGGCCTCGCCGACGCCGAGATAGTCGAAGGCATGGAACGCGTTCGGCGCGAGCTGAATGCCGGCGCCGATTTCGCCCAGGGCGGAAGCTTTCTCCAGCAGGATGGAGCGGATGCCTTTTTGCGCAAGCCCCAGCGCGACGGCGAGGCCGCCGATGCCGCCACCCGCGATCAGGACCGGTGCGCCCGCGCCCGCCATCAGCTCGCTTTCCCTAAATGCTCTAGCGCGTCTTCGGCGCGGAGCGGCACGCGCGAGGCCTCGTTGTTGAGATCGACGAGCTGCTCGAGCAGCGTCAGCAGCGTCTTGCGATCGGCGGGCTTGAGCGGCTGCAAAATCCGCGCCTGAACGCGGTCGACCGACGGCATGATCTCGCGCAACAAGTTCGCGCCGGCCTTCGTCAAATACAAAAGCTTGACGCGCTTGTCCTCCGGCGCAGGCTTGCGTTCGACATAGTCCTTGGCCTCCAGCCGCTCGATCACGCTGCCAAGCGTTGAACGGTCGAACGCAATCACCGCGGAGAGCCGCGTCGCGTCGATGCCGGGATGGGTACGGATCGCAATCAGCGCGGCGTATTGCACCGGTGTCAGGTCGAAGGCCTTGCACTCCTCGATGAAGATGGCGACCGCGATCTGCTGCATCCGGCGAAACAGGTAGCCGGGCGCGGTGTAGACCGCGTCCATGGTCACGGTGTCGGGCTTATTCGGCATCGGCCTGTCGCTCCGGTGCGGCATCAGCAAACGCCTTGAGTGCTTTCGCGACCGCTTCCGCCTTGAGCAGCCGGGGGAAGACGGCGACATCGACCCCGAAACGGCGCGCATTGGCGAGTTGCGGCACCAGACATAAATCGGCGATGGTCGGCGCATCGCCAAAGCAGAACGGACCGGCCTCGGCTGCGATCAGCTTCTCGCATGCGCTGAGGCCTTCGCGGTTGGCCCACGCCGCCCAGTCTGTCACTTTCTCTTCGGGAAGACCGAGCTCACGCAGGCGGCCCAGGATTTTCAGGTTCTGGATCGGGTGGGTGTCGCAAGCGAGCGCTTGTGCAAAGGCGCGCACCTGGGCGCGGCGCAGCGGCTCCTTCGGCAACAGCGGCGGGATGGGATGGGTTTCATCCAGCCACTCGACGATGGCGAGTGACTGAGTAAGGATGGCGCCACCGTCACCCTGCAAGGTGGGAACAAGGCCTTGCGGGTTGATCGCGAGATATTCGGGAGCACGCTGCTCGCCCTTGCGCAAATGATGGCTCAGGTGTTCCGCACTTAACCCCTTCAGGTTCAATGCAATTCTGACCCGATAGGACGCGCTGCTGCGGAAATAGCCGTGCAGCTTCATCGCTGACCTCCCATGTTATTTTTCTCAGCCGGCCCTTACAGGCCGTCATTGACGCTAGCCATATTGGCAGTATACTGTCAATCAGGAAACGACATAAGAACACATAGGAGGAGGTTGGCCATGGAAGCCGTAGCGAAGACTCCGGAACGCGAAGCGTTCTACAAAAAGATCGACGGAGAAAATCTTTCCGCGCTGTGGAACGTGCTTGGCGATCTGATCACGCCGGAACCGAAGAGCGCATGCCAACCGCATCTGTGGAAGTTCGACGCGATCCGCGACTACATGACCGAAGCCGGCAAGCTCATCACCGCCAAGGAAGCCGAGCGGCGTGTGCTGGTTTTGGAAAATCCGGGATTGCGCGGTCAGTCGAAGGTCACGACCTCGCTGTTTGCCGGCGTGCAGATGGTGGTTCCGGGCGATGTCGCGCCGGCCCATCGACACAGCCAGTCGGCGTTGCGCTTCATCCTCGAAGGCGAGGGCGGGTTCACCTCGGTCGATGGCGAGCGCACCACGATGTCACCGGGCGACTTCGTCATCACGCCGGCCTGGACGTGGCACGATCATTCCAACGAAACCTCCGAGCCGGTGTTCTGGCTCGATGGCCTCGATATTCCGATGGTGAAGTTCTTCGACGCGTCGTTCGCCGAAGGCCTGAAGGAAGACCAGCAGAAGATCACCCGCCCCGCGGGCGACAGCTTTGCGCGCTACGGCCATAACCTCTTGCCAGTCGACGAGAAGCGCAAATCGAAGACCTCGCCGATCTTCAACTATCCCTATTCCTATACGCGCGAGGCGCTGGAGACCGCCAAGCAACGTGGCGAGTGGGATGCCTGCCACGGCTTGAAGCTGAAATTCTCCAACCCGGAAACCGGCGATTTCGCGATGCCGACCATCGGCACTTTCATCCAGCTGCTGCCGAAGGGCTTCAAGACCGCGCGCTATCGCTCGACGGATGCGACCGTGTTCGCGGCGATCGAAGGCAAGGGCCGCACGCGGGTCGGCGATCAGACCTTCGAATGGGGACCGCGCGACCTGTTCGTGGTACCGAGCTGGCAGTGGGTCACCCACGAGGCGGACGCGGACGCGGTGCTGTTCTCCTTCTCCGATCGCCCGGTGCAGCAGAAGCTCGATCTGTTCCGCGAGGACCGCGGCAACGCGTAACGTTACGCCCGCGTGGGAGAAGCGGTTGGGGTGGTGACCGGTCTTTGGCCACCTCCTTTCCGACTTACGCCGTTCAAATGCCGAGATAGCGGTGCTGCAGATCAGGCTCCGCGATCAGTTGTTCCGACGTACCGCTCCACACCGCGCGGCCGCGCTCGATGATGTAATGGCGGTCGGCGATGCGGGCAAGATTCTCGACATTCTTGTCGATCACAAGCACCGATTGGCCGCGCGCCTTCAGCATCGAGAGGCAATTCCAGATTTCTTCGCGGATCAACGGCGCCAACCCTTCCGTCGCCTCATCGAGAATCAACAACCGCGGGTTGGTCATTAGCGCGCGCCCGATCGCCAGCATCTGCTGTTCGCCGCCGGATAGCTGATTGCCCATGTTGCCGCCGCGTTCGGCCAGACGCGGGAAGAGCGCGTGGATTTTGTCCAGCGTCCAGGGGGCGTCGGCGCCGAGACGGTTGGCGGAAGCGGCAACGAGATTTTCGCGCACCGTCAGGTTGGGAAAAATCTGGCGGCCTTCGGGAACCAGACCGATGCCGAGTTGCGCGATGCGAAAGGCTGGAAGGCCCCGAATAGGCTTGCCACTGAAAGAGACAACTCCCGCACGCGGCGGCGTCAATCCCATGATCGAGCGGATGGTCGTGGTCTTGCCCATGCCGTTGCGGCCCATCAGGGCAACCATCTCGCCGCTATTGATCGACAGCGACAGGCCGAACAGCACCTGACTGAGCCCATAACAGGTCTCCAGACCCTCGACTTCGAGCAGCGGCGCGGTATCAGCCGACGTTCCCTCAGTCATGGCGGGTCACCACATGCTGGTCGCCGAGATAGGCGCGCTTGACCTCCTCATTTGTGCGGATCGCCGCCGGCACGTCGGAGGCGATCACGCGTCCGTAGACCAGCACAGTGATGCGGTCGGCGAGTGCAAACACCGCGTTCATGTCGTGCTCGACCAGGACGATCGTCACTTCCTGACGGAGGTCAGCGAGCAGCTTGACCATGCGCGCCGATTCGGTGGCCCCCAAGCCTGCCATCGGCTCATCCAGCAACAGCAATTGCGGCTTTGTTGCGAGAGCAACCGCCAGTTCAAGTTCGCGCTGTTCACCATGGCTCAGCCTTGAGACCACGACGTCGGCACGATCGCCAAGCCCGACCCGCTTCAGCGCCGCAAGTGCGGCCTCGCGGAGCGGCTTTTCTTTCCGCGCGTTGGCGAAGAAGCGGAACGAATGGCCGTCTTTGGCCTGAGCCGCAAGCGCGACGTTGTCGGCCGCGGTGAAATCCGGCAGCAGCGAGGTGATCTGGAACGAACGCGCCAGCCCGAGCCGGCTGCGCTTCCACGCCGGCAGTTGAGTAATGTCTTTGCCGGCAAAGCGGATATTGCCTGAGCTCGGGCTTAATTGTCCGATCAATTGGCTGATCAGCGTGGTCTTGCCGGCGCCGTTCGGCCCGATGATCGCGTGCAGTTCGCCGGGCGCGATATCAAGCGAGAGATGGTCGGTGGCAACAATACCGCCGAACCGCTTGACCAGATTCTCGACGCGGAGCAAGGGTTCAGCCACGGGAAAACCTCCCGATCAGACCCATAATGCCGCCGCGCCCGAACAGCACGATCAGGAGCAAGAGCGGCCCCATGATCATTGCCCAATATTCGGTGACCTGCGACAGAAATTCTTCCAATACGAGGTAGACGATGGCGCCGACTACGGGGCCGAACAGCGATCCCATGCCGCCGAGAATCACCATGACCATGAGATCGCCGGAGCGAGTCCAGTACATCACGGCCGGGCTGATGAAATCGGTGTTGTTCGCCAGCAGCGCACCGGCCAGGCCGCACATCGTGCCCGCGATGACAAAGCACACCAGCCGGTAACGCGTCGCCGGGAAGCCAATCGCCTGCATCCGCTGTTCGTTGGAGCGCAAGCCCTGCAGGACAAGACCGAAGCGCGAGTTCACGATACGCCAGACCAGAAAAATTCCACCAAACAGGCAGAACAGGCAGAGGTAGTAGAACTGGACGCGATTGGACAAATTGATCAGGCCACCGAACGTGCTGCGCTTGTAGATCGTCAGTCCGTCGTCGCCGCCATAGCGCGAAAGCCCCGATGCGACGTAATAGGCCATCTGCGCAAAGGCCAGCGTGATCATGATGAAATAGACGCCGCGCGTACGCAAAGAGAGCGCGCCGATCACAAGTGCAAACAGCGCGGAAGCCAGAAGCGCGACCGGCCATTGTGCGAAGCCGGAGCCAAAACCCTCGGCGGCGAGAATGCCAACCGCATAGCCGCCGATGCCGAGATAGGCGGCATGACCGAAACTCATCATCCCGCCATAGCCCATGATGAGATTGAGGCTGACGGCGGCGAGTGCGAAGATGACGATGCGCGTAAACAGCGTCAGCAAAAAGACGTTGCCGGTTGCTTGCGAAAACAGCGGCAACAATAAAAGACCAGCGACGACGGCCACTGCCGCCACGTTACGGGAATTGAAAGCGGCGATCATCGACGGTTGGCTGGGAACAGCCCCTCCGGCCTTGCCACCAGCACGGTCGCCATCAGGATATAGATCAGCATCGAGGAGAGCGCGGGCGCCGCCGTCGAGGCCGCCGCTGAACTAAGGATATGCCGCAGGAAGTCGGGCAAGAAGGCGCGGCCGAGCGTATCGATCATCCCGACCAGGATCGAGGCGACAAACGCGCCGCGGATCGAGCCGATGCCCCCGATGACAATAATGACAAAGGCCAGGATGAGAATGTTCTCTCCCATCCCGATCTGCACGGTGAGGATCGGCGCCTGCATCATCCCGGCAAGACCGGCAAGCGCCGCACCCAGGCCGAACACCAGCGTGTAGAGCAGCTTGATGTTGATGCCGAGCGCGCCGATCATTTCGCGGTTCGACGCGCCGGCTCGGATCAACATGCCGACGCGGGTGCGCATCACAACGAGATAGAGCAGCAGCGCGACCACCAGCGCGACCACGATGATGGCGAGCCGAAACGCCGGATAGAACACGCCGGGGATGATCTGCACCGGTACGGTGAGCCAGGCCGGCAGCGGCAACGCCAGACCGGCCGGCCCCCAGACCAGCCGCACCAGATCGTTGAAAAACAGGATCAGCCCGAAGGTCGCCAGCACATGGTCGAGATGGTCGCGGCCGTACAGGTGCCGCAGCGCCACAAATTCAAGCACGATGCCGAGCAACAGCGTTGCGCCGAGCGCCAGCACGATGCCGAGAATGAAGTTTCCGGTCCAGGCCACGAACGTCGCCGCGAAATAGGCGCCCATCATGTAGAGCGAACCATGGGCAAGGTTGACGAGGTCCATGATGCCGAACACGAGCGTCAACCCAGCCGCCAGCAAAAACAGCAGCAGGCCGAACTGCAGCCCGTTCAGAAATTGTTCGACGACAAGCAGCATGAATGCGTTCGATATCTCTAGTTTAGTGCATAACCCTATATCCGGGCCTCATGGTTCGAGACGCGCAGGCTACGCCTGCGCTCCTCACCATGAGGAAATCTAGACCTCATCCCGAGGAGCATCGCGCAAGCGATGCGTCTCGAAGGATGAAGTCCCGGCTCATAATTCATCCCACACAATTGCAAAACACGTGTGCAAAATAAAACACGTGTGCAAAACACGTGCCGACAGGAAAAAGCGGCGGCGCGAGCGCCACCGCCAAGCTGAGAGGTGCCCGCAATCACTTCATCGAGCACTTGTCGTGGAAGTTATCCTGATTGTCCTTGACGATGGTAGCGACCGTTTTGAGCGACAGCGAGCCGTCCGCATCCTTGACCACGTCCTGCAGATAGAAATTCTGCACCGGGATGTGATTGTTGCCGTATTTGAAGGAGCCGCGCAACGACTTGAAATCGGCTTTCTCCATCTCGGCCTTCATCGCGTCCTTCTTGCTGGTATCGCCGTTGACCGCGACCACGGCGCTGTTGATCAACTGGGCCGCGTCATAGGCCTGCGCGCCATAATAGGTGGGACGCGCGGGCGCATATTTCTTGCGGTAATCCTCGACGTACTTCTTGTTCCGATCGTTCGGCAGGTCGTTGACCCACTCCTGCGCGCCGGGAACGCCGAGCGCATTTTCCTTCTGCAGCGGCAGCGACAATTCATCGATCGTGAATGCCGTATAGAGCGGCATCTGCTGCTTGATACCGGCCTGCGCATATTGGTTGAGGAATTGGACGCCGGCCGCGCCCGGATAAAACACGAAGATCGATTCCGCCTTCGAGTTGCGCGCCTTGGTCAGTTCGGCCGAGAAGTCGAGCTGGCTCGGCCACACCGTATATTCCTCGCCCAGCACCTCGCCCTTGAACGTGCTCTTGACGCCGGCCAGCATGTCCTTGCCCGCCGCATAGTTCGGACCGATCAGGAATACCGACTTGACGCCCTTCTGGTTCATGTAAAGACCCATCGCCGCCGGCGTCTGGTCGTTCTGCCAGGAGGTCGAGAATACGTAAGGCGAGCACAAGTCGCCGGCGAGTTGCGACGGCCCGGCGTTGGCGGAGATCAGGAAGGTCTGCGAATCCACCGCCGTCTTGAGCGAAGCGAGCAGCACGTTCGACCAGATATAGCCGACGATGAAGTCCACCTTGTCCGACTGCACGAGCTTTTCGGTCTTCTGCTTGCCGACATCCGGCTTCTGCTGGTCGTCCTCATAGATCACCTCGACCGGCTTGCCGCCCATCTTGCGGCCGAGATGATCGAGCGCAAGCTCGAAGGAATTGCGCATGTCGTTGCCGATCACCGCCGTTGGCCCGCTGAAGGTGGAGACGAAGCCGATTTTGATCGTGTCCCCTGCCGCCGCGGGCTGAGCCAGGGCAAAAGCCATTGCGCCTGCGAGCCAAAATGCCGTTCTCATAAAGTGTCCCTCCTCAAATCCTTTTTCTTCCTGCCAATCGGCTCGCGCTGTTTCGAACCAGCGCTTCAGGCCTTTGAACGCCTTGTTTTGTGCGCGAGATAGCAGGACCCCAGCAAGCATGAACCGACGGCTCCCTCGTTGAACCTTCGGACCACGCCCTTGGCAACATGCACCATAATTCGCGGGAGGCGCGGATGGCAAGAATTATAGTGCCGATTGCTACGATACGGACTTGGCCACTACGCTGAGGATAATCGGCTTTCACTATCGGCCCATCGAAAATCCGGCCTTGAGCGCGACGGCCGAACGCTTACACCAAGAGATGGAGCCGTTTCGAAGTAGAGGCCGGCGATGACAGCAGAAGCACTCCATCCGAACAATGCTCATCGCGTGGTGATCGTGGGTGCCGGCTTCGGCGGGCTGGAATGCGCGCTGGGGCTCAAAGGTGCCCCCGTCGCGATTACGCTGGTGGATCGCCGCAACCACCATCTGTTTCAGCCGCTGTTATACCAGGTGGCGACCGCTTCGCTTGCGACCTCCGAAATCGCCTGGCCGATCCGTCATCTGATGCGCGACAGGAGCGAAGTCACGACGCTGTTCGCGACCGTCAGCGGCGTCGACGCCGATAACAAGCGCGTGCTGCTCGAGGACGGCGATACATTGCCTTACGACACGCTGGTGCTCGCGACCGGCGTGCGTCACGCTTATTTTGGCCATGACGAATGGGAGCCGTTCGCGCCGGGCCTGAAAACACTCGAAGACGCGACCACCTTGCGGCGGCGAATCCTGGTCGCCTTTGAGCGCGCCGAGCGCGAAAGCGACCCCGAGAAGCGCGCCGCCCTTCTGACCTTTGTCATCGTCGGCGCCGGTCCGACCGGCGTGGAACTCGCCGGCACCATCGCCGAACTCGCGCGCGATACGCTGCCTCCTGATTTTCGCAACATCGACACCCAAAAGGCGCGCGTGGTGCTGATCGAGGCGGGCCCACGCGTGCTCGCAGGCTTTGCCGACGATCTCTCGGCCTACGCGCAACGCTCGCTGGAGGGCATCGGCGTCGAAGTCGTGCTGGGACAAGCCGTTACCGAGTGCTCCGCCGACGGCGTCGTCCATGGCGGACAGCGCCTGCAAGCGCGGACCTTGATCTGGGCGGCCGGCGTACGCGCCTCCCCCGCCGCTGAATGGCTGCATGCGGCGGCCGACCGTGCCGAGCGGCTGCAGGTCATGCCTGACCTGACCGTGCCTGATCATCCCGATATTTTCGCGGTCGGCGACACCGTCACAATCGCGGACGGCCGCGGAAAGCCTGTGCCGGGCATCGCACCCGCCGCCAAGCAGCAGGGGCGTCATGTCGCCGCATCGATCAAGGCGCGGCTTTCAGGCAAGACGCCCAAGCCGTTTCGTTACAGCCATGCCGGCAGTCTTGCCCAGATCGGCAAGCGCAAGGCGGTCATCGACTTCGGCGCGATCAAGCTGCGCGGCACGCTGGCGTGGTGGATCTGGGGCATCGCCCACATCTATTTCCTGATCGGCCTGCGCAACCGCCTCAGCGTCGTCCTCAGCTGGCTCTGGGTTCATGCCCGCAACCAGCGCGCGGCGCGGCTGATTACCCAAGGCTCCAGCAAGGTAACGCGCTAAAGAAGACGGATGACCGCGCTGCCCGCAAAATCGGCACCGCGCCATGCGAAAGCCAGGCTTCCGACGGCACGACGCTGCCTCAAGCACTTGACATTACTTTGATATTCATGAGATGGGCCCGCCCAACCAATGTACACAATGGCACACCAATTGCTTCGAAAAATGAAAACTTCCTACACCTCGAGAGCACAGTCGGGTATGGCGCCCTCACCCTCCAGAACTCCATCGACCCACGCGATCCCTTCGGATCGAGGTGGCGCGTGACCGAGACCGTTGCTGCCATCGTTGCTGCGCATCGCGCCGGGAGCCGGTCGCCGGCACAAACCGTCGCACGCAGTTTCAAGCGCATCCGCGAGCACAACGATCCCGCCATTTTCATTTCCTTGCGCGATGAGAAAGACGCGATTGCGGAAGCCGAAGCGCTTGCCGCCAAAGGCGCGAGCGAACTTCCGCTCTACGGCGTTCCGGTCGCGGTGAAGGACAATATCGATGTGGCGGGGTTGCCAACCACGGCCGCGTGTCCGGCCTATTCCTACCTGCCGACGCGCGATGCTACCTCGGTCGCGCGGCTGCGCCAGGCCGGCGCCATCATCATCGGCAAGACCAACCTCGACCAGTTCGCCACCGGCCTCGTCGGCGTGCGCTCACCTTACGGCATTCCGACCAATCCGATGCGCGCCGATCTCATCCCGGGCGGATCAAGCTCGGGATCGGCGGTTGCCGTCTCCGTGGGGCTGGTGCCGCTTTCACTGGGCACCGATACGGCGGGAAGCGGCCGCGTTCCGGCGATGTTCAACAACATCGTCGGATTGAAGCCCAGTCTCGGCCTCATTCCGACCGCGGGCGTCGTGCCCGCCTGCCGAACGCTCGATTGCGTGTCGGTGTTTTCGCTCACCGTCGACGACGCCGTGTTGGCGCTTTCCGCCATGGCGGGCCCCGACAGCTCGGATCCGTTTTCGCGCAACCGGACCCTATCGCGACTGAGTCCGTTTCCCACCGGCTTGCGGCTGGGCGTGCCTCGCGACGGCCAACTCATCTTTTTCGGCGACAAGGCACAGGAGGCAGCCTACGCGGCGGCGCTGGAACGATGGCGCGCGCTCGGCGCCACAACGGTCAGCTTTGATCTCGAGCCGTTCTATGAAACCGCGCGGCTGCTCTATGAGGGGCCGTGGGTGGCCGAGCGCTATCTCGTCATCCGTAACATGCTGGCATCGTCGCCCGATGCGATCCATCCGGTGACCCGCGAGATCACCATCGCAGGCAACCGGCTTTCGGCCGCCGACACCTTCGCCGCCCTTTATCGTTTGCAAGGGCTGCGGCGCACGGCCGAGCACGCCTTCGCCGACGTCGACGCGCTGGT
Organism: Bradyrhizobium sp.; assembly: GCA_049509335.1. Lineage (GTDB taxonomy): Bacteria > Pseudomonadota > Alphaproteobacteria > Rhizobiales > Xanthobacteraceae > Bradyrhizobium. Next base: position 85,364 of record JBEKZZ010000004.1, on the reverse strand, counting down.
GTTACCGACCGCGCCGACCGCCTATTCGACGACGCAGGTGCTGGCCAATCCGATCGAGCTCAACTCAAGACTCGGAACCTATACCAACTTCGTCAACCTGCTCGATCTCTGCGGCCTTGCATTGCCGTCGGCGATCCGGCCTGACGAAATCCCGTTCGGTATCACGCTGCTCGCGCCCGCCGGCCAGGACGCGCTGCTCGCGAGCATCGGCCGGGTGTTTCAGGCGCAAACAAAACTGACGCTTGGCGCCAAGGGCGTGGCGCTACCGCCGCTCGCCGACCTCAATCTCACTTTGACCGGCGACGAAATCCCGATCGCGGTGGTCGGCGCGCATCTTTCGGGGATGGCGCTCAACGATGAATTAAAGGCGCTGGGTGGCCGGCTGCTGGAAGCGACCTCCACCGCGCCGGACTACAAACTCTATGCGCTCTCCACCACACCGCCGAAGCCGGGCATGCTGCGCGTCGAAGCCGGAGCGGGCACATCGATCGAACTCGAGCTCTGGGCGCTGCCTGCGGTTGCCTTTGCGAAATTCGTCGCCGCGATCCCGCCGCCGCTATCGATCGGCACGGTGCGCCTGAACGACGGCCGTGGCGTGAAGGGCTTTATCGTGGAAGCCGCCGACGTCGGCAGCGCACGGGATATTTCCGCATTCGGCGGCTGGCGCGGCTTTGTGGCGAAAGCCGTGGCGGGTTAAGGCTCACACCGAAACGGCGTAAATCTCGTATTCGCCGTGTACCCGTTCGATATGCGCACGCATCGCACCTGCCGCGCCGTTGCGGTCGCCACGCAGAATGGCCACCACCACGCGATCATGCTCCGCATGCGATTGGGCGAGCCGCCCGAGATTACGGAACTGAGCGCGGCGGAACGGCTGCACCCGTTTGCGCGTCGCCAGTGTGATCTCGGCGATGTGCCCGTTCTGCGAGCCGGCGTAGATGAAACTGTGAAACTGCTCATTGACCGCATGAAAGCGATCGGGGTCGCCGGCGTGGCTCAGCACCCGCAGTTCCTCGTGAATCGCTTCCAGCCGGTGGCGCTCGGCCGGCGTCATGCGTTCCGCGGCAAGGCCCGCACACAGAGCTTCGAGCTCCGCCATCGCCTCGAACATTCCACCCAGGCGCTCGATCGAGGGCTGCGCCACGACCGCGCCGCGATGGGCGCGCGCCTCTACCAGCCCTGAGGCCGCGAGCTGCCGCAACGCTTCGCGCACCGGGGTGCGCGATACGCTGAAGCGCCGCGCGATGTCGGTCTCGTCGAGCGCCGCGCCCGGCGCCAGCGTGCCGCGCACGATCTCATCGGCCAGTTGCAGGCGTAACTCCTCGGCACGTGTCAGCTTGTCGGTGCGTACAGCCCGGCCGCCGGGGCGAACGATCGTTTTGTCTTCCGCAACGGAGCGAAGCAAAGCGAGATGTGGGATATCTTCAAGGCTCATGCCTTTTGATCCCCAACCTGGCCGATCTTGGGTTCATCGATCACGCTGACATGCGCGGCCACGATTTTCCACCCCTGCGCAAACCGCACCCATGTCTGCATCTGTCGTCCAACCTTGCCCGGCGCGGTGTCGCGATAAAACAATGTCGAGGCGACCGCCATGTCGCGTCCGTAGGCCGTGATCACGGTGCGATCGGTCCGGCGCATCAAGCCGGTCGGCGAGCGGCCGGCGCGAAACGCCATGATCTCCCGATAGCCGTAGAGGTTTTCGCCGCCGCCATAGCGCAGCGTGCGCGGGTCGTCGCGGAACAGCTCATCCAACACCGCAACGTCGTTATTCACCAGCGCCTTTTCGTAACGTGCAAATTCCGCGGTCACTTCAGCGAGCACTTCGGGGAGATCGACCTGCATGTTCAGACGCCCCCCGGCCGCGGCGCGGACGCGACCCCTTCGCGCTCCAGCGCGGCTGCAACACGGAGCGCGATATCTTCACGCCAGGGCGCGGCGATGATCTGCACGCCGATCGGCATCGGCTCCAGCGGCACTGGAACCGCGACCACCGGCAGCCCAATAAAAGAGATCGGCTGGGTGTGGATGCCGATATTGGCGCGCACCGGCAATTCGACGCCATCGAGCGTGAAATTCACTTGTCCGAGTTTCGGCGCGACGCAAGGCGTCGCCGGCGCCAGGATGACGTCGACCGATTTGAACAGCTCAAGGACCTGCGCACGGTACCAGCGGCGGAATTTTTGCGCGCGATCGACCATCGGCGCCGGGATCATCGCGCCCGCGATCAGGCGATCGCGCACCGCGGGATCGAAATCTTCGGGCCGCGTGCGCAGCCGATCGAGATGAAGCGACGCGCCCTCGCAAGTCGAGATGACATAGGCCGCCGCGCGGGCGCGGGCGGCTTCCGGAATTTCGACCGTACGGCTCACGCCGAGCGCCTTGGCAATACGCCCGACCGCTTCGGTGGCTTCAGGGAAGACGTTCTTCTGGAAATAACCGCCGGCAACCGCAATCCGCAAATTTCCGATGTCTTGATTGAGAGACGGCAATGCCGGCTCCGCCGGCCGCGTCGTGCAAGCCGCATCGCCTGCGTCCGGCCCCTGCATTGCGTCATAGGCAAGCGCGAGATCGCCGACGGAGCGCGCCAGCGGACCGACATGATCGAAGGAGAAGACGAACGGAAACGAGCGCGCGCGGGAGAGCCGGCCGTACGTCGGCTTCAATCCGAAGATGCCGCAAAACGACGACGGCACCCGGATCGAGCCGTTGGTGTCGGAACCAAGCGCCAGCGGCACCAGCGCGCCGCCGACCGCACTGCCGGAGCCGCCGGAGGAACCGCCGGTCATCCGCGTTACGTCATGGGGATTACGCGAGGGGCCATCGTGAATATTTTCGCCGGTGAAGTCGTAGGCGTATTCGCCCATGTTGAGCGCGCCAACCAGCACGGCGCCGGCGGCTTCCAGCCGCTCGACCAGCGTGGCATCGCGTGACGCGATGGGACGATCGCGGTTGATCTTCGATCCGGCACGGGTCGGCAGACCCTTCACGTCGAACAGGTTCTTCACGGCAAACGGCACGCCGGCAAGCGGTCCGGGATTCCTGCCCGCCGCGATCGCGGCATCGACCTCACGGGCTTTGGTTCGCGCACGTTCCGCGGTGACGTCGGTGAAGGAATTCAAGACAGAATCGCGATGCGCAATCCGCGCCAGCGCTGCGTCGATGGCGCCGAGCGCCGAGAATTTCTTGTCCCTGACGGCCTGCGCGATGCCGAGCGCAGACATCCCGTCTCCGGCACCTGCCATGGTATCAGGCTGTGAAGACACTGGCCGGCTCAGCTTCGTCAGATAACGCAAACTCATCCACCAGCCGCGCCAACCTCATGGACACTTCGAGATTGGCCCGCACCGCGGGCTTCCAGGCTTCCTTGACCGGAAGCCGTAGAACCTTCGAGGTAGCGTCGATATAGTCGTCCAGCGAATCTTCAGCCATTTCAGCCTTTAATCGTTTCATTCTTCCATCAGGCCGCCGGAAGCGGTGGGTGGGGAATAGCCGTCAGCAGCTCCTTTGTATAGGCATTTTGCGGGTCGCCCAAGACCTGGTCAGACGTACCCTGTTCAACGATTTGTCCTGTCCGCATCACAATGACACGATCGCACAACAGCCGCACCACGTTCAGATCGTGCGAGACGAACAAATAGCTCATGCCGAGCGACCGCTTGAGGTCCTGGAGCAGGTTCAGGACGACCGCTTGCACCGAAACATCGAGCGCTGCGGTGGGCTCGTCGAGGATGACAAGCTTCGGGTTGAGCGCGATCGCGCGCGCGATGCCGACACGGGCCTTCTGGCCGCCCGACATCTGATGTGGAAAACGATCGAGCAGGTTGAGCGGCAAACCGACCAACATTGCCAATTCCTCGCAACGGGCACGCAAGGCGTTGCGCCCCTTGATGCCGCCAAGCCTTAGAATCGGATCGGCAATCGCCCGCACGGCGGTAAAGCGCGGGTTGAGGCTGTCGGTCGGATCCTGGAACACCATCTGGATGCTCTTGCGCTGAGGCAATCGCGCAAAGGCATTCGGCAGGATGCCGCCGATTTCCTCGCCGTCGAACATGATGCGGCCGGACGTCTGGTCCAACAGCCGCATCACCATCATCGACGTGGTGGATTTGCCGCAGCCGGACTCGCCGACGAGACCAACACTCTCGCCACGGCCAACCGTAAAACTGATGCCGTCGACCGCGCGAAAGATCTCGGGCTCTGCCGGCGGCTTGCGCGCGAACAGTTTGGCCAGCATCGCCGGCGCGCCCTGGCGCGGATATTCCTTCACCAGCTTTTCGACGAGGAGAAGGGGTTTGGCGGAAGCATTTGCGCCTTCCGCGCCCTTCCCGTTTGTGGAAACGACGGTGGCCACGGGTGGCGCTGGCAGCGAGGCCGCCTCCTCCTCCGGCAACAGATCGCGCAAGGAAACGCCGAGCCGCGGCGTCGCGCGCATCAATTTGCGCGTATAGGGATGTTCCGGCTTGGCAAAGATATTGGCCGAAAGCGCGGTTTCGACCACGCGCCCCTTCTCCATCACCACGACACGATCGCAATAGGCCGCCGCCAGTCCCAGATCGTGCGTGATCAGGATCGTCGACATGCTTCGCGCCTTGGTCAGTTCGACGACGAGGTCCATCACCGCTTTTTGGGTTGTGACATCGAGACCGGTGGTCGGCTCGTCGGCGATCAGAAGGCGCGGACCGCAGGCCAGCGCGAGCGCGATCACCACGCGCTGGCACATGCCGCCTGACAATTCGAACGGATAGGCATGATAGCGCTCGCGCGGGCGCGCGATCTTGACCTGCTCGAGGGCGGCGATTGCGCGATCGGTGACCTGCGAGCGGTCGACCTGGACGTGTTGCAGCAGCACATCCTCGATCTGCTGGCCGATCTTGCGTATCGGGTTAAGCGCCAGCCGCGGGCTCTGGAAGATCATCGACATTTCGCGGCCGCGCATGTCGCGCATCTGATCTTCGGTCGCCGCCCGGACATCGACGCCCGAGAATTGAACCGAGCCTTCCGCGATCTTGCCGGCACGATCGAGAATCCGCATCACCGCGTAGGACGTCACCGACTTGCCGGAGCCGGATTCGCCGACGATGCCGAGCGTTTCGCCCTTGGCCACGGAGATGTTGACATGCTGCACGGCCTTGACGATGCCGCGGCGAGTGGAAAATTCCACCGTGAGATCGTTGACGTCGAGCAGCGGCAGCGCGGTCATCGGTTCAAGTCCTCCGCTGCGGATCGACCAGATCGCGCAACCCATCGCCGAGCAGGTTGAAGCAGAACACCGCAATCATAAGCGCCCCGCCGGGGAAGAAAGCCACCCACCATTCGCCGGAGATGATGTTGGTGGCGCCCTCCGCCACCATGATCCCCCATTCCGGGGTTGGCGGCTTGACGCCAAGCCCGATGAACGACAGGCCGGCGGCATTGAGGATGGCGTAGCCCATGGTCAGTGAGACCTGCACCATCATGATCGGCATGATGTTGGGCAGGATATGCGTGAGCAAAATCCGCATGTCGCTATTGCCGGAAAGCCGCGCGGCCTGCACAAAGCCAGCCTCGCGCCGCACGTTGGCTTCGGCACGCGCAACGCGAACGTAAAGCGGGAAATTGATGATCGCGGTCGCGATCACGATATTGGTCACGGTATTGCCCAGCGCCGCGACAATGCCCATCGCCAGCACGAATAGCGGGAACGCCATGATGGTATCGGAAATGCGCCCGATGATGCGGTCGGCCCATCCGCCGAAGAAGCCGGCGGCGATTCCGGCGAGCCCGCCGATGGCGAGCACCAAAACGACGGAGGCAATCGCGATCACAAAATCGAGGCGCGTTGCAACCACGACGCGGCTGAAAATATCACGCCCGACCAGATCGGTTCCGAACCAATGGTGCAGCGATGGCGACTGCAACGTCGCCGAAGTGTCGCTGGCGAGCGGATCGTAAGGAACGACATAAGGACCGACCAAAGCGCACAGTGCGATCAGAACGAAAAGGCCGAACGACAATCCGGTGACGGGATTGTCCGCCACGACGTAGATGGCATGGCGGAACAGCGAGTTGTTCGGCGGCTTCGCGGCAAGGTTTGCGGCGGGGGCCGTGGTCAGACTGGCTTCGGTCATGCCTCGACCCTCACGCGCGGATCGATCACGCCGTAAAGCATGTCGATGATCAGATTGAGCGCGACGTAAAGCACCGCCATCGTCAGCACGAAGCCCTGCACCGGCGCGAAATCCGATTGCAGCAGCGCCTCGACTGCGTAGGAGCCGATACCGGGCCACGCGAAGACCTTTTCCACCAACACGTTCGCCCCGAGCAAAAACGAGAACACCATGCCAAGCGTGGTCACGACCGGCAGCATCGCGTTGCGGAACGCGTAGGTCAGGATCACGGTGCGGCCGCTAAGGCCGCTGGCGCGCGCGGTTCGGATGAACTCGGACGCCAGCACGGCCAGCATCGAGGCGCGGGTCATGCGCGTGATCGGCGCCAGCGAAAACACCGCCAGCGTCACCGCCGGCAGGATCAGTTGAGCGAGTGCGGCGCGGAAGGTCTCGAAGTTGCCGGTGATCAGGCTGTCGATCAGATAGAAGCCGGTGATATCGGGCGGCGATGTCGCAAAGGCATCGAGCCGGCCGAGCGGCGCGGGCGACCAGCCCAAGCGGAAGTAGAACACGTAGACCAATAGAAGCCCGGTGAAGAACACCGGCAGCGAGACGCCGGCCGTCGCGATCACGCGGCATAGATGATCAATCCACGAGCCCTGCTTGACCGCGGCAAAGATACCGAGCGGTACCGCAATCGCAATCGCCAGAAACAATCCCATCAGCGTGAGTTCGGCCGACGCCGGCAGGCGGCTTGAGATTTCAGCGGCGACGGGACGGCCGGTCGACAGCGAATTGCCGAAATTGCCGTGCGCCAGATCGTTCACGTAACGCAGAAACTGATCCGGCAATGGCCGGTCGAGCCCGAGCGATTTTCGAATCTCGGCGATCGATTGCGGCGTTGCCGCGGGTCCTGCGAAATAGACCGCCGGATCACCCGGCAAGACCCGCGTGAGCAAAAACGTCACGATGATCACGCCGATCAGGGTCGGGATGATGGTTGCGAGCCGCTTGAGGATCATCATGACGTCCAAGCTCCAGAATGGTCCGGGCCGTGTCCTTGCATCGTATGGCGGCTAACCCTTTACGATTGAGCGGTAATCGAGCTGACGGTGGAACCAGTAGGTGTAGCCGGAGATGTTCTTCTGCGTGGCGACGTTGAGGAACGGCTGAAACAGCGGAATTCGAGGGGCTTCGTCGTAGGCCTTGGCGATGAAGCCCTCGACGTCCTTGGCGTACTTGTCCCTGTCGCCGATGGCCGCGGCCGCGCGCGCGCCGTCGATCAACGTATCCATGTCCGGATTCACATAACTCGATGTGTTGAAGATCGCGTTCTGGCCGGAATAGCACCAGAAGAAGAAGTACTCGGGATAGTCGAGCCAGCCGGAGAAGAAGTTGATCATCAGCGGCATGGTCTTCTTGGACATCTCGCTGCGCCAATTGGCGCCGGGCACCTTGTTGATCGAGGTCTTGATGCCGATCTGGCCAAGGCTCTCCTGCACCAGCACGGAGATCGGCTCGCAAATGTCGCCGGTGCCGAGGTCATAGGAAATCGTGGTTTCGATGTCGGTGACGCCGCTTTCGGCCATCAGCGCCTTGGCTTTCGCCATGTCATTGGCGTAGCCGGTCTTGGCCGGCCAGGCGATGTCGGTGACGGCATTGGAGGATCCGCCGAACAGGGGATTGGCGAGGCCGAACATCGCCGCATCCATGATCTTCTGATAAGGCAGCGCATAAGCCACCGCCTGACGAACCTTCGGATTATCAAACGGCGGATTCTTCACGTTCAGGTCGACCGAATACATGCCGTTGCCGATCGGATGCGAAAGGATGACGAGCTTGCCGTCCTTCTTCATCTCGGAGGTGTCCTTGCTGGACAGATCGAAAGAAATGTCGGCATCGCCGCGTTCCATCAAGGCGCGGCGATTGCCTTGCGACGGAACCGTGCGCCAGATCACCCTCTTGAGCTGTGGCAGCTTGCCGCCGACCCAGTCGTCGTTGCGCTCGTAGACGGTTTCGACACCCGGCTTCCAGCTCGCGACTTTGTAGGCGCCGCTACCGGCGGTGTTGCTCTTGGTATAGTCCATCGCCCACGGGTCTTTTTCCGTGGCTTTCTTTTTCAAGAGTTCGGAATTGAAGACGCTCGGCACGATCACCGCGAGGTCGGGGACCGTGAGCCGGTCCTTCTTCGCAAAATCGATGCGAACGGTGCTGTCGTCGACAATGACGAATTGCTCTTTGTCCGAGAGGGAGCCGGCCTTCATCTGCACCGTGGGAAAGCCGCCGACCGTGACCGCCCGATCGAGCGACCATTTGACGTCCTTCGCCGTGACCGGCGCGCCGTCATGGAATTTGGCGTTCTTCTTCAGTTTGAACGTCACCGACATATCACCGAGGTTCATGTCCTCGGCCAGTTCCGGTTTGAACTTGTCGCGATCGTAAGCCTGGGTGCCGTCAGGCAGCGTCCTGGTTTCATGGCTGATGAGCCGGTCGTAGCAATTCCAGGACACCTCGTAGCCCGGACGATTGGTGCCGACGCCATGAATGTCGAGATTGTTGGGCCCGCCTTCGGTCACCACCAGCAAGGTTTCCGATCGCGCATCGGCCTTGGCCGGCGACCAGATCGCGGGTGCCGGCACCGCGGCGCCGATGGCGACGCCGGAGACGGACTTGAGAAAATCGCGGCGCTTCATCGGATGCTCCACCACACGAGGTCAGTTTTGGAACAAGCTTCGCAAGGTTCGTGCCAAGGCTTAGTGTTTCGTTAACCTGGTGTTAAATCTCTGATTTGGCTGGAGGATCATGAACCAACCGCGCTCACGGCAATGGCTCGGGACGCAAAAACTGATTGCATACAGCGGGATAAACTTGCTGAATAAATGGGCAAGATGTCAGCCCGTTCGTGGCCTCGCTCAGTCGGCTGGCGATGGCCGGTTCGGGAGGAAGCCGCGCGCCGTCACACGCAAACAGCGCGGCTGGCTCGGATTTATGCTTTAAAAATCCGCCGCGAGATCGCGTTGAACCTTTTGTTCTCGTCACGGACTTTATTACAGGGGGACAAGTTGCTCGTATGCACCCGCGCCCGCCTTTCGCGGACCGTCGCCATGTTCGCTGCATTGCTTTTGACGGCCGTCACGACGAACGCTCCGGCCCGCGAATTTCGCGCCGCCGACACTCAGAGCGCGGATTATCCGACCGTCCAGGCGCTTCGTTTCATGGGCCGGCTGATCGAGGAGAAAACCGCAGGGCGGTTGCAAATCCGCGTCTTTCATTCGCGCCAGCTCGGCGAAGAGAAGGAGACGATCGAGCAGACCCGCGCCGGCGCCATTGATCTCAATCGAACCAACGTGGCGCTGATCGGAACTTTTGTACCGGCCATGAACGTGCTGGCGATGCCGTTTCTGTTCCGCTCCATCGAGCATCTGCAGAAAGTGCTGGATGGCCCGATCGGCGACGAAATCCTCGGCAGCTTCGAGCCCTTCGGCTTCGTCGGCCTCGCCTTCTACGATTCCGGCGCGAGGTCGATCTACAACAGCGTCAGGCCGGTCCGCACGATCGCCGACATGAAGGGTTTGAGGCTTCGCGTGCAGCAATCGGAGTTGATGTCCGACATGATCAGGGCGCTTGGCGCCGAACCGATAGAGCTGCCCTATGGGCAGGTACGAACTGGCCTTGCCACCAAGCTGATCGATGGCGCGGAAAATAACTGGCCATCCTTTGTCACCACCGACCACTACAAATATGCCGGCTTCTATACGCTGACCGAACATACGATGAGCCCCGAGGTGCTGGTGATGTCGCTCAAGGCCTGGAGCAGCCTGTCGGCGGAGGACCGGGCGCTGTTTCGCGAGGCGGCCCGGCAATCCAGCCACTTCATGCGCGAACGATGGAAAGACCTCGAGGAGCAATCACGCCGGCAGGCGGAAGCGACCGGCGTGACGATCGTAAGCGACTTCGACCACAAGCCGTTCGAAGCGGCGATGGCTGATATCTATGCCAAGGCCCGGCGCGATCCGGCGGCGGCGGCGCTGATCGAACGAATTCGCAAGGTCAATTGAATTGGATCGGAAAAACGGCCAGCGCGAAACCGGTGAGGCGCCCGCGACATTCGCGGGGCGCGGCCATTCGCGGCTGGTCGCTCTCGTCCGCGCGGTACCGATCCGCTGGCGTATTCTGTCGATCGCAGCGTTGAACTCGGCCGTCGTCGTGGTGCTGGTCGCGCTGATCTGGAACGGCGTGCAGGTGCTGGGGTCGGCCTGGGACGATGTGCGGCAGGTACGGGAATCCGACAAGATCCTGGCCACGCTGGAAAGCGAAACCGGCCATCTGCAAAACCTGATCCATCGCTATATCAACCAGCCAGGCCCCGAAATGTTCGGAGAGATCTCGCGTTCGCGCGAGACGGTTCTCGGCACGCTGACGACGCGAGCCGCAACCGATCCGATGCTTGCCGGTTCGGTCGCGCGGCTCGAGCGTGTCACCGAGCGCTTCCTCAACGGCTTCAGCGAATTGCGCGCGGTACAGGCGACGATCACGAAAACCTATGAGGAGGAAGTCCTCACCCCCGCCCGCGACATGGCCGGGCTTTATTCGATCATCGAAGGCGCCACCGGCCACCGCGATGCGTTGATCTGGCCGTCGCTTGGGAAATCCCGCGAGGCTTTTACGGCGATGCTGGTGGCCGCCAATGCCTATTACCTGTCGCTGGCGTCAGCCTCGGCCGAAGAGGCCAGCCGCAATACCGAAACCATCCAGCAGACCATTCCCGTGATGAGCGACCTTGCCGACAACGATCTGCAACGGATGGCGTTGCAGCGTCTGGATATGCGAGCCAAGGCACTCAATGAGGGGCTCGCCAAATTGTCGGCACAACTCACCAGCCGCACCGAATTGCTGCGTGATGCGATCGACGCCAGCCAGGCCGAGGCGTCCGGCGTCATCGACGAGCTGTCCGTCAAAATGCGGCAGCGCGAACAGAAGGCGCAGGAGACATTCGACCAGACACTCGCCGATATTTCCCGAAAAGTGCTCTCGATCGCCGTGATCTTCCTGGGCATCATCATCACCGCCGGCGTCCTGATCGCGCTGTCGATCCGGCTGCCCTTGCAGCAGATCCTGGCGGCGATGCACGCGATCACGTCCGGCGATTATAACCGCAAGGTCCATGGCACCGGCGCCAGGGATGAGGTCGGCGAGATGGCGCGCGCGGTCGAAGTGTTCCGTGAGAACGCCATTGCCAAACGAACGACCGAAGACGAACTTCGTGCTTCCAAGGAGAAGGCGGAAAACGCGCTGCACGAACTCAACGCTGCCCAGCAAAACCTGATCGACGCGGAACGCCTAGCGGCGCTCGGCGGCCTGGTCGCGGGCGTTGCCCACGAGGTGAACAATCCGATCGGCATCAGCCTGACGGTCGCATCGAGCTTCGCACGCCGCACTGAAGCCTTCGAGGCCGAGCTAAAGACCGGTAGCGGGCTGCGACGCTCGCAGCTCGACGAATTCGTCAGGACCTCGCGCGACGCCGCCCAGCAACTGGTCGGTAACCTGCATCGCGCCGGCGAACTCATTCAGTCCTTCAAGCAGGTGGCGGTGGATCGCTCCCATGCCGAGCGGCGCACCTTCAACCTGAACGAGGCGACCGACCAGATCATCGCGAGCCTGCGGCCCGCGCTGAAGAAGGCGTCGATCGCGCTGTCGGTCGAAGTGCCTGAAAACCTGGTCATCGACGGCTATCCCGGCTCCTATGGCCAGATTCTGACCAATTTGTTCCTTAACGCCGCCAACCACGCCTTCCCCGACGGACGCTCCGGGACCATCACGATCTCGGCTAAGCCCCGTGGCAACGACGATGTCGAAATCATCTTTGCCGACAACGGCGCCGGCATGACGCCGGACGTGCAGCGTCAGGCTTTTGACCCCTTTTTCACCACACGCCGCAACGAGGGCGGCACCGGGCTTGGCCTGCACATCGTTTACAATCTCGTCACACAGCAGCTGGGCGGCCGGATGATGCTGGATTCAAGGCCGGGACAAGGCGCCACATTTCGCATTATCATGCCCAAGACCGCCAATAGGGCCGCCAAGGGCGGTCAGCCGGCTGAACCTCAGGATCGCGACAGGACTTCTTCATGGCCGAACAGGACGATGTCCTCCACCTGATCGACGATTCCGGCGTCGAACCGGAAGCTCCGGGCGCGCGCAAATGGAAGATCGCGGTCATCGACGACGATCAAGCCGTGCATGAGGGCACGCGCTTTGCGCTGAGCGACTACAGCCTCAACGGGCAAGGTCTCGAGATCCTTTCGGCCTATTCGGGCAATGAGGGGCGAACACTGATGCGCGCGCATCCCGACATCGCCGCCGTGCTGCTCGACGTCATCATGGAAACCGACGCCGCCGGCCTCGATCTCGTCGAATATATCCGCAACGAACTCCGCAACGAGACGGTCCGCATTATCCTGCGCACCGGACAGCCCGGACAAGCGCCGGAACGGCGCGTCATCGTCCAGTACGACATCAACGACTACAAGGCAAAGACGGAGCTGACGGCCGACAAGCTGTTTACCTCGCTCACGGCGGCGTTGCGCAGCTATCAGCAGCTTGAGCGCATGGTTCAGACCCGGCGCGGGCTTGAAATCATCATCGATGCCGCCTCGACGCTCTACGATTTCAAATCGATGCAGCGCCTCGCCGAAGGGGTGTTGACGCAGATCGCTTCCCTGCTCAATGTCGATTGCGCCGGCATTCTGGTGCTGCGCGACGGCGGCGATGTCAGCGGCGATTTTTCCGTGCTGGCCGGCTCGGGCTGCTACAGCCGCTTCATCGGCACATCGGGCGTACAAACGCTCGATGCCGATTTGCGGTCGATGGTCGAGCACGCCTTCCGCCGGCGCAAGCACGAATTCGTCGATCAGCGCACCGTGCTTTATATTCGCACCGGCAGCGGGCGCGAAGTCGTGGTGTTGCTGCAGGCGGAGCGGCAATTGTCGGAGACCGATCGCTCGCTGGTCGAGATTTTCGGCAGCCGGCTCTCGATCGCTTTCGACAATGTGATCCTTTACCAGCAGCTACAGGAAGCCAATACCCAGCTCGAGGATCGGGTTGCGCAGCGCACCCGCGCGCTGATGCAAGCCAATCGCAGGCTGTCCGCGCAATGGCTGCGGCTGCAACGCGCCAACGGTTTCAAGAACGAAATTCTCGGCACCGTGGCTCACGACCTGAAGAACCCGCTGAGCGTTATTCTCGGCCGCACCGAAATGCTGACCGAACTGATCGCCGCCGGCTCCTCCCGCGACAATGTCACCTCCCAGGTCGAGCATATCCGCGACGCCACCAAGCGCCTGACGTCGATGGTCGATCACCTGATCTCGGATGCGATGGCGGACGCGTTCGACATCACGATCCGCCGCGAGCCGGTCGATATCGCCGCTTTGGTCGGCGAAGTGACCGACGCCAACCAGCCGCTTGCCGTCAACAAGCAGCAATCGATTATGGTTTCGGCTGTGCCCAACCTGATCACTGCGTGCGACGCGGACCGGATTCGCGAGGCCATCGACAACCTCATCAGCAACGCCATCAAATACAGCCCCGTCGGCGGCAAGATTTCGGTGCTGGTCGGACGGGAATCGAACAAGACCCTGATTCGCGTCGTCGACGAAGGCGCCGGTCTTTCGCCGGAGGATATCGGCCGGCTGTTCGGGCGTTTCCAGCGGTTGTCCGCTAAACCAACCGGGGGCGAAAGCTCGACGGGCCTCGGCCTGTCGATCGTCAAACGCATTGTCGACATGCATGGCGGTGAGGTCACGGCCAACAGCGACGGACCCGGACAGGGCTCGACATTCACCATCACCTTGCCGGCAGAGGCGTGATCCCATGAGTCAAAGTCCGCACATCATCATTGTCGATGACGAGGCACCGGCCCGTGAAATGGTCGGCGACTATCTGAAGATGCACGGCTTCACCGTGACGCTGTGCGACGGCGGCAAGAGCCTGCGCGCGGCAACCGAAAACAACGTGCCGGATTTGGTGGTGCTCGACCTGAACATGCCGGAAGAAGACGGGCTTTCCATCATTCGTGATTTGAAAAGCCGTACCAACGTACCCGTGATCATGCTGACGGCGACCGCAAGCCCGATCGATCGCGTCGTTGGGCTGGAACTTGGCGCCGACGACTATGTCGCCAAGCCCTGCGAATTGCGCGAACTCATGGCGCGTATCCGCTCCGTCTTGCGGCGAAGCACGCCGGCCCGAGCCGCAGCCGAAGCAAGCGGAGCGAAGGCGGCCAAGGATCTGCTGGTGCGGTTCGGCACCAAGTGGCTCGATCTTCAGGCGCAGGCGCTGCGTGACGATGAAGGCAACGAGCATCCGCTGACGGCCTCCGAGTTCGGGCTGCTCAAGGTATTCGCGGCCAATCCGAAGCGCGTGCTATCGCGCGAGCGGCTCCTGGAACTCGCCAACGCCCGCGACAGCGAAGCGTTCGATCGCGCCGTCGACCTTCGTATCATGCGAATTCGCCGCAAGATCGAGATCGATCCCACCAAGCCGTCCGTCATCAGGACGATTCGCGGCGGCGGATACCTGTTCTCGCCCGCCGGCGACAAGGCCTGAACGGCATCGCTTCAGAGACGCGCGGTTCCAGGACGGGCAACTGCCTCCGTCAAACTTGTCGTAGCGATATGCTCGTTCTCGCCTTTGTTCCCTCTAGACCGATGTTGCTGCCGTCACGGCAGGCTAAAATTTATCTTCTTAAATTTGCTGGCTTTTTTCCGTGAATTGTTTCGTCGCGAGCGCCGCGACGAAACAATTTTCCCAGCGATGAAACCATTTTTTCCTTTTCGTGCAGACGTCCCGAAACCTTCGCTGACTACCAATAGGTCAACGAAGCGCCGCCACAGGGCGACACCGGGAGACTGTCATGCCGAAAGTCGTAGCCATCAATGCCGCAGCGCAGCAGGGCCTCATCGCCGCTCAGGCGACATCAGACGAAGCGCTGCTTGAAAGCATTGCCGAAGGTGGCCGCACCGCGATGCACACCCTTTATTCGCGCCACCGTGTGCGGGTCTATCGCTTCATTCTGCGGATGGTGCGAGACACCACGACAGCCGAGGATCTGACCAGCCAGGTTTTCCTTGACGTGTGGCGGACCGCAAGCCAATTCCAGGGTCGCTCCCAGGTCTCAACCTGGCTCCTGTCGATCGCGCGTTTCAAGGCGCTCACCGCCCTGCGGCAGCGCCGGCACGAGGACATTGATCAGGACGAAATGCTCGAGATTGCCGACGAGGCCGAAACGCCGGAAGCGTGTCTCGACCGCTCTACCACGAGCGCGATCCTGCGCGCCTGCGTGGCAAAACTTTCGCCGGCACATCGCGAGATCGTCAACCTTGTCTACTATCATGAGAAGTCGGTCGAGGAAGCGGGCCTCATCATCGGCATTCCCCAGAGCACGGTGAAGACCCGGATGTTCTATGCCCGCAAGCAGCTCGCCGATCTGCTCAAAGGCGCCGGCGTGGAAAGTCTGGCGGCCTGAACGGCGGCAACAAAGGCCATCACGCGACCCCCGGCAACGATTCCGGTGCGCTTGCGTGCCGATGGCTAAATTGCGTCGTCCCGCAGGCGCCGAAATTGGCCGGCGGCAATTCATAATGTCATTTCACATCGTGTTTCCCGGGCCATCCATCGCTTGCCATCGTGCCGCCCCTAAGATTTGATGGATGCCAATCTGGTAGGCATCATTGCACCCGGCACCTGGTGACGCTAGCGGCCGAGCGGTGGGGAGAGCTTGAATGACAAAGCTTCGTGACATGATCTGCGCTGCAATTGCGATGACCGGCTTGATGTTTTCGACACCCCAGAGCTACGCACAGCAGCCGGACACCGGCGACCAACCCGGCCTGATTGCGGACGATTCATACGAGCTTGATCCGGAGTGGCAGAAACAGATGGTGTATTACCGCACCACCGAGCCGCCGGGCACGATCATCATCTCAACCACCGAACGGCATCTTTATCTGGTGCAGCCGGGCGGCCGTGCGCTGCGCTATGGCATCGGTGTCGGCCGTGACGGATTTCAGTGGCAGGGCCTGTTGAACATCACCCGCAAGGCGGAGTGGCCGGATTGGGTACCGCCGCCGGAAATGATCGAGCGCCAGCCTTATTTGCCCCGCTTCATGGCCGGCGGGCCGGGCAATCCGCTTGGCGCCCGCGCGATGTATCTTGGGGGCACGGTGTATCGCATTCACGGCACCAACCGCCCGGATACGATCGGCACCAAGATATCGTCCGGCTGTTTCCGCCTGGTCAATTCCGACGTCGCCGATCTCTATGACCGGGTCCCGGTGGGCACCAAGGTCGTGGTCCGGCAGAAGCCGGAACTGTGACGGCAGCCTATTTCCTTTCCAAAAATCCATTTCAATTTCCCGACTGGGGCGAGGGATAGATCATGCGGACATTCCGGGGCGGCTTGCTGATTGGGCTATTGGTCGCCGTCGCGGTCGCGGCTGTTGCCGTCACCTACGAACTCTATGACACCCGCACTTTGAAGCGGACGGTTCGCCGCGGCGAAGTTCTGTGCGGCGTCAACAAAGGGCTGCCCGGCTTCTCGATTCCCGACGACCAGGGCAACTGGACCGGGTTCGACGTCGATTTCTGCCGCGCGGTCGCCGCCGCCATCTTCGACGACCCGAAGAAGACGAAATTCGTTCCTCTCGACGCCAATGAGCGCTTCCGGGAATTGCAAAATCGCAAAGTCGACATTCTCTCACGCAACTCGACCTGGAGCATGTCGCGCGAGACGTCCTATGACCTCTATTTCCCTGGAGTCGCCTATTACGACGGCCAGGGTTTCATGCTGCCCCGGGCGCGCAACATCGATTCCGCGCTCGACCTCAACGGCAGCAAGGTTTGCGTGCAGGACGGCACCACGACCGTACTCAACCTCGCCGACTACTTCCGCGCCAACAACATGAAGTACGAAGAAAAGAAGTTCGGTAGACTGGAAGACGTCGTCAAAGCCTATGAATCCGGCCAATGCGATACGCTGACCGCCGACGTATCCCAGCTTTATGCGCTGCGGCTCAACTTCGCCAAGCCGGGCGAGCATGCGATCCTGCCCGACGTGATCTCGAAGGAGCCGTTGGCGCCTGTGGTGCGGCTGCGCGATGACGACTGGATGCTGATCGTGAAGTGGACGCTCTATGCCATGATCAATGCCGAGGAACTCGGCGTGACTTCCAAGAACATCGACGAGGCGCTGAAGTCCAAAAAGCCCGACGTGATGCGGCTGGTCGGAACCGAAGGCAACTACGGCGAGGAACTCGGTCTGACAAAGGATTGGGCGGTTCGCATCATCCGGCACGTCGGCAATTACGGCGAAGTCTACGAACGCAATATCGGCTCGGAATCCAAGCTGAAGATCCCGCGCGGGCTTAACCAGCTCTGGAGCGCCGGCGGCATTCAATACGCGCCGCCGATCCGGTAACTCGCCGTCATTGCGAGGAGCGCTAGCTCCGAAGCAATCCAGAATCTTGACTGCGCCGCGGGATCACTTCGCTCCGCTCGCGATGACGGATTATCTTGCGGCGCCAACGCTAAAACAAAAGGAAACAAAGATGCGGCTGAAACTGCTATCGCCTGAGGAAATGAGCGCCGAGCAAAAAGCGACGTATGACGAAGCGATCGCCGGCAAGCGCGGCCGGCCGCCGGCGCCGATGATGGCCTGGCTCAACAGCCCGGAGATGGCGCGTCATGCCACGCGCCTTGGCGAGGTGATGCGCTTCAACACGATATTCCCGGCCAAATTGTCCGAGATCGCGATCCTCGTCACGGCGCGGCACTGGACCTCGCATTACGAATGGTTCGCCCACAAGAAGCTTGCGCTCCAGGGCGGCATGGAGCCGAAGATCATCGACGACATCCGCGATCGCCGCACGCCGCAGTTCGACGATCCCAAGGCGAAGATGATTTACGACGTCGCGAAGTCGCTGCACGAAGGCCACGGGTTGACGCAAGCGCTCTATGACGAAGCTGTCAATGTTCTCTCCGAGCGCGGGGTCGTCGAGGTCATCGGCCTTTGCGGTTACTACACCATGGTCTCGATGACGCTGAACACCTTTGAATTCGGCCTGCCCGACGGGCAAGTGTCCGAGCTTGCGTGAGCTTTGGCCGCTCCCTAAATGCTAACTGTTATGGAGGGAAGCAGTCATGTCGCAAAATCCGCCCATCGTCGCCGGCACCAGAATAGGCCATGTTCATCTCAAGGTCGCTGACCTCGAACGTGCGCTGGGCTTCTATTGCGGCGTGCTCGGCTTCGAGTTGATGCAGCGCTATGGCTCTGAGGCAGCCTTCATCTCGGCGGG
Source organism: Bradyrhizobium sp. (assembly GCA_049509335.1). GTDB lineage: Bacteria > Pseudomonadota > Alphaproteobacteria > Rhizobiales > Xanthobacteraceae > Bradyrhizobium. The sequence goes on along the minus strand of JBEKZZ010000004.1, from coordinate 66,922 downwards.
CGGCTACCATCACCACATCGGGCTGAACACCTGGGAGAGCAAGGGCGGCCACCCGCCAGCGCCAGGAACCACCGGGCTGTTTCACACCGCAATCCTTTACCCGACCCGTGCGGCGCTGGCGGATGCGTTACATCGCGTCACCAGCGCCGGCATTCCGCTTGACGGCGCCAGCGACCACGGCGTGAGCCAGGCGCTTTATTTGCGTGACCCCGACGAAAACGGGGTCGAGCTTTATTGGGACCGGCCGCAAGCCGAGTGGCCTCGCGCCGCCGACGGTTCACTCGCAATGTTCACTCGCCGGCTCGATGTCGAGGATCTGATGCGGCAGCGGGTGGCGTGACCGCCATCTCCACGGATGTCAGGTTGAGATTTTTGTCGGATCGTAGAAGAAGCGTTCGCGGAAAATCCGATCGCCACGCCATTCCTGCCAGGCGATCTCGTCGAAGCGGCGCACGGGTCCGGATTTCTCGGTAAGCACAAAGTTCCAGTGGATGGCGACGCTATCGCCTTCGACCACCGACGACACGCATTTCGAAGTGACCTCGGACATCCGCGCCAGCGCAGCGCGTTCGTGGGCAACCAACGCATCGCGGCCGACCCGCGGCGGGGAGGCGTTTTCCTGCATGGTTGCATCTTCGGTGTAATAGCGCTCGATCGCGCCGACGTGATCATTGGCTTCGACCAGGGCAATGAACTCGTCGAGACGGGCTCGCGAAGGCATCGGCTTCTCCTGTCGGTCGTAAAGCGGGCGGCAACCCCCGCAGATTTAGGTGTTGCTCGACTTTAGCGCAATGCCGCCCGCCGCCTTGCGAGCGACGCAAACAGAAGCACCATCACTCCCAAAGCGACAGGCGGGAAAACCACCCAATTGACCGCGACCCAACCGTAATTCGCCAGCAACTGACCGGACGAGAACGATCCCACCGCCATCATGCCGAACACCAGGAAGTCGTTGAAGGCCTGCACCTTGTTGCGTTCCTCGGGCCGGTGCGTTTCCAGCACTAGCGCGGAAGCGCCGACAAAGCCGAAATTCCACCCCACACCAAGCACGATCAGCGTCGCCCAGAAGTGCATCGCCGTGATGCCGGAAAGGCCGATGATGGCGCCACAAGCTTCCAGCAGAAGCCCCGCCGCAACCACGCTCGGCGCGCCGAAACGCGCGATCAGCGCCCCCGTGATGAAACTCGGCCCATACATCGCAACAATGTGCCATTGAATGCCGAAATTGGAATCGCTCAGACTGAGCCCGCACATTTTCATCGCCAGCGGCGCCGAGGTCATCACAAGGTTCATCGTCGGATAAACGATGACGCCACAGAGTGCGGCAGCAATGAAGCGCGGCTGCCGCGCGATTTCAAACAGCGGACGTCCCCGATGCAGATCCGCCGGCGCAGGCTTTGGCGCATCGACGCTGGCCAGGATCGCCATTGCGACCAGCGCCACTGCCGCCTGCACCATAAATGAGAAGGCGAACAAATAGGGCGACCAGACATCCATCGTCCACTGCACGAGCTGCGGGCCGAGCACGCCGGCGAATACGCCGCCGGCCATCACCCATGACACCGCCTTCGGGCGAAACGCGACACTCGCACCGTCCGCGGCCGCGAAACGATAGGATTGCGATACCGAACCGTACAATCCGCCCAGGAATGTCGCGCAGCAAAACAGCCCGAACGAGCCACGCAGGATCGCGAACGCACCGAGCAGGCCGGTGCAAGCGCCGCATGCCGTGCCGATGATGAAGGCGATGCGGCGGCCATAGGCGCGGGAAATCATGCCCGTCGGCAACGTGCCGGCGGCAAGTCCAAGCACGTACATCGAGAGCGGCACGGTGGCGAGCGAAACGCTCGGCGCCAGTGCTGCCCCGACGATCGAGCCGGTCGCAAAAATCACCGCCGAGTTCGCGCCCGTCAGCGCCTGCGCCGCAGCCAGGCGCATCACATTGGCACGAACGCGGGCATCCCCGGCATCTGCCGCGGCTGCGGTCATATCGATCATTGGTAGTTTCCACCCCGAACAAGCAGGACGAGGTCGGATCGTCCTTCAATTCCATGCACTATGAAATGTCCGATCCGCGCGATCAACCGATGGAAACGGGCGCGCGCCATGCGCCGACTTGGGGCCGCGGTCCGAGGCTAGATCCTGCCGAACACCAGCGTGAGATTATTGGCCGGCATCTCAGCAATTTCGACCAGCGAAAGATCGGCGCGGTCCGCCAGTCCCGTCACAGCCTCCACATCGCGCACGCCCCATGCGGGATCCCGCTCGCGCAGGCTCTTGTCGAAGGCGTCGTTGCTATCGGCGGTATGCCGGCCATCGCGCCTGAACGGACCATACAGAAAAAGCAGTCCGCCTTGCCGCAGGTAGTGGCCAGCACCGGCGATAAGCCCCTCGGCGACATGCCATGGTGCGATGTGGATGACATTGGCGCAGAAAACGGCGAGCAATTCGCCAGGCCCGCCGTCGTCTCGCATCGCATCACCCCACGCCGGATCGGACACGTCTAGTCGCCGCGGCGGGCGAATGTTGACCAGCTGCGAATGCGCCCGCCACGCTTCGATGCTTGTCAGGTGATTTTCGTTGAGATCGCTCGGCCACCACGTGATGCCGGGAAATTGACGAGCGAATTCGATCGTGTGCTGGCCGGTGCCGCTGCCGGCCTCAACGGCGTCACCGGATCTTCCGGCAAGAAATCGCGTCAAAACGCCGCTTATGGCCTGATGGTTACGGTGAAAGGCAGGTGCATCGAGCCGCCCGTCCGCTTCCCTTCGGCCGCCATCCTTGCCAAATTCAACGACATAGTCGGCCACGATCCGCCTCCTGAATTGCCGCCACCCACATTGTCTGGCGATAGCGTTTATGCTTTGAACGGTTATATTTGGGTTGCTCACCAGCGGGAACTGCATATTGGCCGATCGCCCCTCATCCAGGCTTTTGTTGGCGATCTTGATCGCCATCATCCTCCCCGCCGCACCGGTCTGCGCCCAATCCAGCACCGCCGAAGGCCAAAAACTCGCTTTCGACCGGTCCAAGGGCAACTGTTTGAGCTGCCACAACATCAGGGGGGGCGAGCTTCCCGGCACCATCGGACCGGTGCTCAAGGACATCAAAAGCAAGTATCCTGACCGCAACGACCTCGTTGCGATCCTTAACGACGAAACGCTTCGAAATCCGCAGACCGCGATGCCGCCCTTCGGCCGGAATCACATTTTGACCGAACAGGAAATCAACGCGATCGTGGATTTCCTGCAAACGCTATGAGAAGCAATCTCAGGCATGCGACAAGATTTGGGAGATGAACGATGACGACCCATGGTGAGAGCTTCAAGGCTACGCGGCGCCTCGTCCTCAGTGGCGCGGGCTCGATCGTGCTCACGGGCCTCGGCATTGTTACGTTTGGCGCGACGCCGGCCCTTGCGGCCGCCAACGACAAATATCCCGAAAATGCCTTCAAGCAGAAAAACGACAAGGAGGCGATCAAGTTGCTCTATGGCCGCCCCATCGAGCCCTCCGACAAGATCAAGCTCGACGCACCGGAGATCGCGGAGAATGGCGCGGTCGTCCCGATATCGGTCTCCACCAGCCTTGCGGACGTCACGTCGATCGCCTTCGTGGTGCCGGAAAACCCGAACGTGCTGGCGGCGTATTACAAAATTCCGCAGGACACGATGCCCAGCGTGGCCAATCGCCTCAAAATGGCCAAGACCAGCAATGTCACTGTGATCGTGGAAGCCGGCGGCAAGCTCTTTAGCGCGACCAAAGAAGTCAAAGTGACCGTTGGCGGTTGCGGAGGTTGAACATGGCATCGAGCATCCGCGTACGCGCGATCGCAAATGGCGACACCACCGAGGTCCAGACACTGATCCAGCATCCGATGGATTCGGGATTCATCAAAGATGACAAGGGCGAATTCATCCCGGCGCATTTCATCCAGGTGCTGACCTTTGAACATAACGGCCGGGCGGTATTCATTGCCGATTGGGGAACGGCGGTCTCCAAGGATCCCTATGTCAAATTTGCGTTCAAGGGTGCCAGCAAAGGCGACGATCTGAAGGTGAACTGGGTCGACAACAAGGGCGAGACCGACACCGCCACGTTCAAGATCCAATGAAATGAGAGCTTATCGCGGCCGTCCTCATTTTGTTGACAGAGCCGGGAGACGATTGAGCGTGCGCCTTCTATCGGTCTCTCTCGCCATACTGCTGCTCGCGGTCGCGCATGCGGCGACGGCCGCCGATGGCGTTGACCCGGCGGCTGACGCGCGCGCTTTCCAGAATTTTTTCTTTCGGAAATTTCCCAACGTGAAGGCCGATGATTTCGTCAACGGTCCCTATGCCCTGGATCAAGACATGCGGCGGCAGTGGGAAGAGAAGGAGCAATTTCCGCCCTATGAATTCTCCCTCGAAGCCGGCAAGGAGCTATTCGCCAAGCCTTTCACGAATGGCAAGCACTATGCCGATTGCTTTCCCGATCAGGGCATCGGTATCCGGCAGAACTACCCTCAATTCGACGACAAAAGCGGCAAGGTGACCACGCTTGAGCTGGCGCTCAACCGGTGCCGCGAGACAAACGGCGAGAAGGCCATCTCCTATACCGGCGACGATATGGCGGCACTGACCGCCTATATGGCCTTCACCTCCCGCGGCAAACCATTCAACATCAGCATTCCCGACGATCCCCGCGCACGGGAGGCCTATGAAGACGGCAAGCGCTATTTCTACACACGGCGGGGACAGTTGAATTTTTCCTGCGCGACCTGCCATGTGCAGAACCCCGGCGAACGGCTGCGCGCGGAGGTGCTTGCGCCCGCGCTCGGAATCCTCAACGCGATGCCGATCTACCGCTCCGAATGGGGCGGCATGGGCACGGTCAGCCGGCGCTTGATCACCTGCAACAGTCAGGTACGCGGCGTGCCGCTCGAACCACAAAGCGATGAATATCGCGACCTCGAATATTTCCTGTCCTATGTCAGCAATGGCCTGCCCATTTCCGGACCGGGCTCACGGCCATGAGACGTGTATCGAAAGCTCCGCTCAAAATATTCTGGTTGCTCGCGTCCACCATGTGGATTGGTGGCACGGCCTCTGCCGCAAGCTCCGAAGCTGACTTCAAAACTGTCTATGCCGCGGCAGATGCCGCCGAACGAGAAGCAGGTCTCTTGCACAACCAATGGATCGCGACCGAGGCGGCTCTCGCCGAGGCGAGGGCCGCTGCCGAGAAGGCCGACTTCGATCAGGCGGTTGCGGCCGCCAACGAAGCCGAGGCGCTGGCCAAAGCTTCAATTTTTCAGGCGACAAGCGAGAAAACGGCCTGGAAAAATCTCGAAATACGACCATGACCATCTGCCGCCGAGATATCCTTAAACTAACAGGCGCTGCTGCGCTCGCGGGCAGCTTGCCGCGCGCAGCGCGTAGCGCGGATGGCGGCGTCTTCGATCTTGAGCGCTTTGGCAATGCGCGCATCCTGCACATCACCGACACCCACGCGCAGCTCCTGCCTGGATATTTTCGCGAGCCGAGCGTCAATCTCGGGATCGGCGCAATGGCTGGACAGCCGCCGCATCTGGTCGGCCGCGCCTTTCTGGATCGGTTCGGCATCAAAGCGGAAAGCGCCGACGCCTACGCATTCACCTCGCTTGATTTCGAAAAATCGGCGGCGCGCTTTGGCAAGCTCGGCGGCTTTGCGCATCTGAAAACCCTGATCGACCGTTTGCGCAACGAGGCCGGCCCGCAACGCTCCCTGCTGCTTGATGGCGGCGACGCCTGGCAAGGCACAGGCCTCGCCAATGCGCTACGCGGCGCCGACATGATTGAGGCCGCCAACCTGCTCGGCATCGAAGCCATGACCGGGCACTGGGAATTCACTTACGGCGAAGACGTACTGCGCGATAACCTCACGCGCTTCAAAGGCGAGTTCCTGGCGCAGAATGTTTTCCTGACCGAAGAGGCTGCCTTCAATGGAGCCAAGGCATTCGACCCGGCCTCCGGCCGGGTGTTCAAGCCCGCGACGATCAAGGAAGTCGGCGGTTATCGTGTGGCCGTGATCGGCCAGGCCTTTCCCTATGTTCCGATCGCACATCCGAAACGCTTTACGCCGGACTGGACCTTCGGCATTCGCGAGCAGGAATTGCAGGCCCTGATTGATAGCCTCCGGTCTACGGACAAGGCCGACGCGGTGCTGCTGTTGTCGCATAACGGCATGGATGTCGATCTCAAATTAGCGAGCCGCGTGCGCGGCCTCGACATCATTCTCGGCGGCCACACCCACGACGCCCTCCCGCAACCCGTCGCAGTGACCAATGCCGGAGGCACCACGCTCGTTACCAATGCCGGCTGCAACGGCAAGTTTGTCGGCGTGCTCGACCTCGACCTCATCAAAGGCCGCGTGAAGGATGTGAGGTATCGCCTGTTGCCGGTGTTTTCGGAATTGCTGAAGCCGGATGCGGAAATGGCCGCGCTGACCGAGAAAGTTCGCGCGCCACAGGTGGCGGCATGGAGCGGTAAAATCGCCACCACCGACCGTCTGCTCTATCGCCGCGACAATTTCACGGGCACCATCGATCAATTGATTTGCGCCGCGCTGCGCCGCGAGCTCGATGCCGAAATCGCGCTGTCGCCGGGCTTTCGCTGGGGCGCGACTTTTCTGCCGAACCAGCCCTTCACGATGGAAGATGTGCTCGCCGAGACCGCCATCACCTATCCGGAAACCTATGTCTCGAGGCTGACCGGGAGCGAGATCAAGAACACGCTTGAAGACGTCTGCGACAATCTCTTCAATCCCGATCCCTATTACCAGCAGGGCGGCGACATGGTCCGCATCGGCGGGCTGACCTATGGCTGCACGCCGTCGGAAGCGATCGGACGCCGGATTTCCGACCTCAAACTCGGCAACGGCCGCGCGATCGAGCCCAACAAACGCTACACCGTCGCCGGCTGGGCTGCCGTCAACCCGCAGCAGGGAAAACCGGTGTGGGACGTTCTTGCCAAATATCTTGGGTCAGGCAAGCCGCTCGACCTGCCTGCCAACATTGTTGCGCTGCGGGGCGTCACCGGTAATCCTGGCATTTTATAGCGCGGATGGAGCCGACCGCACTGCGCTCCTGTGATATGATTGGGAATCGGTTCACGGATTTCATGACCATGATCTTTCGTCAGCTGTTCGATAGCGTATCCGGCACCTACAGCTATCTCCTGGCAAGCCGCGCGGGCGGCGAGGCCATGATCCTCGACCCCGTGCTCGACAGGGTCGATCGCTATTGCCAGTTGCTGCGCGAACTCGACCTCAAGCTTGTCAAGGCGGTCGATACGCATCTGCATGCCGACCATGTCACGGGCCTTGGCGAACTTCGCGACCGCACTCACTGCGTCACCATCATGGGCGAGCAGACCAAGGCCGATGTCGTGGCGATGCGAGTCGCCGATGGCGACAAGGTGACGATCGAGGGCCTCACGCTGGATGTGATGTACACGCCCGGCCATACCGACGATTCCTACAGCTATTCGATGGGCGATCGCGTTTTCACTGGCGATACGCTTCTGATCCGCGGCACCGGCCGTACCGATTTCCAGAACGGCAGCGCGCGGGCGCAATACGACTCGATTTTCAACCGGCTATTGAAGCTGCCGGATGAAACCATGGTGTTTCCCGCCCATGATTATAAAGGCGATACCGTCTCCACCATTGGCGAGGAGAAGCGCCACAACCCACGGCTCCAGGTGCGCTCGATCGACGAATATATCGAGCTCATGAACAATCTGAAGCTGCCCAATCCCAAAATGATGGATGTCGTGATGCCCGCCAACCTGCGTGTCGGCCTGCATCAGGACGAATTGACGAGGCAAGGACTGGCATTCACCGCGACTGAGGCAATCGAGAGTCTCGGCCGGCCCGATATTCTTTTAGTCGACTTGCGCGAAACCAATGAGCGCGCGAAGCACGGCACGCTTCCCGGCGCGCTGCATGCGCCCTATCCCGGAATCGGCGAGAGCCTCAAACCCGGCGGGATGCTGCGTGAAGTCGCGACCGCCACCGGACGGCGCATCGTGTTCTTCTGCGCCTACGGCGAGCGCTCGGCGATGGCGGTCAACGCCGCGAAGGAATCCGGGCTGGCCAATCCGGCCCATATCGCCGGCGGCATTGACGCCTGGAAGAAGGCCGGCGGCCCCGTGCTGACGGGCTGACGGCACTTTCCGCCGCTCATCTAACAAAATGCCGCACCGCGAACCGCGCGAGCCGCGAGGTGCGGTATTGACTCTCCGTCCGACGAACTTCTAGATGGCCGCGACGGTTCCTCTCACGAGGATCAAAAGGGAATGCGGTGCGGAGAAAATTCTCCAATGCCGCGGCTGCCCCCGCAACTGTAAGCGGTGAATCTTGCGTCACGTGCCACTGGGTATCTCGGTCCCGGGAAGGCGACGCAAGGTAACGACCCGCGAGCCAGGAGACCTGCCGTCAATCGTGGTCACACGCGGAAGTGCCGGTCGGGGAGTACAGGCATTAGCTTCATCAACTTGCGAAAGCAGGGGGTGAGACTTCGTTCGCTGTGACGTGCCACTGACGTCATACCGAGGTCTAACCATGTCCTGCACGTTCCAGCGCGGCGCCAAGCGCCGCGGACTTTTCGCATCAACTATTCTGTCGATCCTTCCCTTCCTCATTGCTGCCGCGCACGCCCAACAATCGGCTTCGCCCGATCTGTTGCCGCCGGTCGAGATCAACCCGCCCAAGAAGCCGGACACCGCCAAGCCTGCGGCCGAGCCGAAGCCAAAATCGCGACAGGCCGCAGCCAAGCCGAACCAGCAGAAGCCGCCGGAAAAGCCGGCCACGCCGCAGCCGGGCACTTCGAACACCTCACCCACGGTGGTCAGCCCGACGGGGATCGTGACCCCGACCAACCAAGTCGCAAGCTCGATCACGGCCATTACTGCCCAGGATATCGCGACCCTGCAATACCGCACCATGCCCGATGTCTTGAACACCGTGCCTGGTTTAAACGTGGTTCAAACCGGTGGACCGGGCGGGCTTACGTCGGTTTTTCTGCGCGGGACCAATTCAAACCACGTGAAAGTGCTGGTCGACGGCATCGACGTCAGCGATCCCTCAACACCGAACGACGCTTTCGACTTTGCGCATTTCCTGACGTACGACGTCCAGCAGGTGGAAGTGCTGCGCGGCCCGCAAAGCGGCCTCTATGGCTCCGATGCCATCGGCGGCGTCATTTCGATCATCACCCAGAAGGGCGACGGGCCCGCCCGTTGGACCGCCACAGACGAAGGCGGATCGTTCGGTACGGTCAACGAACACATCGGCGTCAGCGGGTCACAGGACCATTTCAACTACGCGTTCAGCGTCGCGCACTACCAAGCGACCGACGTACCCGTGACCCCGTTGCAGATTCTGTCACCCGGGCAACAGGCAAACCCGAACAATTACGATAACATGACCTATTCGGCCAAAACCGGCCTCGACCTCAGCGAGTACCTCACCTGGAATTCGGTGCTGCGCTACAGCGAATCGACATTGCTCTTCACCGGCGACGGCAACGTCAATCCGGGTTTCCCGGATCCGCAACAGAGCCGGCAAACCGTGCACCAGTTCTTCGGGCGCGAAGAAGCGGTCTGGTCGGTGTTCGACGGCCGCGTCAAAAACTATTTCGGCGTCAACTACACGAGCAACTGGACGTCCGATATTTCGCCGGGTGAGCAGACTTCGGATGTGACCCTCGGCACTCGCGTCAAATATGATTGGCGCGCGGTGACCGAGATTGCGCCCGGCAATAATTTCATTGTCGGGCTGGAACAGCAGACCGACAGCATAGACACCGCCGGCCTTACGGCACAGAACACCAATAATGCCGGCTATCTGGAGCTACAGACCTCCTACGCCAAGCACTTCTTCCTGACCGCCAATATTCGCGAGGACGACAACGACACCTGGGGCGATCACATGACCTATCGGATCGCGCCGGCGGTGATCCTGCCGTTCACCGACACCACCATCAAGGCGAGCTATGGCACCGGCTTCAAGGCGCCGACGCTCAGCGAGTTATTCCAGAGTTTTCCCGCATTCAACTTTTTTGCCAACCCGAACCTGAAGCCCGAACAAAGCGTCGGCGCTGATATTGGCTTCGAACAACCCTTGTTCAATGATCGCATCCGGTTCGGATCGACCTACTTCAAGAACAACGTCACCGACCTGATCAACGCCAACGCCACCTTCACCCAGGACATCAATATCGACCACGCCATCACGGAAGGGACCGAAACTTTCATCGCCCTCAATATCATTGATCGCGTCAAAATACGTGCCGATTATACGGTCACACGCGCGGTCGATACTGACACCGGCTTGCAACTGGAACGCCGGCCGAAGGAAAAATTCGGCATTACTGCGATCTACAATCCGATCGATCCGCTCACGCTCTCGGCCACCGTGCTTCACGTCAGCAATTGGGAGGACATCGACCGCGAAGCCTTTATTCCCCTTGTTCAGCCCGGCTACACCGTCGTCAACCTCGCCGCCGACTACAAGATCAACGACCAGTTCAAGGTGTTCGGCCGGATCGATAACGTCGCCAACGTCCACTACGAGACCCCGAACGGATTCCTCGCTCCGGGTCTCGGGGTGTTTGCCGGTGTCCGTTTCGCGAGCTACGCGGTGAAATAGGCACAGCGGCAGCGAGAGGAACCATGGCGACGATTAATCAATTGATCGCGTTTCTGGCCGGACAGCTGGCCGACGTGGAGGCGGGCTTCAGCCTCGGCACCTTTGGCGCGATCGCCGAATTCACACGCGATCGCAGCGAGCCGGCGTCGTTCGTTCAAGGCGATAACAGCCTCAGTGTCGTCACGGAACGTGGCGGCGTGCGCCTCGTCCCGTGCGCCGAGTTGCGGCCGATCGCCTCAGAATCGCCGACGACCGAGGCATGGAACCATCGTGTTGCCCTGTGCCTCCCGCTGCCGCTTTGCGCCATGAACCGTCGCACCGAACTGACGGAACTCGGCGCCGACACCGATGCGTTGCGCGACCAAGATCGAAGCGGCGTCTTGTTCGATCTCGGTCTCAATACCCTGCAAGTCGATGTCTGCGTCCGCAGCGCCGATCCGCAAGTCACCACGGCCCTGCGCGGGCGCGCCGGAAAATCCATTTTTGCGCCAGGCAACGACGTCATGCGCATCATCCTGGCCGCCAATCCGCATCGCGTCTTCATCAGCCGGATCGGCCGGGCCGAGGTGTTTCAACCGATACCGCCGCCGGGCGGCCAAAGCCCGAACGGTCCGCATACCCATCTTTTGCCAAAGCTTCTGGCTCACGGCAGGACTCATGCTGCGACCGAACCGCTCCCCGAAGGCTGGGTGCCATGCGCACACGTCTATCCGCCCCATCCGCTTCGCGATCAGTTCGGCGCAAAGCGGCCGTTCCGGCGCGACTATCATGACGCCTTTCAGACCGTGCTCGATCGTTACGGCACAAAGGAACGCGTTGCCCTCAAGCAAGAGGTCATCGATGCCGTCATGGCGGGACATCGGCCTTCCACGCTGGACCTCCCGGACGATCGCTTCGCGCGCGCGGCCGTGCGGGTAACGCTTCGCCAGTTGCAGGCCATGACACAAGCGTCGCCCACGCTCTCCGAATGGCTTGCCTATTACGACAGGACCTCGATGCCTGACGATCAAGATCCGATGGAAGCCCTGCACTGACCGGCCGATCGATCTGTTGCCAGCTCAAGGAAATAGTTTAGAATTCCAAACCAAGGAGAATGACCATGTCCCCCATCCTGCTATCGCGTTCGGCCAACGGTTCCCGGCTTGGGCCGGTCGAGCCGCGTCATGCGCCGCTATTTTGTTTCGCGTTGCTGACGGTAGCTTGCGCGCTCGCGAGCTTTGCGCTCGCCTGCGCGACGCCGTTTGCAGCCTTTGCGGTGATTGCCGCGGCGATGCTGCCGCTGCGCCCGGCGCTTCTGGTCGTCACCGGCGCCTGGCTGGTCAACCAAGGCATCGGTTTCGGTGCGCTGCATTACCCCATCGACGGCAATACGATGCTCTGGGGTCTCGTGATCGGCATTGCCGCCCTTGCGGCGACGGTGATGTCCGCGGCCATTCTGAGTTGGCTACCGCGGCGTAGCACCCCGCTTGTCCTGGCTCTCGCTTTGATTGGCGGCTACGGCGCCTATGAAGTTGCGCTGCTGGCAGCCACGCCATTTCTAGGCGGCGCCGACAGCTTTACGGCTGCCATCGTTGGACGCGTCGGAGTTGCTAATGTCGCGTGGCTGATCGGGCTCGTCGCCGTGTGCGAGATTGTCCGGCTGATCAATCCTTTCAAGCGCGGCCATATGGTCTCGTAAGCCGGGGCCCGCGATCACGATTCGGCCGACGGATCGATATTGATCGATGAATCAATTTCACCCCGCCGCGGCCGGCGGCGGCGATTTGAGGGCTGCCATGCAGCCATATTCATGGACAAGTAACCGAAAGGGCCGATATTTTCGCCTCTAAAAGCGAGGAAGCCCCCGAATGGCCGATATTCTGGCCGCGCCACAACAAGCCGTATCCCGACAGGCCGTTAAAGACGAACAGTTCCGTACACTGGGCGCGATATCCGTCGCCCACTGGGTAAGCCATTTCCATATTTTCGCATTGCCGATGCTGTTTCCCTTCCTGAAACAGGCTCTCAATGTGGGCTATGTCGAACTCGGCTTTGCGTTGACCGTCTTCGCCGTCAGTTCCGGCCTGACCCAGGCGCCGATCGGTTATCTTGCCGATCATCTTGGCGCACGAAAGATTCTGCTCGCGGGTCTTTGTCTCGGCGGTGGTGCATTGATCGCCCTCGGCGTGCATCTCAGCTACCCCTCGCTGATCGTGAGCGCCGCTTTGTTGGGGCTGGCCAACAGCGTCTATCACCCCGCTAATTATGCCATCCTTTCGGCGCATATGAACGAGGCGCGCATGGGCCGCGCGTTTTCGATTCACACCTTTGCCGGATTTCTTGGCGGCGCGATGGCGCCCGCCATCATAGCCGGGTTAGTGGCCACGATCGGCGGCCACGGCGCGCTGATCGCAGCCGGCGCAGTCGGTCCGCTGGTCGCGCTTCTCGTTCTTTGCATCGGCATTCCCGATGCGAGCGCATCGGACCGCAAGACAAGCAGCCCCGGCACGCAGCGGCAGAACCTCATCACGCCTGCGCTTGTCGTGCTGACGATCTTCTTCCTGCTGCTCAGCCTGTCCAACGCGGGAATTAGTAATTTCGGCGTCGTGGCGCTGATGAGCGGATATGGCGCCACATTCTCCGCCGCCAACCTGGCGCTGACGGCCTATCTTGGCGCCAGCGCCGTCGGCGTTCTCGCCGGAGGATTTCTGGCCGACCATACCGAACGTCATGGACAGGTGGCGGCGGCGTGCTTCGCGGTGAATGCCGCCATCCTGCTGGTCGTTGCGGCGGTGAATTTGCCTCAGATGCTCTTGATCGGCGTCATGGGATTGGCCGGTTTCCTCAGCGGCGTGATTGCCCCCTCGCGCGACATGATGGTCCGTAATGCTGCCCCTCCGGGCGCGGCGGGCCGGGCGTTCGGCATCGTCTCCACCGGTTTCAACATCGGCGGCATCATCAGCCCACTGCTGTTTGGCTGGATCATGGACCAGAACCTGCCGCATTGGGTGTTCGGCATCTCGGTCGTGTTTATGGTGGCGACCGTGCTGCTCGCGCTCGCTACCGAGCGTAACCCCGATGGAAGCAAACCGGCACGCGCCTGATTCCGGGCACGCCGCCGCCCCCGTCAGGCGAATTTCGGTTGCCGCGTGGCTGCCGTTAAACGTTCGCGTTCGGTGTTGGGCCAAAGCAGCAGCAAGCCCAGCAGGCCAGCCACAACAAGAATAACCGCGTTGATGGTGAAGCCGGTCATGTAGCCTTCAACAACACTTGAGGCGCGCTGGATCACATTGCCTTCCACCCAAGGTGCCAGAATGCCCGCCAGGGTATAGATCGCGCCATAGATCGAGATTACGGCGCTGCGCTGGGACACGGGCGTGAATTCGCTGATCATGGGCGCGCACACCACATAGATCGATCCGCAAAGTCCCGATCCCACCACCAGCAACGCAACCTGCGGTCCCGCGCCATCAACATAGGGAACAAAGGCCAGAACGATCCCTCCGAAAATCAGCGGGACTGTGCCTAAAACCCCGCGCGCAACGCGCGTTGAAAAGCCGCGCGCCACCAGCACCTGCGAAAGCCACCCGGTTATCAGCACAACGACGGACCCGAATATCCAGGGGAGTATCGAAATCAAACCGGCCTGTTGCTGCGAAAAGCCGAGCCACTGCACGATGAAGGGCGTGAACCAGGTGAGGCCCAGCGAAAGCGCCCAGTACGCGCCAAAGGTCGCGGCGCAACAGCCGATGAAAGTACGCGAGGTGAGAAGCCGGAAATAGGGGATACGAATCTCCTCCGCAGCCGCGACGGAGGTCGGAACGAGCGGGCCTTCCTCGCCCAGGAGCAGCCACGCCACAGCCCATATGAGCCCGGCAACACCGAGCGCCCCGAAAGCATAGTGCCAGTTATAGTGGACGATGAGCCAGTTCAGCGCGGGCACCGCCAGGATAATCCCGAAGGCCGATCCCTGCGACAACACGGCGGTAGGCAAGGTCCGTCTTTCATCAGGAAACCATTTGTAGATGGCATGCACAGCGACCGCAGCCGCCGGCCCCTCGCCCGCGCCGAGAATGATACGGCAGATCAGAAGCGTCGTGAAACTGACGTCGCCAGTCATCGGAAACTGGGCCAGCGCCCAGATCAGCGCGAGCGCCAACAATACCCAACGCGTCGCGGTGCGATTGGCGAGGAAGCCGATAGCGACCGCTGAAATGGAAAACAGGAAGAAGAAGGAAGAGCCCAGAAAGCCGAACTGCTCCGGTTCAAGTTTCAAATCGGCCATGATCGGAACCCCCGCGAGGCCGACCACGATCTTGTCCGCGAAGTTCAGCAGCATGAACAGGAACAGGAGAAACGCGATTCTCCAGGCTCCCTTGGGGGTCGGCTGGGCGGTCATGGTCGTCCCCTCGTGGTCGTTTTTTGCCGTTAGACCGGCTTGGTGTCAGGCTATCCGGGGCGCAACGCAAAATGCAACCGATCGTTCAGCAGGAACGCGCTTTCTGGCCGTGATGGGACCGATCACGATCGCGTCGCGCGACATTCAGAGGGCGTGATCTGCGGCCGTGGTTTCGCTATGCTCAAAGGCCTTTGATCAAAACCGGACACCAGGATGCGTCGCTTCGCATGACATCGGATAGGAAGATCGTGCTGAGCGTTCGCAATTTGACCAAGGCTTATTCCGCGGCCGGAGAGCAGGTCGTCGTGCTTCGCGGAGTAAGCCTGACCGTCGCGGCCGGCGAGCGGGTCGCGCTGACGGGGGAATCCGGCAGCGGCAAAAGCACGCTGTTGCACCTGATCGCGGGGCTCGATCGCGCAGACGGTGGGACGATCGACGTTGCCGGGACGTCGATCGCCGATCTCAATGAAGCTGGCCTCGCGGCGTTGCGGCGTGACCGGCTGGGTCTCGTCTTTCAACAATTCAACCTGATCCCGAGCCTCAGTGTTCGCGATAACCTGGCGTTTCAATCCCGCATTGCCGGACGCCACGATACCGCCTGGCAGGCCGAGCTTGCGGAACGTCTGGGGCTTGGCGGTTGTCTCGACCGCTATCCCGAGCAGTTGTCCGGCGGTCAGCAGCAACGGGTCGCAATCGGCCGGGCGCTGGCGGTGAAACCATCGCTTCTGCTCGCGGACGAACCTACCGGCAACCTCGATGAGGCGACCGCCGATGACGTGCTGACCCTCACCCGCGATCTCGTCGCGCAGACCGGCTGCGGTCTTCTGATGGTGACCCATTCGATTCGTCTCGCTGCGACGCTGGACCGCCACATCAACCTCAGCGCGGGATTGATCGCGTGACGCGTACGCTTTGGATTCTGGCGGTCCTGCTCAGCCACTGGCGGCGGCATCCGATGCAGTTCGCGACCCTGATGATCGGCCTCGTCTCGGCGATCGCGCTGTGGAGCGGCGTCCAGGCCCTGAATCAGCAGGCAAGATATAGCTATGATCGCGCGGCTGCCGCATTCGGCGGCGTTCGAACCGCGGCGCTGGTCGCCCGCAACGGAGGAGCCTTCCCGCAGCAGCTGTTCGTCGAGCTTCGCCGCGCCGGTTGGCCGGTATCGCCGGTTCTCGAAGGCCGTATTCAGATCGACGGACGCTCATTCCGCCTGCTCGGCATCGAACCGGTGACGCTGCCGACAGAAGTCGGTGATACGCCGGCCATCGGCGGAGATTTGCAGGCTTTCGTCGCGCCGCCGGGAGAGACACGGGTCGCGCCGGAAACCCTGGCCGAGTTGGATTCTCACGAAGGCGCTTCTCTGCAAGCCAGCAACGATATGAGCCTGCCGCCGTTTCACCTCGCGGCCCAACTGACGCCGGGGGTGATGGTGGTCGATATCGGCATCGCCCAGCGGCTACTGAAAATGCCCGATCAGGTTTCGCGTCTTCTGATCGGCAAGACCGAGGGGCCGCGTGCCACGCTCGAATCCATTGCGGGCGACCGGCTGCGGCTGATCGAACCAGATGCCGAGAGCGATCTCGAACGCCTTACCGACAGCTTTCACTTGAACCTCACTGCGTTCGGCCTGTTGTCGTTTTTCGTGGGCCTGTTCATCGTCAACTCGGCGGTCGGATTGGCGTTCGAGCAGCGGCTGCCGATGTTGCGAACCTTGCGGGCCTGCGGCGTGTCCGCGCGCCAGCTCAATACGGTATTGGTGTTTGAGCTGGTTTTTTTCGCGCTCGTCGCCGGACTGGTCGGGATGGTCGGCGGCTATCTGATTGCGGCAGCGCTGCTCCCCGATGTCGCCGCATCCTTGCGCGGACTTTACGGCGCGCAGATTCCCGGACAGCTCTCGCTCCGGCCGCAATGGTGGATTGCCGGGCTCCTCATCAGCGTATTGGGCGCCCTGCTGGCCGCAGCGGCGAGCCTGTTGAAAGCGAGCCGCCTGTCGGTGCTCGCGGCAGCGCAGCCTCAAGCCTGGCGTCAGGCGCAGCGCCGATGGGTTCTTCTGCAAGGGATTGCTGCGCTGACTGTGTTCGCCGCCGCGCTAGGCTTTCTCCGGTTCGGCGATTCGCTTCTGGCGGGTTTTGCCGTGCTGGCAATGACGCTGCTTGGCGCCGCGCTCGGACTGCCTTTGATTCTGGAACTGGTGCTGGCGGGCGGCCAACGGCAGGCGCGTGGCGCGCTCGCCGCATGGTTCTGGGCCGACAGCCGCCAGCAGCTTTCGGGTTTGTCACTGGCCTTGATGGCGCTATTGCTCGCGCTCTCGGTGAATGTCGGCGTCGGCACGATGGTCGAAAGCTTCAGCCGGACGTTCGTCAGCTGGCTCGACGGCCGGCTGGCCGCAGATGTCTACATCAATGCGTCAGACGACGCACAGGCCAAGGCCATCACCGCATGGTTGCGAGATCGAGGCGATGTCACCGCCATCCTTCCCGGCGGCCGGACCGAAACGCAGCTTGCAGAGGCGCCGCTGGAAATTTTCGGCCTTCCCGACAACCCAACTTACCGCGAT
This sequence comes from Bradyrhizobium sp., assembly GCA_049509335.1. Taxonomy (GTDB): domain Bacteria; phylum Pseudomonadota; class Alphaproteobacteria; order Rhizobiales; family Xanthobacteraceae; genus Bradyrhizobium. The sequence continues at coordinate 49,322 of JBEKZZ010000004.1, read as the reverse complement.
CGCTGGCCTCTGCTGCGGTCTGCCGACAATGCCTGGGGGCGGCTGCGATCGGGCGATGCCGCTTTCATGAGCGAACAACTCGCGCTACGCTTGAAACTCGGCATCGGCGACGCCATTGAGGTGCCGACACCGAATGGCGATTGGAAGATCCGCCTGATCGGCATCTATGCCGACTACGGCAATCCCAAGGGACAGATCGCAGTCAATTTTGAGGCGCTGACCCGCCACTTCCCCAACATCCCGCTGACGCGGATCGGCTTGCTCGCGAACCGAACCGCCGTCCCCGCGCTGATGTCCGCCTTGCACGAAAAATTCGGACTGGATGAGCACAATCTGATTGACCAGGCGGCATTGAAGGCGGAATCGAAACGTATCTTCAACCGAACCTTCGCGGTGACGGCCGCGTTGAATGCCTTCACGCTTGGCGTCGCCGGCATCGCGCTATTGACGAGCCTGCTCACGCTCGGCAATTCGCGGCTGCCTCAGCTTGCGCCGTTGTGGGCCATCGGAATCACGCGACGGCAACTTGCAATGATCGAACTCCTCAAGACGATGTCGGTCGCGCTGATTACTGCCCTGCTTGCGCTGCCGCTCGGTCTTCTGGTCGCCTGGTGCCTGATCGCGGTCGTGAACGTGAAGGCGTTTGGCTGGCGCCTGCCGTTTCATGTATTCCCGGCGCAACTGGCCGAGCTTCTCACTGTGGCGATGACGGCCTCGCTGGTTGCTGCGGCCATTCCGGTCCTCAAACTGGCGCGGTTGCAGCCGGCAGCCTTGATCAAGGTTTTCGCCGATGAGCGGTGACTTCAAATTGTCACGCCGCGCTTTTGCCGGCGGCGCGATGTCTTTTCCGCTGGCGCAGAAGGCTGCATGGGCGCAGGGATTTGCCGGTCTCGGCATGAGCGGCGATGGATTTGCAGCCGTCGTTCCGGACAAGAAGCTGGTGTTTCCGGACGATCACGGCCCGCATCCGGACTTTCGCATCGAGTGGTGGTACGTGACGGCAAACCTCGCGGACGCAAGCGGAGCGGCTTACGGCGCGCAATGGACCTTGTTTCGCCAGGCCATGCGCGCCGGCATACAGCAGGAAGGCTGGGCCAATCAGCAGATATGGATGGGACACGCAGCGGTCACCCGCGCCGACACCCATCGCCTCAGTGAAACCTTCGCGCGCGGCGGCGTAGGACAAGCGGGCGCCGAGGCCTCGCCCTTTGATGCCTGGATCGATGCCTGGCAAATGCGTGGGCGCGTGGGGATGAACAGCAATACCCTTTCGCCGCTCGAATTAAACGCGGCTGGCGCGGATTTTGTCTACGCCCTGCAGCTCGAATCGGACCACGCTCTGGTTTTGCAGGGTGACGCCGGCTACAGCGTAAAGTCAGAACAGGGACAGGCTTCCTATTACTACAGCCAGCCTTTTTTCAGGGCGACCGGCAGCATCACTATCGACGACAAACCGGTCGACGTCACAGGCCTTGCCTGGATGGATCGCGAATGGAGCAGTCAGCCGCTTGCCTCCGACCAGACCGGGTGGGATTGGCTGTCGCTGCATTTCAGTGAGGGCCAGAAGCTTGTGCTGTTTCGGCTGCGCCGGGCCGATGGCCATCACTTTATTTCCGGAAAGTGGTTTTCGCCCGACGGAAATAGCCGGGTGCTTGTATCTTCCGAAATCGTCATGACGCCGAAGGCTTCGACGGATATTGCGGGACGCAACATTCCGACCGCTTGGGACGTTGCAATCCCGCCGTTGGCGCTGAAGATTTCATGCGCGCCGCTGAATGCAAAATGCTGGATGGGGACGCGCTTTCCCTATTGGGAAGGACCGATCCGCTTTTCCGGCAGCCACAACGGGGTTGGATATCTCGAGATGACCGGCTACTGAAGACCAGACCGAAGACATCGAAAGGAAGCTCTCCATGTTTCATCTGACGGCCCTCGTCACCTGCCTTGCGCTGCTTGCTTATTTCCTGATGAGTTTTCAGGTCGGCAAGGCGCGCCAAACCTACGGCATCAGGGCGCCTGCAGTATCGGGCAATCCGGACTTCGAGCGGATCTATCGCGTGCAAATGAATACACTGGAGTGGATGCCAGTCTTCCTGCCCGCGCTCTGGCTGTTTGCGATTTATGTCGGCGATGCGATCGCGGCGGCACTTGGCGTTGTCTGGATTATCGGGCGAGTTCTTTACATGGTCGGCTACGCCAAGGCCGCCAACAAACGCGGACCGGGCTTTGCGATCCAGGGCGGAGCTGCGGCCATCCTCTGGCTTGGCGCTGTTGTCGGCATCCTTTGGCGCCTCATCCATGCGTGAGGTGAAACGTTGCGCACGAGGTTTCTCAGCTTGTAATTAGTCAAAAGAATTCAGTTAGTTGAAGGCTCGACCATTATTTGACTTCGGACATATCCCGCGTTTAAGTAGTCCTTATATCAACACGTCGCATCGCCTCATTTTGATTTACATCAGCGCCTGAGTGTTCCGCACGAAGGCTGTAGCGAGCTCCCTGCATGAATGCCTTTTTCAAGCGTCAGCTTGCCGATTACGTCGAATATCATCGTGATCCCCTAAATTGCGCGATGCATGTTTTTGGCATTATCGCATTGTTCTTTGCCGCCATTCTTCCGCTCAGCCTCGTTCCGATTCCGGCGCTTGGGGTGCATACGACACTGGCACCGATCATGGTCTTGCCAGTACTTGTGTACTGGTTGGTGCTCGATACCGCCGTCGGGGCGGCTATTGTCGGCGCGGCGGTCGCGCTGCTCTCGGCTGCTGCATTCGTCGCGAGCCATGCCAGCATCACCGTCTTGTGTTCCGTAACATTGACGTTGATCGTGGCAGGCGTCGGCTTCCAGGTTATCGGACATCGGGTTTTCGAACGCCGCCAGCCGGCATTGGTCGATAACCCGTCTCATCTTCTGCTCGGACCGATGTTTGTGATAGCGAAACTGTTTATCGCCCTTGGATTCCGGCGCGATCTGGCGGCCATTATCCAGACCGGCCAGCCGCAGACACAGCGCGGCCCTTCATCCTTTACCGAGGAACTTCAGGTCGAACCGCTGCCACGTTCATGACCACGGCACTTGTTACCGGCGGCACCGGCTTCATCGGCCAGCACCTTGTGTCGGCGCTGGTCGCGCGCGATCACAAGGTCCGGGTTCTCGACCGGCGGCCTCCAGTCTGCGCCATTCCCGGCGTCGAATATGTGTCGGGTTCGGTGCTGGATTCGGGACTGGTGGATGAAACCCTGCGCGATGCCGATGAGGTTTATCATCTCGCCGGCCTTCCGGGCATGTGGCTACCCAAGAAAAGCGATTTCCATGCGGTGAATTTCCAGGGCACGGAAGTCGTTATTGCCGCGGCACGCAGGCGCGGCATCGGACGCTTCCTCCATTGCTCGACCGAATCCATCCTGTTCCGGCCGCCCTCATTGCAGGACGACAGCGGCGAGCGCAGCCTGTTGCCGCCACAGCAAATGCCGGGCGTCTACACCCGCTCGAAGATGCTGGCCGAGCAGGCAGCCGCGCAGGCAGCCGCGGCAGGATTTCCGCTCGTCATCGGCACGCCGACGATGCCGATCGGACCGCACGATCACAACCTGACGCCTCCCACCGCAATGCTCCGGCAATTTCTGCATGGGCGCGTTCAGATGTATCTCGATTTCATCGTGAATATGGTCGATGTCCGCGACGTCGCCACCGGCCTGATCCTGACGATGGAGCGGGGACAAATTGGCCACCGCTACATCCTCGGGGGAGAGAGCATTTCGTTGAAGAATATCTTGAAGCTGATGGCGGCCATTAGCGGGCGCCGCACGCTCGCCATTCCGGTCCCCGGCAAGATCGCGGAGGCAGCCGCAGGCATGCTGGAATTCATCTCGGATCACATCACACACCGGCCGCCATCCGGCACGGTTGAGGGTGTTCGGATCGCATTGCGGGCGACCAAGTTGTCGATCGAGAAAGCGGCAAAAGAACTGGGCTATGCGCCGCGGCCGATCGAACCGGCGTTGCGGGATACCATTACTTATTTGCTCAGCAGTCCCGAAGTGACTTGAGTCGATAGGCCATTCGATTACTGATTACTGTGGCCTTTTTGGCCTTTGCCAGTACTCTCCAATAGAGAATCTCATAAGGCCACGCATGATGAACGAACCAAACCCGATTATCGCTTTTGTCTGGAGCGGATGGACCGCAACCTGGCCGACCGCCTTATTGGCATTGATCTGGGCGGCCTGGCTCTTGAGCTGGCTGATAGGTTCGTTCTTTTCCGGCCGGACCGAAAAACACGTCAGGACCTGGGACTCGCGGGCTTACCGCATTCCCATTCTCGTCGGCGCCATCCTGCTGACACCATGGACTTCGAGAGTCCTTGGCGAGAAATCGCTCTGGCATGTCGGCACCACCGGCACCTACATCCTGGCTGCACTGACCGCCGCCGGTTGCCTGTTCACCTGGTGGGCGCGCATTCATCTCGGGCGTTTCTGGTCGAATGCCATCACCCGCAAGGAGGGCCACCGCGTCATCGACACCGGACCTTACGGATTGGTTCGTCATCCAATCTATACCGGGCTGATCGGCGCCATGATTGCGACCGGCGTTGCGGTCGGAACCGCAACCGCGCTACTCGGCGTTGTCTTGATCGCCTTTGGCCTCTGGCAAAAAGCGCGTATGGAGGAAGGCTTTCTTACGGCTGAACTCGGCGCCGATGCCTACGGCCCTTACTGCCGCCGCGTTCCGATGCTGGTGCCGTTTCTGCCTCAAGGCTGAAGTTTACGGCTCGAGCCGTGAGGGGTTCCGGCCGCCGATCAATGTTTCGGCGGCTCCGGCGCTGATGCCTCGACCAACGGCTGGAGATGACGCGGAACGACAACGCGCTCACCCGGAACCAGCGGCGTACGTTCCGCGCCCTTGTTGACCTGCATGATCGACCAAAGCGGAACGTGATAGGCGGTCGCAATCGACTGCAAGCTGTCCCCCGGGCGCGCGAAGACCGCCATTCCGCTGTCCCAGAGATCGATGTCCGCCTTCGCGGGAATGACGCAGCGAATCGGAACCGTGTCACCCTCGGTCTTTGCTGTCGCTATCTGAAGGACCTTGGTCACGAGCTGCTGCTGCACCGTGTCCAGCTTCTCGATATTGATGTGCGAAACTTCGTCGTGCTGGGAAAGATCGAAGCTCGCATAATGGCCCCGGAATCCGGGCTTCGGCTTGACGTCACCGCCGCCGAGCACACTCTTCGACAGGAAGATGTTGATGAAGCGATCGACGTTCAGCGGGACGTCGTTCGTCGCATGAGCGGGATCGATGGCGACGACCAGATCCGCCCGGATGCCTTCGCTTTCCAGAACCTCCGCAAAGATCACGGCACAGAGCCCGCCCATCGAATGTCCGATCAGGATGATCGGTGCCGGGCTTTCGCGGTATTCCTCGATCGCTTGCGCCGCGATCAGGCGGCAAATGGTGAATTCGTAGACATTGGCGGTGATACCAGCCTCTTTAAGCCTGTCGGTGAGACGATCCATCCCGCGCGAGAAGAATGGACCCAAGGCGCCGCGAAACAGATAGGCCCGCGCGCGCGGCCCGGTCGTCGATGGAGGAGACGGTGATATCGGCGCTTCGGTCGAGGCGGTGACGGGGTCTGCTTTCGCCGGATTGACGCCGCCATGACACAGCGAGGTCCAAAGCAGCGCCCCGAAAATGACCACTGCCACTCGCGTCGGATTGATCCTGCGTTCCACGAACCATCCCAACGCTTGAAGCCCTGTTATCCGCAGCCGGTATCGGCGCACGTCAACGGACAGGAAAGGCAGACTTTATACGCGACCGCCCTTTTGGGCAGCCGAATTGGTGGAATTGTGGCGTCCTTCAGGGCCATGGGCGATCGCGCCCTGCGGGCATGGCCATAGCCCTCCGGCGCGATCTTATCGCCCAAGGAGCGGCGCTGCGGATATTTCCCTGGGACGGCTACCGAAAACCACGGCATCGATGTCGCTGATCACCCGCCGCTGCATGATCTCGCTCTTATCGATCGTGAGATGCGCTACACCGGGAACATTCGCCACATTCACGTTCTCGAGCGAGCCCTGCAATTGCCTGGTCGGCGCGACCGGCTCTCCGTTGCCATTGCCGACGTAGTAATTGATGTAGCGGCCGACGTGACCGGACAGGCTGGTTCGAAATACCGAATCCAGACCGATCGCAAGCTTCACTGGGGCGCCCTGTTGACTAAGACGCGCTACCATATCGGGCAGTACCGTCGCGCCCGAAGAATGCCCTACCAGAATGATCGTCTTCACCCGGCCGCTGCGGTAGTCCGCAGCCGCTTGGTCGGCGAGCGACGCCCAGCCGAGATAATTGATCACCGTGACCGGGATACCCTGCGCTTCCAGTTTGGCTGCGATGTCATCGAGACCGAGTGAGAAAATGTTGAGCACGCCGCGCAAGAGATAGACATGCGCGCCGTTGACGCCCAGTGTCGGCACTGCTTGGCTCTCGGTCGTCGCAACCGGAAGAACGAGCAGCAGCAACGCCACGGCCGCAGCTTGCAATGACCGCAACCACCATCGGCCGGACAAGCGGTTGAAAAATTGCGTGGGACCTCCGGATAACGTCATTGCTTCCCTCGGAAGAATTTTGAGGCCGGAACGTAGCCTCGCCCTGCTTGCATCTGCAACAAAAAGACGGGCTAAAATGGCGATTTAATCCACGCTACGTGTCCCGATTGCAACACCAAGACACCTCCAGATACCCTTTGAAGATTGGCGTGCTTTGCAATGTCACGAACGAACGCGGCGCCAAAATGGCGCCGCGTCACATGTCAGCAATTCACATGGCCGTAATAACAGCTCCGCCGATCACTTCGTCAGTGGGCAGCCGCTGTCCTTCGCAGCCGGGAACGCCTTGTCGCCGGGAACAACCGCGAGCTGCTTGTAATAGTCCCAGGGCTTCTTGGATTCGGAAGGCTTCTTGACCTCGAACAGATAAAGGTCGTGCACCATGCGGCCGTTCTCGAGCACCTTGCCGCCTTGGGCGAACACGTCGTCGACCGGAAGTGATTTCAGCGTCTTGGCGACCGCGTCGGAGTCCTTGGTGCCGGCTGCCTTGACGGCCTTGAGATATTGCAGCGTGGCCGAATAGGTGCCGGCATGGATCATGCTGGGCATGCGCCCGGTTCGCTTGAAGAAGCGTTCGGAGAACTCACGGGTCTTGTCGTTCTGATCCCAGTAAAAGCCTTCCGTCAGCACCAGGCCCTGCGCGGCCTCAAGTCCGAGCCCGTGAACTTCGGCGAGCGTCATCAGGAGCGCTGCGAGCTTCTGGCCACTTTTCACGATACCGAATTCCGCCGCCTGCTTGATCGAGTTGGTGGTGTCGAGACCGGCATTGGCGAGCCCGATGATCTTGGCCTTGGAACTTTGCGCCTGTAGCAGGAACGACGAGAAGTCCGACGAGTTCAGCGGTATGCGGACTGCGCCGAGCACCTTGCCACCGTTTTCCTGGACGACATCGCCGGTGTCTTTTTCCAGCGAGTAGCCGAACGCATAGTCGGCGGTCATGAAGAACCAGGTATCACCGCCAGCTTTGACCAGCGCGCCGCCGGTGCCGACCGCCAGCGCATGGGTATCGAAAGCCCAATGAAAGCCATAGGGCGTGCAGGCGTCGCCCGTGATGCGCGAGGTCGCGGCGCCCACGACGATATCGATCTTCTTCTTGTCCTTTGAGAGGTCCTGCACTGCGAGCGCGACCGACGACGTCGTGAGCTCGGTGATCATGTCGACGTTCTCAACCTCATACCAGCGCCGCGCGATGCTGGTGGCAAGGTCCGGCTTGTTCTGATGGTCGCCCGAGATGATCTCGATCTTCTGGCCGAGTACCTCGCCGCCGAATTCCTCGATCGCCATCTTGGCGGCTTCGAAGGAATACTTTCCACCGTAATCGGCGTAGACACCGGACTGGTCGTTCAGGATACCGATCTTGACGCCTTGCGCCGACGCTGGCGCCGCCAGCATCAGGCCGCAAGCCGCAACAGCAGCCGGCAATAGTTTCGCTCTCATGTGGGCCTCTCCCGATTTTGCTTTGTTGAGTACAGCATATTTTATAACCATCGCCCTGCCCACCCGCCTGGAATGAGCCAAAAGTAGGGTCGCGAAGCTACGCGCTCTGTGGCAACGGCGCTCGAATTTCGGCAATCGCGTTTCAGCCGGGCTTGGCCTGCGTTTTCGGCTGCGATCCATCCGCAAGATTGCGCACCACCATGTAGAAGATCGGCGTGAACACCAGCCCGAACAGCGTGACGCCGAGCATGCCGAAGAACACGGCGACCCCGACCGCCTGACGCATCTCTGATCCCGATCCGGTCGAGACGACCAGCGGCAGCACGCCGAGGATGAAGGCGAACGATGTCATCAGGATCGGGCGCAGACGGAGACGGCAAGCCTCGATCACCGCCTCCAGGCGGGGACGGCCCTCAAGCTCGATGTCGCGCGCGAACTCGACGATCAGGATGGCGTTTTTCGCGGCAAGACCCACCAGCACCACAAAACCGATCTGGGTCAGGATATTGACGTCCTGTCCCATGATCCGCACCCCGAGCGTCGCGGCCAGCAGGCACATCGGCACGATCAGGATCACCGCGAACGGCAAGCTCCAGCTGCCGTACTGCGCCGCCAGCACCAGAAACACGAACAACACGCAGATCGGAAAGACGTAGAGACCCGAGCTCGCGCCGTTGACCTGTTGATAAGACAGGTCAGTCCAGTCGTAGGAGAAGCCGCTCGGCAAGGTCTCATTCGCCAGACGCTGCATGAGGTTGATCGCCGTTGTCGAACTCGTACCCGGCGTCGGCTCTCCCTGAAGTTCCGAAGACGAGTATAGATTGTAGCGAGCGACCCGGTCGGGACCGGCGACGTCGCGGAAATCGACCACGCTGCCCAGCATGACCATGTCGCCGGAAGCGTTGCGGGTGCGCAGGCGCGCGAGGTCCGCGGCTTCCTTGCGGAACGGCAAGTCGGCCTGTGCGGTGACGTGATAGGTCCGGCCGAGGATGTTGAAGTCGTTGACATAGGTCGAACCGAAGTAGGTCTCGACGGCATCCGTCACGCCCTGGATCGGCACGCCGAGTTTCTGTGCCTTGACACGGTCGATATCGACGAACACCTGCGGCGTATTGGCCGAATAAGGCGAGAACACAGAGGTCAGTCCTGGAGTCCGGCGCGCGGCCGCAACCAACTCATCGGTCGCCGCCGCCAAAAGTTCGGGCCCGCGGCCTTGCCGATCCTCGATGCGCATGGTGAAACCGCCCCCGGTGCCGATACCCGGAATCGACGGCGGGGGAATCACAATGATGAAGGCGCCCTCGATCACCGAAAGCCGCTTGCGCAGATCGGCCGTGATCTTGTCCGCCGTCAGGCCTTTCTTCAGGCGCACTTCCGGTTCGTCGAACACCGGAAATAGCGCGGCGGCATTGCCAGCCTGCGTCCGCGTCGCGCCGGAAAGGCCGGCAAACGCCGCCACACGAACGATGCCGGGCGTGTCCAGCGATATCCTCTCGATTTCACGGACGATTTCGGTGGTGCGTGCCAGCGAGGCTGCGCCCGGCAATTGCGCGGAGACGATGATGTAGCCGCGGTCCTGGGCAGGGATGAATCCTTGCGGCGTTGTCGCCAGCAGCCAACCCGCGCTGCCGATCAGCACCAGATAGATCAACAGCATGACGGATGAATGCCGGATGACGAAGCCCGCGGCGCTGCCGTAACCGTGGGACAACCAGTCAAAGCCGCGATTGAAGACGCCGGTAAAGGCGCCCCAGCCGCGCGCGAGGATGTTCCAGCGCGCGGGCTCCCGCCTCTCTTCATGCGCCACCAGGATTTGCGACGCGAGCGCCGGCGACAGCGTCAGTGAACAGAAGCAGGAAATTGCGGTCGCCACCGCGATCGTGATGGCGAATTGCTGAAAGAACTGCCCGGAAATGCCGCCGAGGAACGCGGTGGGCACAAACACCGCACACAATACCAGCGCGATCGACACCAGCGCGCCGCCGACTTCCTCCATGGTGCGCAGCGCTGCGTCGCGCCTGCTCAGACCGTCGCGAAGATGCCGCTCGACATTTTCCACCACCACGATCGCATCATCGACCACGATGCCGACCGCAAGCACGAGGCCAAACAGGGTCAGATTGTTGATGGCAAAACCGAGCGCGGCCATCGCGGCGAAAGTCCCTACCAGCGACACCGGAATCGCCACGATCGGGATGATCGCCGGACGCCATCCTTGCAGGAAAACCAGCACCACGATGACAACCAGGACCATCGCCTCGTAGATGGTCTTGATCAATTCGCTGACGGATTGCGCGATAAACTCGGTCGGGTTGTAGCCGATATTGTAGTCAAGCCCCTTCGGGAAGCTGGCCTTCAACTTCATCATCGCGTCGGAAATATTCTTCGCCGTTGCCAATGCGTTCGAGCCGGGCCGCTGGGTCACCAGCATTGCCACTGCGGTCTTGCGCAAGAGGAAGCTGTTGGTGGTGTAGTCGAGCGCGCCGAGTTCGATCCGCGCCACGTCACGTAGCCGCACGGTACGGCCGTCGGAGCCGGCCTTGACGAGAATGTCCTCGAATTGCTGGATATCTTTCAGACGCCCGGTGAAGGTCAGATTCGGCTGAAAAGCCCGGTCCGCAATCGGCGGCCCCGCGAGCTGGCCTCCGGCGATCTGCAAGTTTTGGGCGCGAATGGCGGCCACGACGTCGCCGGCCGTCAGGCCAAGATTGGCGATCTTGTCGGGATCCAACCACAGCCGCATGGAGTAATCGCGCGCACCGAAAATCTGGATGTCGCCGATGCCGTCAAGCCGAAGCAGCTGGTCGCGAACCTGAAGCAGCGCGTAGTTGCTGATGTAGAGCTGGTCGAAGGTGTCGTCGGGCGACAACATGAACACGACCATCAAAATGTCGGGGCTGTTCTTGCGCGTCACCACACCGTTGCGCTGAACCTCGTCCGGCAGTTGCGGCGTCGCAATCGCAACCCGGTTCTGGACCAGCACCTGCGCCTTGTCGAGATCGGTGCCGAGCTTGAATGTCACGGTGATCGTGAGCTGCCCGTTCGAGGTCGCCTGGCTGTAGAGGTAAAGCATGTCCTCGACGCCATCGATCTGCTGCTCGATCGGAGCGGCGACGGTGTCAGATACCGTCTGCGCCGAGGCGCCCGGATATTGCGTGGTGACCACCACGGTGGGCGGCACGACTTGCGGATATTCTGCGACCGGCAACGTCGTATAGGCGATCGCACCGACGATCAGCAGCACGATGGACAGCACCATCGCCAGGATCGGCCGGTTGACGGAAAGCGCCCCGAGATTCATGGCTTGCCACCGGCGGGCGCGGGCTTGGCATCGTTCGGGGTCACTTTGGCACCGACACGCGCGCGTTGCAGTCCGTCGACGATGACGTGGTCTTCGGGCTTGAGGCCTTCACGGACGACGCGCAGGCCCTCATCGATCGGTCCGAGAACGACGGGTCTCGCCTCAACCGTGTTGTCGTCCTTGACCACAAAGACGATCTTGCGGGCTTGATCGGTCGCGATGGCGCCATCGGGCACGAGCAGCGCCTCATAGGGTGCGCTCGCGATCAAGCGGACCCGACCAAACTGCCCCGGCAGGATCGACAGATCCGTATTCGGGATCACGGCGCGTCCGCGTAGCGTGCCGGTGGAGACATCCAGCTGGTTGTCGAGGAAATTGATCGTGCCGTTGTGGGAAGGCTTGATCTCGCCCGTCAGCGTTACCTCGACCGGGTTCGGCGTGTCGCGCGAACTCGGACGTTTACCTTCGGACCAGAGCCGGTTGTACTTGAGGTAGGTGGCCTCATCGATGTCGAAATAGATGTAGATCGGGTCGAGCGAAACGATCGAGGTCAGCAGTGTCGCAACGCCTTCACTGCCCTGCACGAGATTGCCGACACTGACGAGATGCCGGCTCACCCGGCCGCCGATCGGGGCCGTGACATGGGTGAATTCGACATTGAGCTGGGCAGCCTTCAACGCGCCTTCGGCCTGGGTCTCGGCCGCTCTCGCCGCCTGAAGCGCCTGACGCCGCTGATCGACGATATTGTCTGCGACATTCTGCGACTGTTGCAGGGTGAGCGCGCGGTCCAGTTCCCGCCTGCCGAGTTCCACCTTGGCGCGCGCATCCGAAAGCTGACCGTCGGCTTGTGTCGCGACCGCCTCGAATGGGCGCGCATCAATCAGGTAAAGGAGGTCGCCCGCCTTGACGAAGGCGCCATCACGGAATTCGACCGCCGTAATGAAGCCGCCGACACGGGGGCGAACCTGCACACTTTCGACGGCATCAAACCGTCCCGTGAATTCGTCCCAATCCGTGACAGTTCGCTTGACGGGCTGGGCAACGGTAACGGGCGGTGGCGCGGCTGCGGCCTGCGGCGCCTGCTTGTCCCCGCAGCCCGCCAGAAGCCCGGCGAGCACAATGAGGATCGGAGAAAGACGATAGAACGAACGGGTATCGGCCGTTCGCGCCAAACGCGTCGATTGCTCAGTCGCGCTCAAGGCTCCCTCCTCTCAATTACGGCTGCGATCCGTCGAGGTAATCCCAGATATGCGACGGGACCAAGATAGGGACCCTCGATAGTCTGTTCATGCGACAACCGGGATCAAGCGAAATCTGTGGCGTGCATGGGATCGTACGGTGGTGACGCCGCCCCGTTGCTCCGCTAACATCGTCCCAAAAGTACTTAATAAAATTGTCCGGGAGGACAAGCGCGTGCACCGGGGCCATGTCGTCTTCAGCGCCATAGCCATGCCCGCGGGGCCGCCACCGGTAGTGCGGATAAATCGTCCGCGATCCGCCGGTCGTACGAGGGGAGTCGCTAGATACGATGTATACCGGCAAGCACGCTAATCTCCGCCCGCTTCAGCCCGCTTTCATCATGGCGAACTCCGGCGAGTCCGTGAGCTATGCTGAACTGGAGGCACGCACGAACCGCCTCGCCCACCTGTTTCGCAACCGCGGTATGAGGCGCCTGGATCACTATGCGATCTACATGGAGAACAACAGCCGCTACCTGGAGGCCTGCGGTGCGGGCGAGAAATCGGGCCTTTATTATACCTGCGTCAATTCCTACCTTACCGCGGACGAACTCGCCTATATCGTCAACAACAGCGAATCCCGCATTCTCATCACCTCCGTCGCCAAACTCGACATTGCCCGCGAAGCGCTCAAGCAGTGCCCGAAGGTCGAGCTCTGCATCGTGGCCGACGGCGTCAGCGAAAGCGAACGCATCGTTGGGTTGGACGACGTCACGGCCGGCCTTCCCAAAACACCGATCGAGGACGCCTGCATCGGTACGGCGATGCTTTATTCGTCGGGCACGACGGGAAGGCCCAAAGGCATTTTGCGCCCATTGCCGGAGCAGCCACCTTCGCATCAAATGCCGTTGTTCGAGTTCCTGCAGAAGCTCTGGCAATACCGCGAAGGCATGATCTATCTGTCGCCCGCGCCGCTCTATCACTCGGCGCCACAGGCCGCGGTCAATCTTACGATCCGGACGGGCGGCACCGTCATCATCATGGAAAGTTTCGATCCGCAGCGTTACCTCGAACTGGTCGAAAAATGGGGCGTCACCCACAGCCAGCTGGTTCCGACGATGTTTTCACGCATGCTGAAATTGCCTGAGGACGTGCGCTCCCGCTACGATCTGTCCTCACTCGAAACCGCCGTTCATGCCGCCGCTCCCTGCCCGGCCGCCGTCAAGGACGACATGATCAAATGGTTGGGGCCGATCATTCACGAATATTACGGCGCCACCGAAGGTCTCGGCTTTACGGCCTGCAACAGCGCGGAATGGCTGGCCCATCGCGGCACGGTGGGACGGGTTCTGCTCGGCGACCTCAGCATTCTCGACGAGGACATGAAACCTTGTCCGGCCGGGACACCGGGCACGGTCTGGTTCAAGACCGCAACCGCGTTCGAGTATTTCAACGACCCCAACAAGACACGCGAGGCCCGATCAGCGGACGGCAGCATGAGCACCGTGGGCGATGTCGGCTATGTCGACAACGACGGCTTTCTCTACCTCACCGACCGCGCAACCTTCATGATCATCTCGGGAGGTGTGAACATCTATCCGCAGGAATGCGAAAACCTTCTGATCACCCACCCCAAGATTGCCGACGCCGCCGTCTTCGGCGTGCCCAATCCCGATCTCGGAGAGGAAGTCAAAGCGGTGGTGCAGCCGATGCCCGGGGTTCAGCCGTGTCCTGAACTGGCCGAAGAGCTGATTGGCTTCTGTAGCCAATCGCTGTCCCGCCAGAAGGTGCCGCGCTCGATCGATTTCGAGGAGCAATTGCCGCGGCTTCCCACCGGCAAACTCTACAAGCGGCTCCTGCGTGATCGCTACTGGGGTAACAAGACCTCGCGGATCGTGTGAGAAGACCAGAGCACCGCTGAATTTGACCGGCGCAACGTTTCAGTGGATGACGCGTCTTTCCCGGCGAACTTCACGCACCATCGCTTGATCGACGATCGGCTTTTTGCTGGAGTGTCTTTCGGGCTGAGGTGCGGCATGACGTGGAAACAAGAACGCGACCTTCTGATCTCGCAAACCATGGCGTTCGTGCAGTCGGTCGCAGGAAAAACGGCGGATGCTGACCTCCGGCCTGAAACCCGCATTCCATCGGAATCACCGGCTAAGCCTTCCGCGCCGGAACGTCCTGCCGACCTCCTGCCGGTCGCCCGTCTCTCTCCGATCAGCCACGGTGATTTCCGCGACGAGATCGGCCGGAGAGTCGCGGCCTTTCGAGCCCGCCAACAGGCTTTCCATCGCGATCGCGACGAATATTGCAACGCCATGATGGCGAAGGCCCGTGCCGCAACCGAGCAGGCCGTAAAGGCCCGCGACAATCGGCCGCTCAAGCGCTGATCGCAGATTGGTCTTCGCATTCGCTGGCGGAAGAAAAAGCGCTTGCCTGGCGCGTTTTTTGCAGCGTTAAATTGGATTGCCCCGATCATCCTTTGGGGCAAACCTAACGGAGCAGGACGATGACATTGATCAACCGAAGAGGTCTGCTGGGAACGGGCTCGGCCATGCTGGCGCTCGCGGCATTTGCCAACAAGACCGCTTTGGCGGCGGGATCGCCGGGGTTGACCACCCATGTGCTCGATACCGCAAGCGGCAAACCCGGCGAGGGCGTGAAGATCGAGTTCAGTGTGCTCGACGGCGAGGCCTACAAGCTGCTCGCGACGGTCACCACCAATGCGGACGGCCGTAACGCACAGCCGCTGCTGACGCCGGAGAACATGAAAGCCGGCAAATACCAGCTCGTATTCTACGTCGGCGAATACTTCGCCAAGCAGGGAACGGTGGTGCCCAACCCACCCTTCCTGGAAAAGGCCGTCATCCAGTTCGGCATGGCCGATGCCACCGCCCACTATCACGTGCCGATCCTGGTGTCGCCCTGGAGCTACACGACCTACCGCGGCAGCTAAAGTCAGTAGAGGCGCAAGGAGGCTGAAAATGATTGATCGTTTCCGGCCGCTTGCGTTCCTCGTTTTCGCTCTGCTGTTCGGGCCGGTACTCGCCGTGAACGCGGTCGCCGGCCCCGTCGACATGGTGCCGATCAATGCGATGGATCGCGCGGCCTTTGTGGTGAAGTTTGGCGCTATCTTCGAAAAATCGCCATGGGTTGCTGAGGAAGCCTGGGAGAGGCGACCATTTGCCAACCTGGACGACATGCACGCCGCGATGATTGCCGTAACCAAAATGGCCCCGGCGGCCCGGCAGTTAGCCCTGTTGCAGGCCCATCCCGATCTGGCCGGCAAGGAAGCTCGGGCCGGTACCATGACCGCCTCCTCCGCCGCCGAGCAGGCAGGCGCCGGACTTAACACCCTGTCATCGCCAGAGTTTGCGGAGTTGTCAAACCTCAACGCCGCTTACAAGGCAAAATTCGGATTTCCCTTCATCATCGCGGTGCGAATGTACACCAAGGAAGGCATCTTCTTCGAATTCAAGCGGCGGCTGCAAAACGACACGCAAACCGAATTCGCCAACGACTTGCAGAACGTCTACATCATCACGCGGTTGCGGCTGAACAAACTGTTGGATGCAAGTTGAGAAGCTCTACGGCTATCACCACCAAATGCTCACAGCGTTTTGCAGCTCGCCGGCTGTGGCTTCCGCTTTCACCGCCCGGCAAAATCCGTCGCGCTGCTGTAACCGCTGCCAATAGGCCGCGACAGCCGGGCCGAAATCCTTGGCAAGACCGATACGCTCCGCCAGCAACAGCGCATAGCCCACGGAAATATCGGCACCGGTAAACCTGCCGCCGCACAGCGTTTCGCTACTGGCAACCGCGGCCTCAACCGCTCGCAAACGGCCGAAGAACCACTTCGAATAGTCGGCTGTGACTTGCGGGTTGCGCCGCTCCTCCGGCTCAAGCTTCGAGTAACGCAGCACGAGGGTTTGCGGGAACGTGAGTGTCGCTTCGCCGAAATGCAGCCAGTTGAGATAAGCTCCGAAGTCAGGCTCATCGATACCGACTGCGAGCGGCGTCGTGCCATATCGCGTGACCAGATATTGAACGATCGCCGCCGATTCCGTCATGCGTGTATCGCCATCGATCAAGAGCGGAATGGTGCCGAGCGGATTGAGGGCGAGATATTCCCTGGCTAATACCCGCGGCGGAAACGGCAGCATCTTGAGATCATAGGCAAGCCCCAGTTCTTCCAGCGCCCAGAGCGGACGAAACGAACGCGCCGCCATGCAGTGATAAAGCGTAATCACCTCTCCAATCTCCCCGTTGCCCGACGCTGCCAAAATCGACCTTATCATCACTGCAACAGAACGAAATTCGAACCTTGCGATTGCGCGACCGGGCTCCCAAATTGTGCGGGACAGGCAACCGATGCTGAACGGCCGAATTTGCGATGAGCTCCCAGGTTCACTATCTGCCGCTCACGCCAGTGTTGTTTACAGTGCTGGTCTTTCTGTTCGTCGGGCTGATCATCCTGGTTCAGCTTCGTATTCTCCGGTACGCCTATATGAAGCTTGGCGTGGGCCCGGGAGCCGCGCTGCTTCTCTTGTTCGGTTCGCTGATCGGCAGCTATTTCAACATTCCGGTCACGGTCCTGCCGGGACAAATGGTGAGGTCCGGACAGGTCGTCGATTTCTTCGGCATGCAATATGTCGTGCCGCTGGTCCAGGATTGGCCCGGCACGGTACTTGCGGTGAATGTCGGCGGCGCCGTGATCCCAACACTCATGTCGAGTTATCTCGTGCTGCGGTACCAGCTTTGGACCAGAGCGACGATCGCTGTCGTCGCCATTGCCATCATCATCCATTCGATGGCAACCCCGGTGCATGGGCTCGGCATCGCGGTGCCGGTGTTCGCGCCTGTCATCGCCACGGCGATCCTTGCCTTCATCCTGTCCCGCGAATACGCCGCCCCGCTTGCCTATATCGGCGGCTCGATGGGGACGTTGATTGGCGCAGACCTTTCCAACCTCGACAAGATCAATGGCCTTGGCGCGCCGGTTGCTTCCATCGGAGGCGCGGGGACCTTCGACGGCATCTTCCTGACCGGCATTCTGGCGGTCCTGCTGGCCGGTATCGTCTCGCCCTCCCGGCCGCGACCCGCTTGGTAGAGCAGGTCTTCCCTCAACGCACGTTGCCACCCTCGCCGACTACCCATAAGAAGACTTCCATTGCCCGGGGCTTCTTCAAGCTGACATTCCGTTTCGGGGAAAATCATCAGAGGGTGCGATCAAGGATCATGGAAGCCCGTTCAGAAAATGCGCCCCATAGGTGGTCGCCGTCATCAAGCGCCAGCCGCGTCGTCCAGCAAATTCACGCCATGCTGCACCCGCGTAATATCGTGCTGGTCGGCGCCACCGATAAACCGGGCAACTACGCCGAGCGGATCTGGAACAACCTGATCAAATACGGGTTCGAAGGCGGCCTCTACCCGATCAACAGCAAGCGGGAAACCATCTGGGGAGTGCCCTGCTACAAGGATTTCGCCAGCCTGCCGGATAAGCCCGACCATGTGCTGGTGTTGGTGCCGGCACGGTTTGCGGTCCAGGTGGTCCGGGATGCCGCAGCAGCCGGCGCACGTTCAGCGACGATTGTGACCTCCGGCTTCAGTGAACTGCAGGACGACGAAAGCCAGAGGCTGGCTGTCGAACTGCAACAAGCGATCCGCGAAACCGGGCTTGCCGTCACCGGTCCGAATTGCCTCGGCAATTTGAGCGCGGGCGAAAAGCTCTTCACCAATATCGACGACCGTGTCGTGACGATGGAGGCAGGGCCGGTCGCGATCGCCGGCCAATCCGGCGCGATCGTGATGGCGATCCGCCAGGCGCTGGAGGATCGTGGCGTCGGCGTCGGTTACATGGTCACGACAGGCAACGAAGCGGGCCTGGAGACGACCGACCTGATGAATTATTTCGCGATCGATCCCTCGATCCGCGTCATCGTCGTCTACCTTGAAGGCGTGCGCAACACCAAAGCCTTCCGCGAAGCCTGCAAGGCCGCACGTAGCGCCGGCAAACCGGTGATCGCGATCAAGCTGGGCGCTTCCGAAGGCGGCCGTGCCGCGGCGATGGCGCATACCGGGGCGCTGGCCGGTTCAATCGAGAGTTTTGACGCGATCTCCGCCCGCGAAGGCGTCATCCGCGCCCACGGCCTCGACGAGCTCATCGAAACCACGGAATGCTTCGTCCACGCCGCGTCGCCGAAAGGCTCGCGGTTGGCTGCCGTGACCTTGTCGGGCGGCAAGCGTGGGCTGTTGCTCGATGCTTTCTCCGCGGCCGGTCTCAATTTCGCGCCCCTTGCGCCCGCGGCCAGCGAGAAGCTCGCAAAAATGCTCGGTCCCGGCTCGATCGTCGGCAATCCGCTCGATGCCGGCTTTGCCGCGGTGGTCGATCCATCCGTATACATCCAGTCGATCAAGATCATGATCGACGATCCCGACACTGACATCGTCATCATCGACGCCGAACTGCCGAAGGCGCCGCATGAATTGCGCGAACGCAACCTGCGGCTTGTCGACGGGATGGCGGCAAGCGCCAACAAGCCCGTGATCTACATCTCGACCATGTCGATCGGCTTTACCGAGTTCACCAAGGGCTTGCGAAAATCGCTGCCCCATATCGCTGTCATGCAGGGCCTCGACCGCGCCGTGGGCGCAATCAAGGCGCTGATCGATTACGCTGGTCTCGCCAGGGACGTGCCGGAAATCAAATCGAGCTCCTCCGCCTCAGCACGCGCAACGCTGGAGCGCGCCCTCAAGAACGCGGAGGGCGCCGCACTTGACGAAGTTTCCTCCAAAAAGCTTCTGAAGGCCTACGGCATCCCAGTATCGAAAGAAGCGATCGCACAGACTTCGTCCGAAGCTGTAAAAATCGCGAAGAAAATCGGCTTTCCCGTTGTCGCCAAGGTCGTGAGCGCGGAGATCCTGCACAAGTCGGACGTAGGCGGCGTCGTTCTCAACATCAACAGCGCGGCCGAGGTCAAAAAGGCCTTCGACCAGATCACCGCGCGGGTGAAGAAGCTCAAGAACAAACCGAAGATCGACGGCATCCTGATCGCCCAACAGGTCAAGGCTGAACTCGAACTGGTGGTCGGCACCTCCCTTGATGCCGAGATGGGGCCAGTCGTGTTGTTCGGCACTGGCGGCGTCGAAATCGAGCTGATGAAGGACGTGGCTTTGGCCGGCGCACCGCTTGATGCGACGGAAGCGAAAAAGCTGATTGGCCGCACCAAGGCCGGTGTCAAGCTTCGCGGCTATCGTGGCAAGCCGGCGCTGCACGAGGCTTCCGTCGTCAAGGCACTCATCGGCTTGTCCAATATCATGGCGGACGCTGGAGAGCGGATCGCTTCGATCGATGTCAATCCGTTTCTGGTCAACAGCCGGACCGGCGTTGCCGTCGACGGCCTGATCGTTCTCAATAATGAGGCTGCGAAAAATTCCAGCGGCCACTGATAATAACCGGGAGGAAACCAATGCGAGTTGTATTCGCCGCGATGGCGATGATCGGCATGGCCGCAAACGGCGCTTCAATCGCGCAGAGCCAATCTCCAACCCCCGCTTCGACATCAGCAGCGTCGTTCCCGGCCTGGGCTTATCCGTGGGCCCCGGATTTCAAGGCTACGCCCGACGACGGTGTGCCGCGGCACGTTCCCGACAGCACCGCGAGCTTCACCATCACCCAGGAGCGCGATCTGTTCTTTGTGCCGGATTGGCACCCCGACGATCACCCGACCATGCCGGACGTGGTGGCGCATGGCCGGATGCCGGACGTACGCGCCTGCGGCTCGTGTCATCGCGCGGAAGGCACCGGCGGACCGGAAAATGCCAGCCTCGCCGGCTTGCCCGCGGCCTACATCGTCCAACAGATCCAGGACTATAAAAGCGGCGCGCGGAAATTTGCCGGCCCCCAGCGCAGCCCAAGCGTAGTGATGACGGCGATTGCCAAGGCGAGTAACGAGGAAGAGATCAAGGCGGCGGCGGCTTATTTCTCCTCGCTCAAGCCGAAGGCCAATATCAAGGTAGTTGAGACCGACACTGTCCCGGTGACCCAGATCGCGCGAGTATTCTACATGCTCGTAAAAGACGGCGGCACGGAGCCGATCGGGCAGCGCATCGTCGAGGTGCCGGAAGATGCGGCGCAGTTCGAACACCGCGATACGCGTTCGCAGTTCACCGCCTACGTGCCGAAAGGAAGCATCGCCAAAGGCGAAGCCTTGGCCAAAACCGGTGGTGCGGGCGTCACCACACCGTGCGCCATCTGCCATGGCCCGGATTTGAAAGGCGTCGCTTCGATTCCCGGAATTGCCGGACGTTCACCGAGCTACCTCGTCCGCCAGCTCTATGACTTCCAGCAGCACGCGCGAGCTGGAAGCGCGGGCGCGCTGATGGCGCCGGTGGTCGAAAAGCTTTCGTATGACGACCTGATTTCGCTCGCGGCCTACGTGTCTTCCCTGACGCCGTAGGGGGCGGTGCGGCAATTGCCGGCGGATCCGGCCTTTCGCCTGATACGCTTTGCCCTTACAATTGGCGCGCAAAGGCGAATGGATGAAGACGCGCGCCACCAACCTTATGATCGGAACCGTGACGCTGGCGATCCTGGCGACGGGATTGTTTGGCCTTTTGGGCGTGCGGAAATACCGTGCCATCTCGCAGGAGACGCGGATGCGCGTCGTGTTCGAAGGCGGCTCGGCCAGCGGCCTGCGCCGGGGCGGCAGCGTGAATTTTGACGGCGTGCAAATCGGCGAGGTCCTTTCGCTCAAGCTCGACAATCCGCGCAAAGTCGTCGCCGATATCAGGGTCGACAAGAATGCGCCGATCCGCAAGGACACCGTCGTGGGATTGGAATTTCAGGGGCTCACCGGCATTGCGGCCATTTCGATGGTCGGCGGCGAGTCGCCGGATCCGCCTCCGCCCTCCGATAGAGATGGCGTTCCAACCCTGATCGCGGACCTGAGCGAGATCCAGTCGACCCGCGACACATTGCACAATGTCGATAAGTTCCTCGTCGGCAATCAATCGACGATCAAGGACGGACTGCTGAGTTTCGAGACCTATACGGCTTCGCTGGCGAGCCGCGGCGATGTCATCGACCAGGCGCTGGCCAAGGCCGATGCTGCCTTTGCAGGCTTCAACAAAGCCATCGCTGGTATCGACAACCTTCTGCCCGGTTTTACGGATGGAAAAGCAGACGAATTATTCGAGAAGATGCAATCCATCCGCGAATTTGCGCAAGCCTTCGACAAGAAGTCCGCAAGCGTGATGGATGAAGCACGCCAGACGCTCCTCGATGTCAGCGAAGGCGCCAACAAGGTAACGCTGAAACTCGACCCACAAGCCGTCGGCCCGCGCCCGCCGCGGCGACAGGCCCCGCAGCATTAGTCTTAGCGGAGGATCATCATCCCCCCGGGGGAGTTCCGGCCAGGGAACACCGGTAGGCCTATTTAAACCGCTTTCGAAAAATTTTTGAATTTGCCGGGAACCATTATTCGGCTGCCGAATTGTTTTCTTCGGGTTTGAATTTTAAGCCTATCGCTTTGTAATATCTAAGGTATTTCGCTTGCTTTGCGACCGGTCGCACGATCTGATCGGGCGACAAGCGACTCGCATGCACGCAGGTTCAGGGGGCCTTTTCCGGCTCTTGAGGGGATTTTCATGAGTGAACTCGGTTCGGTCAATCCGTCCACGCGTCGCCGCGCCAAAACAAAACCGCCCTACACCAACGGAAAACAGGACCCGTCGCAGGAACTGCTGCAAGCCCTCCAGGCGATGCGCAGCGGCGACTTTTCGGTGCGGATGACCGGCGATCATCTCGGCATCGACGGCAAGATCGCCGACGCCTTCAATGAGATCGTGGCCGCCAACCAGCGCATGGCGCAACAGCTCGAACGTGTCGGCCAGGTCGTCGGCCGCGAAGGAAAGACGCGCCAGCGCGTCCGCTTCGGTCTTGCAAGCGGTTCATGGGCCGACATGGAAGGTTCGGTCAACACGCTGATCGACGATTTGCTGTGGCCGACACGCGAGGTGACGCGTGCGGTTGCCGCCGTGGCGCAGGGCGACCTGCTGCAAACTGTGAAGCTCGATGTCGATGGCCGCCCGCTGGGCGGCGAATTTTTGCAGTCGGCCACGATCGTCAACACGATGATCAAGCAGCTTTCCGTTTTCACTTCCGAAGTGACACGCGTGGCGCGTGAGGTCGGCACCGAGGGCAAGCTGGGTGGCCAGGCGCAGGTGCCGGAAGTGACCGGCGTGTGGAAAGACCTGACCGAGAGCGTCAACTCGATGGCCAACAACTTGACCGGCCAGGTTCGTAACATCGCCGAGGTCACGATCGCGGTCGCCAACGGCGACTTGTCGAAGAAGATCACGGTCGACGTGCGCGGCGAAATCCTCCAGCTGAAAGAAGCCATCAACACCATGGTGGATCAGTTGCGCTCGTTCGCGTCGGAAGTGACGCGCGTGGCGCGCGAAGTCGGCACCGACGGCAAACTCGGCGGACAGGCAATCGTGCCGGGCGTCGCCGGCACCTGGAAGGATTTGACCGACTCCGTGAACGCGATGTGCGGCAACCTGACCGCACAGGTGCGCAACATCGCCAACGTCACCACGGCGGTCGCCCGCGGTGACTTGTCGCGCAAGATCACGGTGGACGTGCGTGGCGAAATTCTGGAGTTGAAAGACACCATCAACACGATGGTTGACCAGTTGAATTCATTCGCGTCGGAAGTCACGCGCGTCGCACGCGAGGTCGGCACCGACGGCAAGCTCGGCGGCCAGGCTCAGGTGCCGGGCGTCGCCGGAACCTGGAAGGACCTCACCGACAACGTCAACTTCATGGCGTCGAACCTGACAGCTCAAGTCCGCAACATCGCCGATGTCGCCACCGCGATTGCCGGCGGCGACCTTTCCAAGAAAATCACGGTGAACGTGTCGGGCGAAATCCTTCAGCTCAAGGAAACGCTCAACACCATGGTGGACCAGCTCAATGCCTTTGCCGGCGAAGTGACGCGCGTGGCACGCGAGGTCGGCACCGAGGGCCGCTTGGGCGGTCAGGCCAACGTGCTTGGTGTCGCCGGCACCTGGAAGGATTTGACCGAAAGCGTCAACTCGATGGCTTCCAACCTGACGGCGCAGGTTCGTAACATCGCGGAAGTGACGACGGCGGTCGCCAATGGCGACTTGTCGAAGAAGATCACGGTGGACGTGCGCGGCGAAATTCTCGAGCTGAAAGACACCATCAATACCATGGTGGACCAGCTCAATGCGTTCGCCGGCGAAGTGACGCGCGTGGCGCGCGAGGTCGGCACCGAAGGCAAGCTCGGCGGTCAGGCCCAGGTGCGCGGCGTCGCCGGTACCTGGAAAGACCTGACCGACAGCGTCAACTCGATGGCTTCCAACCTGACGGGACAGGTGCGCAACATCGCCGAAGTCGCCACCGCCGTGGCGAAGGGAGACCTGTCGAAAAAGATCACTGTGAACGTGTCGGGCGAAATCCTTCAGTTGAAGGAAACGCTCAACACCATGGTGGACCAGCTCAACGCCTTTGCCGGCGAAGTCACGCGCGTGGCGCGCGAAGTCGGCACCGACGGCAAGCTCGGCGGTCAGGCCCAGGTGACCGGCGTCGCCGGCACCTGGAAGGACCTCACCGACTCGGTCAACTCGATGGCAGGCAACCTGACGGCGCAGGTTCGTAACATCGCCGAAGTCGCAACCGCGATCGCCGGCGGCGACCTGTCGCGCAAGATCACGGTCGACGTGCGCGGCGAGATCCTGCAGCTGAAAGAAACTCTCAACACCATGGTGGACCAGCTCAACCGCTTCGCGGGCGAGGTGACGCGCGTGGCGCGCGAGGTCGGCACCGAAGGCCGGCTCGGCGGTCAGGCCAACGTGCCGGGCGTCGCCGGCACCTGGAAAGACCTCACCGACAGCGTCAACTCGATGGCGGGCAACCTCACGGCCCAGGTCCGCAACATTGCCGAAGTCACCACTGCCGTCGCGCGCGGCGACTTGTCGCGCAAGATCACGGTGGACGTGAAGGGCGAAATTCTCGAACTGAAGAACACCATCAATACGATGGTGGACCAGCTCAACGCCTTCGCCTCCGAAGTGACGCGCGTGGCACGCGAAGTCGGCACCGAAGGCAAGCTCGGCGGCCAGGCCGAAGTGCCTGAAGTGGCCGGCACCTGGAAGGATTTGACCGACAACGTCAACTTCATGGCGTCGAACCTGACAGCGCAAGTCCGCAACATCGCCGAGGTCGCGACCGCGATCGCCGGCGGCGACTTGTCCAAGAAGATCACGGTGGACGTGCGCGGCGAAATCCTGCTGCTCAAGGACACCCTCAACACCATGGTGGAGCAGCTGCGTTCTTTCGCGGCCGAAGTGACGCGCGTGGCGCGCGAAGTCGGCACCGAAGGAAGGCTCGGCGGTCAGGCCGTGGTGCCCGGCGTCGGTGGCACCTGGAAGGACTTGACCGACAACGTCAATCTGCTTGCCGCCAACCTGACCACACAAGTCCGCAACATCGCCGAAGTCACCACCGCCGTGGCGCGCGGCGATCTCTCGCGCAAGATCACCGTGGACGTGAAAGGCGAAATCCTCGAACTGAAGAACACCATTAACACCATGGTGGACCAGCTCAACGCGTTTGCCGGCGAGGTGACGCGCGTGGCGCGCGAAGTCGGCACCGAGGGCAAGCTCGGCGGACAGGCGCAGGTGCCGGGCGTCGCCGGTACCTGGAAGGACCTGACCGACACCGTGAACTTCATGGCCGCCAACCTGACCGAGCAGGTGCGCGGCATCGTCAAGGTCGTGACCGCGGTCGCCAACGGCGACCTGAAGCAGAACCTGACGATGAAATCGAAGGGCGAGGTCGCGGCCCTCGCCGACACCATCAACAACATGACCGAGACGCTGGCGACCTTCGCCGATCAGGTCACGAGCGTGGCGCGCGAGGTGGGCGTGGAGGGCCGTCTCGGCGGTCAGGCCAACGTGCCGGGTGCAGCGGGCACCTGGAAGGACCTCACCGGCAACGTCAACCTGCTCGCGGCCAATTTGACCTCGCAGGTTCGCGCGATTGCGGAAGTGGCGACCGCCGTGACCAAGGGCGACCTGACGCGTTCGATTCAGGTCGATGCGCGAGGCGAAGTCTCGGAGCTGAAAGACAACATCAACACGATGATCACCAATCTCCGGCTCACGACCGACCTCAATACCGAGCAGGACTGGCTGAAGACCAACCTTGCCCGCTTCACCAACATGTTGCAGGGCCAGCGCGACCTGGCCACGGTCGGCCGGCTGCTGCTCCCGGAACTCACGCCGCTGGTCAACGCGCACAAGGGCGTGATCTATCAGGTTCAGAACGAAGACAGTCCCCAATTGCGTTTGCTGGCGGCCTACGCCGGCGACGCGGCCAATCCGCACGCGCAAGTGATTCAGGTGGGCGAAGGCCTGATCGGGCAATGCGCCATGGATAAGCGGCAACGGCTGGTGACCGATATTCCCGACGATGCAGTCCCGATCAACTCGGCGCTGTTGCGTATGGCGCCAAAGAATCTTGTGGTCCTCCCGGTGTTGTTCGAAAACCAGGTCAAGGCCGTGATCGAGCTCGCCTCGGTTTCGACCTTCACGACGTCGCAGATGGCCTTCCTCGAACAGCTCACGGACTCGATCGGCATCGTGCTGAACAGCATTGAGGCCACGATGCAGACGGAAGGACTGCTGACGCAATCGCAGCAACTCGCCGGCGAATTGCAGACCCAGCAGAAGGAATTGCAACAAACCAACGAACAGCTGGAACAGAAGGCCCAGCAGCTCGCCGAGCGCAACGTCGAGGTGGAACGCAAGAACCAGGAAATCGAGCAGGCCCGCCGTGCGCTTGAGGAAAAGGCCACGGAGCTTTCGCTGACCTCCAAGTACAAGTCGGAGTTCCTGGCCAACATGTCCCATGAGCTCAGGACGCCGCTCAACAGCATCCTGATTCTGGGTCAGCAATTGACCGAAAATCCCGATGGCAACCTGACGCTCAAGCAGGTCGAATTCGCGCGCACGATCCATGGCGCCGGCACCGACCTGTTGAACCTGATCAGCGACATTCTCGACCTCTCAAAGATCGAATCCGGCACGGTGACCGTGGAGGCTGAGGAAATTCTCACCACCAACCTCCTTGAAACCGTCGGCCGGCCATTCCGACACGAAGCGGAAAATCGGCAACTCACCTTCGACATCGCGATTGATCCCCATCTCGGCCGGAGCATCTATACGGACTCGAAGCGGTTGCAGCAGGTGCTGAAGAACCTGCTCTCGAACGCCTTCAAATTTACCGCCGAGGGTGGCGTGCGCCTCAGTGTTTCGGCCGCGGTTGGCGGCTGGAGCGCTGAACATCCCGTTCTCGGTCATTCGCCGGCGGTGGTCGCCTTTGAAGTATCGGACACCGGCATCGGTATTCCCCAGGAAAAGCAAAAGCTGATTTTTGAAGCCTTCCAGCAGGCGGACGCCGGCACCAGCCGAAAATACGGCGGCACCGGCCTCGGCCTTGCGATCAGCCGCGAACTGGCAAGCCTGCTCGGCGGCGAAATCCATTTGCAGAGCACCCCCGGCAAAGGCAGCATTTTCACGCTCTATCTGCCGCTGAAATATTCCGGCCCAACGATCGCGTCGCGCATCAGCCCACCGTCTCAGTTTGGTTCGGCCCAGGCGATGCCAACCGTCACGCAGGAGCGGGTCACTGAGCAGCTGCAGGACGACCGGCTCAATCTCGAGCCCGGCGACACCATCCTGCTGATCGTCGAGGACGATCCGCATTATGCGCGGGTGCTGGTGGATCTTGCGCGCGACAAGGGCTTCAAGGTCCTGGTCGCGGCAAGAGGCGCGGAAGCGCTGGATCTTGCCAAACAATATCAACCGACCGCGATCTCGCTCGACGTCTTCCTGCCCGATATGCTGGGCTGGACGGTGCTGAGCCAGCTCAAGCACAATCCGCTGACCCGGCATATTCCGGTCCAGATCATCACGCTCGACGAAGACCGTCAGCACGCGCTGGCGCGCGGAGCATTCTCCTTTGTCAACAAGCCGACGACGACAGAAGGTGTCGCCGCGGCACTGAGCCAGATCAAGGAATACGCCAAACCTCGCCGCAAGCGGCTCCTGATCGTCGAGGACAATGCGGCCGAACAGATGAGCATCAAGGAGCTGCTTGGCCATGACGATATCGAGATCGTCACGGCCGATACCGGAGCAGCCGCCCTCACGACGCTCCGCGATCATCCGTGCGACTGCGTGGTCCTCGACCTCAGGCTGCCCGACATGAGCGGCTTCGAGGTTCTGGACAAGATCCGCAAGGACGATTCGCTGCCGGATGTTCCGGTAGTGGTCTTCACCGGCCGCGAGCTATCGGTCGAAGAGGACGCCGAACTCCACACCATGGCGCGCAGCATCGTGGTCAAGGGCGTCGAGTCACCCGAGCGCCTGCTCGACGAAACGTCGCTGTTCCTGCATCGCGTCATCACGGAACTGCCGACCGAGAAGCAGCGGATGCTGGAAAAGCTCAACAGTTCCGATGAGGACCTGGTGGGCCGCACCGCGCTCCTGGTCGATGACGACGCCCGCAACATCTTTGCGCTGTCGAGCGTTCTGGAACGGCGGGGCATGAAGGTGCTCACGGCGACGACCGGCAGCGAAGCGGTGACGCTGGTCGGCTCAAACCCCGAGATCGCGGTGGTGTTGATGGACATCATGATGCCGCAGATGGACGGTTATCAAACCATCGGCGTGATCCGGGCAGATCCGGCCTTCCGGAGGCTCCCCATTATCGCACTCACGGCCAAGGCGATGAAGGGCGACCGGGAGAAATGCCTTGAAGCCGGCGCCTCCGATTATCTCGCCAAGCCGGTCAACACCGAGCAGTTGCTGCTCGCTATCAGAATGTGGCTTCATCGCTGATTGGGCACGAGATGATGGACCAGGAACAGGTAGATATTCTTCTGGTTGACGATCAGCCGGCCAAGTTGCTGGCCTATGAAGTCATTCTCAAGGAACTTGGCGAAAATCTCGTGGTGGCGACTTCCGGACGGGAGGCCCTCGAATATCTCCTCAAGAACGAAGTCGCCGTGATTCTGGTGGACGTCTGCATGCCCGAGCTCGACGGCTTCGAGCTGGCGGCGATGATCCGCGAACATCCCCGCTTCCAGAAGACGGCGATGATTTTCATCTCCGCCATCCAGGTTTCCGATCTGGATCGCCTTCGTGGCTACGAGATGGGAGCGGTCGACTACGTGCCGGTTCCGGTGGTCCCGGAAGTGTTGCGCGCGAAAATCCGAATCTTTGTCGATCTTTATCGCAAGACGCGGCAGCTCGAACGCTTCAATGCCGAGCTTGAAGATCGGGTTCGCTCCCGCACCAGAGAATTGGAATATTCCAACGCCCGGCTGCTCGAGAGCGAGCAGCGGCGCAGCCTTGCACTCGCTGCCGGAAGAATGGGTTCATGGGACTTGGACTGGGTCAACGGCGACTGGATGTGGGACGAAGGACAGTTTCGGATCTTCGGGGTTGATCCGCAAAACTTCACCGTCAGTCCGAAAAGTGTACGCGCGTTGCTGCATCCCGATGACATGGGCGAACTGCGCAAGGCGATGGTCCAGTTCGATAAGGGCATAAAATCCTACGAGACCGAATTCCGCATCGTTCGCCCGGATGGCGAAATCCGCTGGCTGTTCGGCACCGCGGCCGCCACCGCCGACAAGACTGGCCGAGTGATCCGCGTCAGCGGCGTCACGGTCGATATAACAGAACGCAAACGCGCCGAAGAACGGCAAAACCTGCTCACCCGCGAGGTCGATCACCGTGCCAAGAATGCGCTTGCGCTGGCCCAGTCGATCGTCCGCCTCACGCGCGGCGAAAGCGCCAAATCCTACATGCAGGCGGTGGAGGGCCGCATCGGCGCACTCGCGCGGGTGCATACCATCCTGTCCTTGTCGAGCTGGCAGGGCGCCGAGATCTCAAAGCTGGTCGATGAGGAGCTTGCGCCCTATCTGATGAACGATCAGATCGTATTCACCGGAACAAACGTTCAGCTGCAGCCTGCGACCGCGCAAACGCTGGCCATGGCGTTGCATGAGCTGGTCACGAACTCGGCCAAGTACGGAGCCTTGTCTACGCTGACGGGCCGGCTGGCGATTCACTGGAAAGTCGAAGCCGACGTTCTCAAAATACTGTGGGAAGAGCGGGATGGTCCGGCCGTGGTGGAGCCGGTGTCGCGCGGCTTCGGAACGCGAAGCGTGATTGCCAGTATCGAGTCGCAACTCGGAGGCCGGGCCGAGTTCGACTGGTGCCCCCAAGGTCTGATTTGCCGGCTCTCGGTGCCGCTGACGCAACCCACGACGCCACGGCAAACCAATTACCGGCAGTCTGCGACCTTTGCCGTCACAGAGCGAGCTGCCGAAATCCAGAAGATTGCCAGTCAGTGACTGATCATCCAGCGACGCGCGGTCGGAAAACTCCGGGCGCCACGACCCTGGTCGACGTTTAGTAATTGCTCGCGGGCAACTTGTTCGGAATGCCCTCGATCGGGCATTCTTCGGTCCCCGCGGTCGGGCGCGTCATTGCCTCGACCATTTCGCGCGTACCTTCCGGATCGGCAATCCAGTTCTTGTAGAAATCGTAGGGACAGGCCGCGACACCACGCGGACTTTCGCCCGAATTGATCATGCCGGTATAGCCGCGATGAACCAGCTTGTAGAGGTGGTTCTGAGACTGGCCGTTGCGGCGCGCATCGCGGATCAGACTCTTTGAGAGCTGAGCATACTGGATGCCGTACTCCTCCTCGCCGGTCTCGCCCAGGGTGCGGCCGTCAAAGCCGATGATCGCCGAGTGACCGAAGTAGGAATAGACGCCGTCAAAACCGGCCGCATTGGCGACCGCGACATAAACATTGTTGGCCCAGGCCATCGCCTTGGAGATGAGGACCTGCTGTTCCTTGGCTGGATACATGTAACCCTGACAGCGCACGATCAACTCGGCACCCTTCATGGCACAGTCGCGCCAGATTTCCGGAAAGTTGCCGTCGTCGCAAATGATCAGACTGATCTTCATGCCTTTTGGGCCTTCGGAAACATAGGTACAGTTGCCGGGGTACCAGCCTTCGATCGGCACCCATGGCATGATCTTGCGGTATTTCTGAACGATCTCGCCCTTGTCGTTCATCAGGATCAGGGTGTTGTACGGCGCCTTGTTCGGATGCTGCTCGTGGCGTTCGCCGGTGAGCGAGAACACACCCCACACCTTGGCCTTGCGGCAGGCTTCCGCGAAAATCTCGGTCTCGGGACCCGGAATCGCCGAGGCGGTCTCGTACATCTCCTTCGAGTCGTACATGATGCCCTGGGTGGAATATTCCGGGAAGATCACCAGGTCCATGCCCGGCAATCCAACCTTCATGCCCACCAGCATCTCGGCAATCTTGCGGGCGTTGTCGAGCACCTCGGCCTTGGTGTGCAGTCGCGGCATCTTGTAGTTGACGACCGCGACGCCGACCGTGTCGTTGCTGCTGGAAATGTCACCGTGAAGCATTGGGACCGCCTTCTGTTTTGGTTTTTGGGTTCGACGATCGCAAAGGATCGTGCATCAATGACTGATCATCCATGGCCGCGCAGTCGGAAAGCTCTTGGCGCCGCTTCTGGTTTTCTTGACAAGGCGAGAAGGCTTGGTCGAACAGCAGCCACAGCCGGCTCCGTGCGAGGCCTTGTACTCGCCGAGCGTCTTGGGCGCATTGGAGCTGCGCTCGTTGGTCGCGTGGGCCTTTCGCCGTTCCGCCGGCATGCAAAAGAAATTCGGCGCCCTCAGAATCGCGCGCGGCGAGGCGCTTTCGCACTTCGGGCAATCCTGCGGCGCGTCGCATTCAGCCATCGGCCGCATGTCCGTGAACGGACCGCAATCGTTGCAAACATAATCATAGACCGGCATTTCAATTCCCTGCGTTGAAAAACCCGAAGCCCGTCGTGGATGCGGGGCAGTCGACCCCAGATGACCGTCCCGCATCCTTCGCAGGGAGACTCATTTATCCTGTGAGAGCGGCATCTGGATGTCGCCCTTGATGTGTTTGATCGGACCGGCCGACGACGGCATGATATCGAAGTCGAAGATTTCGGTCGGCAGCCAGAGCGTCGCGCAGGCATTCGGTACGTCCACCACGCCGGAGATGTGGCCCTGACATGGCGCCGTGCCGAGGATCGAATAGGCTTGCGCGCCGGAGTAGCCGAATTTCTTCAGGTACTCGATCGCGTTCAAGCAGGCCTGGCGATAGGCGATGTGGACGTCGAGGTAATGCTGCTTGCCCTGCTCGTCGACGGAGATACCTTCGAAGATCAGATAGTCCTTGTAGTTCGGCGTGATCGGTGACGGCTTGAACACCGGATTCTTGATGCCGTATTTGGCGACGCCGTCCTTGATGATATCGACCTTCAGGTGCAGCCAGCCTGCCATCTCGATCGCGCCGCAGAAAGTAATTTCGCCGTCGCCCTGGCTGAAGTGGAGGTCGCCCATCGACAACCCGCCACCCGGCACATAGACCGGGAAGTAGATTTTTGAGCCGCGCGACAAGTCCTTGATGTCGCAGTTGCCGCCATGCTCGCGCGGCGGGACCGTGCGTGCGCCTTCGGCGCCGACCTTGGCCTTGGCGTCGCCCTTGGCCTGGCCGGCATGGGCGGTCGCTGCGAACGGTGGGTTGGCCAGACCCGGCACGCGCGTCGGATTGGTCGCGATCAACGCGTTCTCACGCTCGTTCCATTTCGCCAGCAGCTTCGGATCAGGCAAACAGCCGATCAGACCGGGATGGATGAGGCCGGCAAAGTTCACGCCGGGAATGTGGCGCGAGGAGGTGTAAAGGCCCTTGATGTCCCAGATCGACTTCTGCGCCAGCGGGAAGTGATCGGTGAGGAAGCCGCCGCCGTTCTTCTTGGAGAAGAAGCCGTTAAAACCCCAGAGGCTTTCTTTCAACGGTCCGACGTCGAGCAGATCGACCACCAGGAGGTCGCCGGGCTCGGCGCCCTTGACGCCGATCGGCCCCGAAAGAAAGTGCACAATCGACAAATCGATGTCGCGCACGTCGTCGGCGGAATCGTTGTTCTTGATGAAGCCACCGGTCCAGTCGTAGGTCTCGATGATGAAATCGTCGCCCGGATTGACCCATGCCACGATCGGAATATCCGGATGCCAGCGATTGTGAATCTTGTCATTTTCATACGCCGATTTGGAAAGATCGACCTTGATCAATGTCTCTGGCATTTCAACGCTCCCCTGTTTTACGAGCCATATACAAATCAAACCGATAGATATTTGGAGATCTGCGCCGCATCGACGCCCTCGCGGGCCTCATCGCGCACGATCTCGCCGTTCTCGATGACGAGCACGCGATCCGCCACGTCCAGCGCGAAGCTCAGCACCTGCTCCGAGACCACGATCGAAAGGCCGCGCTCGTCGCGGATCCGCTTCAAGGTGCGCGCCATGTCCTTGATGATCGACGGCTGGATGCCTTCCGTGGGTTCATCCAGCAGCAGCACTTTGGGTTTGGTGGCGAGCGCGCGCGCGATCGCCAATTGCTGCTGCTGACCGCCGGAAAGATTGCCGCCGCGACGGCCCTTCATTTCCAGCAACACGGGAAACAGTTCGTAGATGCTGCCGGGCACCTCCGTCTCACCCGAAACAACGAGGCCGGTTTCGATGTTTTCCTTCACCGTCATGGTGGAGAAGATCATGCGGCCCTGCGGCACGTAAGCCAGACCCTTGGCGACACGGTCATAGCTCGGCAGCTTGCTCAGCTCGGCGCCTTCCATGGTCACCGAACCGCTCTTGGTCGGCACGATCCCCATCAACGACTTCATCAGCGTGGTCTTGCCCATGCCGTTACGGCCCATGATCGCGACGATCTCGTTCGGCGCCACCGACACGTTGAGGCCGTGCAACACTTCGCTCTGGCCGTAGGCGACGTGAAGATTGGAAATTGCCAGCATCAAAAAGCTCCTTGCCTCGCCCGCTTAGTGCCCGAGATAGACTTCGATGACCTTGGGATCGTTCTTGACGTGGTCCATCGAACCTTCCGACAGGACCTGGCCCTGATGGAGAACCGTGACCTTGTGCGCGATATCCTCGACGAATTTCATGTCGTGCTCGATCACCAGCACCGAGCGGTCCTTGATGATGCGATTGAGCAGTTCGGCGGTCTTGGCCCGCTCGCTCACGCTCATGCCGGCGACCGGCTCGTCGAGCATCAAGAGCTCAGGGTCCTGGATCAGCAACATGCCGATCTCCAGCCATTGCTTCTGGCCGTGGCTGAGCAGTTCGGCCTTCACGTTCAGCCGGTCGTTGAGGAAGATCATTTCGGAAACTTCATGAACGCGGTCGCGCACCACCGCATCGCGCGTGAAGGTCAGCGCCCCGAACACCGTGCGACCGCGCGGAAACGAGATTTCCAGGTTCTCGAACACCGTCAGGTCATCATAGATCGAGGGAGTCTGGAACTTGCGGCCGACGCCCGCTTTGACGATCTCGTTTTCTCTCATCGTCGTAAGCTCCTTGCCACGAAACTGGATGGAGCCGGCCGTCGCCTTGGTCTTTCCGCAGATCAGATCGAGCACGGTGGTCTTGCCGGCCCCGTTGGGGCCGATGATGACGCGGATTTCGTTCTCTTCGACATAGAAGGAAAGGTCATTGACGGCCTTGAACCCGTCGAAAGAAACCGTGAGCGCCTCAACCGCGAGCAGAAACTCCTTGGGTTGGTGACCTATCAACATGATCTACCTCCTCACTCAGCCGGTGCGCCGTCGGCGACCGAACTGTCGGTCCAGCCGTGAGCGGGTTTCAATTTGCCCGACGAGATCAGGCGATCGATGCGTGGCTGCACGTAATCGCCCCAGATACCGGCAAGGCCGTTGGGGAATGCGAGCACAACCGCGATGAACAAACCGCCGAGCCCGAACAGCCACAATTCGGGAAAGGATTCCGACAGGCTGGTCTTGGCGAAATTGACCAGCAACGTGCCGTATATCGCACCGAGGATCGAGAGCCGGCCGCCGACCGCGGTATAGATCACCATTTCGATCGACGGCACGATGCCGACAAAGGACGGCGACATGAATCCCACATTGAGCGCGAACATCGCGCCACCGATGGCGGCGAAGACGGCGGCGACGCAGAAGGCGAAGATCTTGAAGTTGGCGACGCTATAGCCGGAGAAACGGACGCGATCTTCCTTGTCGCGCATCGCGACCAGGATTCGGCCGAGCTTCGAGTGCCGAATGAACTGGGCGATGAAGATGCAAACGAACAGACAGCCCACCTCGAAGAAATAGAGAACGACCTTGGCGTGGTCGGGCCGGATGTCCCATCCCAACAGGGTTCGTAGATCGGTCATGCCGTTGATGCCGCCGGTGTAGCCCTGCTGCCCGACGATCAGAATCGTCAGGATGGCGGCGACGGCCTGGGTGATGATGGCGAAATAGGTGCCGCCGACCCGGCGTTTGAACATCGCCGCGCCGATGATCAGGGCGAAAATGCCAGGCACCAGAATGACCGCGGCGATGGTCAGGGTGAGACTGTGGAAAGGCTTCCAGAACAACGGCAGCGAGGTGATCTGATTCCAGTCCATGAAATCTGGAATACCGGGTGTCGACTGGATCTTGGTGTTTTCGACGCTCGATGCTTCGAGCTTGAGAAACATCGCCATGCAATAGCCGCCGAGGCCGAAGAACACCCCCTGCCCTAGGCTCAAGATGCCGCCATAACCCCAGCAAATCACCAGGCCAAGGGCGACGAAGGCGTAAGTGAGATATTTCGCGACCAGATTGAGCCTGAAGACATCGAGACAAAGTGGCAGGACCACCACCAGGAAAACCGCGAGCACCAGAATTCCGATGAGTTCCGATCGATTGAAGTAGCGATTGTCGGTCATGGCTCCAGCCTTTATTGTTATTTGCGAACCTTGAGGGCGAACAGGCCCTGCGGGCGCAGCATCAGGATTCCGACAACGGCAAGCAGCGTCAGGACTTTTGCCATCGACCCGGACATGAAGAATTCGAGGGTCGACTGCGTTTGTGAGATACTGAATGCGGACGCGATGGTGCCGAGCAGGCTCGCGGCGCCGCCGAATACGACGACCAGGAACGTATCAACGATATAAAGCTGGCCGGAGGTCGGCCCGGTAGAGCCGATCATGGTGAAAGCGCTTCCGGCGATCCCGGCAATGCCGCAACCAAGCCCGAAGGTGTAACGATCGACCTTCTCGGTGTTGATGCCGACCGCGCCGGCCATAACGCGGTTTTGCACCACGGCGCGAACCTGACGACCCCAGCGCGACAGGTACATGACATAAGCGACCGCGATCGTAATCAGGACGGTCAGACACATCACGAAGATGCCGTTGATCGGCACCTCAATGCTGTCGGTAACCTGCAGCGAGCCGAGCATCCATTGCGGCAATTCGACGCCGACTTCTCGCGCACCGAAAATCGAGCGATACGCCTGTTGCAGGATAAGGCTGAGGCCCCAGGTGGCGAGCAGCGTATCGAGCGGACGCTTGTAGAGATGGCGGATCAGCGCCCATTCCACCAGCATGCCGAGCGCGCCGGAGGCGACGAAGGCCAGTATCATCGCGAGGAAGAAATAGCCGCTGAACAGGCTTGGAAGGTGCGACTGAAAGAAGTTTGAGGTCATCCAGGTGACGTAGGCACCGAGGATCATGAACTCGCCATGCGCCATGTTGATGACGCCCATCTGGCCGAAGATGATCGCAAGACCGAGCGCCATCAGCACGTAGACAGAAAACAGGATCAGGCCCGCGAAGCCCTGCATCACGAAGATCGAACCCAGATCGCCAATCGAATAATCGCCCAACATCAATCCCGTCCTATGTCGCCGGAGGTTCTGAACCCGAGAAACCCAAGAACAGGGTTCGCGAGGAAGCGCGCGTTCAGGGGAGGGCGTGGACCCGAAGGTCCACGCCGCAGGGCTTGAAGTGGGAGCGATCGCGTCAGGGAGCGCCGCCCACCGACCACCCTTACTGGTAGCCTTTGGGGAACGGATCCGGCTCGACGAGATCGGCGGTCTCATAGATCAGTTCAAACTGGCCATCGAGCTTGGCGCGGCCAACCCGGGTCTTCGACCAGAGGTGATGGTTTTCGTGGATGCGGACATAGCCTTCGGGCGCACCCTTGAATTCAACACCCGGCGAAGCGGCAGCGATCTTGTCGACGTCGAAACTGCCGGCCTTTTCTACCGTTAACTTCCACAGCCACGGGCCGAGATAAGCGGCCTGTGTCACGTCACCGATGACGGTTTTCGCTCCCCACATCTTCTGGAATGCCGGGACGAAGGCCTTGTTGTTCGGATTATCCAGGGACTCGAAGTACTTCATGCAGGCATAGGCGCCGGCGATATTCTCACCACCGATACCGTCGATTTCGTCTTCGGTTACCGAGATCGTGAGCAGCGCCTGCTTGGACAGATCGATGCCGGCCGCCTTGAGCTGCTTGTAGAACGCAACGTTCGAACCGCCGACGACGTCGGTGAAAATCACGTCGGGCTTGGTCAGCTTGATCTTGTTAATGACCGAATTGAACTGGGTGTTGCCGAGCGGGTAATACTCCTCGCCGACAACCTTGCCCTTCAGCACGTTCTCGACGTGTTTGCGGGCGATCTTGTTCGAGGTACGCGGCCAGATGTAATCCGAACCGACAAAGAAGAATGACTTCGCGCCCTTCTCCTTGGCGATCCAGTTCAGGCCGGCCAAAATCTGCTGGGTGGCTTCCTGGCCGGTGTAGATGACGTTCTTGGATTGCTCGAGGCCTTCGTAGAAGGTCGGATAATAGAGCATGCCGTTATATTGCTCGACGACCGGCAACACGGCCTTGCGCGAGGCCGAGGTCCAGCAGCCCATGATCGAGGCAACCTTGTCGTTGACGAGAAGCTTCTTGGCTTTCTCGGCGAAGGTCGGCCAGTCGCTGGCGCCGTCTTCCTGAATGAACTTGATCTTGCGCCCGAGCACACCGCCCATGGCATTGATCTGCTCGATGGCGAGCTTTTCGGCTTCGATCGACCCGGTTTCCGAAATCGCCATCGTGCCGGTGGCGGAATGAAGAATGCCGACCGTGACTTCGGTATC
The DNA here is from genome assembly GCA_049509335.1 of Bradyrhizobium sp. Lineage (GTDB taxonomy): Bacteria > Pseudomonadota > Alphaproteobacteria > Rhizobiales > Xanthobacteraceae > Bradyrhizobium. The sequence continues at coordinate 11,659 of JBEKZZ010000004.1, read as the reverse complement.
GGTAACCGCCAGCCCCGTGGTGTTGACGGCGGAAGTGGCAGGCGTATCGGCCCATGAGGACCGCGGAAGCAGGGAAATAGCAGGAAGTGCAGCCATTCCTGCGAGCAGTTTGCGCCGAAGCGGCGACTTCAGGCCCCGTTTGATTTCGTCTGACATGAGTACCCCATTCGTGTTCGAGGACGTGGTCTTGCCCGACAAGGATGGCGCGGATTGTGCAGTGCACAGATACGCAAGATCGCGTATATTGCACCGCAAAATAACGACGTAGATTTTGGCACTGGAGTTGCAGCGGAGCATTTGAACAGGGCGGCATTTGAACAGGGCGGCATCTGAACAGAGCGGTTGACGGATCAGGAGTTCAAAGTGGCAGGGCGGCAGCGGATCGACCGCGTCAGACGCCAATACAATCAATGGGTTGCGAACCAGACGCTGGAGGATTATGCGCTTCGCTTCACTGCCAAGAGCGCCCGGCGCTGGTCTGCGGCCCGCGTTGCCAACACCGCGCTCGGCGCCATTTCCTTCCTGGCCCTGGAGGCGATTGGTGGAACCATCACGCTCAACTACGGCGTTACCAATGCCACTGCTGCCATTCTCGTCGTCAGTGTCATTATCTTCTGCTGCGGTCTTCCGATCGCCTATCATGCCGCCAAATGCGGCATCGACATTGACCTTCTGACGCGCGGCGCCGGCTTCGGATATATCGGCTCGACGATCACATCGCTGATCTACGCGTCCTTCACCTTCATCTTCTTTGCCATCGAAGCCGTCATCCTCGCCAGCGCGCTCGAGATATGCCTCGGCATTCCGCGCCCGGTCGGATACCTGATCAGCGCCGTCGTCATCATCCCGCTTGTGACCTACGGCATCACGCTGATCAGCCGTTTTCAACTCTGGACGCAACCGCTGTGGATTATTCTGCACGTCCTCCCCTTCGCCGCCATCGCCTATGCCAATCCGCATTCCTTTACGGAGTGGACCCGCTTCACCGGCGAACACGGCACGGCTTCAGGTCACCTCGATCTTCTGCTGTTCGGCACCGCCGCTTCCGTCGTGTTCTCGCTGGTGGCGCAGATCGGTGAACAGGTCGACTTCCTGCGATTCCTGCCGCGTGACCGGCGCACGTCGAGAAAGTCCTGGTGGATCGCGCTTCTGACCGCCGGACCCGGCTGGATCATTCTCGGCTCGCTGAAACTGCTCGCGGGATCGTTTCTCGCTTTCTTTGCCATTAGCCACGGCGTTTCTTACGAGCACGCGGCCGAGCCCGCGCAAATGTATCTTCAGGCATTTCGCTACGTGCTGTCGGATCCCGATCTCGCACTGGCGCTGACCGGCACGTTCGTGATCCTGTCGCAGCTCAAGATCAACGTGACCAATGCCTATGCCGGATCGATCGCATGGTCGAATTTCTTCTCACGATTGACCCATAGCCATCCCGGCCGCGTCGTCTGGCTGGTGTTCAATGTCCTGGTCGCGCTGCTCTTGATGGAGATCGGGGTCTACAAGGCGCTGGAACATACGCTCGCGCTCTATTCGAACGTCGCCATCGCCTGGGTCGGCGCGCTGGTCTCCGACCTCGTCGTCAACAAACCGCTGCGCCTGAGGCCGCAGCACATGGAATTCAAGCGTGCGCACCTTTACGACATCAACCCGGTCGGCGTCGGCGCCATGTCGATCGCCACCGTCGTGTCGATCAGCGCGTTCTATGGACTGTTCGGACCGACGGCCAAGGCGCTATCGCCGTTCGTCGCCCTCACCGTGGCTTTCCTTACGGCACCGCTGATCGCGTATGCGACCGGAGGCAAATACTACATCGCGCGCAAGCCGAAACGGAGCTGGCAGAACCTCGAGGCGATCCAGTGCTGTATCTGCGAACACACGTTCGAACCGGAGGACATGGCCTCATGCCCTGCCTATGCCGGACCGATCTGCTCGCTGTGCTGTTCGCTTGATGCGCGCTGTCACGATCTCTGCAAGCCGCACGCCCGCATCCAGACGCAAGTCTCTGAAACTCTCGGCAAGCTGCTGCCGCAACCGATCTACGCCCGCATCAATTCGCACGTCGGACACTACCTCGGCGTATTTGCGGTCTCCGCGGGGCTGGTTGGGCTGACGCTTTGCCTGATTTATCTTCAGACCTCGGCGACCGCCGATGTCGATCAACTCGTTCTGTCCGACGTGCTTTGGAAGGTTTTTCTTGCACTTTCGATCATCATTGGCGTTGTCGCATGGCTGTTTGTGCTGGCACAGCAGAGCCGGCGCGCGGCGGAGGCAGAAACCCGCCGGCAAACCGCGCTTCTGATTCAGGAAATCGACGCTCACAAACGTACGGACGCCGAACTCCAGCGCGCCAAGGAGGTCGCGGAGTCGGCCAACCTTGCGAAGAGCCGCTACGTGGTCGGTCTCAGTCATGAATTGCGTTCGCCGTTGAATGCGATCTCGGGCTATGCGCAATTGCTGGAGCAGGATGCAAGCCTCAACACCAAGCCGCGCGATCAGGTGCGCGTGGTTCGCCGCAGCGCCGACCATCTGTCGGGATTGATCGATGGCATCCTCGATATTTCGAAAATCGAGGCCGGCCGGCTGTATTTGTCGCGCGACGAGGTTCGCATCGGCGAATTTCTGGATCAGCTCGTCGGCATGTTCCGCCTTCAGGCCGCCGCCAAGGGAATCGAATTCGTATTCAGGCGCGCGCCGACGTTACCCTCGGTCGTTTACGCCGATGAAAAGCGGCTGCGTCAAATTCTGATCAACCTGCTCTCCAACGCGATCAAGTTCACCCACTCCGGCGGCGTCCAGCTGGTCGTGCACTACCGCAGTCCCGTCGCCGAATTCGAGGTAATCGACACCGGCCCCGGCATTCAATCGGCCGACCTCGAACGCATCTTCGCCCCTTTTGAACGCGGAGCGCTCGGCGTCTCGCAACCCCACACCGGAACCGGCCTTGGCTTGACCATCAGCCGCCTGCTTGCCGGTGTCATGGGCGGAGATATCCAGGTCGCGAGCACGGTCGGTACCGGCAGCACATTTCGCGTAAAGTTGCTGCTGTCGGAGGTCGCAAATCCCAAGCAGATCGCGCCCGTCGATGCGACGCCGTCCGGCTATCATGGTGCGCGCAAGACTATTCTGATTACGGACGACGATCCGATCCAGCGCGATCTGTTGCGCGAGGTGCTGGCGCCGCTCGGCTTCATCCTGCTCAGCGCGCCCGATGGTCCTGGCTGTCTGGCGCTCGCCCAGCATTGCCGTCCCGAACTTTTCTTGCTGGATATTTCGATGGCGGGCATGGATGGCTGGACGGTGGCGGAAACACTGCGCGCCGGCGGTCATCACCAGGCCCGTATCCTGATGGTCTCGGCCAGCGCCCTGGAAGCGCACGGCACCCCACTGGCACAACCGTTCCACGACGGCTACCTGATGAAGCCGATCGATATTCCCCGCCTGCTGGAATTGATCCGCCAGCTTCTCAAGATCGAATGGCAGTACGACGACAAGCAGATCGCCGTTCCAAAGTGGCAGCCGGGCCGCGGCTTGCGGCCGCCGGCCATTCACGTCGAAGAACTCATCAGCCTGGGCCAGCTCGGCTATATCCGCGCGATCCAGGTCAAACTTGACGAGATCGGAACCGACTATCCCGAACATCGCGATTTCGTATCGGAAATGCGCTCTATGGTCGATCGCTTCGATCTGGATCGATACATGGCAACCCTGAAGACGATTCACAGTCATGATCGCTGAATCCAAAAAACGCGACATCGCGCTCGTCGTTGACGACTCTCCGGAGACGTTGCGCCTTTTGACGGACGCGCTTGACGGCGCGGGCATGACGGTCATGGTGGCGATGGACGGTGCGGCCGCGCTGCGCATCGTCGATCAAATCACCCCCGACATCATCCTGCTCGACGCCATCATGCCCGGCATGGACGGCTTCGAGACGTGCCGACGGCTGAAACGTGATGCGGGCTTGAGCAACGTGCCGGTCATCTTCATGACGGGATTGGCCGAGACCGAACATATCGTCGGCGGTCTGGAAGCCGGCGGCGTCGACTACGTCACCAAGCCGATCGTGATCGAGGAAATGCTGGCGCGCATTCGCGTGCATCTTGCCAACGCCCGGATGACGCAGAGCGCACGCGCAGCCCTTGACGTGTCCGGCCGCTATTTGCTCGCCGTCAACGGACAGGGCAAAATCGTTTGGGCGACGCCGCAGGCGCAAAAGATGCTGTCGGAAAATCTGCCATCCAATAGCGGCGAGGAGTTCGCCCTGTCCGAGCCGATGCTGCAATGGCTTGCGCAGATGCAGAAGGGAAAAGCCAAGTCGAAAGCCCTGACTGCTTCCTTTCCGGAAAACGAGCAGCTTCAGCTGCAATATATGGGGAAACTCGGCCCCAACGAATTCCTGCTGCGCCTGGCCAAGGATTCCAGTGCGGACACTCCGGCAGAATTTTCCAGCGAGCTTGGACTGACGAGCCGCGAAGGCGAAGTCCTGTCTTGGCTGAGCAAGGGCAAGACCAATCGGGATATCGCCCAGATCCTGGGGCTGAGCCCGCGGACCGTGGACAAGCACCTCGAGCAGATCTACGCCAAACTTGGCGTCGAAAACCGCACCGCCGCGGCGGCCATCGCCACCAGCACCGGACGCCGGAACTCCTGAAATCAGCAAGCTGGCCGCTTTCCGAATAGCCCGAGGACTGGCGCCAAGCTACCCGCCGTGTTAGCGGCTTTCCCACTATTACGCAGGCAACGAACCAAACAATGTTTGAAGCAGTCATCTGGGATTTCGGCGGCGTGTTGACGTCTTCGCCCTTCGAGGCGTTCGCTCGCTTCGAGCGTGAGCGCGGCCTGCCCGCCGACATCATCCGCCGCACCAACACGGCCAACCACCTGGAAAATGCCTGGGCGAAATTCGAACGGGCCGAGGTGGACATCGAAACCTTCGACAAACTATTCGCGGCCGAATCGCTGGCCCTTGGGGCCGAGGTCCGGGGTAAGGACGTATTGCCGCTGCTGGCGGGCGACCTGCGGCCTGAAATGGTCGAGGCGCTGAGAAGCATCAAGTCCAAATTCAAGACCGGCTGTATCACCAACAACCTTCCAGCGAACGCGATCGGCAGCGCCAGCGGGCGGACACTTTACATTGCCGAGGTGATGGTGCTGTTCGATCACGTGATTGAATCGGCCAAGATCGGCTTGAGGAAGCCCGACCCGAAAATCTATCGCATGATGGTGGAAGCGCTTGCGGTCGATCCTGCGGCTTGCATCTATCTCGACGATCTCGGCGTCAACCTGAAGCCGGCGCGCGACATGGGCATGACCACGATCAAGGTGCGCGACGCCAAGCAAGCGCTCGCCGAACTTGAAGCCGCGACCGGGCTGCCGCTGCAATAGCGGCTGCACCCTCAAAGAAGTTAAGCGTCGATCGCGTCCCTGATTTTCTTCCGCGTCAACGGCAGATCGCGCAGCCGCTTTCCGGTGGCGTCGGCAATCGCGTTGGCGACCGATGCCGCGGCCGGCCCCTGCCCGGTTTCGCCGCTGCCCAGGAACGGCTGGCCCGGGCGGTTGATGATGTGCACGTCAACTTTCTCGGGGACGGCATCGAAACGCAGGATCGGATAGGTTTGCCAGTCGATGCTGGTGATCCTGGTGTCATCGAAGGTGACGGCTTCATAAAGCGTCCAGCTCGCGGACTGGAGGATGGCACCCTCGACCTGGTTGATGATCCCGTCGGGGTTGACGACCTGCCCGCTATCGACGGCAGCCACCGCGCGCACCAGACGCGGGCGCCCGGTCTCCCGGTTGATTTCCACCTCGGTGGCAATGGCGCAGTAGGCTGCGAGATTCTTGTAGCGTGCAAAGGCAAATCCAAAGCCGCGGTCGCGTGGCGCCTTTTGCCCTTTCTGCCAGCCGAATTCTTTCGCCGCCTTCTCGACGACATCGCGCGCGCGTGGATCGTCGAGGTGCTTCAGGCGGAATTCGACCGGATCGGCGCCGGCCAATTCGGCAAGCTCGGTCATGAAGCTTTCGATTGAAAATACGTTGTGGTAGGCGCCGAGCGCGCGCATCGCCGAAATCCGCACCGGCATCGACGGGATGAAGTGATGCACGACATGCGCATTGGGAAATTTGTAAATCGGGATCGCGTTACGGTCGCCGCCGCCTTCCGGCAAAGGAAGCGGCTTCGGTTCCGGTATGGGAAGTGGATTGGCCATGTGCTGCGCCGCCAGCATGCAACCGCCGCCGCCCGGCCGCATCGAATGCGTGTTGCTCCAGACTTCGAAATTCCATGACGCGATGGCGCCGCTGTCGTCGAGCGATGCTTTCAGTTTGGTGACCATCGCCGGGCCGTAGGGCTCCCAGCCATGTTCCTGTTCGCGCATCCACTGCACGCGCACGGGAATGCCAGGCAGCTCGCGCGCGATCAAGGCGGCATCGGCGGCCGCGTCGTCGGCGCCGTTATGGCCGTAGCATCCGGAGCCTTCGACATGAATCAGGCGAACTTTCGCCGGCGGAACGCGCAGCATTTCGGCGACGCCCTGACGATCGGGATAAACGCCCTGGGTGTGCGTCCATACCGTCATCACATCGCCATTGAGTTGCGCCACCGCGCAGGATGGCCCGATCGAGCCGTGCGATTGATAAGGTCTGGTGTAGGTGGCTTCGAGCGTTCTTTGACCTGAGACTCCGGGAGTGCTGACTTCGAAAATCACTGAATCCTTCGACGGCAATCCGGTGATGACGCGCCTCAGGTCATTCTGGTTCGGCAGGGCCGACTTTTCGTTCCATTTCGCGGAGGCCGAAAGAGCGCGCATCGCCTTGATCGCCTGAAACTCCTTCTGCGCGACCACAGCCAGAAAATTGCCGTTGCGAACAATCTTGACGACACCGGGAAGCTTCTCGATCAGGGCCGTATCGCATTCCGTCAGTTGGGCGCCATAGCTCGGCGGCCGAACCACGCGCGCATGCAGCATATCAGGCAATCGCATGTCCTGAACGTAAGCGGCGCCACCGGTCACCTTGGCCGGAATATCGACCCGCGGCACCGGTTGGCCCATCACCTTGTAGGTCGCAGGGTCCTTCAGGTTCGATTTGACCTGCGCCTCGACATGCAGCATGTCGCCGGCGACCAGGTCGCCGTAAGCGAGGCGTCGGCCATCGAGCGCGACCACCGAACCGTTTTCAGTACGGAGATTTTCCGCCGGCAGGTCGAGCCGGCGCGCGGCTTCCGCGATCAGAAGGGCGCGCACCTGCGCGGCCGCATGCAGGATCGCCGTGCCACTGTCCTGCATCGAATGGCTGCCGGCCGTGTAGCCCTCGTTGGCGGTCCGGCCGGTGTCGGCGGTCACGACTTTGATCGCCTCAAAGGGAATATCGAGTTCCTCAGCGGCAATTTGCTGGAACGCGGTCTTGAAGCCCTGACCGAGTTCGGCCTTGCCGGTGAAAGCGGTGATGCCGTTGGCATCGATGCGAATCCAGGCATCGAGATAGGGCGCGGTAGCAAGACTGCCGGGTGGCTTCGGAGCCGCGGCAGGTGCGCCTTCCTCCGCGAACGCATCCGACAACGAGAAGCTGACGATCAAGGCGCCGCCTCCGGCAAGGACCTGGCGGCGATTGGGAGTCACGGGACCGTTCATTGCGCGCTCCCTTCACCACTTGTCGTCAGTTCGGCGGTATCCATCAGATGCGCGGCGCGATGCACGGCGCGAAGAATGCGCATGTGGGTGCCGCAACGGCAGAGGTTGGTTTGCAGTTCGCTGCGAATCTGCGCGTCGGTCGGCTTCGGATTCCGCTGCAACAGCGCCTGCGCCCGCATCATCATTCCGGCGATGCAGTAGCCGCATTGCGCGGCCTGTTCTTCCATGAAGGCGCGCTGGATCGGCGCGGGCTTTTCGATCGTGCCCAGACCTTCCAGCGTCGTCACTTCTTTATCCTTCAGCAGGAGCAGCGGGGTGACGCAGGACAACACGGCTTTGCCGTCGACGATCACCGTGCACGCGCCGCATTGACCGAGACCGCAGCCGAATTTGGCAGCGTTGAGCTTGAGTTCGTCGCGCAGCACGTAGAGCAGCGGCGTGTCGGGATCGGCATCGATCTCGTGATCGTGACCGTTGACCTTCAATGTTGTCATGGCTTGTCTCGCTGGGGCTCCAACGGGGTCTGAAGAGATACGCTTTCCGTGTGCCTTGCGTCCCGGACGGTCTGTTCGACACCGGCCCATGCCGGCCCGGCACTGAAGCGGCCGCGGAGATAAGTCAGCAAGGCAGCGATCTGTTCGTTGGTCATGCTGTCGGCAAAACCCGGCATGATAGGGCCGCGTTCCCCGCCAACGGGGCGAATGCCCGACAAAATGATGTTGGCGGCGTTACGCGGATCCGGCGCGCTGAGGGCCGTGCTGAGGCGAAGGTTGATGCCGCTATAAGGCAGCGGCCGATCGGATTCGTGACAGGTCACGCAGGCGGCGCGATAAATCGGCGCCCCGGGAGTATCGGCCGGTACCGGCTGAACGGAAGGCGATTTGATATCGGCACGCGTCACGTTGGCTTGACCGAGGCGCGCCTGCGTCGGAGGTCCGAACACGCTTCCCATGTACAGAGCAATCGCACGGACGTCATTCTCCGGCACCGACGAGAGATTGGCGGCGACCTCTGCCATCGGTCCGCGCGCCACGCCGTGATCGGGGTCCCAGCCCTGACGCAGATAGTGAAACAGCGCGTCGGAAGTCCAGGGCAATGGCGAAGGCGATTGCGCGTTGATCGCGTAGGCGTGCCAGTTGTCGACGTCGCCGCCGGAAAATGACGCACTCGCCTTCTCCGCGCCAAGCGCATTGCGCGGGGTATGGCACGCGCCGCAGTGAGCCAAACCTTCGACCAGATAGGCGCCTCTGTTCCACTCCGCACTTTGCGTGCTGTCAGCCTTGTATGTCCCGCCCTTCAGAAAAAGCAGCTTCCAGCCGGCAATGACGAAGCGCTGGTTGAACGGGAAAGAAAGATCGTTGGCGCGATCGGGTGCGCGAACGTCAGATCGCGTCATCAGGAACGCATACAGCGCGCGATCGTCCTCATCGGTCACATTGGTAAAATGGTCGTAGGGAAAGGTCGGATAAAGATGCTGTCCGGCACGATCGACGCCAGACCGCATGGCGCGCCGGAAAGCCGCTTCCGACCAGCGGCCGATACCGGTGTCGGGATCGGGCGTGATATTCGACGAAAAGATGGTGCCGAACGGCGTTGGCACCGGCAAGCCGCCGGCAAAGGCTTTGCCGCCCGGGACCGTATGGCAATCGCTGCAATTGCCGATGGCCGCCAGATCCCGGCCGCGTTTGACAAGCGCAGATTCAAAGGATTGCGGCGCGGGAGGCTCAATCGCCTCTATCGCCGGCCGCCAGGCGATAGCGAAGGCTGCGACCGCCCCGCCTATCACCGCCGTTATGGCGATGCCCGCGATGATTCCCGGCTTCGACATTCGTCCCAAGCTCTTGTTGCTTTGGGGACATTGCTAGCACAACTTGGCGGATGGCGTCCAAATTCGAACGCTGCCTTGGGCACCGGAAATCGCCTTCGGTCGGCGAAAAAGGACAGGATTGCTCCTGTCCCAGGCAGAGAAGACGGCGAATTGGCCTCTAATTCTACTGCCTTATTTCTGGAGCCGGTGCGGCCGCGGCAAATTCGCGTTCAAATACCGCGAGATCGGCGCTCGGCAAATCGCATACCGCAACATAGGTGAAATTCCCGTCACTCCAGCTTCGGACGTTATAACCGGCGATCGTTTGCTCAGGAACGGTTTGGCCGGGCCGCAGCGTCGTGAGGCTGACGGTATGGGCCGCATGCTTGTAGACGATGGTCGCCACCGGACGATTGTCGATCACATCGACCCGGCCGCCCAGAAGCGCAAAGCCCTGCGCGGCGAGGTCCGGCACCTGCGGCGATTCAGGCAGCCGCGACGTGAACCACGGCTTGACCGTGTGACGATCGGAGGACGCGATATCGAACGGCTGCGGCGCCAGCAGACCCCGGATATGACCGGCAACAACCTCGCTTGCGATGGTATCTTCCTGCCCAAAGTGATCGATCGTCTTCAGCACGGAGCCTGAGATGACGGCGCCAAACACCGCGGAGGCCGCAAGCGCCTGGAACGACCAGCTCCGGCGGCGCAACACCGTGACGTTGCTCGGCCGGTCCGTATTCGGCCGCTGCGTCTCCGCTTTCAACGCCTCCACATTGAGCCTTGCCTGAATGCGCGCTTGCAGGTCCGAGGGCACCTCGGCCAGCGGCAGCGAGCGAACAGCCCGACGCAGCGACATCAGCTGCGAATAACGGGCCTTCAACGATTGATCGGCGTCCAGCCGCCGCTCGAATTCGATCGCCGCGCCCGGTTCGAGTTCACCGTCGCAATAGGCGGTCAGCAGCAATTCGTCGTTGTCTCGCAAGGACGCAGCCATGATTACTTTCGACCTCCGAGAAGCGCCATCAGGAGCTGCCTTCCGCGCGACAGTCGGGACATGACCGTGCCGATGGGAACATTGGTGATCTCGGCAATATCGCGATAATTCATCTGATTGATTTCCCGCAAGACGATCACTTCACGAAACTGCGTCGGCAACTGCGCCAGGGCGTTCTGGACTTCTTCGGCGTCAGCCTTGAGAAGCGCGGCCTCCTCCGGAGTCTCTATTTTCGTTCCGTGCAGTCCCTCATATTCAAGTTCCTGTTGCTCCGCCGCATTGAGGTCGTCGAAGTAAGTGACCCTTCTTGATCTGTTTTTTGTCAGCCAGCTCAGGGCCGTGTTACGTACGATGGTCAGGGACCACGCGCGGGGGTTGACGGCGCCGAAACCCTTGATACCCCGAAACGCCCGTATCGCGGCTTCCTGCACGATGTCTTCCGCATCCGATGCATTGCCGGCCAACCACTGCGCAAGACGGTAAGCCTCCGGCAAATGCGGCAGAAAGACCTCATCAAACGCGTTTTTTTCGTCCTTGTCTTGCACTACGGAGACCGACATTTGCCGCTGGCTCGACGCTCGATCAGAGCCTTCCAGCCGGTCTTTTAGCATGTCATTTTCAGGTTCGGTACACCGGAAACCTGTCCGGTGTACCGATAGAGTTATCGTCATGTTTCGCTCACCAGAACTCTCATGACGCTTTACTTCACGATGATCTTTCCCTGCATGTGCGGATGCAGCCCGCAGAAGTAATCGAAGCTACCGGCGCTGGCGAACGTAAAGGAATACGAGTCGTCAGTGTCGAGCGCCTTTGACCGGAAGGCCTTGTCCTTGTTGACCACATTGTGCGGAATGTCGTCGTGATTGACCCACTTCACCGTCGTCCCGACCGCAACGGTCAGCTCTTGGGGGCCAAAGGTGAAGTTGTCGATGACCACTTCGTTTGGCTCCTGCGCAGCGAGAGCGCCATACGCCATTAACGCACCGGCCACGGGACCCAGGAGCATCGCGACAGCTACAGCGCGACCGGGAGTAAATCGCGCCATGGCCGAGCGAAGTTGGCTTGCTAACGTATACATGGACGTCCTCACTTAACCCGCCAGCGTCTTGTCGATGATGGCGAGCGGCTTGTTGCCCTGCATGACTGTGACCGTGGACAGCCCAAGCTTGCTGCGGAGTTGATCGGCGGGGACAACCTGCGGTCCCGGCGAAGGCGCACTGCCGGGAG
>JBEKZZ010000039.1:0-41206 GCA_049509335.1 Bradyrhizobium sp. | reverse complement strand
TTCCACTCGGCAATCGACAAATTGAAGGCGGCCGGCGTCACGGTGGTCGATGTCGAGATGCCGAAGCTTGCCGAGTTGAATGGTCAGGTGGGTTTTCCGGTAGCGCTCTACGAGGCCTATGACGACATGGTGGCTTATCTCAAGCATACCGGCACAGGCATCACCATCGAAGCGATGGCGAAATCGATCGCAAGCCCCGATGTGAAGGGCACCTATGAAGGACTGGTGATCCCACGCAAGCTGCCGGGACCTAACAACACAGTCGTCGACGCCAAGCCGGCCTATGAGGCCGCCATCAAGACGGCACGGCCCGCGTTGCAGGCGCTCTACCGCGACATCTTCGCCAAGAACAAACTGGATGCGATCGCCTTTCCGACCGTGCCGAAAGTGGCGATCCCCGCCAATCCGGACTCCAGCAGCCTCGAGAACTTCTTGTTGTTCATCCAGAACACCGACCCTGGCAGCAATGCCGGCATACCCGGCTTGCAGCTTCCGGCCGGGCTCGGCAGCACAACGAAACTGCCGGTCGGATTCGAGCTCGATGGGCCGGCTGGCAGCGATCGCCGCCTGATCGCAATCGGGCTATCGATGGAAAAACTGTTCGGACGGCTTCCCGCGCCGTCGAGCAACTGAGCAGGGTGGATCGCAGCTAGAGATTTTTCGACAATAGGCCGGCGACGCCGCTACGGCGGCGTACAGCAAGCTTGGTGAAGATGCGTTTGACGTAAGTACGGATGGTCGATGTCTCAATGCCAAGCCGGCGTCCGATCTCCTTGTCGCTGAGATCATCGGCAATCAGCCGCGCAATCTCAAGCTCACGCACCGACAGCGTCAACGACCGCGATTCGGCATCCGCAACCGCCGGCTCGCCCCGCGCGCGGACGAGCGCGCCGGTAAAAGCGGGCTGGATCACGCGCAACAGCTCCAGTGCATGGCCGTCAAAATTCTCGCGATGCCGGCCGCGCCAGATGCGCAAGTCCCCGATGTTGCGATTGCCGACATAGCTGTAGGCGTTGACGCCCCAATAGAGCCCGTCTCGCCCGAGGAAGTCGTTGAAGAACTCGGTCCGCAACAGGTCACGCTGCGGCATGATCTGCGTCACCAGCGTCGGCTCCCGCCGCGCCTGCAGCTTGAAGGTGATGGGATCGTGATACTGGTAATAGGCCTCGTAATTGGCGAGGTTTTTCGGGTCCATGTTCAGGTAGACCGCGCGATCGAACCGCCGCGCATCGTCCTGCCAGACGTAGGATGCGTAGTAGTCGGCCTGCAAGAGTTCGAGCAGATTGTGGCCAAGCGCCTCACGCACGTCGCGCTCATTGAGGTCCTCGGCGAGCAGACCGAAGATCCGCGCCAGCACACGGCTTTCCGAAGCGTTGAGAACCATCTCACCAATGCCCCGTTGGACGCTCCGCCGATGGCGCGCCACGGCGAACCCTACCGTCAAACCCGGCGCGCGGCCAACGGAATCATCACGCCATCGCCCTACTCGACCTTGATCCCGGCCCTGTTGATCACGCCCCGCCAGCGCTCCTCCTCGCCGCGGACGTACCGGTCAAGCTCCTGCGGAGGGAGCGCGACAGTCACGAGCCCCTCATTGGCGCTCAGCTTCCTGAAAGCCTCCGACTTGACGGCGGAGCCTGCCGATTTGTTGAGCCGATCGATCACGTCCGCGGGCACCCCAGCCGGCGCGAACAACCCGTACCAGCTTTCGGCTGCATAGCCGGGGACGCCGGCTTCAGCGACTGTCGGCAATTGCGGAAAAGCCGGCGAGCGTTCGGCCGACGTCACCGCAATCGCCTTCAACTGTCGGCTCTCGACGAGAGAGGCCGCACTCGCCACCGTCGTAAACATGACATCGATCTGGCCGCCGATCAGGTCGGTGATGGCTGGAGCTGCGCCCTTGTAGGGCACGGCCGTCAAATCGACCTTGGCCATGTCCTTGAACAATTCGCCGGCGAGATGCGCGGATGTGCCGGCGCCAAAGGTGCCAAACGTCATCTTGCCGGGACTGGCCTTCGCCGCCGCGAGCAGATCCTCGACGGTTCGCACGCCCGATTTCGGATTGACGACAACGAGGTTGAAAGAGCGCGCAATCAGCGCAACGGGCGCGAAATCCTTTTGCGGATCGTAAGGCAGCTTCGCACTGAGGCTGACATTGACCGCATGCGAGAACGTTCCCATCAACAGCGTGTAACCGTCCGTCCGGCTGACCGCGACGGCCTGCGTTCCGACGATAGTCCCTGCCCCTGGCCTGTTCTCGATGATGACGGAGACGCCGAGGTCTTTCGCCATCTCCTGCGCGAGCGTTCGCGCAACCACATCGGTGCCGCCGCCCGGCGCAAAGGGCACGACAATTCGCAAGCTTCTTTCCGGATAGATCGCCAGCGCCGACCGGTTCGGAAAACCGGCGAGAACCAGAGCTGCCACCGCAAGCAGCGGAAAAGTTCGCTTCCAGATGCGTGCATCAACCACGGACACTCCTTCCTCCGACACGGATTTTTGAACACAGCCTAACAGATTTCACCACATGAAACATGCCATGCGTGGGGCGATTGCCGATATGACGCCAGAAGCGCCCGCCCAATATGGACGGGCGAAGCCCTGTTGAACTAGTGTCCGCCCCAATGAAAAACACTTGGGATGTTGCTGGGAGGAATTCATGAGGCGCTGGCTCTTTGTTTTGCCGTTGTTGATCGGATCACAGGCTTTCGCGCAGCAGGCGGTCCCGACGATCAATTTCGAGTCGGTGCCCAATCCGCTGAAGCTGCCGACCAACATGTATTTCGGCGAGGTATCCGGCGTCGCCGTCAATTCCAAGGGACATGTCTTCGCGCTGTCGCGCGGCAACACGAGCGGCCCCGCTTACGCCGCGGCCGCCACGCAATTGCTCGAGTTTGACAAGGACGGAAAGTTCATCCGCGAGATCGGCAAGAACCTCTACGCCTGGTCGTTCGCCCACACCGTCAAGATCGACCCCTCTGACAACATCTGGGTGACCGACAAGGGCTCGGACATGGTGATCAAGTTCGATCCCGAGGGCCGCGTGCTGATGGTGTTCGGCCGCAAGCAGGAGGCCTCCGACGAAGATACTGAACCGCTGAAACATCCGAAGCCGCCGCTGCCGCCGGATGACGGCCGGTTCCGGCAGGTGACCGATGTCGCCTGGGACAAGGCCGGCGACACCTTCATCAGCGATGGCTACATCAACTCGCGCGTCGCCAAGGTGGACAAGAACGGCAACTGGCTGAAGTCATGGGGCACCCCTGGCAACGGGCCGGGCCAGTTCAACACGCCGCATTCGATCGCGACCGACGCCGACGACAATGTGTACGTCGCCGACCGCGGCAATCATCGCATCCAGGTATTCGACAAGGACGGCAAATTCGAGCGCCAGATCGTGATCGACCTGCCGGTGCCGCCGGACGCCAAGCCTGCGATCGGCAAGATTCCCGACGAAGCCGTCATGGCCAAGGGCACCTTCGCGCCAGGCTCGCCATGGGCGATCTGCATCACCCCGCCGCCGCATCAGGTGCTCTACAGCTCGGATTCATGGCCGGGCCGGGTTTACAAGCTCAGCCTCGACGGCAAGGTGCTGGGCGTGCTCGGCCAGTCCGGCAAGCAGCTCAAGCAGTTCGGCTGGATTCACGCGATGGCGTGTCCGTCGGAGAACGTGCTCTATGTGGCAGAACTGTTGAACTGGCGCGTGCAGAAGCTGATTCTCAAGCCGTGAAGCGGACAGGGTGAGGGAATGCGTAGGATGGGTAGAGCGACCTCGTCCACCGTAGCTCAACGAGCGAAGGCGGAAGCGATACCCATCGGTCAACACGGCGATGGGTTTCGCAAAGTGCTCAACCCATCCTACGGACTGCGCCTTCCGCGCAAAATAGCTTCGCTCACAATGACGAGCGATGTCTACGTCCCCGTCGCGCGCGCGAAGTCGATATAGATCTCGCGCAGGCGCGTGGCCATCGGCCCCGGCTTGCCGTCGGCCACGGCCCTGCCGTCGATCTTCACCACCGGCTGCACAAAGGACGACGCGCTGGTGATGAAGGCTTCCTTGGCCTTCAGCGCTTCCTCAATCGTGAAGGCCCGCTCCTCGATACGCAGTTGACGCTCCTCGGCGAGCTTCACCACCGCCTTGCGGGTGCAACCCGGCAAGATCGCGGATGAGTTCTCGCGCGTCACCAGCACATCGTCTTTGGTGAGGATGAAAGCCGAGGACGAGCCGCCTTCGGTCACCTTGCCGTCTTCAATCATCCAGGCTTCACCGGCGCCGGCTTCGGCGGCGGCCTGCTTGGCCAGCACCTGCGCGAGCAGCGCCACGCTCTTGATGTCGCGCCGCGACCAGCGGATGTCGGGCACGGTGATAACGCCAATGCCGGTCCTGGCGGAGGCGGCGTTGACGATATCCTTGACCGACGTGAACATCATCAGGGTCGGCCTGACACCCTTCGGAAACGCAAAATCCCGCCCCGTATCGGCGCCACGGGTGACCTGGATATAGACCAGGCCATCCTTGAGCGCGTTGCGCGCGATCAGCTCGTGCTGGATTTCCTTGATGCGCGCGACGGTTTCCGGCAACGGCAGTCTGATCTCGCCGACCGAGCGCTCCAGGCGGGCGAGGTGCGACTCGTTGTCGATCAGTCTGCCGTCGAGCACGGCGGAGACCTCGTAAATGCCGTCGGCGAACAGAAAGCCACGGTCCAGCACAGAGACCTTCGCCTCTGAGAGCGGTACGAAGTCACCATTGACGTAGGCAATCGAGTCCAAATTCATTCTCCCCGGCGGCAATGAAAATCAAATCTGACCCAGCATATACGCAAAATGCAGTTGCCGATAAACCCCATCCCGTCATTCCGGAATGGTCCGCAAGGACCATGTCCGGACTCTCGAGATTCCGGGTCTGGTGCTGGCGCACCATCCCGGAATGACGAAGCCTAATGCGACAAAATCTTCGACAAAAACTTCTGCGCGCGGTCGCTGCGAGGCTTGTTGAAGAAATCGTCCTTGAGCGCGTCCTCGACGATTTCGCCCTGGTCCATGAAGATGACCCGGTTGGCGACCTTGCGGGCAAAACCCATTTCGTGAGTCACGACCATCATGGTCATGCCGTCCCGCGCCAGATCGACCATCACGTCGAGCACCTCGCTGATCATCTCGGGATCGAGCGCCGAGGTCGGCTCGTCGAACAGCATGGCGATCGGGTCCATCGCCAGCGCCCGCGCGATCGCGACCCGCTGCTGCTGCCCACCGGACAATTCGGCGGGATATTTTTGCGCCTGAATCTTGAGGCCGACGCGGTCGAGCAATTTAGCGCCCTTCGCCAGCGCCTCCGCATGCGACCGTCCGAGCACCTTTTCCTGTGCGAGGCAAAGATTGTCGATGATGCGCAAATGCGGGAACAGCTCGAAATGCTGAAACACCATGCCGACGCGGGCGCGCAGCTTCGGCAGATCGGTGCGACGATCGCCGACGGAGATGCCGTCCACGATGATCGTCCCCTTCTGGAACGGCTCCAGCGCATTGACGCATTTGATCAGTGTTGATTTTCCCGACCCCGATGGACCGCAGACCACCACCACCTCGCCCTTGGCGACATCAGTGCTGCAATCCTTCAGCGCCTGGAAATTTGGCCCGTACCATTTATCGACGTGGCTGATCTCGATCATCCATACCCCCGCTAACGAACGATGGCGATGCGCGCCTGAAGGCGTCGCACGCCAAAGGACGCGATACTGGAAAAAATGAAGTAGACGACGGCCGCAAACAGGTACATCTCGACCAGCCGGCCGTCGCGCTGCGCAACCTTGCTGGCGGCACCCAGGAAGTCGGGAATCGACAGGACGTAAACCAGCGAGGTGTCCTGAAACAGCACGATGGTCTGTGTCAGCAATACTGGAAGCATGTTGCGGAACGCCTGCGGCAACACGACGTAACGCATCATCTGCCCATAGGTCAGGCCGAGCGCGGAGGCCGCGGCCGGCTGGCCTTTCGAGATCGACTGGATGCCGGCGCGCATGATCTCCGCGAAATACGCCGCCTCAAACAGCGTGAAGGTGATGAGTGACGAGGCAAAGGCGCCGACGCGCACCGGCCGCGACGAGCCTGTGAGCCACTGCCCGATATAGGGCACCAGGAAGTAGAACCAGAAAATCACCAGCACCAATGGCAGCGAGCGCATCAGGTCGACATAGAGACGGGCGAAGCGCGATACCAGCCAGAGGCTTGACAGCCGCATCATCGCGATCAGCGTCCCGAACACAATGCCGCCGAGGGTCGCCAACCCCGTCAGCGTCAGCGTAAACGTCATGCCGTCGAAAAACAGATAGCCGAGCGAGCGGCGAATGACGTCGAAATCGAAGTTGGCGAACATTACGCTATTTCCCGGTGATGTAGCCGGGGATCGCCACACCACGCTCGACGAAGTGCATGGCAATGACGACGACGATATTGATCAGAAGGTAAAGCACGGTCGCCGCGGTGAAGGCTTCGAACACCTGAAAGGAGAATTCCTGCATCGCACGCGCTTCGGCGGTGAGCTCGATCAGGCCGATGGTAAGCGCGACCGAGGTATTCTTGATGGTGGAGAGGAATTCCGACGTCAGCGGCGGCAGGATGATGCGAAACGCGATCGGCAGCAGCACGTAGCGATAGACTTGCAATGGCCGCAAGCCCAATGCGGTGGCCGCAAGCGTCTGTCCCCGCGGCAAGGAGTTGATGCCGGCCCGCGTCTGCTCGGCGACGCGGGCGGACATGAACAGCCCCGTGCCGATCGCCGCGGTATAGAACGGCGCGTTCGGCAACTGCTTGAGCCAAAGCCCCCAGGAAGCCGGGACGACTTCCGGCAGCACGAAGAACCAGAGAAACAGCTGCACCAACAACGGCATGTTTCGGAAGAATTCGACATAGCAAAAGCCGAACAAGTTGGCGGCTTTCGACGGCAGCGTTCGCATCACGCCGACGATGATGCCGGTTGCGAGCGCGATCACCCAGGCGGCAAGCGCGGTGACAATCGTCACCACAAGCCCCGACAGCAACATGTCGAGATAGGTGCCGGTCCCGTTCGGCGACGGCTCGAAGAAAACGTACCAGTTCCAGTGATAGTTCAAAGCCGTTTCCCTACTTGCCTCACACGATACCTCACATGGCCTTGTAGAAATCCGGATCAGGCGAGTCGGTTGGCTTCGCGAATGCCTTCTTCAATTCCGCACCCATCGGCACGTTGAGATTTAACCCCTTGGGCGGGATTTTCTGCAAGAACCACTTCTCGTAAAGCTTCCGGCCTTCCTCGCTCAAATAGAGCGCTGCCGTCGCATCGTCCACGACCTTCTTGAAGGCCGGATCGTCCTTGCGCAGCATAATGCCATAGGGCTCGGGCTTGGAAAATGCGTCGGTCGAAATCACGTAGGCGTCCGGATCCTTGGCGCCGGCGGCGAAGCTCGCCAGCAGGATGTCGTCCAGCACCGCGGCGACCGCCCGGTCGGTCTCAACCAGCAGAAACGACTCGGCGTGTTCCTTGGCGGGAACGATGTTGATGCCGAGATTGCGCGCCGCGTTGGCCTCGGTGAGCTGCTTGATGTTGGTGGTGCCGGAGGTGGAAGCGACCGTCTTGCCCTTGAGGTCTTCAATCGAATTCAGCTTGCTTGTTTTCTTCGAAATGAAGCGCGTCGCGGTGAGAAAATGGGTATTGGTGAAGGCGACCTGCTTCAGCCGATCCGGGTTGTTGGTGGTCGAACCGCATTCGAGGTCGATCGTGCCATTCGCCAGCAACGGAATGCGCCCCGATGAAGTCACGGGATTGAATTCGACCGTGAGCTTCTCGAGCTTCAACTCCTTTTTCACGGCCTCGACGATCTTCATACAGATATCGATCGCAAAGCCGACCGGCTTCTGATTGTCATCGAGATAGGAAAACGGAATAGAGGAGTCGCGGTAACCGATATTGATGACGCCGGTTTCCTTGATCTTCTTCAGCGTACCTGTGAGCTCGTCGGCCTTTGCACCGCCTGCGCAAACAACAGCAACCAGCGCAAGCCCGATCATACGTAGGCACTTCATCGTCATCCCCAAACTCGCCGCATTCACTACATCCGGCCCTATTTCATGCAAGGACCGGGCCGTATATTACATCACCCTATAGGCATCAGGGTCGGAGGAGTCGGATGGTTTGGCGAACTCGTGCCTGAGTTCAGCCCCCATCGGCACATTGAGATTCAGCCCTTTCGGCGGGATCTTCTGCATGAACCACTTGTCATAGAGCTTTGGGCCCTCCGCGCTCTGGTAGAGCGCGGCAGTTGCGGCATCTACCACCTTTTTGAAAGCCGGATCATCCTTGCGCAGCATGATGCCGCAAGGCTCCGGCTTCGAGAACGCGTCGGATGAAATCACGTAAGCCGCAGGGTCCTTGGAGCCGACCGCGAAAGCCGCCAGCAGAATATCGTCCATGACGAAAGCGACCGCGCGGCCGCTCTCGACCATCAGGAACGCCTCGGCGTGATCCTTGGCGTGAATGACGTTGATGCCGAGATTACGCGCGGCGTTGGTCTCAATCAGCTGCTTGATGTTGCTGGTGCCTGAGGTCGCGACCACCGACTTGCCCTTCAGGTCTTCGATCGAATCGAGCTTGTTGGCTTTCTTCGAAATGAATCGCGTCGCGGTCAGGAAGTGGGTGTGGCTGAAGGCGACCTGCCGCTGCCGTTCCGGGTTATTCGTCGTCGAGCCGCATTCGAGGTCGATGGTGCCGTTCGCCAGCAAGGGAATGCGGGTCGACGACGACACCGGGACCAGTTCGACCGCGAGCTTGTCGAGCTTCAACTCCGTTTTAACAGCCTCGACGATCGCGTAACAGATATCCATGGCATAGCCGATCGGCTTCTGGCTGTCGTCGAGATAGGAAAACGGAATCGAGGAATCGCGAAATCCGAGCGCGATTCCTCCGGTCTCCTTGATCTTTTTGAGCGTACCGGAGAGCTCTTCGGCTCTCGTCGGCGCAACGCCCACTACCACTAGCGCGGCGAAAAAAGCCGCCGCAACGGCAAGGCCCGTCCCACGCAAGCGCCGCATGATATATCCCTTGCCCCAGCCCATGATCCGGAAAAATGTGTGGCGATTTTTCCCTCGCGGCAAACGCGAAAGCGTTTGCGCGGAGATCATGCGCAAACAATCCACCCGCCTTACATCGCCTTGTAGGAATCCGGATCGGGCGAATCCGAGGGATGGGCAAATTCGTTCTTCAGCTCGGGCCCGAACTGTACCTTGAGGTTGAGGCCCTTCGGCGGAACCTTCTCCATGAACCACTTGTTGTAGATTTTTTCGCCCTCGCCGCTCTGATAGAGCGCAGCGGTCGCCGCATCGACCACCTTCTTGAAGGGCATGTCGTCCCTGCGCACCATGATTCCGTAGGGCTCGGGCTTGGAGAAAGCGTCGGTGGAAATGACGTAGGCGTCCGGATCCTTGGAACTCGCGACGAAGCTCGCCAGGAGAATGTCGTCCATCACGAAGGCAACCGCGCGGTCGCTCTCCACCATCAGGAACGCCTCGGCGTGGTCCTTTGCCGGGATAATATTGATGCCAAGATTGCGTGCCGCATTGGCTTCGTTGAGCTGCTTGATGTTGGTGGTTCCGGAGGTTGAGACCACCGACTTGCCCTTGAGGTCGTCGATTGACTTGATGTTGTTCGCCTTCTTGGAGACGAAGCGGCTGGCGGTGAGGAAGTGGGTGTTGGTGAACCAGACCTGCTTCTGCCGCTCGGCGTTATTGGTCGTAGAGCCGCATTCGAGGTCGACGGTGCCGTTGGCCATCAGCGGGATGCGCGTCGCCGAGGTGACCGGGTTGAGCTTGACCTCGAGCTTGTCGAGCTTGAGTTCTTTCTTCACGGCCTCGACAATCTTGTAGCAGATGTCCATGGCGTAGCCGATGGGTTTCTGGTTGTCGTCGAGATAGGAAAACGGAATCGACGAATCGCGATAGCCGAGCGTGATCGCGCCGGTCTCCTTGATGTTCTTCAGCGTCCCCGTCAGTTCCTGTGCCATCGCCGGGCACGCCGAGAGCGCAACGGCGAGGGCTGCGCCTGCAATCAACGTTCGTTTCATGAATATGCTCCTTGTTATCGGACGTGAATCTGTCGCGGCCTGATCAATGAAGGCGCGCCTTACCCGGTCTTCCTGCCCCTATCTTATGGTCTGAACGTCAGGCGGTCGCAAGCCGACCTTTGGCGATACGGCAGGACCTGCGCCACTTCACCTCACCTCACGCAAGGCGGCCGACGTGGCATGGATGGTTAAGAGCGTGCCCAAGCTCAGGATACCAACCGCCGTCAGGTAATATCCAGGCGCCAGGTCGCCGATCAGGGCAAAGCCGCCGAGCCACGTCATGGTGACCGGCCCCATGCCGCCAAACAATGTGACACCAATATTATAGCCGAGACCGAGCCCCGTGGCCCGTGTCGCGGCCGGCAACAGTTCGGACATCAGTGCGGCGAGCGGGCCGTAATAGAGCGCTTTCAGCGTCGACAGCCAGAACACCGCGAAGACGATCACGGCCGGCGTCGGATATTTCGTGATCAGAAGGAACACGGGAAAGATGGAGAGCAGAAGCAGGATATTTGCTGCGATCATGTGCTTCGTCCGGCCGATCCGGTCGGAAATCATCCCGGCGAAGGGCGTCAGCAGCGTGACCACAATGGCGCCCACAAGGGTCGCGCCAAAACCGGTGACCAGCGGCAGGTTGAATTTCGTGACCACATAGGTCGGCATGTAAATGATCAGGTAATTGACCGCGGTCGAAATCGCGAGCGCGCCGATGCCGAGCAGCACCCGTGACTTCTGGTGCAGGAAAACTTCCCGCACCGGAGAGGTCTGCGCGGCGGGCGGCGCGGTGGCATCTTCGAGGTGATTGCGGATATAGATGCCGATCGGTCCGATCAGCACGCCAAACAGAAACGGAATGCGCCAGCCCCATGACGAGAGATCCGCCGGCGCCATCCAAAGATTGAGCGCGAAGCCGAAGCTGGATGAGAGCAGATTGCTCAAACCCTGACTGGCAAATTGCCAGCTCGCGATAAAGCCGCGCCGGTCGGGCCAGTGCTCTACCAGAAAAGCCGTGGAGCTTCCGAATTCGCCGCCGGCGGAAAATCCCTGCACCAGACGCGCCAGCAAAACCGCAATCGGCGCCAGAATGCCGATCGTCGCGAAGGTCGGCATCACGGCGACCATGAGCGTGCCGAACGTCATCAAGACGATGGAAATCAGCAGCGAGGCTTTTCGGCCGTAACGGTCGGCATAAGCGCCGAGCACGACTCCGCCAATCGGGCGGACGAGGTAAGAAAGCCCGAACGTTCCGAACGTCAGAAGCAGCGACGTGGTCTGGTCGTCGTTTGGAAAGAAGGCTTTCGACACATACAGCGCGAAGTAACCGTAAAGCGTAATGTCATACCACTCGAGCGCGTTGCCGATCGACGTCGCCACAATGAGCCGGCTGACGCTCCTTTCACCACCGGACCTTGCCGCTTCGGATAATTCAGCCGGCGCCGAAACGGTCATGTCATCCCTCACCTAGTTGTGGGCCAAAGGATGTTTCATCTCACCCATATCCCAGAAAAGGCCGGCCATGATGCCGAGCGCTTCTTCTGTCACCGACATCAGAATGTGCTCGTCGGGCGCATGCTGCGAACAGCCGGGATAGGAGTGCGGCACCCACAGCGTCGGAACTTTAAGAATATCCGTAAAGACATCGTTGGGCAGCGAGCCG
This sequence comes from Bradyrhizobium sp., assembly GCA_049509335.1. GTDB lineage: Bacteria > Pseudomonadota > Alphaproteobacteria > Rhizobiales > Xanthobacteraceae > Bradyrhizobium. The sequence continues at coordinate 29,458 of JBEKZZ010000039.1, read as the reverse complement.
CCGAAATTCGGCAACACCGCCGGCGTTTTCCCGGTCGTCTTCCGGATCGATTCCGCGGTCCAGTTGATCCACGGGCTGTCGAAATCGGTGCGCGAGGCGGCAAAGCGTTGCGTCGCCTGAACCTCGATCATCGAGAAGCCGCGCGCGTGCAAATGAGCTCGGATCACTTCAGCGAGATTGTCGACCCTGGTGCCGACCACGAAGCGCAATTGCAGGACCGCCGACGCGTGTCCGGGAATCGCGTTGGCTGGCTTGTCGATGTTGCCTGACGACATCGCCAGCACTTCGAGGGTATTCCAGGCATAAAGCCGTTCGGCGGCCGACAATCCGTCCTCGCCCCAATTCTCCGATAGCGCCGGCTCATCGGCCGTAGGCCTGACCTCAACGTCGGCCAGCGCGGCACGGACCTGATCGGACAATGGCGGCGGCTTTAACGCATCGAGCTGCAACCGGCCGCGGCTGTCGACCAGGCTTGAGATGGCGTTCGCCAGAATGGTCGCGGGATTGGCCAGCACGCCGCCCCAGTTGCCGGAATGATGACCACCCTGGCGCAGGTTCACATCGAGATGGATGCGTGTACCGCCGCGGCAACCGAGGAAAAGCGTCGGACGCTCGGCCGACAACCGCGGGCCGTCGGAAGCAAGCAGCAGATCTGCTTTCAATTCATCGCGCAGTTGTTGGCACACTTCCGGCAAATCCGGCGAGCCGATTTCCTCGCCGGTCTCAATCAGAAACTTGACGTTGAAGCCGAGCTTGCCGCCACGCGCTTCCCGCACCGCGCGCAACGCCGCCATGTTGATGCTGTGCTGCCCCTTGTTGTCGGCGGTGCCCCGGCCATAGACGCGGTTGCCCACTTGCGTCGTGCGCCAGGGATCGAGGCTGTCCCGCCACTCGCCCACCATGCCGTCGACGACATCGCCATGGCCATAGATCAGAACGGTCGGCGCGGACGCGTTCTCGCGGTATTCGGCCAGAAGATAGGGACCTTTGCCGGCCGGCGATTCAATCAGCTTTGTCGAGAAATCGAGGCTTTCGAAAGCTGGCTGAAGGCCGTCGGTCAGATAGGCCCGCAGCGCATCGCGCTTTTCCGGATTCTGGCTTTCGGTCTGATAGGCGACCCTGCGATCGAGTTCGGCGAGAAATTCTCCCGATTGCAGCATGGTATGGGCGCGAGCGATGGCGTCGGTTCTGGTCATGGGATTTTATTCGCAAGTCTCTGGCGTTGGCGTTTCAATGGTCACGTTAGCGGGATAAGTCTGGGGCTGGAAGGCACTTTGCTAGGACGCGTTGGAATGCGACAATCGGGAAACGGCCCGGAACACGAAGTGGCCGATTCAAAAGGGAGAGCTCCATGAAAGCTATTCTACGCCTTGCCACCATAAGCCTCTTATTTGCAGGTTCCGCATTTGCCCTGACCGGCGAACGCATGCCGGAAATGACGCTGGAAAAAATGACCCCTGGCCAGCGCAGCATTGCCGAGGCGATCATGAACGGCCCGAGGGGACGGATGAGCGGTCCCTTCAATGCCTGGCTGCGCAACCCCGTATTGGCGGACCGGCTGCAAAAAGTCGGCGAATATGTCCGCTTCAACACCTCGCTCGACAAACGAATCAACGAGATGGCGATCCTGATGACGGCGCAAGCCTGGGGCGCGCAATATGAATGGTATGCCCACGCGCCGCTGGCGCTTAAAGCGGGCCTCGATCCCCAGGTTCTCGCCGCCATCGGCGCCGGCCGCAAGCCCGAAAACATGAAGGACGACGAAGCCATCGTCTGGGAGTTCACCACGCAACTGCGCCGCGACCACAGCGTGGACGATGCGATCTACGCACGCGCGCTGGAGAAATTCGGCGAGCCGGGCATCATCGATCTGATCGCCGTCAACGGCTATTACGATGTGGTCTCGATGACGCTCAACGTCGCGCATGTGAAAGCGCCGGCGGAGGCCGAGATGCCGTTCAAGCAAGCCGGCCAGTAATTTTTCGAAAGTTGTCCCGTATGAAGAAAGAAATCCGGATCAATGCGTTCGCGATGAACTGCGTTGCGCATCAATCGCCGGGACTGTGGACCCATCCGCGAGACCGAACCGCCGGCTACAATCGCCTGCCGTACTGGCTCGATCTCGCTAAAACGCTGGAGCGCGGGCGGTTCGATGGCCTGTTCCTCGCCGACGTGCTCGGCGTCTATGACGTATTCGGCAACAGCCCCGACGCGGCGCTGCGCAATGCCGCGCAGACGCCCGTCAATGATCCGATGCTGGTCATTCCGGCGATGGCCGCGGTGACAGAACATCTCGGCTTTGGCGTAACGTCCAACCTGTCCTATGAGCCGCCCTACACGTTTGCACGAAGGATGTCGACGCTCGACCATCTCACCGAAGGTCGGGTCGGCTGGAACGTCGTGACCGGCTATCTCGACAGCGCGGCGAAGGGCGCCGGCAAGGACAAGCAGACCGGCCATGACGACCGCTACGACATCGCCGACGAATATATGGAAGTGGTCTACAAGCTCTGGGAAGGCAGTTGGGAAAACGACGCGGCGGTTCGCGACCGTGCGCGCGACATCTTTGCTGATCCATCCAAAGTGCATCGCGTTCGTCATCAGGGCAAGAATTTTCGCCTCGATGCCATCCACCTTTGCGAACCCTCGCCACAACGTACCCCCGTGCTCTATCAGGCCGGCACCTCGCCGCGCGGGCGCGAGTTCGCGGCCCAGCACGCCGAATGCGTGTTCATGTCAGGTCCGTCGGCGAAAATCATTGCGCCACGCGTGGCGGGCATTCGCGAACTCGCCACGAAAGCCGGGCGCAACCCGGCCGAGATTTTGATGTTCTCGATGTTCACCGTGATCCTCGGCAAGACCGATGCCGAGGCCAAAGCCAAGTATGAGGACTATCGCAGTCATGTCAGCCCAGAGGGCGCGCTGACGCTGATGTCCGGCTGGACCGGCGTCGACTTTTCCACCTACGATCTCGATCAGCAGGTGCGCCACGTTCAGAACGATGCGGGCCGCTCGGCAATGGACAACATCACCCGCGCCGATCCGGATCGGGTGTGGACCGTGCGCGAGGTCGCGCAACACGTTGGAATTGGCGGCATCGGGCCGGTTGTGGTGGGAACGCCGGAAAAAGCGGCTGACGCCATCGAAGCTTGGTTCGATCAGACCGACGTAGACGGGCTGAACATACCGTTTGCGGTCTCGCCCGGCGATTTCGAAGACATCACGGACATGCTGGTGCCGGAACTGACGCGGCGCGGGCGTTACAAGACGGCGTACCAGCCGGGGACACTGCGCGAAAAGCTTTTCGGGGCTGGACGGACAAGGCTGGATGCAACGCATACGGCCGCGCGGTTTCGGCCGGAGGCGGTGAAGTAGCGAAGTCATTTCGCAGCTGTTTAGATTTTGTCATTCCGGGATGGTCCGAAGGACCAGACCCGGAATCTCGAGATTCTCCGATGTGCAATTGCACATCGTAGTTCGATGCTTTGCATCACCCCGGAATGACGACGTCTGTCACACCGTCCCGTCGACCATCACTTCGATCAACTTCGCGCCGGGTCGCCTGAACGCAGAGGCCAATGTGGCCTTGAGCTCTTTGGGGTCGGTGATCCGCATCGCTTCACATCCGAGCGATTTGGCGAGACCCGTAAAATCCACCGGCGGATCGGCGAAATCCATGCCGACATAGTGATCGTCGCCGTGGAAGGCGAGCAACCGCTGCTTGATGATGCGATAGCCGCCATTGTTGGCGATCACGATGTTCAGCGGCAGCTTGTGATGCGCCGCCGTCCATAACGACTGGATCGAATACATCGCGCTACCGTCGCCCGAGAAACAAACCACCGGCCGGTCGGGATTGGCGATGCTGACGCCGACGGACGCCGGCAATCCCCAGCCGATGCCGCCCGACGCCAAAGCATGATACGCGTAACGATCTCGATGCGGCCGAAGCGAGAGCATCTGCCGCGAGGAGGTCAGGCCCTCATCGACCACAATAGCGTTCTCCGGCAACGCCTCGACCACCTGCAAGGTCAGATAATCCGGATCGATCGGCGCACGGTCGGCGCGTTTGGCCAACTGTTCAACCAATGTGGCACGGCGCGAGGTCCAGTTATTCGCAGAGAGAGCCTCAATCCCCTTTTTCGCGCGCGTCTCGAGCGCCGCGCCACCTTTCGCCTTCAACGCCGGAACCAGCGCCCGCAATGTCTCCTTCACATCGGCCTTGAGCGCGATCTCCGCGCCATAGTTCTTGGCAAGGTCCCATTCGACCAGACCGACCTGCACGATCGGTAGCCCGTCCGGCAACGGATCGGTCTCGCTATGCACCGACATTCGCAGGGGGTCCGCGCCGAGCGCGATCAAGAGATCGTAAGGCGCGAGAACGTCGCGCACCTGCGGCTGCGAGCGCGACAGCGCGCCCATGAAACACGGACTCTCTGATAGAAAGTGCGCCCCGTAGGGCACCGATTGCTGAAACGCGGGACAACCGAGGGTTTCCGCCAGCAAAGCTGCTTCCTGCAACGCGTCGCTTTTCACGATCTCATCGCCGGCGATGATCACCGGCCGCTCGGCTTTGAGAATGCGCGATACCAGCGCCTGCAAGGCCTCATCGGACGGTTTGACGCGCGTATCGACGCGGGTCGAGCGGCCGAGTTCGATACCGGCTTCGGAATTCAAGATATCGCCCGGCAGCGAGATGAAGACGGGTCCCGTGGGCGGCGTGGTCGCTATCTTGGCCGCGCGCCGCACGATCCGCGGCAAATCTTCCAGCCGCGTCACCTCGACCGCCCATTTCACCAATGGCTCGGCCATCCGCACCAGCGGGCCATACAGCAACGGCTCCATCAGCCCGTGGCCCTGCTCCTGCTGACCGGCGGTCAGGATCATCGGCGTTCCCGTGAATTGCGCGTTGTAGAGCGAGCCCATCGCATTGCCCAATCCAGGTGCAACATGGACGTTGCAGGCGACCAAGCGGCCCGAGGCGCGGCTATAGCCGTCGGCGATTGCGACGACGAGGCTCTCCTGCATTGCCATCACATAGGTGAGATCGGGGTGGTCCTTCAGCGCATGCATGATCGGCAGTTCGGTAGTGCCGGGGTTGCCGAACAGGTGCGTGATGCCCTCGTCCTTGAGCAGGGCCAGGAAAGCCGAACGCCCGGTGATGCGATTTTTCATGTTTCCTCCGGCCTCCAATTCTTGTGTTCTGAAGCCATGCGCGGGGGGCATCATGATCAACTTTGTTTGTCCGAGGCAAGAAAGCGGGCTCATGGCTGCCCTGCGCGCTTGCAATCAATCAAACTTGTGCGCGATTTGTCATATACGTATTGATATAACGAAGACCCCGCCTACCGCCGCACCCACTCAGCCAAATAATCAATATAGGGAGATTGGAATGACCACGCATAAGCCGGTCGCAAAACTGATTGAACGATTGCTGTTCGCCAGCGCGCTGGCAGCCGGCACGCTGAGTGCGTCTCTGGCCTTCGCGCAGACCCCGGCCATGCCTGTCACCAACGGCAAACCTCAAGTCACCCCGCCGAAGAACGACACCGCGTCCAACCTGACGCCGGTGCCGGCGAAGATGCTGCTCAATCCGCCGGACAGCGACTGGCTGATGTGGCGGCGTACTTACGATGCCTGGGGCTACAGCCCATTGAAGCAGATCAACACCGACAACGTGAAGAACCTGACGGTGGCCTGGACCTGGGCGATGACGGCGGGCGCCACCGAGACCACGCCGCTGGTCCACGACGGCGTGCTCTTCCTCTATAACTGGCTCGACAAGGTGCAGGCGCTCGACGCCACCAATGGTGACTTGCTCTGGGAATACAAACGCGACATTCCCGCGGAAATCCCGCGCCAGAACGGCAATAACGCGGCCAAGCGCAACATGGCGCTGGTCGACGACAAACTGATCGTCGCGACCTCCGATGCACATATCATCGCGCTGGACACCAAGACCGGCAAGGTGATCTGGGACCACGAGACCGAGGATTACAAGAAAGGCTGGCGCTACACCGGCGGTCCATTGGTGGCCTCGAACGTCATCGTGCAGGGCATGACGGGCTGCGGCAACGCCATGCCCGGCGGCTGCTTCATCACCGGTCATGACATCGAAACCGGCAAGGAGCTCTGGCGCTTCCACACCATCGCGCAGCCCGGCGAACCCGGCGGCGACAGCTGGAACGGCCTGCCGCTGGAAAAGCGCTTCGGCGCCTCGACCTGGAACTCTGGCAGCTATGATCCCGACACCGATACCCTCTTCCTGGGCGTCGGCCAGCCTTACCCGCACGTCGCCGAAATCGGCGGCCTGCTGCCGAAAAAAGAAGGCGCCAACAACGACGCGCTTTACACCGATGCAACGCTGGCGCTCGATCCCCATACCGGCAAGCTGAAGTGGTACTATCAGCACTTGAAGAACGACACCTGGGATCTCGACTACGCCTATGAGCGCGTGCTGGTCGACATTCCCGTCGACGGCAAGGTGCGCAAGGCGATGGTGACCGTCGGCAAGCTCGGAATCATCGAGGTGCTCGACCGCACCAACGGCCAGTGGTTGTGGTCCAAGCAGACCGTGTACCAGAACGTGGTCTCGGCGATCGATCCCAAGACGGGCGAGAAGACCATCAACCAGGCTGCGGTGCCGCATATCGGCCAGACCACCACCAACTGTCCGGCCGATCCCGGCAGCCGTGGCTGGCCGGCCACCGCCTATAGCCCGCGCACGCACATGCTGTACATCCCGCTGAACGAGTACTGTTCGGACACGACGCCGGTTCCGATCGAGGAAGGCAAGGCCTATACCGGTGGTAGCCGCGCGATCTTCGCCCGCGGGCAGGTCCCGAACAGCGACGGCAAGATCGGCCGCGTCGACGGCGTCGATCTGTTCACCCAGAAGGCGGTGTGGTCCGACCGCACGCGCGCGCCGCAGACCGGTGCCGCGGTCGCAACCGGCGGCGGCCTGGTGTTCGCCGGCGCACTCGATCGCTACTTCCGCGCCTACGACGACAAGACGGGGAAGATTCTCTGGCAGATGCGCACCTCGAACATCGTCAACTCCTATCCCATCACCTACTCGGTGAAGGGCAAGCAATATGTTGCGGTTGCGGTCGGCAACGGGTCGAGCCACGCGCGTTCGCTGGCCACACTGACGCCGGAGATCGCGATCCCCGACAGCGGCTCCGCGTTGTTCGTCTTCGCGCTGCCTGAAAGCAAGTGATGCGGCGACGCTTCTCGCGCTTTGCCACGATCGCTGCCGCCACCGTTTTGTTGGCGGCGGCATCGCCTGCGCTGGCCCAAACCGGCGCGGGGAGTGGCGATGCGGGATCGCGCGTTTACGCGGCCAACTGCGCCGCCTGCCATCAGGTGGGCGGCACAGGCATGGCAGGCGCCTTTCCGCCACTGGCCGGGCATGTTCCCGACCTGCTGAAACAAGCGGACGGTCGCGCCTATGTCGGGAAGGTGCTGCTGTTCGGCCTCGAGGGCGAGATCAGCGTCAACGGCAACACCTATGCCGGCCAGATGCCGCCATGGAATGCATTGAGCGACGACGACATCGCCGCTGTGCTCAACTACGTCAGCACGGCATGGGACAACGGCAAATCCTTGCCGGCAGGTTCAAAGCCTTTCACATCGGACGAGATCAAGACGCTGCGCGCGACGCCGCTCACCTCGGCGCAGGTCTATGCGCTGCGGTCGGGCGCGGCTGGCGTCGGGGCACCGGCAACCGCAACATCCAATGGCGCGGGCGGAACGGCGCCCGTCAGTTTCACGGCGGACCAGGCCACCCGCGGCTCCGACATCTATGCGGATCGCTGCGTCCAGTGCCACGGCGACACGCTCGATAACGGCGAGTTCGGCGGCGCGCCGCTGAACGGAAAGTACTTCAAACAGCATTGGGGCGGGGGCACAGCCGCAGGCCTCGTGGCCTTCATGAAAGCGAAGATGCCGCCGGACCGGCCGGGCAGCCTCACCGACCAGAGCTATGCTGATCTCACAGCCTTTCTGCTCGATGCCAACGAGTACCCGAAAGGCGACAAGGAATTGCCGCCGGACTCAGCCGCGCAACAGAAGTTGAGCCTGAAACGCGGCCCATAGGCCCCGGTCAAAACATTCCTTCGCGGTTGTTTCGAGGTTTCTTCTTCCCGCGATGCCAAACCACGCCCGGAAACCCCTTCAGCGGCACCAAGGGTTCGCCGGCATAGGTCCATTCCTGCAACTCTTCGATGGCGATGTGATAGAGCGGCTGGCGGCCGGTACGACCGGAAAACAGCGCGCGGGGAATGTTCACCATGTGCGGCGAGCGTGCGCGTTCATACGCCAGCGGCGTGCCGCAGCGTTTGCAGAAGCTGCGTCTGGTTTTGGTAGCTGTATCTTCAAAGCGTGAGATATCGTCCTCGCCGCTCGTCATGCGAAAGCGCTTGCGCCAGCTTCCGACATAGGTCGCATAGGCCGCGCCATGCGCCTGCCGGCTTGCCTTGGAATGATCGTGCCAGGCCCAGCGCGCCGGTACGTCGATCTCGAAAGAGACATTGCCGCAGAGGCATTGGCCCCTGGCGATGCCTGCGGCAGATGTGGGCTTCGTCATTTGCGTAATCCCGATACCGTCATTCCGGGATGGGGCGTTAGCACCAGACCCGGAATCTCGAGATTCCGGGTTCGATGCTTCGTATCGCCCCGGAATGACCGAGAAGATGTCTATGCCCGCTCCAACTCCCCATAAGCCGGATAATCCGTGTAACCAACTTCCTCGCCGCCATAAAAGGTCGCGCGATTATACGGCGTGAGCGGGAAACCGTGCTGCAGACGGCGCGGCAGGTCGGGATTGGAAATGAAGATGCGGCCGAACGCGATCGCATCGGCATGGCCTTGGGCGATCGCAGCTTCCGCCGTCTCACCCGTGAAGCCGCCGGCCGAGATCAAGACCCCGCGCCAGATCGGACGAAACAGCACCATCGCCGACGGCACGTTCTGCCAGTTCACTTCGGCGCGGCCCGCGCCACTCGAGCGTGGCTCGATGAAATGCAGATAAGCGAGCCCCAACGGATCGAGCGCCTTGACCACGTGCGTATAGAGCGGCATCGGCTCCGGCTCGCCGCTGCCATTGGCGACCCCATAGGGCGAGAGGCGAACGCCGACGCGATCGGCGCCCCACACTCCAGTTACGGCTTGCGTGATCTCCAGCAGCAGCCGCGCGCGATTTTCGATTGAACCGCCATATCGGTCGGTTCGCAAATTGGTGTGCGATTGCAGGAATTGCTCGAGCAGATAACCATTGGCGCCGTGGATCTCGACACCGTCGAATCCGGCTTGCTTGGCATTGTCAGCCGCCTGCCGGAACGCCTCGACGACCTGTCCGACTTCGCCGGTCTCCAGCGCCCGCGGCGTCTCGTAAGGGACCATCTTGCCGTCCGCGGTCATCGCCAGCATGCCATTGCCGGTGATCGGCACAGCAGAAGGCGCCACCGGCAGCGCTCCTCCCGGCTGGAACGACGAATGCGAGACGCGCCCGACATGCCAAAGCTGAAGGAAGATCAGGCCGCCTTTGGCATGCACGGCATCGACCACGCCGCGCCAGCCCGCGATTTGCGCGTCCGAATAGATTCCGGGGACGCCGGGATTGCCGCGGCCTTCGACCATGACCGGCGTTGCTTCCGCGATCAGCAAGCCACCCGGTGTGGCGCGTTGCTGGTAATATTCGGCGTTCAGCGTCCGCGGCGCCAGGCTCGATCGGTCGGCGCGCATCCGTGTCAGCGGCGCCATCGCGACGCGATGCTGGAGACGATAGGGACCGACCTGAAGTGGTGAAAACAGGTGAGGAAAATTCATGTGATGCGCCCTTGGAAGATGTGTCCGCCACAATTTGCGATCAAGATGATGTCACCGCAACAGGTCTGGCGCTCTTTTTCTGAAGTTCGTAACAATCGTCATCCATTGTTGAGAAAAGCTCATGCCCCATCCCGTTATGTCACCCGATCATGTCGCCGTCATCACCGGAGGCGCGAGCGGAATTGGTCTCGCCGCCGCCCAAGAATTCGCATCTCTCGGCATGAAGGTGTGTGTCGCCGATCTGGGCCATGAACGTCTCGCAGCCGCCGAGGCCGAATTGGTGTCGGCTTCGCCAGGCGGAGCTGCCAATGTCATGACGATGTCGGTCGATGTCAGCCGGGCCGAGGAGGTTTTGAGCCTGGAAGCCGCCGTTCGCCGGCGCTTCGGCGGCACGGATCTTCTGATGAACAACGCCGGCATTCAGCCGGGCAGCAGCATGTTCGGACCCGCGGAGAACTGGCAGCGGATTCTGGGCGTCAATCTGTGGGGCGTGATCCACGGCTCGCAGGTCTTTGCGCCGCGCATGATCGAACGCGGGCGGGCGGGACTGATCATCAACACCGGCTCCAAGCAGGGCATTACCACGCCGCCCGGCGATCCCGCCTACAACGTTTCGAAAGCCGGCGTGAAGGCCTTTACCGAAGCGCTTCAGCACGAGTTGCGCAACACCAAGGGCGGCCTCGTCACGGCGCATCTCCTCATTCCCGGATTTGTATTTACGGGACTGACCGCGAAGGGCCGCACCGAAAAACCGGCCGGCGCCTGGACCGCGGAGCAAACCGTCGATTTCATGATCGAGCGATTGGAGGCCGGCGATTTCTATATTCTCTGCCCTGATAACGACGTGCCGAGAGGCCTCGACGAGCGGCGAATTCTCTGGGCGGCGGGAGATATCGTTGAAAATCGGCCGCCGCTATCGCGCTGGCATCCGAACTATGCGGAGGCTTTCGCCCAATTCGTGAAGGAGACCTGAAAGGCGTTCGTCGAGAATGCCTGGCTGTCCCGCTTCCGCGGTGACGACGAAGGTCCATCCGATTTCAAACAGCAACAGCCACAACCTCGCGATCCCGCCGCGCGCTCACGCGAGTTTTGCCACGAACGTCCCGCCTCCTGAAATTCAGAGGGCGCAGGGAATGCCGGGCGCTGGATGCGCCCGCAGCCTCGCATGCGAAATAAAAAAGCACACGAGCGTAGTCACCACGGTCACACCGGGTTCGCCCGGCATTCCCTACGCAATGGTTTTAACGGTTTCCTTCGTGCTCTCCTCGGTGCCCGGGCTTGTTTGCCACCGTCGCTTGCGGAATTCGTCCCGCAAACTTGACGCCAGCGTCGGGGCGTCGGGACCACACGACTTCGCCGTCCGCGAGGTGTGCGCGCTCGTCAGCCGCGCCATCCGCGTCCACCGCATCCCGCCTCACGTCCGTGACGATCGCGAAACGCCCCTCGAGAGAGGCGGGACGGCGCGAGCTTGTAGAGATGATTTGCCCGACAGGCAAAGAGGAAAATTTTCTTGAAGAGGACTGGACAGCTAAAATCAGTTTGATCCGATTGAATAATTCGCGTTTTTGGCATTACCGGTCCGGCACCGAAACGAACATGTGGCGACCTTGTTTACCCCGATCGCGACCGGCGCCAGGCGAAATCGGTCACAGCGTCTCTTGCTTGTGCCCGCATTGCTTGCAGGCGAATTTGACCCGCGACATTCCGCGTTCGGCGGAGATGCGATTCGGCGCGCCGCATTTTCCGCAGACAGCCTCGATGCGGGTATTGCCTTCCTTGACGACCAGCGGCTTTCGCGCCATGGCCTCGCGGACCAGGCGCTCGGCCTCCTCGCGCATCGACTGTTTTGACATCGGCTCGCACCTGACCTGACCGCGGATAGCGGCTTTATAGCATGCGAATTGCGTATTGCGAGTGACCTGAAGAGCCTTCAGGTCTCGACGATCACGTAGTTGTCTTCAACGTGAACCGCAAAGGTTTCCGCCACGTAAGGCCCCTTGGCGAGCGTCTCGCCGTCCTCGATGACAACCGGATAGGTTCTGACCTTGACGCGCTTCGGATCGAACCACGACTGGCCGTTGCGCATGTCGAATTCCCAGCCATGCCAGGCGCAACGGAGCAATTCGCCGACGCGCGAGCGTTGATACACCCCGGGTTCCGGCGAGGTCAGCCGCGCCACGCACGCCGCCTGGTCGAGCGGCGCACCGGAATGCGGGCAGCGATTGAGAAGTGCGAAGAACTCGCCATTGGCATGAAACACGACCACGTCGCGGCCCTCCAGCGCGACCACCTTGTTACCGCCGGGCGGGATGTCTGACGTGCGGGCGACGATGTGACGGGCCATGGCGGGCGATCAGGGCTTGAGATCAAAGTTTGTAGACCGCGCGCGCGTTGGTCTGGAAGATCTTGATCCGTTCCGCTTCGCTGAGCGGCGTCTTGAACGCAAAGCGCGGATCGTCGAAATCCCAATGCGGGTAATCTGACGAAAACAACAGCCGGTCCACGCCCACCCATTCGATCAGCGAGCGCAGATGTCTTGCTTCATCGGGCTCATCGATCGGTTGCGTCGTGAACCAGAAATGCTCCCGCACATATTCCGACGGCCGGCGCTTGAGATGCGGCACCTCAGAGCGGAAGTGCTCGAAGTGCTGGTCCATCCGCCACATCGTCGACGAAATCCATCCGAACCCGCCTTCGATGAATACGATCTTGAGATCCGGGAACTGTTCGGGCACGCCTTCGAGCACGAGACTCGTCAGCGTCGCCGCCATCGTATGCGCGTTCGACTGGTGTTCTTCCGCGTAATAAGACGGCCAGCCACCGCCGGCCGGCGGGTGACCGCCATAGCCACCGGTGTGAATGCCAATCGGCAATCCCAATTCCTCCGCCCGCGCATAGATCGGCCAGTAGCGGCGGCGGCCGAGCGGCTCATTGGCCCGCGGCGAAACATTGATCTGCACATACTGGCCGACCTTGGCGCAACGTTCGATCTCGGCGACCGCGGCTGCCGTGTCGTCCTGTCCGACCAGAATGGATGCCTTCAATCGCGGATCGCGGCTCGTCCAATGCGCCAATTGCCATTCATTGACAGCGCGCTGAATCGCGGCGCCGCATTCGAGGTTCTGCTGCGAGAAGATGAACATGTCGAGCACCTGCAACACGCCGAACTCGACATCATGCGGATCGAGATACTGCTTGCGCATGAAATCGAGATCCGATCCCGGAGGACCGCCGGTCGGCGGCCAGGCATCGCGGCGCGCGATCAGCGGCGAGGAACGCGGATAAGGCGTCGTGCCCATATAGGGCGTGCGCAGATGGTCGCCGTAGGTCTTGAGATGCTCCTGCCAGCGTTTCGCCAGGAACGGATTGAGGTCGCTCTTCGCATGCAGGCTCGGATGAACATCGCAGTCGATGATCCGAAGCCGCGTCTTGGCGGAAGCCTCTTGATCGAGCAGCGGGCGGTCGATGACATCACTCATGCGATCCTCCTTATTTCCGGATCATGAATCTAGGCGGCAAGCGAAAGCCGCGGAAAGGTTTCAAGCGGGTTGTCGGCACACATGCGCGAAACGAGATCAGGCGGCAGGTGCGGCGGGATCGCGTCGTCACCGTCGAACTGCCAATGCGGATAATCGGATGAGAACAGGAACATCTTGTCCGATCCGATCATGTCGATGATATCCGCAACGCTTTTGGCGTCAGGCGGACTGTCAAACGGCTGGGTGGTGAAGCGGATGTGGTCGCGCATGATCGCCGCCGGCTCGCGATCGACCCACGGCACCTCGACGCGAACGCCGCGCCAGGTCTTGTTGGCCCGCCACATGAAGGCCGGCAGCCAGGTGACGCCGGATTCCATCAGCACGGCCTTGAGCTTCGGAAATTTCAAAAACACGCCTTCGTAAATCAGGCTGAGCACCTGGGCCTGAAAAGCCTGCGCCTCGGCCAGATAATATTCGTAGCGATAGGACGGCCAGCCGGCCGAACTTGGCGCCTGCCGATAGGCACTGCCGGCATGGATGGCGATCGGCAGTTGGTGTTTCTCGGCGGCCTGCCACACCGGCCAGTAGTGCCGCCGGCCGAGCAGGCTTTCGCCTTGCGCCAGCACCAGCACGGAGACGAACCTGTTATCGCCGGCTCTTCGTTCGATTTCCTCGATCGCCAGATCCGGCGCCTGCAACGGAATCACGATCGAGGCGCGCAGGCGGGCATCGCGATCGAGCCATTCGGCCGCGATCCAGTCATTGATCGCCTTGCAGAAGGCCGACGCCATATAGGGATCGTAAACGGCTTGCGCGCCGTAGAGCACGTTGCAGATCGCGTGGCTTGCACCCAACTGCTCGAACGCGCCGCGCTGAACCATCGCGAGATCGCTGCCGGGTTTGGCGCCCTTCGGCCGCCAATCAGCGCGGCCGGAGAACGGCATGTTCGGCGGATAGCTGGTGAGATCGAGGCCATCGATCGCCCGGCTCACCACCTGCTCTTTCCAGTGATCGTCGAGATAGGGCAACAGCGTCGTGCGCGTGCCGCCGACGGCCGGATGGATATCGCAGTCGATCCGTGTCGCCGCCATGGTCCGTCCCTTGAATATCGTTTTTGCAGACCGCTTCGCGGCGCCGCGCTTTGCGGTCGAATGTGCAGCGATGGCTGCGGCCGCGCAAGGCCCGAGAACGCCCTCGGCCATGTCAAATATGCCGGGCAAACACGCCGTCCCTCGTCGGTCAGGGTAACCGACCGTGTGAAGACACGCTCCGGACAACCTCCTTCATCGCACGGCGCAAGCCTAACCTGACATTCAGTCAGTAATTACCTGACATAAGGTCACTTAATTCAAGTCGTTTTTGGCGCGATAAGGCTGGCGGTGACCCGAAAAACGCAATGGAAGGACTTGACCGATGAACCAGCAGAACAACGGCCGTACCCTCTTCAAAGGCGGCACCGTCATCACAATGGACCCCGGGATTCCCAATCTCTCCACGGGCGACGTGCTGGTCGATAGCGGCCGCATCGCCGCGGTGGGCGTGAACCTCCAGACCGACGGCGCTGAGGTGATCGACGCCACCGGCCGCATCGTCATGCCGGGCCTCGTCGATGCCCACCATCATATGTGGCTCGGCGTGATGCGTCGCATGATGCCTGATGTCGACGATCTCTTTGCCTATATCGGCGTCGTGGCCGAGACCCTGGGCGCGCATTACCGCCCGCTCGACATGTATCTGAGCACGAAGCTCACGGCAGTCGCGTCGCTCGATGCCGGCATCACGACGATCATCGATGCCTGCCATTCGTCGCGCAGTCCCGAGCATACCGATGCGGCGCTCGATGCACTCGACGATGCCGGCATCCGCGCCTTGCACATGGTCGGCGCTGCGATGGACAAGAAGGCCTCGGCGGCCCATTTGCCGGAAGACCTCAGGCGTCTCGCCGACAACTGGAACCACGGCGACGGCCTGGTTCGGGCCGGCCTGTTCGGCCAGCTCAATCTCGACTGGTGGAAGGTCGCGCGCAGCCTCGACATGCGCATCCTGACCGAATTCATCGGCGAACTCGCCGGGCTTGGACCGGAGTTCGCTGAAGCGGGCGTGCTCGGCCCGCACAATATCTTCAATCACTGCACCCGGATTCCGCAAGAGACGTGGAAGCTGTTCGCGGATGCGGGCGTCAACGTCACCGTCAACCCGCGCTCGGACGCACTATTTGGCTTCGACGATGAGAGCTTCGCCTACCAGCAGGCGATCGACCACGGCCTGACCCCGGCGCTCGGCATCGACCTCGATACCGCCTTCGGCAGTGACTTGTTCGGGGAAATGCACGCCTTGTTCGGGTAGCAGCGCTCCGCGATGCGCTACCGTCGTTTCCGGGGCGAGCAGAATGTGCCCGCGCCGATCTCGGTGGAAGCCGTACTCAAGGCCGCGACCGTCAACGGCGCCCGCGCCGCCGGTCTCGAAAGCCAGATCGGTACGCTGACGCCCGGCAAGCAGGCCGACATCATCATGGTACGTACGGATGGCGTCGCTGTGTTCCCGGTCACCAATGCCATCGGGACGATCGTGCAGGCAGTCGAGCGCTCCGATGTAGAGACAGTGATGGTCGCCGGCGAGATCCGCAAGCGTGCCGGAAAGCTGGTCGACGTCGATATCGCCAAGCTCACGGCCGACGTGACCGCCTCGCGCGACTATTTGCTCGAAGCGAGCGGCTATCGCCCGGACCTGTTCGGCGCATCCACGGCTGCGAAAGCCGCGGCCTGACCAGACGTCGCCGTCCAGCGAATGGACGGCGACGTCATCCCCTCAATCGAATTTCATGGAGGCAATCATGTCGGCACTTGCTGCAAAGGGCGTGAGTCTGTCAGAGGCCGCGCCGGTTCACCTTTCTCGTCCCGCGCCGGGCATCATCGCGGCGCTTTTCTGCGGTTATCTCGCCGTCGGCCTGCCGCTGCCGGTGATACCGATATTCGTTCATCACAACCGGGGCTTCAGCAACCTGATCGTCGGGCTCGTGATCGGCATCCAGTTCCTCGCGACCGTGTTGACGCGCGGCTATGCGGGCAGGCTCACGGATCACCACGGCGGCAAACGCTCAGCGCTTCAGGGCGCGGCGGTCTGCGCGTTGGGTGGCCTGCTCTATCTCGTCGCCGCGATGCCGGGTTTATCCCCGGCGATCAGCCTCACCGTCATCGTCGTCGGCCGCCTGGTCGCCGGCTTCGGCGAGAGCCAGTTCGTCACCGGCTGTGTTTCCTGGTCGATCGCCTCGGTCGGCCCGCAGCGCGCGGGCATGTCGATGTCCTGGACGGGCATCGCCATGTTCGCGGCGCTCGCCATTGGCGCGCCGATCGGCATGGCGCTCTATCAGAGTTACGGGCTCCAGGCCGCCATGGTCGCCTGCATCGTCGCGCCGCTCATCGCAGCGGTCATCGCGTTCCGCGAAGTGTCCTACACGAGCCCGGCGGGTCGGCGCCTGCCCTTCTTCAGCGTGATCGGCCAGATCTGGCGGGAAGGCCTCGGCCTGATGCTGCAGGGTGTCGGACTGGCGGGTCTGACTGCGTTCGCCTCGCTTTACTTCGCGGCGCGTAATTGGGGGCATGCGGGCCTTGTCATGACCGCCTTCGGCGTCGGCTTCATCTTTGTTCGCCTGGTCCTCGGGTCTCTGCCGGACAGGATGAGCGGCTATCGCGTCGCGCTGTGGTCGCTGATCGTCGAGGCGATCGGACAGGCGATGCTGTGGGGTGCTCCCCATGAGATCGTCGCGCTTGCCGGTGCGCTGGTCACAGGCCTCGGCTGCGCGCTGGTCTTCCCGGCGCTTGGGGTGGAGGCCCTGAAACGGGTGTTGCCGGCCAATCGCGGCAGCGCAATGGGCGCGTTCGTTGCGTTCCTCGACATCGCCTATGGCCTGTCCGGTCCCACGGCCGGCGTGATCGCGGGGCAGTTCGGCTACGCAGCGGTTTATCTCTTCGGCGTCGTCTGCGCGCTCCTCGGTGCCGCGCTTCTGGTCACCGCCCGCAGTTCCCAACCCTGAACATCAACCACCGGCGGATACCGCTCCGCTGGTCCGACCCAAGGATAACCACCATGTCACGCATCTTTATTTCCGGCTCGTCAACCGGACTCGGCCTCACCGCAGGCGAACTGCTCATCAATCAAGGTCATCAGGTCGTCCTCCACGCCCGTAACGCTGCCCGGGCCGATGACGCCAAGCGCGCACTGCCTGCCGCGCAAGCGATCGTCACAGGCGACCTGGAGACGATCGTTGGCGCCAGGGACGTCGCAGCACAGGTCAACGCGCTCGGTCGCTTCGACGCCGTCATTCACAATGCGGCCGTCGGCTATCGGGAAGGCCATCGCATCACCGCCGACGGTCTGCCGCACGTCTTTGCGATCAACACGCTCGCCGCCTACATCCTCACGGCACTGATCGAACGGCCGAAGCGGTTGGTCTATCTGAGCTCGGGTATGCATCACCATGCAGACGCCCATCTGGACGACATCCTCTGGCGAAAGCGGCGCTGGAACGGATCGACAGCCTATGCCGAGAGCAAACTGCATGATGCCATGCTGGCCTACGCCGTTGCTCGCCTGTGGCCCGATGTACAGTCGAATGCGCTGGAGCCCGGTTGGGTCCCTACCAAGATGGGCGGCCCCGGCGCGCCCGACGATATCGATCAGGCCCATCTGACCCAGGCGTGGCTTGCCGCGAGCAACGATGCGAACGCCCAGACGACGGCCGGCTATTTCTATCACCTTGAGCCACGCTCGCCGAATCCACAGAGCCGGGATATTGCGCTCCAGGACAGGTTGTTCGATATCTGCGAGGAGATCTCGGGTGTCGAGATGCCGTAGCTTGCAGTTCTTCATTCGCGATCGGCCGGCGGCGACCGGAACGCCCATCGTCACAGCTTGCCAAGAATCTCGACACAAAAGTCCGTGAAAGCCCGGACTTTGGCCGGCGGATGCTTGCGTGACGGATGAAAGGCGAACAGCGGGAAGCGCTCGCCGTGCCAACGAGGAAAAAGATCGATCAGCGCACCGCTCGCCAGCAATTCCTTGACCCCCCAACCGATGACCTGAGCGATGCCGGTGCCGGCGACGCATTCCTCCAGCATCGATTTGGGATCGGCGAAGATCAGCGGGCCCTTGGTCGGAACAGCGACAATCTCCTCGCCGCGGATAAACTCCCAATCGAACGGCCGTCCGGTATAGGGATCGAGAAATTGCAGGCAGCGATGGTGGGCGAGATCGGAAGGGTGCTTGGGTTTGCCGTATCGCTCAAGATAGCGCGGTGATGCCAGCGTGAGGATCGGCGCCTCGATCAGCTTGCGCGAGACGAGCGTCGAAAGGCGCGGTTGCCCGAAGCGGATGGCGAGGTCGACGCCTTCCGATACCAGATCGCCGACATGTTCGCTCGTGACGAACTCGATCGCGAGCTCGGGATAGCGTTCGCAGAAGACGCCGAGCCGGCCGGCCAGAACCAGCGGCAGCAGGAAAGGATCAATGTCGATCCTGAGGCGGCCGCGCACCGCCGAGACCGCGCCGGCGGCGACAGTCGCCGCATCCTCAATCGCGTTAAGGTGCGGCTTCACCTCTTCGTAAAAGCGCCGTCCCTCGTCGGTCAGGGTGACCGATCGCGTGGTGCGATCGAGCAGCCGCACACCGAGCCGGGTCTCCAGCCGGCTGATCGCACGGCTCACGCCGGAATCGGTGAGCCCGATCAGTTCCGCGGCCTTCACAAAGCTGCCGCCGTCAACGACCGCGGCGAGGACACTCACTCCGGACAAGATCCTTCCATCGAACGGCATAAGCCTGCCCCTGACATATGGTCAGTAATCATCTGACATAAGGTCACTTAATTCAAGACGCTTTCGGCGCGATAACAAGCGCGGGGGAGACAGTGAACTCACCTGCAGAGGTGCACTGACGACTTCCAACCAGTACGTGCGCGAGCCTTGCTTCCCTGCCGCGCATCACATCAAAGGAGACAAAAAATGCGCAAGACAATCATATCCGCTCTCGGCGCTTTGCTGATCGCAGGATTGGCAGCCCAAATGACTCCGGCATCCGCGCGCCAGGCCCACCAGGCGCCGGCAGCTTCCAGCGAAACGCTCAGAAATGCCTATGGCTCTGCCAGCGACAGCGCGCGCGCGTGCAGCACCGAGCCAGGAAACCCGTACAACGAGCAAACCGATTACCAGGCGTGGTCTGCCTGGCGCGGTGAAGGTTCCTGGGATAGCCGCAACGACTGCCAATAGGCTCATCGTTTCGGAGCGGACTCTGATTACGTGACGAAAAAGGGCGGCTCCCAGCCGCCCTTTTTGTATTGCGTGGAAGTGGGCTTACGAAGGTGACCTCGATGCGGGTCCGGAAGCGGACATCACACACCAAAGAGCAGCCCTATTCGTGAAGCAGCGTTTGCCAGTTTGAAGGCACCGCTTCGGCCGGTCCCGGCACCGGTTGATCCGACGGATGCGAGTGAGGAG
The DNA here is from genome assembly GCA_049509335.1 of Bradyrhizobium sp. Taxonomy (GTDB): domain Bacteria; phylum Pseudomonadota; class Alphaproteobacteria; order Rhizobiales; family Xanthobacteraceae; genus Bradyrhizobium. Next base: position 9,663 of record JBEKZZ010000039.1, on the reverse strand, counting down.
GCTGAAGCTTCGGGCCGGCGAAGAGTTCGCCGGTACGGTAGTCGTAAAACCAATGCTCGCCCGGTTCGAAGCTGGTGATGATCGGATGACCCGCAGCGGCGTGGTGTTTCGATGCGTGCTGACTTGGCGAACTGTCACAGCAGCCGATGTGACCGCATTCGGCGCATCTGCGAAGATGAAACCACCACCCGCCCCGAACCGAGCATTCGACACAAACTGTTCCGCTCGGCTTCGCCGCGGGGTTGATACCATCCATCGTTTTCATGTGTCGTGCCGATTAGCCACAAGTTGCGCCCGGATTGCTTTGCCCAACCTCTATAATATAGCCATCAGGATCGCGAGCGTAACAGCGCCGCCACGCGAAAATCGTGAGACACCATCCAGCGGAGCTTGCTTGTCAGTTGTCCATGCTCGCTTCGGGTTGAAAGCGGACCTGACGCCGGGCGCCGGTGATGTCAGCTCTTGTTCCGGCAGCGGACATTGTGCGCACGAAAGCTATGGATAAGGTGCCGTGGAAATTTCGTGGAAAACCGCGTTTTGCCGGCAATGGGCCGCAGGGCTCAGTCATTGAAGAAGATGGTGGTGGATGCAGTCTCGCGAAACCGGTCTCCAGACATTAATTTCCCTGCAAACAGGGAAAATAACAGGGAATTTTGCGATTTTCTGGGATTTCCAAGGTAGGGTACTGCGAAAAGTCCCTGTGCCGCAGTGGTTTTTTGCAATTTCCTTAACGAAACTATCAGGGAAATTATTTTCATAAACAGGGAAATTTCTATCCCGAACAGGGAATTTTCACCTTCTATCAGCGTAGTTGAACACGAGCGTTCACCACATTCGTTTTGTGGCGACAAGCGACATCGTCGGCTTGACCTGTTAAGAAGGAGGCTGCACCGCCATGAAGGTACTCAATGAGAAAGCCAGCTGTCCGACCAATCGAGCATGCATGTCCAGCATGTCGCGGAACAGGGTCCACAATAGTGAAACAACCGTCCCGCCCCGGCGTCAGGATTTACCCGACGCGATGCATCGAATGCCTTGGCAAGGGAAGAATTGTTAGCTAAGGCGGCCTTATTCTTCTATGGCCATTTTCGTGATGGCCCTTTCTACCTCGGAAGCGAGCACGGTGATGTGCTGGGCAAGTCGCGCGAATAGATGGCGGACGCCGCGCCACGGCGCTCGATGGAAGACTACGAAGCCGCTCTGAAGGAGATAGAACCCTACTTTGATAACGTTCCCATCGTAGGAACAGAAGTGGCGGCGCGCTTCGCTCTTGCCGCTCTTATCAAAGAGTTTGAGATGTTCATTTTCCGTTCGGAGTAAGCCGCTGCCCTCCGCCTGGCTAGCGAGCTATTCTTAGTTTCGGTCTGACGAAAATCAGCCAACGACATTTCCTTCGGGTTGAATATACAGCTGATGACTCCGCAAGCGCCGAGCGGCAATCAGTGCGCTGCCGAACCGAATCATAGGTCTCTCAATCATCAAATAGGTTAATGAAGAAATTCCGACCGTAATAACCACCACTACCAAATACATCGATGCTAGGTCAGCGACCGGCCATCCCGTCAAATGGAGCACCGGCAAAAGGTGGAGGGCGGCAAAGTGCACGAAGTAGGCGCTATAGCTGACCTTGCCGATCCAAACGATCGGAAAACTGATCAGAGGCGACTGGCGCCAATACATGAGTGAAAATGCGACTAACGAGAACGCGATCGCATAGGTCGTGGCTAGACCCAGAGGCAACGCGTACTTTATGCCCTCTAGAAATGGGATGGGCAGCGCGAATGCTATGGCGAGAACGCAAACAATTTTCGCGAGCGACGCCGGGATCAAAGGCCGCTCTACAGAGAATTTAAAAAGCATTATGCCAAAAATAAAACAAGGCAGTTGGCGTGGAAACCACAGCGAAAAATATATTCCGGCCGCGCCTTCTGCCGATGCCGGCAATAAGTAGGAGAAACCGTCTAGCAGACGCGAGACTTGAGCACCCAAAACCACGGTCGCAACCGCGACGACGATCAACGGCCTCCAAGTCGCCTTAAGCAGCGGCGGCACGATCGCCGGAAACAAGGCGTAGAATATGACCTCGTCTGCAACCGACCATCCACCGGGCACGACGCTGGTTATCGCATCGGGCCAAAAGCCGTGGACAAGTAGCGCGGTCATAACGATCTGCCTAAGGCCGATGCCGGCTGGCGCGTAAATCGATGGGCCGTTCCCGTTCAGCCAGAGAAAAAAGACGATCGCTATCCAGAACATCGGCGCAATACGGAAGATCCGCCGCGTGTAAAAATCGGCAGCGCTTTCATTCCGCGCGACCCAGGACATGGTCAAGGTAAGCGCGCTTGTCACGAAGAAAAGCTGAACACCGCGCGCTCCCTGATTGAGGACCTTAGCCAGCGAATTTGGGATTTGGGGGAAGGACTGCGAGGTGTGAACCGCGATTACCATCATGATTGCGTATCCGCGCAACGCGTCGATGTAATCAAAGTGTTTGAGTGGATTGGATGTCCCCGACATTTTACTGATGAGGCCCATCTCGCTTAGGCTTCGCATTTCGTTGATTGGTGCCCGCAGACTTAGAGGTGCTTCCATCCAAGCGCTTCGGCGGCTGAGCCCGCTCTACTGCACGCATGGCCAAATCGATCAAGACCGGATCGCCGGATTCAAAAGGACTCCGTGTCATGCAGACGCGCTTCTACGATCATTCCGACCAAGCTGACTGAGCCGGTTTCGGAGATGCTGCGGGTGAACACTCGGCTCGGTTTGAGCGAGGTGATCAACTTAAACAGGGCATTTCGTGAAACATGCGTAAGGCACGTGCGTCTACAAGACTGAGACAGCTGAAGTGCTACTGTTTCGTCCGCGCATCAAACGCTTTCTGGCAAGCTTCGCTGAGCTGATCGTGTTGCTTATTGAGACACTCACCGATCCGGCCACCACCCCGTTGAACATCCGAACAGTATTTCTCAACATCGGATTTACACGCGTCCCGCATCGCGCCTCTCTGATTCTGCGCGAATCCAGCTGTAGAGAAGCCGGCGACACATGCGACAACTGCGATAGAGACTCTAAACATGAAACCTCCCGTCAAGTTTGTTGAATTCGATAGACCGAATAGGTGAAGCAGCGATAACGAGCCTCGTTACATTGGAGCTGCGATCAAAGGCGGCATTGTGACGAGCATGCACCTGACGAACCGACAATCCGTAGCTTGGCTGAAATTCGATTACATACGTGATTGGTTAGAAGGCTGCGGACACACGCAGCAACATTCATTTAGCGTCGCCTCACTTTCGTGTCATTTGACGACCACCCGCTTACAGACGCGGTGGCGGTCTTAGACACGGAAACGATGGGAAATGATCAGCACGGCGCGTCGCTGCGCAATCTTGCTGGGCTTGCTGCTTAGCGCATGCTCAAGCGTTCGCACGACAGAGCCAACCTACGTGCCACCGTCGCCTCCGACAGAAAAGGCGATCGGCGGCGCCGTTGCGGAACTCGCAAAAGAAGCCAAGCTAGTCACTCCTCTGGAGATTTCTACGCTTCGTCCGAACGACCACGGGCCCGGCAGCTTTTTCGTTTGCGTCAGAGAATTAAATCCGCCTCCGGATAAGCCGCGGCGCTACTACTCAACTTTCCTCGACACCGACGTCTACAAAGGCTCGCGATTATCCGTCATCATGGATCAATGTGAATTGCAAACGTACAGTCCCGCACCTGTCGCTGCACCCGCGCCGCCGCCTCCTACACCAACTACCACGCCCGCCAAGCACAAGCGCCACTCGAACTCGACTTAGCCGCAGTTAGCAGAAGCCGTGCGAGTTACCTGAACAGCGGACACGGCGTGCTCCGATCAGATGTTTGACATAAATCAGCCAGTGGCCGAACCGCACATGATCGGAAAAGACGAAGCCCTGATGTTGGCATACGCGGCAGCCAAAGATTGGGAGGTGACGACCGACTTATCGGCATTGCCGATTGAGGATGGCTCCGTAGTCGACGCCTACGAATTTAGTGCCCTCTTTAAAGGTAACGCCTGGGACCATTGAAACCCGCCCACCGTTGTCATTGAGGATTGTCATCTGTCGCACGGGGGACCAAGACCCATCTGGATTGCGCTGAAAGTCAGCGCAATTAAACTGTTGGGCATGGGCCGCCGTGTAGGTTATTGCCATGCACACAGCAAGCCATACAAGTCGCGACATCTCGAACCTCCAATTTTGGGGCATCAAGGCTCCCAGCCTTTCCGAAATGAGCTGGATTCGTCAACTACACGTTCGCCCCGCGTTCCTTTAACGCGTGAAGCTGCGAAGCTCAGATCTCGTGTGCGAAGGTGCACTTCGCCAATCAGCGTTCCCGGCTAGCTGTTTCAGAGCCAATTGCTTCTGGGTTACAGACACGGCTCTGCGCTAGGTTCTTCGGGTGTTGACGTATCCGGAGTGGCGCGCAAGAGGTTAGCTCGTCCGCTAAAGTATGTAGGACCTGTTTCGCTAGCGCCACACCTGCCGCCGGTCTACTCCAGATGCAAACGCGCTGTTGAAATATTTCGAAACAGGCACCCGGTTGCTTCGAGCGTGTAAGCTGTGATCCAACGGCGACATGGAAAAGATCATCGCCTTGGCCGTCGTCGCCGCCATTGTTGTATTCGTTGCGGTCTACGTCCTGTCGGCTTCGAAGGGGCAAGGCCGTTGATCAGCGCTCTTCGTGATCGAAGATCGAAAGAGTGAATATCCTCTTTACCGGCCGGGCGCCTCGACCAGGGTGGCCGGGTGCCAACGCCATCACCGCAACAATGGTGGCGATGCCGAACCGAACGCCTTGGGGCAAGTGACTCTCCCACTCGAAAGGCGAATTTGGCCCGATCTTCGGATGCAAAACCTGCAATGTTCCACTAAAGCCGTAAGGCCAACTTAGTTGGCGCTTTGCTACCGCAAACAAAGCGCGAGACCGAAGCTTCACCAGGCCGAGAACTCGATACACATCCTGTCCAAGATTTAACTAAGAGTCGGCGCACGAATTAGTATTCTGCTTTTACCCGCTTCATCATTCGCCCCCCAAGCCCCCGCGGGTAACGGCTCCAGTCCAACAGGCTGGGGCCGTTTTATTTGACTGCACACGAAAAAGCCGACGCTCTTTAAGTGATGGACGGGTTCCCCACGAAACAACCGCGAAACCGATTTCCAATCTCAAGACATATGCCGGAAGCGAATCGCAGTCATGGTGTCGGCCGGGTTAGGCAACGGAGAGCGCAAATGGCCGCTATCGTAAACGCTGCTTGCGCAGAAGAAGAATTTGGATCACATCGATGAGCATGCGCGAGATGAGTTCACGTCCAAACTTGCTCATTACTCAGGTTATTATTGCCCGTGGCGTTTGCCGAACGAGCACGAGCAGGCGACCCCGTGGCCCTCACCGGATGCATACCGTCCAGCTCGGCAATGCGGCGGTCAATCGCACTGATCACGTGCTTCGAGAACGGCCCGAGGTGCAAGTATAGCGCCATCAACATCACGATGTAACGCAGCGCACCTGGATTGGTCTTGGCGACCCCGACGAAGGTTTTCCAGAACGGCTCGCGAACCTCCGGCAGGGCCCGCATGATCCTGTGTACGCTGTCAATGCCGCCAAGCCTCTTGCGCATGTCGCCGTCTGGCAGCTCGCGGCGGCGATCGGAGCGGTCGAGCATGACAGCGAGCCTTGACAGCCGTCCAGCATATGCCGTCGGGCTGAACACGTGCCCGAGCACAGTCTTGTAATCCACAAGGATTTCACGAAGTGGACGCTTGGTGTCGAAATTGCAGCCGAGCGTGCATTGGTCGCCCGCCTGCTCGACTTTCATGACGTCATGGCCTTTGTGCAGGCGGCCTTCATTGGCTAGCCGCCGCGTCAGCTGTGTGCCGGGCAGCGCATAGAGAAGTCCAACCATGCAGACCGGAATGTCCGTCTCCTCGATGAAGTCGATCATCGCCTGTCCTATCGAGACTTTCTCGGTATCGAACCCGACGATGAAGCCAGCGGTGACGAACATGCCGTAGCCGTAAATCTTATGGATGCACTCGGCGATGTTGCGCCTGGTGTTCTGCTTCTTCTTCATCTGCACGAGCGTCTCTGGATCCGGGCTCTCGATGCCGACGAAAATCCCGAAGAAGTTCGCGTCCTTCATCGCCTGCAACAGCTCGTCGTCGTCCGCGATATTGATCGAGGCTTCGGTCGAGAACTCGAACGGATAGTCGCGTTCTTTCAGCCAGACTTTGAGCCGTGGGAGCAGCGTGCGCAGGTTTTTCTTATTGCCGATGAAATTGTCGTCGACGAAATCGACATGCCCGCGATAACCGTGATCGTAGAGCGCTTGCAGCTCGGCGAGAATCTGATCATTGGTCTTGGTGCGCGGCACGCGACCATACAGCTCGATGATATCGCAGAACTCGCAGGTGAACGGGCAGCCACGCGAATATTGCACGCCGATGAAGAGATAGTGATCGAACTTGATCAGATCGTAACGCGGCATCGGGCTTTGCGTGACGTCGATCTTGAATTTCTCGGCGATGAACACGCCCTTGCGCTCGCCTCTTTCCCAGGCGGCAATGAAGTGCACCATGATTTGCTCGGCCTCGCCGATCACCTGGAAGTCCGCATCCGCGTAAAGATGCGGGCTGGAGGAGACGTCAGGCCCTCCGACACAAACTGGCTTGCCGTGCAGGTGGGCGAGACCGATCAGGTAGATGAAATCAGGCTGCTGGTTGAGCATGCCGCCGATCATCACGAGATCGGCCCAGTCGAGGTCCGCCTCCGTCAAAGGCTCGGTGTTACGGTTGACGAGACGGATGTCCCATTGCTTCGGCAGCATGGCGGCGACCGTGATCAGGCCGAGTGGCGCCGCCGGATACTTCGCACCGACGAGTTCGCAGGCTTCCGTATAGTTCCAGAACGAGTTCGGAATGAACTTCGGATAGACCATCAGGACGCGGCACGGGATCGTCATGTGATTCCCCGGAGGTTCGGCGACAGGGGTGTCAGCCAGTTTGTCGGGACTCAAGGGTTCGATTCGGTCCTCGATAAAGGCATTTTTGGCCCGACCGGAAGGTTGGCGGTCGGTGGCGTCGTTCCGTCCCGCTCGCCGTCGTCCCTCCTGACAAGAATCGAAAAAGTTCTCACTACTGATCTCCTTTTGTCGACCGTTCGCTATTGCCCGTGGCTGACCAACACGTATCGGCACGCGGGAAAAGCATCCCCAGCGCGGGCTTCGCAGCCACTCGTGGCCACGATAACCGAGTGCCATACAAACGATACAGTATAGTTTTAGCTATGCCAAGCGGTATGCGGTTTTTTCGTGGGACGCCTTTGAGAGTCACAGACAAATACTCCCGCCACTTAGTTCGCAGCCAAGCTCACGCGCCGCAGCATCATGGCTGGACGCAGGGCCCAGATTGAAGCGGAGCGTCGTGTCAGGGATCGCGAGAAAGCCGCTAGCGCGAGCGTCCCGAGCAACGGAGAAAACGCAGGTGATGACAAACATCACCGCCAAGTAAATCAGAAGAGGTCCTGACTTTTTCCAGCTTCCACGCGGCGTCGGCTATCCTCTACACATGGGCGTTTTGGCCCTGACCTTGATCCGGCCGCTGCGTTCCCCGGATACGATGATTACGGCGACGCCGCTCGGCGGCGGCCACTACTTCGTTGACGTTTCTCGCTGGTATTGCCGCCTAGAAGGGCGTTCGCGTTCTGCGGCGACAAGAGTCGCGACCCGAAGGGTTTGCGATGGCGACGCCCGGCCTGTTCCCCCGAAGATCAGGCCGGGATCTCGTGGAGAGGCCGGCCTACGGGATCCCGCCCCGATCCCGAGGGCGGCTTCTCGCGAATTGCCAAGGCGAGGACGCGGTCCGCTCGAAGGACGATTCCCAAAGGAGAGTTGACGATGAACTATCGATCAATGCCTCGCCAATCCGCCCTCTACGTAGGGCTCGTTCTTTGCCTAAGTGTTGTGGTCTCACTTCTCGCGCTTGTTGCCCTTCTCCTTTTTTGACGAACAATAGTACGCTGGGGTCAATAGCCACGATAAGAACAGCTGCTGCTGCACCCAGCATGTAGACAACGTTACCGCCGAGCCCCGATAGCCTGCTCAAGTCCCGCAGCCGTCGTGATGGTGGCCTGCCACGGAAAGACCTTTTCCAGCAGCACCCGATGCGTTTCCTCGTCGCGATCAGAGCAGCAATCGCCGACGACCAACAGTCTGTAGTCCGCGTCGGCGGCATGGCGCAGCGTGGAGAGCACGACGCCGCTGGTGATGATCCCCATCAGGATCAGGGTCTCGATGCCGTTGGCGCGCAGTATCAGATCGAGATCGGTCCCGGCGAAGGCGCTCACGCGATGCTTGGTGACGACGATTTCCTCGGCCAGCGGCGCGACAGCGGGATGGATCTTCGCGCTTTCGGCGCCCGCGGCGAATGCGCCTGAGGCCTTGAGTCCTTTGAACGTTGCATTTCGGTCGCTGACCTCCGGGTAGCCTGGCCGGAAGCCGACGACCACATAGATCACCCGTATCCCCGCTGTGCGCGCCGCGGCGATCAGTTTCGCCGTTCGATTGAGCAGCGCCTTCGCGTCGGCGGCATAGTTGTCGACGATCAGCGCCTGGAAATCCATGACGAGCAGTGCGCTCGTCCGGTGATCGATCGAAAGATTTTCAGCCATTGCTAGTCCTCTCCCATACTGCTCGCGGGCGTGCCCGGGTGCGTACTGATCATGAAAATCTGCCGGAGCGAGGTTCTTCCGAATTGGATCCGGACGTGCCCCTCTTCTTTCGACCGTTCGCTATTGCCCGTGGCTGACCAATACGTCCCGGCACGCGTGCGATAGCTTGACGCGATTTTCCTTCAGGCAAGCCAGAATGGTGAGGTCGCCTTGATCCATCAGCTTGCGGCAGAGACGTTGCACGTCGGGCGTGCAAGCCTTCTCGTCCTGGTCCGTCCCGCTATGCGCAAGGACGACGGTCGAAGCCGGCACAGACAACAGGATGAGTGCCAAGTAGAATCTATGCATGTGTGGGCCTCCTACGGGCTTCAGACAACCCAGTCCCGCTTGTCATCAGAAGCGCCGCCCTAATAAACCATACCGTGTCGTTTTGTGTATGGCAAGCTGGTGGGAGGCTTTCTTAACGGGGATGATTCGAGAGTCAGGGTTGGTCGGCGTCGGGCGTGTGGGAATCATTAGCGGGCCGGATTGTTACCGCCGTCCGCGGATACGAGCTTTTTGGTCCCACCACCCTCCTCCCATGGCCGCCAGGAGCTGGACCGTGTCCTGGTAGCGCTGTGCCTCCGCGCGAACATTGCCGAGCTGCGCCTGTTGATATCGATTCAATTTCATCCGGCTTCAGGCGGATTCATGTACCGCGTTTTCGACCAGCGTCTTGGCTAACGACCAGATCGCGCCGGGAACCTTGTGGCTGGAGGCCATGACGAAATCGAACGCCGTCTCGATCCAGCTGCAATCCTCTTCCGTGATGGTCAGCGGCGGCAACAGTTTGATGGTATGGCTGCCATGGGCCGGAAACCTGGGTCAGGATCTTGTGATCCTTGAACAGTGGCATGGTGATGAGCTGGCAGAACAGACCCTTGTTAGCGGTTTCAAGAACGTTCCAGGATGCCTTCAGCCACAGCGATTTGGGCG
>JBEKZZ010000038.1:0-43840 GCA_049509335.1 Bradyrhizobium sp. | reverse complement strand
GCGTTCTCGATCGTGCTCGCGGTAGAGACCGAGATCGTGCCGGTCGGGGTGTCGTCAATCGTTCCGCCGGAGATCGTTGCGCCGTTCAGCGTCACCGTGCCGTCGATCGTCAACGTGTCCAAATCGGTGAAACTGCCCGAAAGCGTCACATCGTCCAGCGTTACGCCGGAGAGGGTCAGGGTCTGGCCGCTGGCAACCGTGAGGTCACCGCCGCCATCGACCGTGGCGTTCTCGATCTCGCTCGAAGTGGTAACCGAGAGCGTGCCGGTCGCGGTATCGTCGATCGTGCCGCCGGAGATGGTGGCGTCGTTGAGCGTCACCGTGCCGTCGATCGTCAACGTGTCCAAATTCGTGAAGCTGCCGGACAACGTCACATCGTCCAGCGTTACGCCGGAGAGGGTCAATGCCTCGCCGCTGGCAACCGTGAGGTCACCGCCGCCATCGACCGTGGCGTTCTCGATCTCGCTCGAAGTGGTAACCGAGAGCGTGCCGGTCGCGGTATCGTCGATCGTGCCGCCGGAGATGGTGGCGTCGTTGAGCGTGACCGTGTCGTCGATCGTCAGCGTGCCGATGTTGCCGAAGCTGCCGGCCAGGGTGACGTCGTCGAGGGTGACCGCGGACAGTGTCAGCGTGCCGCCGGTGACCGTGAGGTCACCACCACCGTTGACCGTGGCGTTCTCGATCTCGCTCGACGCAGTGACTAAAACAGTGCCGTCGTCGACAATCGTACCGCCATTAATGGTCGTTCCGTTGTCGATGGTCAGCGTCACTGACGGATCAATCGTCAGCTCGTTATTATTGGTGACGGTGACATCGTCGAAAGTCGCACCACCTGTCTCGATCTCGACAATCCCCTCGCCGGGGCTCCCCGGACTGTGAATGAGGAGATCGCCACCGGTGATTGTCGTGCCACCATCGAGCACAAGCGTGACGGTCACGGGACTGGCGGCGCCGTCGACCTGAATGGTCCCGGAATTCGTCACATTGACGCCATCGAGCGTCGCGCCGGCGCTGCTCTCGATGTCGACTGTGTTGTTGCTGTCGACGATCAAATTGCCATTGGTGATCGTCATGCCGTCGTCCAGCGTCAGCACCGTTCCCGTCGTCGTCGTCGTACCGACCTCGATCGTGCTCCCTGACAGCTTCGTGCCATCGGTGCCCGTGACGTTGACGCCGTCCAGCATGGCGCCGCTGGTCGTGATATCCAACGCGCTGCCGGCGGAAATCGTCAGATCGCCGTTCTTGATGCTTGTGCCGTCATCCAGCAGGAGGATCGCGGCAGCTGTCGCACCGACCTCAATAAGGCTGGCGGCAACCGAATGCGTTTTGTTCGTGCCGACGACTTGCACGCCATCCAGCGTCGCACCGTGGCCGCTTTCGATATCGAGCGTGCCGCCACCCGCAATCGTCAACGTTCCGCTGGAAATGGTCGTGCCAATGGAACTCGTCGATCCATCCGGGTTCACGATGAAGCCGTCTGTGATCTCCAGCACCGCTCCATTATCAACCTGAAGAGTGCCGCCGGAATTGTCGATGCCCGCAGCTACATCAAGCGTGCCGCCGGCGACTTCGATCGTTCCGGAGTTTGTGACGCTACTCAGAATGGCTCCGGTTTTCGAGACGATGCTCTGTTCGACAAAATCGCCGCCATTGTCGAAAATGATCGTGTTGGAATTCGCAACAGTGCTCAGATCTTCAAAATTGCCGGCTTCGGCAAACGTGATCGTGCCGGAATTCGTAATGCTGCTCTGATCGCCAAAAACGCCACCCTCGGCGAGAGTAATCGTGCCGTAGTTGTTCAGGGCACTCTGCTTCAAGAGCGTCGCAATGCCACCGACGCTGATCGTCCCGTAGTTATTGATGATCGCTTCGGCGGTCGGGAGGACAAGAGGATCACCCGTAACCGGATCCGTGGCCGTATCCGTATTCAGGTTCAGCGCACCGGCAATCGTCAACGTGACATCGGCATCGACGTCCAGTGTCGGGACCCCGGTCCCGTCACTGAAGTCAGTCATGGTCAACGACTTGGCACTCGCGTCGGCATTGACCGTCACCGGAAATGTCGGCGTTTTCGGATTTACCTGATTGTTGTTAATGACGACGTCATGGTTGACGTCCGGCGTCAGGTCGCCCTCCCAATTCAAGGCCGTGCTCCACAGCGCACCGCCCGGCGGGATTGGGCTCGTATCGATCCAGGCAAGTACCGGCTCGTTGTTGCCGCCGATCGTGACAACGATGTCCTGGGTGGAGGTCGCTCCTTGCGAATCCGTCACGGTGACGGCGTAAGTGAGGACCAGCGATTCGCCGGACGGGACGAGGTCCGCCAGGGAGACCTGAAGGTTCGCAAGCGCCCAGTCGATCGTTCCAGTGCCGGTTCCGGTGCTATCGTCCCCCTTCGCGATGCTGGCCGTCACCGCCCCTGCAAGTTCAGCGATCACAGCTGGCCCGACCGTCGCCGCGAAGCTCTGCCCATCAAGCAGCGCGCTCGTCATTTTGACGGTGACCGTGTGGGTGTCGGTAAGATCGGGATCGGTGAAGGCCAGCGTACCCTTGGTCGCGGTGTTCGGGATCAGATCGCCGCCGTTAGTATCCGTGCCCGCGGCCGCAAAGGCGATATTTTGCTGCGAGCTGGTAATGACGGGCACGTCATTAGTACCAACAATCGTGATTGTGATCTGGGTCGTGCCGGTCTGGTCATTTGGAGCAAAGTTGTTGTCGACCGTCGCAGTATAGGTCAGCGTCAGCTTCTCGCCGGCGGCAAGGAAATCGAAGGCCTTGTCGGCAACGGTATAGCTCCAGTTCGCGGTCCCGTTCCCGATGGTGTTGGGACCGGTATTCTGGGACACGGTGACGGCAGCCTCGACTTTCAAAATGTCCGCCAGCTGCAGGCTGTTCAACGAACCCTTGAGATCCTGCCCGTTCGCATTCTGGTAAGTGAAGGAAGAGAACTTCACCGACACCGTGTCATGGTCGGACGTATTGACGTCGAAGTATTGGAGTTGGCCGGACACCGTATGGGGCGAATTGCTGCCGGTGACGAGCAGATTCTCGGTGATGTCGCCGGACGCAGGACCGTTCTGGAAGTTCGGCGCCTCGGGAATGTGAAACTTGGGCGGAGGGGGCGCGGCGGCAGCGACGATGGTCGGTGCCAGCAAATTAACAATGATCGGAACGGTCGGAACCGACCCGCCGACGGCCAGTTTGGTCGATCCGAATGCCGTCGGGACGATCGTATCGGTGAAATGATCGAGCGATTTGGTGTTCGTGCTGTCCGTAAATTTCAGCGAGAACACATCCGTGATGAGCTTTTGTATCTCGGGCGACAAGGGAGCCAGCGTCTGGCTCATGATCCCGTTCGAGATATTGATCTGTAATCCCGCCTGGTCGACGACAGCCAGCGGCGTGAGCGTGGTCTTGTCGAACAGAATGTAGGAGCCAGTCCTGCCGTCCGGCTCGACCAGAACCTGGAATTTCGCGTCCGGCGTGGCCCCGGGCACCGAAAAGTCGATCTCGACCAGAACCGCGGTGCCGCGGATGCCCATGGTCGCAACCGGCGTGTCGATCTTCATGTCGCCGTGCTTGGCGGTTTCGCCGGCGACGAAGGTGATGGTGCCGGCCACCAGGCTCAGCAACGACGAATTGTTCGACCCGTTCGGGTCATAGACCATCTCGTTCAGCACCATGCGCGCATTCGACGACAGACCAAACACTGTGCCGTCGATGAAAGTGATGCCGACTGTCGAATCAGACCCCGATGCGACGACGTCGCCTTTTTCGACGTTGTCGCCATTGTTGAGGATGATCGAGACGCCATTGCGGATTGCAGTTGCGGTACCGGTCAGTTTGGTCACATGGCCAATGACCTGGCCGGCCCCCGCGTTGGGGTCGGCCTGCGCATATTGGACCTGGCCGGCAAGCGCGGTGACGAGTTCGCCGGTAAGGTGGGCACCATCGGGCGACGCCAGCGGCGCGCGATGATCGCCCTTGAAATAGTCATGCAGAACAACTTCCCGGCCGTCGCCGGAGAGAACGAGGTCAACACCGGCTCGCTTGAACTCTGCGCTGAAAAGCAGCTGCGCGTCGGAAACGATGACAGCATCTGACGGAACGTGGGTGGCGTGAACCGTCGTGGACTCGACATGGCTCAACGGGTTGTGACCCAGAGCATCAAAAACCTTGGCGTCAAACTTGCCGAAGTAATTCACCGCGCCACCCGCAATGGTTAATAAATATACAATTTCAAAGTTCTAAGCTTCCTTATCATCAGTGGATCGATCGCGAAACCATCTCCTGCTTGAAAAAGACCTGCCGAAGCCGAGTCCGTTTGGATTTTCTTTGCGAGTCTGCTCGGTCCCATTCATATTGAGCCGTGTAAAAAGCTCAAAGAAACAAGTATATGGCATGTATTTACTCGTCAAAACGCTCTTCCTTGTGCTTTTCAATGTATAGATTTTTTCATCTATACTTTTTATAGTCTTTTCCGGTCTCGCTCCCGGTAGTTGTGCGCCAATTTCCGTGCCGAGACTGTGAGCTGGATTACAAAGCCGGCAACTTTCATCAAATTAGTCATATTGGACAGAAAATTGGTTCAGCGCCGCCGCGGGCGTCATTCCGTAGCATTTTCACTAAAACGGTAAGGCGTCCTTCAGCCTGTTCGGGACATTCCCGTAGCCGATATCCCGCCTTTAATCAGAACAAAAGCCTCTCCGCCCATCATCCCCACAAAACGACCCGGTCACGCGCGCCTGCGAGGCGCCGCCGATGCCCGGGCGAAAGGGGCGTCGGATGGGTTATTTCAGTAATGGGCAGACCAATAGGCATGCCTGGGGTGTCGCCGTTCTTGCCTGGGCCTTGCTCTGGTTGGGGCCCGCGGCCGATCTCCATGCCGGTGCTTTGATTTCGCCGGGTACGCTGGATTTGATCCGGAAATCGGCCGAGCCTTTCGGGCTGTTTGCGACAAGATTGCCTGGCGGCAACCTTTCGGAAAAATGGAATGGCGTCGAGCGCAGGCTTGAAGACGACATGGTGCAGCTCGCCCTCTGCGACGGCGACCGCGAACACTGCGTGTCGCCGGCCGCGCTGCAATTTCTCGCCATCGTGGATACGGCCAGGACCCGCGAAGGCCGCGCCCGGTTTGGCGAGATCAATCGCGCCATTAATCTGGCGATCAGGCCGATGAGCGACCTGGCTCAATATGGCCAGATCGACGTCTGGAGCCCGCCGCTTGACACCTTCGCCACCGGCGCGGGCGATTGCGAAGATTACGCCATCGCCAAATTCGCAGCACTTCGCATGGCAGGCGTCTCGACCGAGGACATCAGGCTCGTCGTCTTGCGCGATTTGCTTCGTGGCGAGGACCATGCAGTGGTGCTGGCACGGCTGGACGGCCACTGGCTGACGCTGGACAACAGGCGCATGGCGATGATCGAGGATATCGACGTCAGAAACCATCGGCCGCTGTTCGTCATCGATGACGGCGGTGTCAGACGCTATGAGGACCAGCCTTCGTCCGTCAGCGTGGCGCGCCAGGATTCGGTTCCGGCCATCGCGGTGAATTTCGTCACCTCAACGGACCCTATCCCAGCCTCGAACTGAGCGCCTGGGACAACATCCCGCCCGTTACGCCGCTCAGATGTAATGACAAATCCGGCTTGGGACGCCCGCCGGCCCACGCCTCACTTTTCGAGGCACTCATTGACATAGACGGCGCGATCCCTCCGCGCCACCTTGGCCGCATCCGCCTTGTTCGAGCATTCGAACAGCTTGATCTGTTCCGCGCGGCGCTTCTCGGCCGCGGCGCGGTATTCCGGCGAGACCGAGTTCGGGTCGACGAGCTTTTGGGCCATGCTCACCCCTGACCACGCCGCGAAGGCGGAGATGAGGCCGAGTTGCAAACCAAAACCGATCAATAATCTGCGCGCCGAGGCGCCAAGCTGTGACATCATGATTCCAGATTTCGTCCTTTAAAGCGGTCGCATCCGGTTAAAACGGACGCGGCAATGACAAGGGCTCGCCGCCCGGGCAATAAAGCTACGTTATCATTAGCTGCCGCCGGCATCAAACCGGCGGATCGGATCTGACGTTCGCTACCCACCTGAGATAAGAACGCGGCCAGCCCAACAATTTCATTTCGCCGCGGCGGCCGAAAAGCTACGATAGGGTGAGACAGTCGTCTGGCTTTTCCTTCGGGGGGATTGGGATGCGGGCATTCGCGCTGGCAATTGTGGCTATCGGAATCGGTCTGGCGCAGCTAGCGCATGCCGACAATACGGCCGATTCCAATCGATCGATCACCGACATCCTGCCACTGTTCGTCCAGAACCATTGCGAAGACATCAAGGCGCCGGCAGATCAGCTTTTCTGCGGCGATCCCGAACTCGGCGCCGCCGGCGTCAAACTCAACCGCGCTATCGCAGAGCGCCTGAACAGGCTTCCGAACCGCCGCCTGGCGATCGAGGAAAATGCCGAATGGATCAGGGACCGTAGTTCCAGTTGCGGCATTCTTGGCCGGCAGCCGATCAAGCCCGAAGATATCAAGCCGGTCAGGAACTGTCTGCTGAAGGAAACCGAAGAGAGGATCGACATCTTGGTCGATCCGAATTTCGACTGCCTCGCGGTCCACACGACGGCCGGTCTGCTGATTTGCAGTGAGGCCTCGCTGGCGCTGGCCAAGGAAGAACTCAACGAACTGGTGGTCGGGCTGATCGCCAGGCTGAAAGAAAACGAAGCCAAAGAAGCTTTCTCGGAATTCGACAGGTGGACCAGGGAGCGCGACCGGAAATGTAATCTTGAGGGCAAGGACAACGTTCCGCTCCAGGAATTGACGCCCTCGGAGAACTGCCTCGCCGATTATTTCGACCGAAAGATCGCGGAGGCCACCGCAGCCAAGGGCGACCCGAAAAAGATTTTTGGGCGACAGCTCATGTCGCCTGTGCCGAACGCGGATGCGGTCGATCTCTGTGTCGCGCAAATCCATTCGGCGGGAGCATGCGGCGATTTTGTGGCCGTCGACCGCGTCGTTCAAATCGGCAGCAGCCAGACCGACGACAGCGCCCAGATCACCAGCGGCATTGAGATGGTCGTCCTTTCCCCTTTCACCGCCTGTAGTCCGATCGCATCGGGCTGCACCGGCACCTGCTGGGATTTGAAATTGGGGAAACCGAAGTCGGCGCCCGGCAGCCGCGAGCAATTCCAGGTCGGTTATCGCGTACGCATCGAGAAGTCGTTCACTTTTCAAAAGAACGATGGCGGCTGGCGCTGCAACTCAACGGCCATTCAACCGGTCGAAGTCGGCGTGGCGTTGAGCGGGCCGTAGAAGCAACGCGTTCTCGCTGCCAACATTCAATTCGACAATTCAATTTCCATCAGCGGAACCGTTCGAGTTATTTCGCCAGGCGGAAGCCGCAATCAAGTTTTGTTTTTCTTCTCAGCTCAGCGCCCTTTGATTGACGACGCGCTTCATCGCGGCGTACGATCACGGCAGATCCGCTAGAGATCAATTGGGAGGAACAGATGATACGCTGGACGTATAACCATTCTGCTCGCCATTTTTTTCCCGACACCATCGCCAAATTATCCAGGCTGGAGCACCTGCCGCGCACAGCCATCGCGATTGGCGCGTGTCTTGCGATTTCTGGCGGCATCGCGATCGCACAGAACGGGGACAAGGGGTCGGCCGGTCACATCAAGGCTGTGACATCCGGCGTCGATGCCAACTTCATCAAGGCCAACACGCCGACTTCAAAGGACTGGCCCACCGTTGGTCTCGATTACGCTGAAACCCGTTTCAGCAAACTCAACCAGATCAACGCCGACAACGTCAAAAATCTGGGTCTGAAGTGGACCTATAATCTTGAATCGGTGCGTGGCGTTGAGGCAACGCCAATCGTCGTCGATGGCATTATGTATGTCAGCGCGTCGTGGAGCGTCGTTCACGCCATTGATGCCCGCACTGGAAAACGCATCTGGACCTACGATCCCGGCGTCAACCGCGAGATCGGATACAAAGGCTGCTGCGACGTCGTCAACCGCGGTGTCGCCCTCTACAAGGGCAAGATCTATGTCGGCGCTTATGACGGACGTCTTGTCGCCATCGACGCCGTGACCGGCAAGAAGGTCTGGGAAAAAGACACCCTGATCGATCACACGCACTCCTATACGATCACCGGTGCGCCGCGGGTCGTGAAGGGCAAGGTCTTGATCGGCAATGGCGGCGCCGAATATGGCGCACGCGGCTATCTCACCGCCTATGACGCCGAGACCGGCGAACAGGCATGGCGCTGGTTCGTGGTGCCCGGCGATCCCTCCAAGCCATTCGAAGACGAATCGATGGAGAAGGCCGCAAAGACCTGGGATCCCGCCGGCAAGTGGTGGGTCAATGGCGGCGGCGGCACGCCATGGGACACGATGACCTACGATCCCGATCTCAACCTGATCTATATCGGCACCGGTAACGGCGCGCCGTGGAATCGCAACCTGCGCAGCCCGGCCGGCGGCGACAACCTCTATCTGGCTTCGCTCGTGGCGCTGAATGCCGACACCGGCAAATACGTATGGCACTATCAGGAAACGCCCGGCGATAACTGGGACTACACCTCGACCCAGCCGATGATCCTGGCCGACATCAACGTGGAGGGGAAGCCGCGCAAGGTAATCCTGCACGCGCCGAAGAACGGCTTCTTCTTCGTCATCGATCGCACCAACGGCAAATTCATTTCGGCCAAGAACTTTGTCGACGTGAACTGGGCGACGGGTTACGACGCCGACGGACGGCCGATCGAAGTCGCGGCCTCGCGTTCGCCTGACCAATCGTTCGACAGCATTCCCGGGCCTTTCGGGGCGCATAACTGGCACCCGATGTCCTATAATCCGCAAACCGGTCTCGTCTACCTGCCCGCGCAGGGCGTTCCGCTGAACCTCACCGGTGAGAAGTCGCTGGCGCAGAATGCGCCGGCGCCCTTCAAATTCGGTGCCACCACAGGATGGAACGTCGGCTTCACGCTGAATGCCACTCCGCCGAAGAACCCCGCGTTCGGGCGGCTGATTGCGTGGGATCCGGTGAAGCAGAAGGAGGCCTGGCACGCGGAATATGTCGCGCCATGGAACGGCGGTACGCTGACGACTGCCGGCAATCTCGTGTTCCAGGGCACGGCCGATGCGCGCTTCATCGCCTATAACGCCACCACAGGCGAAAAGCTCTGGGAGACGCCGACGGGCACCGGCGCTGTCGCCGCGGCCTCAACCTATCTGATCGATGGCGTACAATATGTATCGATCGCGGTCGGCTGGGGCGGGGTGTTCGGCATCACGCAGCATGTCGCAGACAAGGAAGGCGCGGGGACGGTTTACACCTTCGCTGTTGGAGGCAAGGCGCCGTTGCCGGAATTCACCAAGTATCAGCTCGGCAACCTGCTCTCCGGCGTCAAGTACGATCCCAAAGACGTTCCGGATGGCACCGCGCTTTACGTCGAGGCCTGCGCGACCTGTCACGGCGTGCCCGGCGTCGACAAGGGCGGCAACGTCAAGAACCTCGGCTATACGGCGACCGAGAACATCACCAACCTGAAGGACATCGTTTTCAAGGGTCCCTTCATGGACAAGGGCATGCCTGACTTTACCGGCAAGCTCACCGATGCCGATATCGTGAAGATTCAGGCCTTCATCCAGGGAACTGCGGACGCGGTGCGTCCCAAGCCCGCGGATGCTGCGACCCAGGGTGCAAATACGGCACCTCAGAAGTAACGGTTAAAGGCAAAGGATGCGCGCGAGCGAGTGGCTCGCGCGCATTTTGTTTGTGAGCACCCTTGCAATTTTGGCTGCTCGATTCACCACGCCGAAATGGTTTCCGTTCATGGTCCCGGGTAGCTGTAATCAGGATCGCCCGACATCATGGCCGCCAATCCATCGGCCCTCGAACTGCGAGGGTTAACAAAGCGTTTTGACCGCCCGGCCGTCGATGCGCTTGATCTCACGGTGCGCTCAGGCGAATTCTATGCCCTGCTTGGCCCGAATGGTGCCGGCAAGACGACGACGCTGCGAATGGTTGCTGGCCTGTTGCGGCCTGATGCCGGTTCCGTCTCGATCATGGGCATTGACGCACTCCACGATCCCGTGGCGGCCAAGCAGATCACCGCCTGGGTATCGGACGAGCCGATGATCTACGACAAGCTGACGCCGCTGGAATATCTCGAATTCGTCGCGGGGCTCTGGGCCATCGATCCCTCCGTCGCCGAATCTTCCGCGCGCGAACTGCTTGCTTCGCTGGGTCTTGAGGCGAACATGCACGAACGCTGCGAGGGATTTTCCAAGGGCATGCGCCAGAAGGTCGCTCTGGCGGGCGCGCTGGTGCATAATCCCCGTCTCATCATTCTCGACGAACCCCTGACCGGCCTCGATGCCGTGTCGGCCCGCCACGTCAAGGGCCTGCTCAGCGATCGTGTGCACAGCGGATGCACTGTCATCATGACGACGCACATTCTGGAAGTGGCCGAGCGCATGGCCGACCGCATTGGCGTGATATCCGCAGGGAAGCTTCTCGCCGAAGGTACATTGGCCGAACTTCGGCAACAGAATGGAAGAAACGACACCAGCCTTGAAGATATGTTCATCGCGCTGGTTGACCGCGAGGCAGCGGCGGCATGACCGCAACCGCATTGAACTGGTTTGCCAGGCACGAAATCCGGCTGGCCTGGCGCGAATGGCTGGCGATGATGACGGGTGGACGCCGCGGGCGCCGCCGCGCGGTGATCATCGGCTTTCTGGTTTTTGGAGCGCTGCTGCACGTCCCGGCCTACGTCGTGATTGGGCGCTATGCCACACTTCAGGCACCGCTCGACAGATCGGCGCTGATTGTCATCACCGCGACCATTTTCCTCGGCTGGGCCTTGATGCTGTCACAGGCGATCGAATCGGTGACGCGGGTATTTTACGCCCGCGCCGATCTCGATCTCATCATGTCCTCGCCGGTCGCACTCACCCATGTCTTCTCGATCAGGCTCGTCGCGATCGCGTTGTCGGTCATCGCCATGGCGATGTTGCTCGCAACACCGTTTGTCGACGTTCTGATGTTCGGTGGCGGGGCCCGCTGGCTGGCCGTCTACGGTGTCGTCATCGCCATCGGCCTTTCCGCCGCGGCAATAGCGATTGCCGTGACCATCCTGCTGTTCCGCACCATCGGCCCGCGCCGGACCAGGCTGGTCGCCCAGATTGTCGCCGCGGTGATCGGCGCCGGCTTTGTCATCGCGCTTCAGGTCGCGGCGATCCTGTCTTACGGCACGCTGTCGCGCTTTGCGATTCTGACCTCGGATGCCGTCGCGGGATTTGCACCCGGACCCGACAGCATGCTCTGGTGGCCCGCGCGCGCGGCGCTCGGCGATGGCGAAGCGTTGTTGCTCCTGCTCGCCGGCGGACTTCTATTGCTGGGCGTCGTCATGACCAGCTTTTCAGCAGGGTTTGCCGAAACAGCCGCTCACGCCTCGACAGGAACCACATCCGCCCGCCGCAGTTCACGCACGCGACCGTTCCGATCGGGATCGCGGCAACGGGCGTTACGGCGGAAGGAACTCATGCTGCTCCGCCGTGACCCATGGCTGGTGTCGCAAAGTCTGATGCAGTTGCTTTACCTCGTGCCGCCCGCCCTGCTGCTGTGGCGAAGTTTCAGCGACAGTTCAGTCGCCCTTGTGCTGATCACGCCGGTCCTCGTGATGGCCGCAGGTCAACTCGCCGGCGGCCTCGGATGGCTGACCATATCCGGTGAGGATGCTCCCGATCTCGTGACAACCGCGCCGCTTTCTCCTTCCCGGCTGATCCGCGCAAAGATCGAGGCGGTGCTGCTCGTCGTCGGCGCCCTGTTCGCACCGCTGCTGGGTGCGCTGCTGTTTGCCTCACCATTGCAGGCGGCGATCACCGCGCTGGGCGTCACCGTTGCAGCGGCGTCGGCGACCGCAATCCAGCTCTGGTTCCGCGTCCAGGCTCGCCGCAGCCAGTTCCGCCGCCGCCAGACGTCGTCGCGGCTGGCAACTTTCGCGGAAGCCTTCTCGTCGATCGGATGGGCTGCGACCACCGCGCTGTCGCTGTCAATTCCGGTGGCCGCGTTGGTCACGGGACTGATGACCACAGCCATTTTAGCGGCGACCTGGAAATTCAGCCCGCGGCGGGATTAAGCCGCCCGCTCACGCCTTGATCAAATCCATGACCGCCGCCGCGAACGCTTCCGGCTCTTCCTGCGGAAGGTTATGGCCAGCGTGCGGGATGATGCGATGGGCGAGGCGGCGGCTGAACTTCGCGGCATAGGCAGCGCCATCGGTCGGCGCAGCAACGCCGTCCGAATCGCCGTCGAGCGTAATGGCCGGGACCGTGATCACGGGCTGCGCCGCCAAGCGACGCTCCAGATCCGCATAACGCGGATCGCCCTCCGCAAGGCCATAGCGGTGACGATAGCTGTGGATCGCGATATCGACGTAATCAGGATTATCGAAGGCCAGTGCCGTTCGCTCGAAAGTCGCATCGTCGAAGTGCCAGTTCGGCGACCACTGCCGCCACAAGATCTTCGCGATCTCGCGCCGGTTGGCGGCAAGGCCGGCGCGGCCGCGCTCGATCTGGAAATAATACTGATACCAGTAAGCGACCTCATGCATCGGCGTCGCCGGGATCATCGCACGCGCGATGTTCTGGATCAGATAGCCGTTTACGCTTACAAGTCCCGCGCAGCGGTCGGGCCAGAGCGCAGCGCCGATGCAGGCCGCGCGGCCGCCCCAGTCATAACCGGCGAAGACCGCGCGCTGGATACCAAGCGCATCGATCAACGCGATCAGATCGGCGCCGATGGCCGCCTGTTCGCCGGAGCGCGGTGTTTTGGAATCGAGAAAACGGGTTGGACCGTAGCCTCGCAAGTAAGGCACAATGACGCGGCAACCCTTGGCAGCCAGCATCGGGGCCACGTCAACATAAGAGTGAATGTCAAAGGGAAAGCCGTGCAAAAGCACGACCACCGGTCCGTCGGCAGGCCCTTCCTCGTAATAGGAAATATTGAGGACACCGGCCTCGACGGAATGAAGCGGCTCCAGCCGGCGTGAGAGGACCGCGCGCACGGGCGCGGCGGTTTGAGCTGCCTCGCCGTCGGCTGCACGCGCTTGAGCAAACTCCATCGCAAAACCTCCGATTACGGCCGCCCCTGACACAAGTATATCACGGCGGCGGCGGTCGATAGATTCCGGCATCGAAACTCCGAAAATCGGCACCTGACTGCGGTACTCGCACCGAGTCTAACCAGAAAGTGCGGCATGCGGTAATTCAAATCATTGCGTTACCGCATGCCGCATCAGGCCAGACATGCGCGGCCGCCACCATGACGGTTACATAATTCGACGCTAAAGTGACGCTGGAAAAATCTCCGGTTGCAGGCCGTCATGTTGCGAGTTGCTGCCCTCGTTCTAGGCCTGTTGGGCCTTCCAGTATCGCCAGCGGCAGCACAAGAAGCACCGCGTAGCAGCGAATGCCTCGCCATGGCGCAGACACCGCACCGCGCTACGCCAGTGTCTCTGCGCCGGGCGGCGGTGAAGGCCGAAGAAGTCACGATCACCTATGCCGGCCATTCGACCTATTATATCGACACGCCCGGCGGCGTGCGGGTCGCAACCGATTTCAGCGGCGCCTATACCACGGGCCGTCTGCCCGATGTCGTCACGATGAACCGCGCGCATAGCACGCACTACAGCCTATTTCCTGATCCGCGCATTCCGCATGTCCTGCACGGCTGGAACGACGACGGCAGCCCCGCCCGGATCAACGAGCGGATCGGCGACGTCCTCATCCGCAACGTGACCACCGATATCCGACGCTTCATGGACGATTCCAGCGGCGAGATGATCAAGGATGGCAACTCCATCTTTATCTTCGAGGTCGCCGGCCTCTGCATCGGCCATCTCGGTCATCTCCACCACAAGCTCGACGACAGCCATTTCGCGGCGATCGGGCGGCTCGATATCGTGATGGTGCCAATCGACGGCGCCTATACCATGTCGCTGGACGGCGTCTCCGAGATCACGCGGCGCTTGCGCGCTTCCGTCGTGCTGCCGATGCATCGTTTCGCCACCCCACTCGACGAGTTCGTGCGCCGGATCGGCCAGCAATTCGAAGTCGACGAGCGAACCGAGCGCAGCTTGACGATATCGCGGGATACCTTGCCTGCAGCGCCGACCGTCATCATCCTGCGCGGCGTGTAATTCAATAAACGCTCGGAGAGAAAGCTCATGGTCGCCAGCACATTGCCATCCGCCAAGACCGGGCTTTACGCCGATCCGCGGCCTGACTGGCTTGCCTTGCGCCTGGAAGAGGTGCTCGATCCCACCCGCAGGATCGTCGACCCTCATCATCATCTGTGGGATCGCGGCGGCCAGCGCTACCTTCTCGACGACCTCACCTCCGATATCGCCTCGGGCCACAACGTCATCGCAACCGTCTATGTCGAGGCGCGCTCGATGTACCGTGCGACGGGACCGGAAGCGTTTCGTCCCGTGGGCGAGATTGAATTCGCCAATGGCGCGGCCGCGATGAGTGCGAGCGGCGGCTACGGACCCACTGCCGTCTGCGCGGGCATCGTCGGTCACGTCAATCTCCTGTTGGGTGAAGACGCCCGTCCGGTGCTGGAGACGGAGATATCAGCGGGCCAGGGCCGCTTCCGCGGCATCCGGCATTCGTCCGCCTGGGATGCCGACCCCGACGTCGCCCATATGTATGCGATGCGGCCAAAGGGCCTCTTGCTCGATTCCACATTCCGCAAAGGCTTTGCCTGTCTCGCGCCGCTGGCCTTAAGCTTCGATGCGTGGCTGTTTCATCCGCAGACAAGCGAACTCACCGACCTCGCTTGCTCCTTTCCGGACACGCGCATCGTGCTCGACCACTGCGGTGGGCCGGCCGGTACCGGCCAATATGCCGGCCGGCGCGAGGAAATCTTTGCAACCTGGAAAGCTTCGATCCGCGAGATTGCCAAATGCCCTAATGTCTCCGTGAAGCTCGGCGGGCTGGCGATGTGCCTGCTCGGCTATGATTTTCACCGAAGCGCGATGCCGCCTTCCTCGGAAGAGCTCGCCGCGGCCTGGCGGCCATATATAGAGACATGCATCGAAGCGTTCGGCCCCGAACGTGCGATGTTCGAGAGCAATTTTCCACCCGATAAGGGCCAATGCAGCTATCAGGTGATCTTCAACGCCTTTAAGCGTATTGCCGCAGACTACAGCGAAACGGAGAAGAATGCGCTGTTTTCGGGAACCGCGACGAACGTCTACCGGCTGAAGCTCGGATGAGCGATCGGTAGATCAGGTCGAGGCCAGGCTTGGCGTCGTCCGCTTTCCCGACGGCATCAGCGCGCGCTTGATCTTGTTGAAGGCGCGCAATGCAAATCCCATCACGAAGGGTTGGGTCGTCCGGCAGAAAGCGAGCTTGCGAACGCGGCCCTCGACATGCCATCTGGCATGGGCGCCGTTCCGGAAAAAGATCACGTCGCCGGGACCATAGCGGGTCGAGCGCATCGTGTCGCTTTCCAGCACGATCGAGCCTTCAAGAATCATGATCGTTTCGTCGAAATCGTAGTACCAGTTGAATCTGCCTTCGCTGCACTCCCACACCATGGTGGAGGCGAGGCCGTCGGCGCTCTTGGAGAGCACACACCACTGCGCGACCGGGTTGCCTTCGATAATCCATGACGGCTCGATCGGCCTTGGCGTCAGGTTGACGACGAGGTTGGTCGTTTCAATCAGTGCCATCCACGCCTCTCAGATAACCCGAAAAACCCGCTTAAAATGCAATTGATTTTTGCCGCACGACGTTGCGGGCAAAACTAATAACAATCTTTTAAGCTTTCCTTACGGCCGGCAGTCCGACGACCCATGGCGCCGCGGCGGCTGGCGTTCCCGCCGCGGTCCGACCGACGCTAACCTGGCTCGGTCAAGCCCACTCGCCCTTTCTGAAAACCGGCACCTGCCTGCCGTCGGCGTAAAGACCGTCGATGTCGATCTTGTCGGAGCCGATCATCCAGTCGATGTGGATCAGGCTGGAATTGCCGCCTTGGGCTGCGATTTGCTGGGGAGTGAGCGTCGCCCCGTCGACGAAGCATTTCGAATAGCACTGGCCGAGCGCGATGTGACAGGCCGCATTCTCGTCGAACAGGGTATTGAAGAACAACAGTCCGCTCTTTGAGATCGGCGATGAATGCGGCACCAGCGCCACTTCGCCGAGACGGCGCGCACCTTCATCGGTGTCGAGAACCTTGTTGAGAACTTCTTCGCCCCGCGTTGCCCTTGCCTCGACGATGCGGCCCTCCTCGAAGCGCACCGCGATGCCCTCGATCAACGAGCCCTGATACGACAGCGGCTTGGTGCTGGCGACATGGCCGGACACCCGCCGCGCGTGCGGGGTGGTGAACACTTCCTCCGTCGGAATATTGGCATTGCAGGTGATGCCGTTCTTGGCAGTCGAAGCGCCGCCCTGCCATTCGTGGCCGTGAGCAAGGCCGATGGTCAGATCGGTATTGGGTCCGGTGTAGTGCAAGGCATCGAACCGCTGCCCGTTCAGCCATTCGGTCCGCTCGCGCAGCACCGCATTGTGCGCCTGCCAGGCGGGAAGAGCATCCTCGCGATCCACCCGCGAGGCCGCAAAGATCGCTTCCGCGAGCTTTTCGACAGCCCCACTCTCGCCGTCATCTGGAAAAACCAGCTTCGCCCAGGACGGCGACGGATAAGCGATGATGTTCCAGTTGATGTCGAAATTGACGATGCGCTCCAGCGCCGGCTTGTAGGCGATGGAATTAGCTTTGCTGGCGCGCGCCACCTTGACGGGGTCCTCGGCGGACAACAGCATCGGATTGTCGCCGACGATGGCTAGCCGCGCGGTATTGGCGTCGAAAGCCCTGCCCATCGCATCGTAAAGCCAGTCCGCGGCGCGATCGAAGCCGCCTTCGTGGCCGAACCGGTAGCGCGCAAGCGTGACAGCTTCGTCGGAAAAAATCGGGGTCACGAGGCCGGCGCCGGCCTTGTAGGCGTGCTCGGCAACCTTGCGCACCAAGGGCAGCGCTGCGGTGGGAGCCGTCATCAACAGGTCCTGCCCAGGCGCGAGCTGAAGTCCGACCTTGATGGCGACTTCCGCGAGCCGGTCGAGTTTCACAGGATCGATTGGTGAAGGATTTCGTTCAGGAGCGTTCATGGATGGATGACCTGCCATTTGACGACGGACCGATTATATCCATTTTTGCGCACAGTGTGAGGCATCAAACGCGGCCGATCACGGCAACGTGGGCATACATGAACTCAACATCAGCGTGAAATTTCTTCCAGCCGCAAGTTCCGCGTTTCGATCATGCGGGTTGCGGCAATCAGTCCAATGACGGCAACAACAGCGAACATCAGAAACACCGAATCGATGCCGCCCTTACCCAACCAGAAACCGATCAGCGTCGGCCCGACGGCGGAGGCGATGCGAAGCCAGGAAGTCGCAACGCCCGTCCCGATCGCCCGCATCCGGGTCGGATAGATTTCAGGGGTGTAGAGGTAGACGACAGCCGCGATTGATCCAATCAAACCGTAGCTGAGGGTGCTGAAAACGATCACCCAGGAGACCTCCTGCGTTCCGCCGAACCCCAATATGCCGAGCGTCACCGCGCCAAGACCGAAGGCGCCCATCATCCAGTATTTGCGGCCGGTGCGGTCGATGACCAACGCGCAGATCAATACCAGCGCCACCTGAGCGACATTAGTCATCGAAGCGGCGCGCAGCGCCTGCGGCAAATCGAGATGATAGACGGTGGTGTAGAGCGTCGGCATCCAGTTGTTGAGGCCATTGGCGATAAGAAACGCCGAGGCCCACAAAATCCAGGCAATCAGCGTGCGTCCGCGATAGGCCGGCGACAACAATTCGCTCCACCTGCCGCGTGAGCGATGCGGCACGTCGACCTGCGCCGGCAAAGGCTTGGCCGATGGAGCGGCAACCGATGCACCGGAACTGTCTGAGGCAGCTGCCAGCCGCCGAATGACGGCTTCGGCCGCAGCCAATCGTCCCTTGCCGATCAGCCAGCGCGGCGACTCCGGCAGGCGCAACAACATCAGCGCAATGACAAGGCCAGGGAAACCGCCGATCAGGAACATGATCTGCCAGCCCATCAGCGGCACGAGCCAGGCGCCGACTTGACCAGTCGCCATCAGTCCAATCGGAAAGATCAACTCGTACAGCAGGAAAAACCGGCCGCGGCCGTGGGCCCTGGAAAGCTCGCTGATATAGGTCGCGGCGACCGGCATTTCGCCGCCGACGCCGATCCCCTGGATGAAACGAAACGCCAGCAGAACGTTGAAACTCCAGGCGGTAGCGCAGGCCAGACTCATGACCGCGTAAATGGCGGTAGCTGCCGCAGCACAGGGAATGCGACCGTAACGTTCGGCCCCCCAGCTGAACGCGAACGCGCCGACAATCTGGCCGACATAGCTCGCACCGATCATGATGCCGATTTCGGGCGGCGTGATGTGCCAGAGCGGCACCAGGATCGGGAGAACAAAGGCAATCGACAGCGCGTTGAAGGCATCGAAGAAGGTCGCGCTTCCCATGACGATCCGGGCGCGAGCGAACCAGCGCGACGTCGGTACCTGCTCCATCCGCGCGATCAGCTGGTTGGCCGCAGCCTCGGCGTCGAAAGCCGGCGAGGACGACGAGTCGGTCTCGGCGTGCGGCGCTGCACTGGCAAGTGACACGTCTATCTCCCGGCTCACGCGGCCTGCTTTACTAGAGACAGAATCTTTTCTGCGATCAACTCAGGGCACTCGATCGGCGTCAGATGACGAACATTCGGCAAAACCGAAAGCGTCGAATGCCGCACTGCCTTGTGAATCTGCTCCGACATCGCGACCGGCGTGGCGTAATCTTCTTCACCGACGATCACGCTGACCGGCATCCGCATCGACGCATGATAGTGACGCAGATCGGCATCACCAAGCATCTCGCAGGTCGCCCGATAGCAATCGACATCATTGGCGAGGAACACGT
Source organism: Bradyrhizobium sp. (assembly GCA_049509335.1). Lineage (GTDB taxonomy): Bacteria > Pseudomonadota > Alphaproteobacteria > Rhizobiales > Xanthobacteraceae > Bradyrhizobium. Next base: position 24,817 of record JBEKZZ010000038.1, on the reverse strand, counting down.
CCATATTCGCGCGGATCACTCCCGGATGCGTTTCGCGAAACGCATCGCTGACCCAGCGCGTCGCCTGAAACGCCGACATCGCCTCGAATCCTTTTGTGGCCGCGATGGCCGCGCGGTCACGCCAGTCCTTTGGTGCGGTGGGGCCGTACCATGCCGTGCTGTCGATTACCGCAAGCCGCTCGACCCTGTCGGGATAGACACCGGCAAAGGCTTGCGCGATACATCCGCCCATCGAGCATCCGGCAATGGTTGCCTGCGGCCAGTTCACATGATCGAGCAGGCTGGCGAGATCGCTGGCAAAGAGTTCCGCGGTGTATGTCATCTTGACTCGCGTGGATTGGCCGTGACCACGGCAATCGTAAGTCAGGACATCAGCATGCGGGGTCAACAGCGGCACCACCCCATTCCAAAAGCTGCGATCGAGCGCCAGCGAATGGATCAACGCGATACGCGGGCGCGCGCCATTCCGCGGCTCCGCCCTATGCAGCGTGTAGGCGATCGAAGCGCCGTCCGGCGCGGCCGCGCTTGCCGAATTCATGGTACTGCTCACGCCGCGGCCGATTTCGACGAAGACCCCGGCGTCGGCGCCGGTTCGTCCAGCGAGATGTTCCAGGCGTCGTAGCCATAGAGCCAGCTCGGATCGTCATTGCCGCCGCTCATCCAGGTGTTGGCGCTCGAAATCTCCTGAATTTTCGAGGTGCGCGGTTTGCGGTGGGCCTCGAAGCGCCTGAAAGCCGCTTCGATACCATCGACAGACACATCCTTCAGACAACGCGCCAGCACCGCGGCATCCTCGATCGAGGTTGCCGCGCCCTGCGCCATATAAGGCGTCATCGGATGACAGGCATCGCCGATCAAGACCACCCTGCCCCGGCTCCAGGTCGGCAGCGGCTCGCGTTCGAGGATCGCCCATTTGTGACAATCGGGACAGGCATCGAGCACCATCCGCACTTCGGGATGGAAGCCGGAATAGGCCCTGCGCAACTCATTCACATCGCCTTTCGCCGACCAGGATTCCTTGGTCATCCAGTCGGCGGGCTCCGGCACACTGGTGACGAAGTAAAGCTGGCTGCGGTCCTTGGCCGTGTAATAGATCACGATGTGGCGATCCTCGCCCCACCATTTGACGCGCGAGCGCGAGATTTCCTGCGGCAACAGGTTTGATGCGAACACCGCGCGGTAGGCGATGCGGCCGCGATGGATCGGCTTGTCGGGTCCGATGATGATATCGCGCACGACCGAGTGGACGCCGTCCGCGCCGATCACGGCATCGGCCTTCGCCGTGGTGCCATCGGCAAAGAACAGCGTCACCGGGCCGCCGTTCTGTTCCAGCCGAACCAGCTTCTTGTTCAGATGAACGATATCGGCAGGAATGATCGAGGTCAGCGCCTCGTGCAGGTCGGCGCGGTGCATGCACAGGAACGGCGCGCCGTAGAGATCTTCCGGCATCGGCAATTCGCGTTTGAGTTCGCCGGTGTCACCGACCCGATTGAGATGGGAGTACGGTGCAAAGGCGCGCCGGCGCAGCGTATCCTCGACACCGATGCCGCGCAGCACCTTCATGGAGTTCGGCAGCATCTGGATGCCGGCGCCGATCCGGCCGAACTGATGCGCCTGTTCGTACACCTCAACATCAAGGCCTGCCTGCCGGAGCGTGCCAGCCGCCGCCATGCCGCCCATTCCGGCGCCGATGATTGCAATTTTGGGGGAGGTCATGCCCTTGCCGCTCCTCGGATGTTGAAGGCCTTTTGGCCTTCGCGGTCTTGGCGCGGCCGAGGTGGCCTGCGCGGGTTTACCCTCTCTCCTTATATGGCCTCCGACTTTGGATCAATCGGTTGGGCTCCTGCAAGAACAGCCGTCTCGTAAGCGCGGTTATATTTGCTGGCATAGACCTTTCCGATGGGAACGCCGGCCTGACGAAGCCCATCACCGAAGGCCTTCGCCAACGCCTTGCCCTTGTCGTTCAGATTGCGCTGGGCGGCGATGTTGTCGAAGTTAAGCGGATCGGTATCAGCCTGATCCGGAAAAGTCGCGCCATGGCGCACAACAAGGATGAGGCCACCGGCGTGCAACGCTTGTGCGATATCCCTGTCGTCGGCGCGCGCGGACGGGGCTGCCATCATCAGCATGGTAAGGAGACTGACAAATGCGGCGAGGGCGGCAATCGATTTCGATATGGTAGACATCATCTAAATTCCTTTTGCGATCTAACCCGCCCGTCCAGAAGACTTTCCAGATACCGGTTTTATTCCGTATCGTTTTTCACCAGTACGGGCGTTAACTTCGTTTGCTCAGCCGCGCGCGGCAACATCCGCTGAAGTACACCGTCGCGCAAGACCAGGCGATGGAACAGCGCGGCACCGGCGTGAAGGCCAATGAGGATCATCAACGCCTTGGCGCCGGTCTCATGAGCCTCGACGAACAGGCTGCGTATCGCCGGATCAGGTTCCATGAGGGCCGGCACCTGCCAGACAAACAGATCGAAAGGCTGCCCACGCAAGACCACTCTGATTAATCCTGTGATCGGCATCGCCAGCAACAGAATGTAGAGGCCGTATTCATTGGCTTTTGCGATGGTTTGCTGGAATTTCGACATGGTCGGCGGAAACGGCGGCAAATAAGCGAAATAATGCCGCCAGCAAAGACGCGCGACCACGACGATCCAGGTCAACACGCCTGCATTCTTATGCAGCGACAAGAATGCCGTACCCAGGTTGCTCTGGTGACCCACGGCCTCATGCGCCCAGATGCTTGCAAACTGCACCACGATCAGAAGTACCGTTAACCAGTGCAGAATGATGCTGGTCTGGTCGAAGCGATCATCTCCATTCGAGGCTGCAATGACTGCTTTTGATTCTGAATTTTTTGTCATGTCGATCCGCTCCAGTCTGTTGATCGGCGATGCGAGAGAAGACCGGAGCGACTGCGAATTTATTCCTCTGGCTTTTTGCTTAACGGGCCGACCGTTCAACGATCGCGGTAAACCAAGACCGCTATCAACACACGCTCACAACATAATGATGTCGCTGCGGCGGCGTTCAGCGGCCTTCGCCACGGCTTCGGTCCTGGTGCGCGCGCCAAGTTTGCGGAACAGCGATTCAACGTGAAACTTTACCGTGTGCAGCGAAATGTCCAACCGGCGGGCAATCGCCTTGTTGGTCATGCCCTCGGCAAGGGTTGCGAGCACCTCAAGTTCGCGCGGCGTCAGCAAGGCATGACGCTCGCCTTCGCGCATCGCGCCAAATCCGCTTTCGCGCGCGGCGGGCGCCCGAACGATCAGCCCCGCGGCGACCGCGCGGATCGCGGCGTCGATCTGGCGCGCATCGGCTTCGCGCGGCAACGCGCCGCGCAAACGGTCATCCACGATGCCCAGCCCGACGACGTTGCGAACCTCGTTCGACGGATAGCTGCCATCAGCGAGCACGGTGTCGGCGGCATCGTGCTCGCCGACAACGATATGGCCCGCTTCAGTCACGGCCTTGCAAAGCGCCGTGCGGCGAAGCGGGTCGTCGGCATGGACGGCCACCCGCAGGCGGTCGGCAAAACCAACATTGCGGGCCAATTCGCTCATGCGGCCTGCCGTTCCGCAATGATCGCCTGGACGGTGATGATGGCGCCGCCCCGGATCAGACGGACATCCGCTTTGCGTCCGATGCTGTCACCGCCAAAATATCGGGCGATCTTTCGGGACCGATGCGCCACGATCCCGTCCACGCTCAGGATAATGTCGCCGGCCACGATTCCCGCCTGTGCGGCGGGGCCATTCTCGACAACCGACATCACCATCATTCCGCTGATTTGATCGGCGCTTTCGCGAAGCGCATCGGGGACCGCGACGGCGTGCAGCGCCACACCGAGCCAGCCGCGCGAAACATGGCCGTCCTTGACGAGTTGCGGCACCACCCGCGCGAGCGTCGCGTACGGAATGACGATGACCTGACCGCGCGGCCCGAAGGTCGACATGCCCAGGCAGCGGCCGGCGGCATCGAACACGGGTCCGCCCTCCTCGCGATGCGCGAGATCGATATCGAGGACGATACGCCGGTCGATCAGGCCGCCGCGACGGGAATGCCATTCCCCATCGACCAGGTTGACGATGCCCAATCGTGCGCTGACGCCGCCCGTGCCATTGGCGCCGATCGCAAGCGCAAGCGCGCCCAACTGCGCATCCGTCGCAGTGAAGGGCGGTGCGGCGATCGAATCGGCCGTTTTCAAAATCGCGATGTTGGTGCTGGCATCACGCCCGGCAAGCTTTGCTGCCACGGTCGAACCATCAGGCGCGACCAGTTCAAATTCACCCCCGCGCGGCAGGGACTGTTCGGAAACCACGACAATGCCGGCTTGCCAAAGCATGCCGGTCAGGTGCCTTCCTTCACTGATGTGAACCGCGACGGCGGCATTTTTGGCCGCTTCGACTCGAGCGGCGATGGCGTCCGATAGCTGGGAAAGTACGTCGGATGAAAAGGACATGAGTTACTCCTACCGATGAAGATAGGAACTGTTCTGCGGAATGCAGCGCCCGCAGACTATCGGCTGAACGGCCGGGATTGTCCCGGCCGTTTGACCGGGCAGCAAGCCCGGAGGCATTTGCGGCATTTGCGAGGCTCTCCGCACAGCACCCCACATTCTCGCGAGCAACAATTGCGCCCCGAGTTTTGTGAACCAAGCCCTCGAACACAGAGGGCGCAGGGAATGCCGGATGCGAAAGCGCACCCGCAGCCTCGCGTGCGAAAGTAAAAAGCACACGAGCAAGTCACCACAGGTTCGCCGAAACATTCCGGCATTCCCTGCGCGATGGTTTTAACGGTTTCCTTCGCGCTCTCTCTGGTGATCGGGCTTTCTTGTCACCATCCCCGGCGTGAAGCGCCAGCTTCATCGCCGGGTTGACGCCAGCGTCGAGGCGTCAAGACCACACGACTTCACCGTCCACGGCCTCGCCACTCGTCAGCTGGCGACACCGCGTCCACCGCATCCCGCACCCAACGTTCGTGACGATCGCGATACGCCCCTCTTTTCGGGCGCGGGACGGGCGGGCTTCTAAAAGTGATTTGCCCGTCGGCGCAAGCGGAATTTTGACAACGCGCGCAAACTGCTTCGTTTCGAAAACGGAAATCATGCGGAGAGGGTCGATGTTTGCCCTGGGCCAGAAGGCGGCAGATGCGCTCTTTGCCGCCTCAAATTTTGGCCTACCTGGACGATCGATATGCGAATACTTCTCCGACCGTTATCAATTCTTGTGCTCTCGCCCCGCTGCCATAATCCAGTAACGATCTTGAACGACCCTATTGCTACGGCCGAAACTGGCGTCAATGAAAGGCTCAAGAATGCGCAAGGCATCCACGCTTCTGACCGTCGCCGCTATCTTGTTCATGATCTTTTCCGGACGTCCTGCATTGGCAGGCAGCGGTGTAGCCATTGGCGTCAATATCTTCGACGAGGGCGCCATCTCGCAGGCGGAGCAAGACGCGGAGCGTCAGCAACTGGAGAACAACGGCGTGAAGACGATACGCACCGGGCTCGGAAACAGCTCCCTGTATGTCATAACCGAGGCGTTTAAGCACGGCATCGGTACAGTCGCCATCGTTTATCCATTTTATGGCTCGAAGGCGAAGTCGAAGGGTTCGTGGTCGCAGGTGCCGCTCTCCGAAGTTAAACCCGAGGAATTCAGGGCGTGGTTTCAGCCGATGGTGGATAAATTGGAAGCGTCTGGCGTTCGTTTGGCTGCGGTCGAATTCGGTAATGAGATCAACACATCGGGTTACAATGGCGACATTCCCAAACCGGGCAGCGGGCGTGTCCTTGGCATTTCCGATCTCAATAATCCCAAAGATGCGGAAGGGGCCGCCATTGCTTCCAGCTTCCATATTTATCTGCAGCTCATGGCGACCCTGAAAGATATGCTGCATGCATCCCGATTAAATAAGGCAACGCCTATTTTATCGGCGGGCTTAGCGGATTGGGGCTTGCCGGGGCATAAATCATGGAACAATGCGGTCGGGGTTAGCATCCCGGACACGATTGAGTTTCTACGGCAAAATGGCCTGGACAACCTGGCAGACGGATATGGCGTGCATGTATATCCAAGTAGCGATCCACGGACTTCCGTGGCTGCACGTACGTCACAGCTGAGCCAGGACATTCTTGCCGCCTGCAAACCGGGCAGGAAACCGTGCTGGGTGACGGAATGGGGCATCAGTAATCCAGGCCACATCTGCCCTAACCCCGATGGCAACCGCGTACAGGCAATCAAGGATCAGCGCGAAGCGTTTAAAGCGTTTGCTGACGAAGGACGTCTTGCCGCCATCATCTATTTTCCATGGACCGGTTTTCCTGGCCCGCAAGTGGACCCCAATGCCATATTCAGATGCGGTCAGCTTTCGAATTCCGGCAAGATCGCCCTCAGTCCTTTGTAATGCGGTCGAATCTTCGCCCTTTGTTACCCGGTGACCTGCAGCCGACATGGAAAGACAATCCCACGTTTACTGATTAGTTTGATTGGTTCGGCAACCATCGACGAAACTCCATGTCACAATTGACGATTGTCAGGCGGTCCACGCTCCTAATTGTCCCGGTTCTCAGGATAAGCCGACCTTGATCCCTTGCCTGAATGCGAACCAGATCAAGCCAACCAGCGCCGCTAAACAGATCGGTGCAAACCTGCGGTTTGCTGCCGTGACCTTTCAATTCTCCGGTACTCAATTCTCCGGTACACCGGCAAGACGCATGCCTTCATACATGCGCTTGCTTCCCGCGCGGTAGGTGGGATCGTCGCTCATTCGGCCGCGCGTGCGACGAAGCGTGAAAGCCGGATAGAGTGCAAGCCCGGCTTGTACAGCGGCCCGCGCCTCCTCCAGCGAGCCGAGCATCGCGAGCGACGCGGCAAGCTGGAAATGCGCGAGCGGATAATTCCGGTTGGCCTCCAAAGACCGGCGCAGCCACGTAACCGCTCCGGCATCGTCGCCCAGAATTTGCTTGCCAATGCCAACATAGTGCAGCCAGCGAAAGGCGAAGATATCGCGGGGAGAGAGCCGAAACGCTTCCTGGATATGAGCCTCGGTTTCCGCGCCACGGCCAAGGAAAACCTTCGCCAGACCGATGAGACCATGGGCGTCGGCGAAGTTTTGATCCAGCGCCAACGCCAGCTCGCATTCCCGAATGCCTTGTGCCGCTCGCCTCGTCGGATTGAGCACGGAGCCCAATACCAGGTGCCCCCGGGGATGCTGCGGAGATAGGGAGAGAGCCTTGGTGACCGTTGCCTCGGCCGCCGCGAACAGCGCGGCGCGGTCTTCCACCATAAAATTGGCCGCGACAGAGGAATCCACCGCTGCGATGGCGACCAGCGCCTCGACATGCCCGGGATCGAGCTTCAAGGCGCGCTCGAAAAACGCCTTTGCCTGAGCCATGTACTCCGGCGTCATCCCCTTATTCCAGCAGCTGGTGCCCTGGAAGTACAAGTCCATCGCATCCGGATTGTGCGAACGTTCCGCGCGCCGGGCCTCGGCCTCAATGAGCTGGGCATTGAGCGTGTTGGCGAGCCGGGCGACGATTTCGTCCTGCATGTCGAAGAAATCGGCGACGGGTTTGTCGAACCGCTCAGCCCAAAGATGGTTGCCGGTTTCGGCATCGATCAACTGCACATTGACCCGCAGCCGGTTGCCGCCACGCTGTACCGAGCCCTCAAGGACATAGCGAACGTTCAGCTCCGTTCCGAGCCTCTCGGCGCCAACGGCTTTTCCCTTGAAGCTGAACGCCGTGTTGCGGGCAATCACAAACGAGCCGCTGATCCGCGACAGATCCGTGGTCAGACTTTCGGTGACCCCGTCGGCGAAATAATCCTGCTCGGGATCGCCGCTGAGATTAGCGAACGGCAACACGACGACGGACAGACGGCGCGCGGGCTGTGGTGATATCTGGATCGTCTCGTCCGCAGTTCGACCCTCCTCGCGCACCGTGCCGATAAAGCGGATGCCTTTGCGCGGCAAGGTCTTGATCAGGCGTTGCTCGTCGCCGGAATCGCCAATCGCTGTCCGTGCGGCGTTGATACGCGTCGTGAGCGCGGACTCCGAGACGATGCGCCCACCCCAGATCGCGGCAATCAGATCATCCTTGGTCACCACCCGGTCGCGCTGCCGGATCAGGTATTCCAGCAAGTCGAAGACCTGGGGCTGCAACGCGATGATGTCCCGGTCGCAGCGCAACTCGCGTTGGCCGGCGTCGAGGATAAAATTATCAAATAGATACAACAAGTTGCAGCACTCAAAGGCGGGGCGCGGGAGCCTATTGGACCCGCATGCGGGGCAAAAATCAAGAAAACGATAAGGACAGATTAAACCCGGCTTAAAGCGGGTCCCGACGACCCGTTCGATACTCGCGACGCATCGAGTCAACAGCAGGACAAGGATTTGCGTCATGCGAAACGAAGAAAACTCAACGTGCTTGGGCGCGCATTCCAGCGACGTCTGGGCAGAATCCCGGAGATTGCGCAGCATCATCTTCCGCTCATTGGTCCTGAAAGCCTGGCGCCGGTTTTTGCGGAAGGCCGCCCTCCTGCGCGCCACGGTTGCGAGCAGGCGACGTCGTCGAGCGCGATCCGAACTCGCGAAGCATTTGCCGTGACCAGGGACGTGACGAAGGAGGTGCCCATAGGGGCGCTTGCGCTTGGTCAAACCGGCATCGCTTTGATGATGTGGAGCAGTTTGTCCGGTCCAGTGCTCATTCGGCGCGTCGTCCTTATGCTTCGCGAGCGCGTCAACAGGAATTCGGCCTGGGACTAAAGCTGGCCCGCGCAAGCGGGCCGTCGGAAATGAACCCTTGCGGTGCGGCCCGCGACAAACAACCGAGATCCGCCGCGAACGGCGCTGTGTGCCGCGACCAGATCGCGCGAGGCCGATTGAGGTTGACCATGCTGATCGTCAGAATCCTCCTGTTTCTTCTCGCGCTCGGTTCACCGGCGCTCGCACAGGACGGCGCACGCGACGCGGCCGCCGCGGGCGAGGCTGCGCAGGCCTTCCGCGTCTACGTCGAAGGCGTGGCGAAAAAAGGCGGGCGGCCTGATCTGACGCGTCCTGAGATCGCCGCGCTGCTCGGCCGCGTCTTCGACCTTGACGCCTTGAACGCACTGCCGCCGGCGCAGGCGAGCGATATTCCCTGGCTGCTCGACTGGATGGAGGCCGCAAACGCGACCAACAAATTGTTCACCCGCTATGGCTCGAAGCCGGGGCCGGGGCCCGATTTGGCGGCGATCGAGCTCAACATGGCCGAGTACGAGGACCAGTATACGGCGGCGCTGAACTTCCTGATCCGCGGCCAGGCGCGCGAGGCGGTTTCGAGCAATCTATTCTGGGAGGGCCTCGCGCCGGAGCAGCGCACGCGCGTGCGCGAGCAGGGTCTAACGGGCGCCCGCAACTCCACCGCCGAGTTTATCCTGAGCGCGATCTGCTCAGGCGTCACGAGCGGCGGCAAGCCCGCCAACGCGCGCCTGGTGGCGGCCGCCATCCGCGACACGGGCGAGGTCTGGGCGAACTATTTCCTGCCGCAGCGTCGCGCCCGCATCCTCGAAGTGCTCGCCGACTATACCAGGCAGGTGCCGGATGAAACGGCGCGAGCCGATCTCGCCGCCTTCACGGCCGCGCTTCAAGCGGTGAATTGATCCGGCGTCTTGCAGGCTGCGCCGGTAGCGGCCTCGGATTGTCCGCCTCGGCCCTGATCGCAAAATCAGGCGATGGTCTCTTCAGATCACGAAGAAGCCGTGGGTGCCGTCGCGCTTGAGCTGTTCGACAAGACCGTATTCCCAGTCGAGATAGGCCTGCATCGCATCTCGTGATGCCTCGGTGCCTTCATAAGGACGCCGATAGCGATGCGATGGATCGGGCCTGGGCAAGACCTGCGGCGGCCCGATTACGAGCGTCCGGTCATACCCGCCGTCAAGCACGTAGACCTCCCAGCCCATCTGCGCGAGCCATGATGCGGTCATGTCGGCGCGAATTGCCTTATCGTCGGTCAACAGAATGCGCGCACCGCGCACGGGTGCGGCCATGTCGATTTCCTGGACGAGCTGACCGCCCGGATAATGGCGAAAACCCGGAAAATGCCCGGCCGCATAATCTTCCACCGGACGAACATCGAAACGATAGAGCGTTCGGCCTGGTTCTGCTTCAAGCGCGGTCGCCTCATCCGGATTTAAATGCCGGACGCCGGCGCGGTAGGCGACGTCACGGGCTTTGTCTTCCGCGCCCTCGATCAGGCCGATGTCACCGTGCCGGTCGGCGCCATGTTCAAGCGTCTGCCTGGCCAGCGTCCACCCGATGGTGCCATTGCGCAGCGCCACCACCTTGTTCGCGATGCCGGCATTGATCAATGACTGGGCGCCGATGATCGATCGGGTGCGGCCGGCGCAATTCACGACAATGGTGGTCTCGGGATCGGGCGCGACGCGGCCGGCACGAAGCACCAATTCCGCGCCAGGCACGCTGACCGAGCCGGGGATGTTCATGGTCGCGTATTCGTCGGGCCGCCTCACGTCGAGAATCCGGATATTGGCCTCGCTCGTCATCAGCGCGGCGACTTCCTCCGCGGCAAGTGACGGCGTGTGGCGGCGTGACTCGACCAGTTCGCCGAAAGCCTTGGCATAGGAATTGACGTCGATGAAAATCTCGAAGCCCGCCTTCCGCCAGGCGGCAAGGCCTCCTTCGAGTTGGCGGATGTCGGTATAGCCGAGTGTAGCAAGAAGACCCGCGGCCCCGGCAGCAAGAAGACCCTCGCCGTCATCGTAGATCACGATCGGCACGTCCCTGCGCGGCATTCGGGCCTTCGCTTCGAGCGCGATCCGGTCGGCCGCCATGTTGGCGGCAAACAAGGGATGGCCGGTGGCGTAGATTGCCTCATGGCGCAGGTCGAGCAACGCGATTTCCTCGCGCAGCAGCAGCATGCTACGGACTTGCCAAGGTGTGACGACAGGGAGATTCATGGACAGAGAGCCTGGAGCGCTTGAAGGGGCTTAAGGGTGATCCGGCACGATAGCAGTCCGGACGGAACTTTTCCGACAGTCAGGTGTTTATTTTAGTTAATTCGGCATCTTAAGCTGGGGGAACTTGCGTGGAGCGTTCCGAACGGTTCGAGGCCTCGAGATCAGACGAAGGCCGCTACCGCATGCTTGTCGACGCGGTCAACGACTATGCGATCTACATGCTCGACCCTGACGGCACGATCACGAGCTGGAATTCCGGCGCGAGGCGCTTCAAGGGATATGAGGAATCCGAAATCATCGGCGAGAATTTCTCGCGCTTTTACACCGAAGAAGATCGCAAGACGGGGCTTCCCCAGCGCGCCCTCGAAACTGCCAGGCGTGAGGGCAAATTCGAAAACGAGGGCTGGCGGGTCCGCAAGGACGGGACGAGGTTCTGGGCTTATGTCGTCATCGATCCGATCCGGGACAGCGCCGGCGCCCTGATCGGCTTCGCCAAGATCACGCGCGACCTTACGGAGCGCATGCGGTCCGAAGCCGATTTGCGCCAAAGTCAGGAGCAGTTGCGCCTGCTGGTACAGGGCGTCACGGACTACGCCGTCTACATGCTGAGTCCCGAAGGATATGTGTCGAGCTGGAATTCGGGAGCTGAACGAATCAAGGGCTACTCTCCCGAAGAGATTATCGGTCAGCATTTCTCCCGCTTCTATACTGAGGAGGACCGGCAAGCCGGTTTGCCGTCGCAGACAATCGAGATCGCGGCGCGCGAGGGCCGGTTTGAACGGGAGGGCTGGCGCGTCCGGAAGGACGGAACGAAATTCTTCGCCAACGTCGTGGTCGATGCAATCCATAGTCCCGACGGATCGCTTCTCGGCTTTGCCAAAATCACGCGCGACATCACCGAGCGAATGAACGCGGCGCGCGCGCTGGAAGAAGCTCGCGAAGCGCTGCTCCAGTCGCAGAAGATGGAAGCAATCGGACATTTAACCGGCGGTATCGCCCATGACTTCAACAATCTGCTGATGGCCGTTCAGGGCAGCCTCGAGCTTTTGCAAAGAAGACTGCCGGGGAGCGATCCGAAAGTCGCACAGTTGATCGACAATGCGCTTCAGGGAACGCGGCGAGGAGCCGCGCTAACCCAGCGCATGCTGGCCTTTGCGCGCCGTCAGGAATTGACTCTCGCGCCGCTCGACGTGCGCGACGTGGTGCAGCGAATGACAAGCCTGTTGCAGAGCTCGCTTGGCCCCTCGGTCCGGATTGAAACGGACTTCCCGCTCGAACTTCCGAAGGTGGCTGCCGACGTCACCCAGCTTGAACTGGCGCTTCTCAACCTCGCGATCAATGGGCGCGACGCAATGCCGAAGGGCGGGACGATTACCATCGGCGCGACAGAGCTGGCCGACGTGCCGGGCCTGAAAGCGGGAAATTATCTTTGCGTGAGCGTCGCTGACACCGGCACCGGCATGAGCGAGGAAACGCTCAAACGCGCCATGGAGCCCTTTTTCACGACCAAGGGCGTTGGAAAAGGCACGGGCCTCGGGCTGCCGATGGTTCACGGAATGACCGAACAATCCGGCGGGAAGCTGCTCCTGAAAAGCAAACCGGGGAAGGGAACGGTCGCCGAGCTTTATCTCCCGGTTGCGCCAAACGAGGCGGCCCAGCCGGCGCCGAGCATCGAGACCCACATCCCCTCTCTCTTCAACAGGAAGCTTGCGATTCTCACCGTGGACGACGATCCGCTGGTGGCACTCAACACATCGGCGCTGCTTGAAGAGCTCGGCCACACGGTTTACAGCGCGCCGTCCGCCTCGCACGCGCTCGACATCCTGCGCCGGGAAAACAAAATCGATCTGATCATCACCGATCAATTGATGCCCGACATGACCGGCTCGGAGCTGGCCACCCGAATCCGGGCGGAGAACGCCCACTTTCCGATCATTCTGGCGACCGGCTATGCCGAACTGGCTCCGGGAGAAGCTGAAGGGTTGCCGAGGCTCGCAAAGCCGTTCGGCCAGCGCGAACTGGCCGAAGCCATCGCCCGCGCGGTCAGGCCTTAAGCAGGCGAATGCGGCTATCGCCTGATCAATAGCGAAGCCAGCGCGCTGCCTACACATAGCGCGGCGACGACAGGGAAAATAACCGACGTATCTCCCGTTTGATCCATGTAGCGCCCGATCAGGGGCTCGCCAAGGCCCGCGCATGCGTAGGAAATAAAATTGAGAACGCCGGTTGCCGTTCCCGAAAGATGCCGGCCGAAAATATCCGGGCAAAGCGCCCAGAATGAAGACGCCGGACCGAAAACGAAGAAGCCGCAGAGGAACAGGCCAAAAATTCCAATCAGGCTGCCATGGGGTACGAAACCCATCGCAATCGCGATGATGGCGGCGAGGATCATATAGGTGATGATGGCCGGATATCGTCTCGACCGGAACAGGATGTCGGATAACCAGCTATTGGTTGATGCGCCGAGCGCCATTCCAACCGGCAGCGCCACCGTGATCCAGGTCGGATCAATCACGGCCGATGCCGATTTCCAGTTAGGCCCGAGAAAATGTACGGGGATCCAGACCAGCAAGGCATAGCGCGCCGCGTTCTGGAATCCGATCGACAGGCCGGTCGCATAAAGACGCCAGTTGGACAGCACGGCGCCGTAGCGTGACAGGCTGGCTCGCGCTGCGGCAGGCTCGTGTGCGGCCTCATCTGGCACGCGCTCGTCGGCCGGTTGCGCCAGGCCGAGATCCTCGGGCTTCTCCCAAACGGTGAAAAACATCACGAGCGCGCCGAACAGCATGAGAAAGACCGACAGGCGGAAAATCCAGCGCCAGTCCAGCCCCAGATCACCGAGAATGATGATCGGCAGAAAATACGCCAGCACCGACGAAAAGCCGGACATGCCAACGTAGAACGAATAGACAAAGCCGCGATTCTTCTGTCCCCACCAGTTCGAAAGCAGCCTGCTTCCCGGCGCAAAACCCATCGCCTGGAAATAGCCGTTCAAGCCCCATGCCAGCAGCAGGCCGATGAAGGTCGTAGCAAAGCTGGTAGCCCAATTGGCCGCGAACGACAGCAGCGCGCCCACGAACATCATGGTGCGGCCGCCGAATTTGTCACCGAGATTGCCGTTGATCGATTGGCCGATCGCATAGGCCCAGAGCATCGCGGCGCTGACCCAACCCAGCATTTCCTTGGAAAGCCCGAGCTCTTTTTGGATGCCGGGGATAGCAAATCCGAAGGTTTGGCGGCCGGTGTAATAGAACAAATAGCAGAACGAGACACCCAGCAAGGCCGTCCACTTGTAACGTCGGTATCGCGCTTCGCGGTCTGTCGTGGCGGCGAGAGATCCTATGACAGCGTGCCCTGTCTCAACCATCGAAACTCCCCTAATGATATCCAATCGGCATCTTTCGTTCGGAAACCTTATGGCACGTCGTAGCAGACGAAGTCGAAGATATCGAAATTGCGCAGGCGCCCGGCGTCAGCAAGCTTGGGAAAGCCCTCGCGCATCATCCTGGAAATGTTGGGAAACACCGCGCCGACATTGATGAAATCCGGATAGCTCAAGCTCGCTGCCGCGAGACAGGGACGACCACAGGACGCCGGGAGTTGAGTGAATCATATTGCCTCGTCTCCCCCTGGTTTTTGCAGCCATTGAAGACTGTGGGATGACAGGACGATCCTGATAGATTCGCGTACGCTGTCCCTGAATCACCGGCATCGTTTGACCACGGCCAGTGAAACGCTAAGATTTGCCGCAAAAGGGAGAAGAGACATGGAGGACATCGCGGCACAGCGTGCGGCCGATTGGCTGCTGGCAGAACATGGAGCCGGACATCGCTTCACGACGCTGGGTCCGCCGGTTGCGCCCGCTTCCATTTCTGATGCCTATGATATCCAGGACAGATATGTAACGCTTCTGCGCCGCGGCAACGGAGAGACGGCGGGCTATAAAGTCGGACTGACATCGGCGACGATGCAGGCGTTCTGCCGGATAGACCACCCGATTGCAGGCGTCGTGCTGGCCTCGCGTGTGCACCGATCGGGAGCCGAGGTGCGGCGATCGGATTTTGGCCGGCTCGGAATCGAATTTGAAATTGCCGTGCGAATCAAATCGGACATCCCCGCGTCTGATGAGGCTTTCACGGCTGAAGCGATCGCGCCTCACATTGACGGTGTTTGCGCGGCGATCGAATTGGTCGACGACAGGGCCGCGGATTATGCGGGCCTCGACGTACGCTCGCTGGTGGCAGACAATTCCTGGAATGCCGGCATTGTACTTTCGGACTTCAGATCAACCTGGCCCGATCTTGCGCCCTTGCTCGGGCGCGCCACCAAGAACCGGGATCTGATCGGTGAAGGATACGGACGGGACATTCTCGGGCATCCCTTCAATTCGGTGGCCTGGCTCGCCACCCACCTCTCCTCTCGCGGTGCGACGCTCAAGGCCGGCCAGATCGTGATGACCGGAAGCGTCATGAAAACCGTCTTCCCCGAGCAGGACGCCCGTTATCGCTTCGACGTTGAGGGGCTGGGCTCTGTCGAGGTTCACGTATCCTTGTAAGTGTTCAAGCACCCGCCATCGATAAACCGCCTTCTGCCGGACAAAGTCGGCCACCTAAAATCATCGGGAGGACCGTTAGCCGCTGCGGACAAGAGCGTTTAATCCATGGTAATTCGAATCAGGCCGTCATCCCCGTCACCAGCAGGCTGAAGATATCGTGAGCGTCCCCGGAACCCGCCCGTCAGCGATCGCGCGCATCCGGGCCCTGTTGAGTCAACCCGCCCATCATTATCGCCCCGCAACCACGATTTTTCTCGACCTGAACACCGATCGCGTCGCGGACGAATTTGGACTCGCCACGCTCGGAGGCGAGCGCGGCGCGGAAAGCCGGCCGACATCCGACGCACAGACGCTGGATGATGTCGAGCACAAGATCGTCGAGCGCATCGAGGCCCACAAGCAGGATGCGAACGTCATCTATCTCGACCAGCTTCACACCTATGACGAGCGCCTGAACGCACTCAGTTTTGAGGAGCGTTTTGCCACCATCCAGCAGGCTGCGCCGGAGGCGGTCGGCGACTTTCGCGCCGAAGCTACCGTCGGCCGCGACGAGCTTTTCGTTTTGCGTCGCCGCCTCAACGAATCCGAAATCGAGCGCGAGCAGTTTCGCAAGCACCACCGCATCGCGCGGCCGGCGCGGCTGGCAAGCCCCGGCACCATCGTTCTGAAGGCTGGCATTCTTGCTGTCCTGTTCATCATCGAGGTCGTGATCAACGGAAGCTTTCTCGCCAAGGCCAATCTCGGCGGCCTGCTTGGCGGCGCGGTGCAGGCGGTGACCTTTGCCGCGCTCAACATCATTGCGAGCTTCTTCTGGGGCATGGTGCTGATCCGGCTCGTCAACCGACGGAACTATTTCTTGAAGCTGGTTGGCGTTTTGTCGGCCCTCGCCTATCTCGCCTTCGCGATTGCGCTGAACCTGACGCTGTCGCATTTGCGCGAAATCCCGCCCGCCGTTGCCTTGAGCGACAATGTCGGACAGGAGGTGCTGCACCGGCTCCTGACCGCGCCCTATGGCCTCACCGACATCAATTCGTGGCTGCTGTTCGCGCTCGGCTTTGTGTTTTCGCTGATTGCGATGGCGGACGGTCTGATGTTTTTCGATCCCTATATGGGCTATGCCGGGCTCGATCGCCGGTGGATCGAGGCGACGCGGAAATTTGCCGACGCCCGCGGTGAACTGATCGAGCGGCTTCGCGACATTCGCGAGGATGCGACGGAGGCGATGAACGAGGCGGCCCGCGACCTTTCGGTCCGGCGCAGCGAGTATGATTCGCTGTTGCAGGGCCGCCTCCGTCTCGCCCAACGCTTCGAACAGCATCAAAACCAGATCGAGCAAACCGCCCGCGCCTTGCTCGAAATCTACCGCGAAGCCAATCGCAAGGCCCGTTCGACGCCGGCTCCCGGCTATTTTGCCAAGGCCTACAGCATGGAGCGGATCAGCTATGCGGGTGGCGAGCCGAGCGCCAGCGCGCGCGAGAATTTGCGTGCCATGATCGCCGAGACCCAGGAACTCCTGAGCCAGCAGATCAAGGCCATCCACGAAGCATTCGACCAGGCGGTACGCACCTATCGCGAGATCGACGAATTGCTGCCGGAGAAAAAGAGTGGCTAGACGCCGCCCGCGGCAACGCAATTCCGCAGCACTCGGCTGGTCGGGCTTCGGCGGCGCCCTGCTCCTGCTGCTGGCGATCGGCTCCGGCGGCGCATTGGCCTATTTCTATTTTTCAGCCCCCGAGCGGCCGGTGCTCGACCCGCAAACGCTTTGCCCGGTCGACGGTCCGAAGGGAATCAACGTGGTGCTGGTCGACACTTCGGATGATTTGCCGGACACGACGCGGCGCGAGGTGCTCGGCCAGCTCGACGACATGATCACGACGCTGCCGCCCTTCTATAAACTCGACATCCGCGTTCTCGATATTGCAGGCGCACGCAGCCGCTCGCTGTTCGCAAAATGCAATCCGGGCGACGGCGCGGGCCTGAGCGAATGGACCGACAACCCGCGGATTGCGCGGTTGCGCTGGATCGAGGATTTCCGCAAACCCGCGGCCGAAGCCGTGAACAAAAGCGTTTCCTCCGCACAGTCAACCAGTTCGCCGATCATGGCCGCCATTCAAGATATCGCCATCGGAGAATTTGCCAGCGCCGCGCGCGAAAACGCCCGAAAGACGCTCTATGTTATTTCCGACATGATCGAATACACCAAAGATTACAGCCAATACCCGCGCGCGGGCGATCTGTCGTTCCAGCGCTACAAGCAATCGCCGGCGTACTTGAAGTTTCGTACTGACCTGCATGGCGCTACCGTTATCCTCCGCTACGTGACCCGGCAGACCGGCGGCCAGCAGCTTGTGGACGGCACCAAACACATGGAGTTCTGGAAAGCCTGGATCGAAGACAACAAGGGCTTGTTTGGCGGCGTCAAGCGGCTACAGGGGGCTTGAGCGGCATGGCGGCCTACGAGTTCAAACCCAACTTGCCGCCCGGCCTCTTCAACGGGCTCGTGTTCTTCGCCGTCGTCATCTTCGGCAGCGGTTACATCATTTTTTCGAAGCTGCATGATTTCGGCGCGCTTGCGGCGACCGCCGTCCCGGTCCTGATCATGATCGGCTATGCGGTTTTGCTGGGGGCTCGGCTGTTTCGCCTGCGCGACGACCAGTCCGGCGACAATCTCTACTACATGGGATTCCTGTTCACGCTGACCAGTCTCGCCGTCTCGCTCTATCAGTTTTCGGCGGCGGGCTCGGCCGAGCAGATCGTGCAGAATTTCGGCATCGCGATCGCCTCGACCATCGCGGGCATCACCTTGCGGATCATGTTCAACCAGATGCGGCGCGACCCGGTCGAGACCGAGGCTACGTCGCGGCTGGAACTGGCCGAAGCCTCGCGGCGGGTGAAGCGTGAACTCGAGAGCTCCATTCTCGAATTCGGCTATTTCCGGCGCATGACCCAGCAATCCATTACCGATGCGCTGGATGAGGTGCGGGAAAGCATCGGCAAGGCGCATCTGCATTTTTCCGGCGAGCTGGAGAAGCTGGCGACGAGCGCGAGCGTTCCGCTGGAGGAGTCCTCCCGGATTTCCGGCGCAACGCTGTCGAGCCTGAACCAGCGGACGGCCGAGGTCATGGAAATATCCAGGCAACTGGTTCTGGAAGGCGAAGAGCTCGCCAAAAACACCACGAGCATTGTCCGATCGATCGATACACTTTTCGCGCGCCTCGCCGCACACCAGACCTCCGAAGAAACCATCGGGACCCAATTGATCCCAATGATCGAGCGCCTGACCGAATCGGTGGACGCGCTGAACGACAATGCTCAAACCCAGGCCAGGAGCGCCGAGATAAATTTGCGGCACGCCCAGGGCGTCGTTGTCGCCATGAAGGAATTATTGATCGAGATACATGCCACGAAACGAGGTATCATCCCGCGCGCGTTGGGCTTCATGACGCCGCGATCGGACGATAATCCGAGGAGATAGAGTCAGGAAAGGCATGGAAGGACAGATACTCCAGCAGCGATCGTCGTACCGGCGCGGCCTTGTGCTCGGCCTCACCATGGCAGAAATCATGGTGCTGCTGGTGTTTTGCCTCTTGATCGCGATGGCGACTTTCCTGAAGCGCGAGGAAACCAGACGTATCACCGCCGAGCAGGAGCTGAAGGAAGAGAAGGCGCAAAACGCAGAGATACGCGAGGTGGTCAATTCGCTGAGCAAAAGCGCGGCGGTCGCGGAAAAAGTCGAAAACCTCTCCGGCCTGAGCGATCCCCAGGCGATCGACCAGTATTGGCGCGAGTTGGTGGATAGCCGGAGCGTCGTCAAGGAGATCGAGAAGAGCGTGACAATCAAGGAGCTTCGCGAGGGCCTCACCAATATCGCCGCGCTACGCGCCAGCGGCATCGACGTCGACAAGGCGATTCATGACGCCGAGATCGTGGGCGCCATCAACCGCGCGATGACCAAACCGGGCGACCCTCCGGTGTCGGCCCAGGCCGTGCTCGATACGCTGGCGCGGGGCACAGCCCAAGGCCCCGGCGGCCATCAGTGGCCGCCGATCATCCGGATGAGCGAGGCCGACGGATATTTCTTCAAATCGGGAAGCGCGGAGTTGTCGCCAACCTTCCAGGACGCGCTGCTCAACAAGACGCCGGGTGAAATTCTCAATTATATCCGCAAATACGACGTCGATATCATAGAGGTCGTCGGCCATACCGATGAACGTCCGATCGGACTTCGCCAATTTTCCAATCTCGATCGCGACCTGTTGCCGGTTTTGAAGAACGATGCCGGGGTCGTCAGCCTGGTGCCCGCGGACAATGCGGGGCTCGGACTTGCGCGCGCCGTCGCCGTGGTGAGCGTGCTGCGCCACAGTCCCCTGCTCGCCGGATATAAATTGATCCCGCTGTCAGGCGCTCAGCTGGTGAATACCGACGAGACGCTCGCGATATCGGGTTCGCCCGGCGACATTCAGCAACGCCGCCGCATCGAAATCCGCTTGCGCAAATCCGTGAGCAGCGAAGCGACCGCCAGCATCCCCTCTCTGGCGCCTGCAGTGCCGCGCTAGTGGTCCGATTCTGACATTTGCACCCGGTGAGACAGGCACTTTTGGGCGCTTGAGAACTCAAACGCCCAAGGATGCCGATCTTACTGACAGATGCTCCCTTTGCAGTGTTCGGAGCACCAGGCGTGGCTGTCCGCATCGGGGTAGCCGAGATGACGCCCGTTCTTGCGACACTGCTCGTACGAGTGCGCGATGGGAATACGCACCATCTTGCCCTGGGGATCGGGGAACAACACGGTGTCCTCCGCCCGAACGGCGTAGCCGCTTCCCGACAACACAGCCGCAACAACAGTGTAACGCAACAAGGTCCGCATCACGTTCCCCTCCGGTGATTGTGTGGCGATCCGCGCATTTTGCGCAAAACTCGCCCGCGCCCGCCCCGCGTGTATCTGTTGAACTCGCGCTCCCGCAGCACAGGAACCTCATTCATCGACGAGGCAATGGCTGCAATCCTAGCGGGAATGCCAAAAGGCGGCAACGCTGCAAAACAAACGACCGCGTGAATGGCGGTCGAGCGATTCCGTCAGACAGAATATCAGGGACACGGCTCACTGTGCTGACCGAGGCCCGCCAGCACATCGGGAATTTCGCTGGTCGGAACTGACTTGCTGGAAGATAGAACGAGCCGGTCGCGAAGGACTGATCGATCTTGATCTTGTGAGACAGCCTTTACTTCAGTGCTGATAGATCAGCCTCGCGCTGATCGTGCCGTCGAGCCCGCGAATTTCTTCCAGCAATTCACCGCAGTCATGACCAGCCATGTCCAGATCGAGCACGACATAACCGATCTCGCTGTCGGTCTCGAGATACTGTGCCGCGATATTGATGTCGCGCTGGAGAAACACCTCGTTCAGCCGCCTCAGCATGCCCGGCACGTTGTGATGGACATGGCTGAAACGCACGCCCTGGGCCCGCGCATGAAGCTGCACTTGCGGAAAATTGACCGCGCCCATGGTCGACCCGTTGATGCAATAGTCCAGCAGCTTGCGCGCGACTTCCCTGCCGATCCGCTCCTGCGCCTCCTCCGTTGATCCGCCGATATGCGGGGTCAGGATCACATTCGCCAGACCCTGAACCGGGCTTTGGAAACGTTCGGAATTAGATGAAGGCTCGACCGGAAACACATCCAGCGCCGCACCTGCAAGGTGACCGTCACGAAGGGCGCCGGCGAGAGCGTCCAGATCGACCACCGTGCCGCGGCTGTTGTTGATCAGGCAGCAGCCGGGCTTCATCAGGCGTAACTCCGCCGCGCCGATCATGTTGTGCGTTTCGGGTGTCTCCGGCACGTGCAGACTGACGACGTCGCTTTGCGCCAGCAGGGTCTCCAACCGATCCACCGGCTCCGTGTTGCCGTGACGGAGCTTGTCGGTGCGATCAAAATAAATGACACGCATCCCCATCGCTTCCGCCAGCGTCGAAAGCTGGGAGCCGATATTGCCATAACCGATGATGCCCAATGTGCGGCCGCGCACCTCGCGGCTGCCCGCCGCGGACTTGTCCCAACCTCCGTCATGCGCCGCGACGGAGCGTGGAAAAATCTGCCGGAGCAGCATGACGATTTCGCCGATCACGAGTTCGGCGACGCTCCTTGTATTTGAAAACGGCGCGTTGAAGACAGGAATGCCACGTTTTCGGGCAGCGTCGAGATCGACCTGATTCGTCCCCACGCTGAAACAACCGACCGCGGTCAGTTGATCGGCTGCCGCGAATACGTCCTCGGTAAGCGCGGTTCGGGACCGGATCCCGAGCAGCGAAATGCCCTTGAGGGCCGCGCGAAGGGCGGCCCCCTCCAGCGCCTTCGGCTGCCGCTCGATCGCCGAAAACCCGGAGCTCCGAAGCAACTCGACCGCGCTGTCGTTCACGTTCTCAAGGAGCAGCAGTTTTGCTGTTTCGGCGTTTGCGACTGGCATGGCGCTTCCGATGATGAGCGAGCCCGGAACGGTCTGATAGACGTTCTTAGAATGATTCGTTGCTGCGGATAAGCCACGGCGGCTATCCCCCCGATCTTCACGGGCCGAACGCGGCGGCATCCACCGCGTTGCCGGTAACAGGCACCCGCAATTCGGCCGCCCGGGCGATCAGAAACCTACGGAAGCGAAGCTGGAGGGGTGCCCTCAAGATGGCGTAAGAGCCCAACCATCGCCGTTAAGATTAACGGCAGGTTTAAGAATTAGTGGCAGGTATGAATATCAGGATGATGCGGAGTGTCTCGATGACCAGGTTTGGAATCAGTGCAAAGTTGCTTTTGTTTTCCGCGATCATCTTTGCCGGATACGCCTTTCTTGCCGGGCTCGCGAGCCACAAAATTCACGAGACCATCACCTCCGAACGCATCGACATGGTCCACCATGTCGACGAGGTGGCCGTATCCATGGTCAAGAGCGCCTATGCCCGCTTCCAGAACGGCGAACTGACCGAAGACGCAGCCAAGAAGTTGGTCAAAGACCAGTTGCGGACGGTGAAGTACGGAGCCAGCGGCGAATATTACTACATCCATGACTACGAAGGTAACTGCGTCCTGCATGGCGGAAAGCCGGAACGCGAAGGTAACAATTACTACAGCTTCGTGGATCCGAGCGGCCGGCAGATCATCAAGGAGCAGATCGATGCCGGCAAGAACGGCACGGGCGCGGTCTTTGCCTTGAGCCCCGTTGCGCGCGGCAATTCCAGCGAGCCCGTCGCGAAGTTGAGCTATGCGATTGCCTTCGAGCCTTGGCACTGGATCGTCAGCACCAGCATGTTCGTCGACGACATCGATACACGCTTCGCCGAAGTCGCCTGGCAATTCTTCTCGATCTCGGGTGTCGTCGGCCTGTTTATGGCGATCTGCGCCTATTGGCTGTCGCGCCAGATCACGAGGCCCCTCAACCGGCTCGTGCAGTTTACCGAGCAGCCGTTATCGGCCGCGCCCTCTTCCGAGTTCGAACGCGATCTGCGGCTGAAGGACGAGATCGGCACTTTGGCGCGCGCGCTCCAGGGCTTCAAGGCGAGGTCCGCGGAAGCCGAGCGGCTGCGTGGCGAAGTCGATATCCAGAAGGGTGAGGCCGAGGCGGCCCGCCGCAAGGCCTTGGCCGACATGGTTGGCACGGTCGAGACCGAAACCGACACCGCCGTGACCGATATCGACAAACGCATGAAGGCCATGACCGAAGCGGCTGCGGTGATGAGCCGGTCGGCGGAACTGGTCGGCTCGAGTGCTCAGACCGTTGCAGCCGCCTCGGCGCAATCGCTTAACAACGCGCAGACCGTGGCCAGCGCCACCGAAGAATTGTCGAGCTCGATCCGGGAGATCAGCGCCCAGGTCACCCATGCGACGAAGGCGACGAGCGCCGCGGTCACCCGCAGCGAGCACGCCCGCGCCACGATCGCTACGCTGGCTGAAGCCGTCACACGGGTCGGCCAGGTTACGACGCTGATTTCGGAGGTTGCATCGCAAACCAATCTGCTGGCTTTGAACGCCACGATCGAGGCCGCGCGCGCCGGCGAAGCGGGCAGAGGCTTTGCGGTGGTGGCAAGTGAGGTGAAGACACTGGCGACCCAGACCGCGCGGTCGACGGAAGAGATCAACCGTCAGATCAGTGAAATCCAGAACATCACCCAGGAAACCGTGCGCGGCATGGACGAGGTCAGCGATACCGTACGCAAGATCGACGAAATTGCCGGTTCGATTGCCGCCGCCGTCGAAGAGCAGCATGCCGCTACATCCGAGATTTCCCGTAACGTGACCGAGACTGCAAACGGCGCCCGCGAGGTTTCAACCCGGATTACCGAAGTATCGGGTGAGGCGACGCGCCTCGGAGACGAAGCAGGACGTGTTCGCGGCAGCGCGGCCGATGTCACCGAGGCGGTGTCTTCGTTGCGCCGGGTGATCGTGACCGCCGTCCGCAGTTCCGCCGCGGCCTGACATCGTCGCGCCGCAATGGCAGGGTGACCCGTATCACCCTGGAATTCACCGATTGAGCGTCACACGCAAACAGGCCGCGCGGAAAATCCGCCCGGCCTGCTGATGTTACCCTCGGTCAATGACCCATGCTGACGGCACCGCCCAGCTTGACATTGCGCAAGGTCAGCGCGAGCGGCACCGCCGCAAGCGCAATCAGCATCAGCACCCAGAAGGCATCGACATAGGACAGGAATGACACCTGGGTCTGGACCTGCGTTCCGATCCACTGCACGGCCTGATCATGTGCCTGCGCCGGCGAGAAGCCGT
This sequence comes from Bradyrhizobium sp., assembly GCA_049509335.1. GTDB lineage: Bacteria > Pseudomonadota > Alphaproteobacteria > Rhizobiales > Xanthobacteraceae > Bradyrhizobium. The sequence goes on along the minus strand of JBEKZZ010000038.1, from coordinate 533 downwards.
GAGCCGTGAAGTAGTTCGTGATCTGCTGTAATGTATCCTGATATTGATTGCTCGAGGGCACCACCTGCTAGATGAGCCGGTTCTGGTGAAACTGCTGCCGGTCCCCTTTCGCAGGCGAAGGTGCGAACCTTGCCATGTATGATGGCGCAGAGCTCGCCCGAGCGCTTGTTGCCACTCCTGACGACATCGAAGCCGCGCTGGCGGTGTATGAAAACGACCTCTTCCCCCGAAGCGCGCAAGTTGCCGAAGACACCGCGCAAAATCTCAAGCGGTTTTTCGACGATAGCGCGCCTCAGAGCACGGTCGGCCTGTTCAGCAAGCATCTTGTGAGAACGGAGAAACTGTTCGCGAATACTCCTCTCACAGACTGACGGAGCAAGCATGGCCGTGCTCCAAAGGTGCTGGCGATAAGGCCGCTTTCGCGCAGGGGACTAAACCGCTCGCGCGGTAGGGCGCTACGGCTGGGAGCATAGCCAAGACGATAGCGCGGCGGGACGTCCTGTCCTGAGATGAGGGTTCTTCACATCCTTCAC
>JBEKZZ010000037.1:0-44249 GCA_049509335.1 Bradyrhizobium sp. | reverse complement strand
TCAACGCAGTCGAGCGTCTCGTAGCTCGCGCCATTCGGCAATGTTTCACGCCAACGCTTGATAGACGTGTCGGATGCCGACCCGCAGGCGGTGTCATCGACGACGTCGGACAGGCGTTCGCGCTTGACCGGCGCGTCGTTGATATAAAGCTGACCTTGCTTCATCTGAATACGATCGCCGGGCAGCCCGACAACGCGCTTGACGTAATCGGTTGCTGTATCCCGAGGGTGACGGAATACGACAACGTCGCCCGGCGCCGGCTGCGAAAACAGAATGCGCCCTGAAAATAGTGGCGGCGAAAACGGCAGCGAAAAGTGGCTGTAGCCATAAGCGAACTTTGAGACAAAAATGTAATCGCCCACCGCGAGCGTCGGCCGCATTGAAGACGAAGGGATGTCAAAGGACTGATAAATAAAGCTGCGGACGAAAAGGACAAAGCCAAGCGCCGCGAAAACTGCCGCAATAACGTAAGTACAGATCGTCCGCCAGAAGCCGAAACGCTCGACGCGGCCCAGCATCAGCAAAAATATCGTCAAGGACCATGCCGAGAAAATCAGGGACAGAACCACCGCGGTCCCCGAAGCCATCGCGCTCCGCTCCATAGCGCTGCGGATGATCAGAACGGCAACGCCGCCGACGATGGTCGGCAGCATACTCCAGGCGAACGCTGTGCGTATCTGCGGCTTCGTGGCCTGTCCACCGAACCATTTTCCGATCCAGCCAAGCATGATCGCGCTAAGATAGAGCGAGACGATGCCGGCGATAGCGCCAAGCAGCACCAGACCGAGCGCAAACGTCCAGCCCTGAAGCGGACCGGCAGCACGCACGAAAGCGTGTTGCTGGTAAATGCTGGCGATCATGCCAAGGATCGCCAAAAGCCAGACGGGATGGGATGGAGGGCCCTCAATGAGGCGTTCGATGGTCAGGCGCGGACTGAGCCACACGGTAACCCACGGCGATCGGGCACCTTCGTCAGGCGTCAGCGTCATGAAAACCCCATCTATACCTCACGCCAATAGCGCGCGGCCTCCCGCTTCATAGCGGCCCTTTGTGACCTCGAAAACAAAGTACGGATGCTCACCGGAGATCGCGCGGGTGAACAGACCCTCGCGTTTGAGCCCACCGATCTTGGTCATTGCGCCCTGTGAACGCCAGTTTTCATGACCGACCCAAAATACAACGGTCTCGACGAAGGTGAAAGCGTGGTCAAGCATCAGGCGCTTGACCTCGCGGTTGGCACCGCCGCCCCAGTAGCTGCGGGCAAGGAAGGTCCAGCCGATCTCGATCTCGCCGATCTCGGGCTCGTAGCCGTAATAGCGGCTCGATCCGATCAGGCGGCTGGTAGTGCGGTCAACGAACACAAAGCCCATTTTCGATTTGACCGCGCCGTCGAAGAATTTTCGAAATTCAGGCTCGGTGTATCGCTTGGAAACCGGATGCACCTCCCAGATCTTCGGATCGGAGCCGGCCGCATATAGCTCCACCCAGTCATCCGGCTCGATCGGTCTAATACTGATATTGGGGCCGACCAGCGTCGGCTGAAAATCTGGCTGAGACATGGAGAGAGATTATCGTCACGCGCCGCAGGCCGGAAGCAAAATAAAGCGGAGCTGCGCGCCCCGCTCACTCCACGCGCGCGAGGACTGCGAGCTTGCGGATACCCTGGTTGTGGTAGGCGCTGAGGAACGCGTTGTAGTCGCGGAACGAGACGCAGCCGTTGGAGTCGCCGTTCGGCCCGAGCATGAAGGTGTGGGCGAGCAGGCCTTCGCGTCCATAGATCGCATCCTCGCCCCCGACCGGCGTCAGCCGCAACGCCGCAACGCCGTGGAACAGCGACTCGCGCGGCTTCAGGGTGTAGATATGCGGCGGCGTCACGCCACGCATGTGGACGCGCGCAGAGTGTGGATCGTCGAGATTGGAGCCAAGGCCGGAATGAGCTTCGAGTTTGGTGCCGTCGGGCAGATACACCGTGTGCGCCGTGATGTCGTAAACGGCGGTGTCGCGATCATAGGGCGGCGAACCGCCGAGCATCGGATTTGGCTCGCGTGGAATGCTGCCAGTCACGCTGGCATCGGCGGACGCATAGGCCAGAACCGGATTATGCGAACCTTCCTTGCCCCACAGCTTCTCGACGATCGATTGTCTGTCGGCTGACGCAATCGAGAGGATCGCGTTCTTCGCGCGTTGCGCCATGTCGCGGATCTTGGCAACCCCACCCTTCGGTGCATCCTCCGGCTGAGCGGTCGGCGCAACCGCAGCGAGTTGAACCTTCGACGGCTCTTTCTGCGTCTCCTTCGCTTTCGGTGCTTCGGCAAGCTTCAGAGGTTCTGGCTTCGGGGCTACCGCGAGCTTTACAGGTTGTTCGGGCACGGGCGCAGGTGCGACGCCTTGCGGCGAAGCGGCCGCGAAACGATCAACGAAGGAAAGCGCAGGCTCGGCCGGCACGCTTTCCGGCGCGGCGATGACAGGCGATTCAGACCGGGTGACATGACGGATCGCGACGTCGGCGAAACGGCGCGCGACCGGCGTATCAAAGCTGACGCTGCCGAGTTCCGGATAAGGACTGGCGGCAAAAATGTTGGCGTAGACCGTCCAGCCGCAGCCGACCACGAGACCAATCACCGCTGACGCGGTGAACAGACTCTGCGAGGTCACTTTGCGGGCTGGTCGTTTAAGTGTAGGCGCCCCGAACTCGTAACACGCAACTGTACTCGTACTCATTCGCCTTGCATCCGGAATGATTGCTCCTCGTTCCCCCTTAACCGCCGTTCGACGAGGTGCACGGCGCGGGCACCTCCGAACGGCGGCCAATGCGCGATCGTCCGCCGAATTACACGGGCAGCATCTCGCAGAGGCGCGGAGCGTCATTAAGGCAACTTTTAGTTAAATGGGGATTAAGTGCTGGGCACTTGTAAGGCAGTCTCATTTTGAGACGGATTTGCGGCGATTTAGCCCGTAAGCTTCCGGTGTAATTCGCAATTCACCGCCCTTGAATTCGCCATTTTTCACCGAGTGAAACTCGAGCACCGGCTTTATTGCAATTCAGGCGGCGGCGAATTGTCGAGCACCGGACGCTTGGCTTCGTCGACCAGATCGAGCGCATAAATCTCGATCGCAAGCGGCCCACGCATGCGCCTGAACGCTCCGACACGCTCGACCTTCGCGAAGGTCTCGGCCACGTAAGGCTGGATTGCGGGGCGCACTTCGTCGACCCACAGAAGCTTGCCCGACAGCTTTGCCGGATCGGGCTCGCCCATGTTGACCCAGCGAATGCGTTGCGTTGGCTGCACCACACAGGTCCCCTTCGGCAGATAGAAAGTGAGCCAGCTCGCGGTGCCGTAATCAGGCGCGAGCACGCAAGATGCGCCGACGCGCGCACGCGTGGCTTCGATGTCGGCGGCCAGTGCCGGCCAACCAACGCCAATGCTGCGAACGGTCGCATCGCGGCGGTAGCCGCTGAGCACGCCAGTGTTGGCCTGGACGATCAGGGCGGCAAACATCAAAATACCCACGGGCGAGGCCCAGCGCAGGCAAAAATCCACCACGCGTTGCGGACGCCGTTCCCAGCGGGTGACATTGCCGGCAGTAGCAGCAGCAATTGCAAAGGCCGGATAGACCGGCGCAAACCAGTTCGCTTCGACGCGCGCATGCAGCGAATGCCAGAGGAAATAGAGCGTAATGGTCCAGAACATCGCGTTGATCAGCGCACGCGCGGTGAGCGCGCCGCCGTCGCGCCGCGCCAACGCGTAAAGCCCCATCACGCCAAGAAGGAAAACAAGTGGCGTTGCAAACGCGACCTGGGTCGGAATCAGTTCACCGATGAAACCCGGCTTGAAGTCGATGATCTCCGAACGGCCGAGTTGCTTGATGAAAGAAACCCAGTGGTGATCGGCATTCCAGAGAATGACCGGGGAAAAGACGGCCAGGGTCACCAGGGCGCCGAGATAGGGCCACGGCGAAATCAGCCATCGCCGCAGGTTCGGAGCACTGAGCAGCCAGACCAGGATCGCAGGCCCGAAGAACAGCGCGGTGTATTTCGACAATAGCGCCAGCCCCACAGCGGCGCCGACCGCAAGCCACCAGACGCCGCGTCCGTTTTCCAGAACCTTGGCGAGAAAAAGCAGCACAAAGCTGGAGGCAAACAGCAAGGGCGAATCCGGCGTCACGATCAGGGTTCCGACCGCAGCCATCAAGGTGACGTTGAGAAGAATGGTCGCGGTCGACGCCACGCGACGGCCGCCGAACAGAATTTCGGCCGTGCAATAGACCGCAAAGCTCATCGGCAGCGCGAGCAGGATCGATACCAGCCGCACGCCAAGCTCGGTGTCGCCGGAGATCATGGTGCCGAGGCGGATCACCAGCGCGACGGCAGGCGGATGATCGTAATAGCCGAAGGCGAGATTCTTCGACCAGATCCAGTAATAGGCTTCATCGAAAGTCAGCGGTGTCCACGTCGCCCCGACCAGCCGCAGCAGCACAAGGGCTACTACCGTCAGCGCGGTATTGCGGACCAGCCGAACCTCCTGCGGATTCATAAGAGGTTCATCGCTTGCGCCAGACGAACAGTCCGGACATCGCGTAATTCCAGACCACGCCCATCAAGGCGCCCGCCGCTCCCGCCAGCCACCAGATCGGCTGCTGATCGTAGACCGAAAAAGCCACGCCGACATTGGCAAAGAGGCCGACGCTGCACACGAGATAGAACAGCAGCAGGCCGCGCAGGATCGCAAAACCCTTCAGCCTCTGGTCGCGGTAGGTGAAGAAGTTATTGAGGATGAAGTTACTGGTCATGGCGCAAATCGCACCAAAAGCCTGCGCCTCCGGGAAAGGAAAGGCGAAAATCTTGAGCGCCGCGTAGAGCACGGCGAAATGGACCACGAGCCCGAGCGAGCCAACCATCGCAAACAGCAGAAACCGCAGCGAAACCACATCACGGGTGAGCTTGGCAAGCACCAGACCCAAAAAGTCCAACGCCACCATGGAATCGAGCTTGCTCTCGCCGTGCAGGCGCGAGCCGAACGTATAAGGGATTTCCTTGATGCGGAGCGCGCCATGGGCGGTCGCTACCACATCGAGCAGGATCTTGAAGCCTTGCGTGGACAGTTGTGGCGCCAGCGCTTCGAAACGGTCGCGGCGGATCATGAAAAAACCGCTCATGGGATCGGCGATCTCAACCCGCAGCAGGCGTTTTGCGACCTCGGTCGCCAGCGCACTGGCACCGGCGCGATGCCGGTTGAAACTTTCCGCGCTGCCGCCCTCGATGTAGCGGCTGCCGACCACGAGATCGAATTCGCCGCCTTGGAGCAACGCGAGCATTTTCGGCAGTTGCGTCTCGTCATGCTGCAAGTCGGCGTCGATGACAGCCGCGCAGGGCGCGCTCGAGGCCAGAATGCCCTCAATGCAGGCGCCGGACAGGCCGCGGCGTCCGATCCGGCGGATGCAGCGGACCCGTCCGTCCTCGCGCGAGAGCGTGCGCAGGATTTCCCAGGTGCCGTCGGGGGAATTGTCGTCGACAAAAACGGCCTCAAACGGGATTCCGGCCAGGGTCGTTTCCAGCCGCCGGAACAGCTTGACGACATTATCCCGCTCATTGAAGGTCGGGATAACGACAGAAAGCTGAGGTAAGCCAATGGCTTGTAATGGGTTCCCAGACCCCGTTGGTGAAGCGTCATTCATGACGCCAGCGTATATCCGATCGCCGGATGGGAGCCAAGGGAAGGACCGGAAACAACGCTTTCGGGGCCAAAACACCCCCAGAAATGCCAACGACCACCAACAGGTGGCGCGCGTACATCCGGCGCAGCCGAGCTATTGAGTGGTCGTCCCAGCGCCGGAGCTATGAAGCATCGACGTCGCCGTTGAATCCTAGATAGGAACGATTGCGCACTTTGCAAGAGGGACGCGGGATCGCCAGAACTGGCCAACTCCGGCTGCTTTGATTACGCTTCGCCCTCATTCCCTCTTTGATGCACGAGAGCGAGATCCTCCGGTGAGCAAAGCCCCCGCTTCCAAAGCCGCCTCCGCCAAATCCGGAAAGATTTTTATTGGGATCGGCGGCTGGACGTTTGAGCCCTGGCGCGGCGTATTTTACCCGGAAAAACTCGTCCAGGCCAAAGAGCTGCAATATGCGGCCTCCAAGCTCACCTCGATCGAGATCAACGGCACCTATTACGGCTCGCAAAAGCCGGAGAGCTTTCGCAAATGGGCGCGTGAGGTGCCCGACGGCTTTGTGTTCTCCTTGAAGGGCCCCCGCTTTGCGACCAACCGGCGCGTGCTGGCGGAGGCCGGTGACTCCGTGAAGCGATTTTACGATTCCGGCGTGCTCGAGCTCGGCGACCGCTTGGGGCCGGTACTCTGGCAGTTCGCGCCGACCAAGAAATTCGACGAAGCTGATTTCGGCAAATTCCTCGAACTTTTGCCGCGCGAACTCGAAGGCCGGCATTTGCGCCATGTGGTCGAGGTCCGCCACGACAGTTTTTGCGTCCCCAACTTCGTAGCGCTGATCCGAAAATTCGAGACGCCTGTAGTATTCGCCGAGCACGGCAAGTATCCGGCGATTGCGGATGTCGCCAGCGATTTCGTCTATGCGCGGCTGCAAAAGGGCGATGACGAGATCAAGACCTGCTATCCGCCGAAGCAGCTCGATGCCTGGGCCAAGCGGCTGCAATTATGGGCCGAGGGCGGCGAACCGGACGATCTGCCGCGTGTCGATTCCGCCAAGGCCAAGAAAGCCCCGCGCGATGTCTTCGCCTATGTGATCCATGAGGGAAAAATTCGCGCGCCTGCCGGAGCGATGGAGCTGATCGAGCGCGTGAGCTAGCGATAATGGCGAGAGGCAAAAAACTTTTCACCATCGGCTACGAGCAGACGCCGGCCCAATCGGTGCTCGATGAACTCGAAGAGGCCGGCGTGAAACTGCTGGTCGATGTGCGGGCCGTCGCCTCTTCGCGCCGCCCCGGTTTTTCCAAGAGCCAGTTGACGGCCGGCCTTGATGAACGCGGCATTTCTTATGTGCATCTGCGCGGGCTCGGCACGCCGAAAGACGGACGGCTCGCCGCGCGCGCGGGCGACTACGAAACGTTGCAAAAAATCTACGCGAAGCACCTCAAGACGCCGCAAGCAAAAGAAGAACTCGACGAGCTTTCGGCACTGGTGAAGAAATCAGGTCCGGTCTGCATTCTCTGCTACGAGCGCGACCACCGGCATTGCCACCGGCGATGGATTGCAGAAATCATCGAAGAACGCGACGCCGTCCACGTCGACAACCTCGTGGCCAAACAGGTGTAGGCAAGTGCCCCTCTCCCGTCGAGCCGCGAAAAATCTGAGAAATCATCCCTTGGCGTCGCAGGCCCAGGCGCGGATCACGCACTCCTTGCCGCCATATTTGTAGCATTCGCGGGTCGCTTCGTTGAGCGAGTTCGAAATATGCGGCTTGACCGCGTAGCCGTGGGCGCCACAGGGATTCGCCATATCGACCGAAAACGCGGCGCAGGCGTGCTTCATCGTAACCGCCTTGCAGTCGCCGCTGCATTGCTTGAGCGCGGCGGCGAGCGCGGCGCCTTCGGCCGGATAATCATAGGCCTGCCCGAACGCTCCGCATTTGCCGATCGCAAATGCTCCAGCGGCCCAGCTTTCGGTGACCAGCCGGGAACCACAAACTGCCAAAGTGAATGCAAGCACGAACAACGCGCGACGGCGCGCGACAACGGTCGACACGATCAAAGTCCCCCTCCCCCAAGCACGATCCGGAAAAAGCCTGCCCCGCACTTGATGCGGGTTCGCAACCGGTCTTCATGCTTCAACGACAACCTGAAGCGCGAGTGGCGCTTCGGTCCCAGCGGGTCGAAATCTAAGGGAGAGGACGTTTCAACTTGGTGAACAGAAAGTAGAGACCGAAAAAATTGGAGGACGTGACGCACTCGCGATGAACGCCGAACAAAATCTAGCCACCGCGCGCGGCTTCCAGCGCTTGCGGCGTGTCAATGTCCATAAATGCGCCGTCCCCCTCGACCACCACCTCCGCCACCGCTTCACTATGCTTGGCAATGAGGTGACGGGCGCCGACATCGCCGTCGAGCACCATCAATTCATTGAAGAAGCGGCGCGACCACAACACGGGATTGCCGCGCCGCCCGTCGCTGACGGGTACCGCAATCAAATTGCCGCGATCCGGCGCAAAAGCGTCGATCAGGCGATCGATCAGATCGGCCGAGATCATTGGCATGTCGCCAAGACAGACCACAGCGCCATCCGCCTGCTTGGGTACCGCCGATATACCGGCCTTCACCGAACTCGAAAGGCCGTGCGCGAAATCCGGATTGCGGACAAATTTCACCTTCAGCCCGGCGAGCGCCTTCTCGACCAATTCGGCCTGATGGCCGGTGACGACAATCACATCCTTGGCCTTCGAGGCGAGCGCCTGCTCGGTCACGATCCGGACCAGCTTTTGACCATCAAGTTCGGCCAACAGCTTGTTCGGACCCCCCATTCGCGTTGAGCGGCCTGCGGCCAGCACAACCGCGCTCACATGTGGATTGTCGTCGGCCTCAAGGCCTTCGCGCGGCTGCGGCCTGGTCACGATCTCCATTAGGAGTCCGCCGACGCCCATTCCGGTCAGCTCGGAGCGGTCGACCTTCAATCCCGCAAGCAAGCGCACCAGTACCCAGTCGAACCCGTTCTCCACCGGCGAACGCGCACAGCCCGGCGCCCCCAGAACCGGGACGCCATTGGCGTTGCCGATCAGCAGGAGATTGCCGGGATCGACCGGCATACCGAAATGTTCGATTCTCCCGCCGATCCCCGAGAGCGCCGCCGGAATCACGTCCCGGCGGTCGGCGATCGCGGAAGCGCCGAACACAATCACGAGTTCGGCGCCAAGGCCCAACAATTCCTTCATCGCCGCCTTCAGCGCGGTCTCATCATGCGGCACGCGACGCTCGGCGATGATGGTCGCGCCTGCCGGCGCGAGCCGCTCCTCAGTCACCTTGAGTGTCTTGTCCACGACCTTGGGTGCAAGTCCCGGCAGCAGAGTGGAGATGACGCCGACGTGCTTGATGGCATAGGGCACGACCCGCAATGCCCCGCCTTTGGCCGCTTCCACCGCGGCATCGCGCAACCCCGCCTCGACCCCGAACGGGATGAGCTTGACTGTTGCGACCATTTCTCCTTCCACGACCGGCTTGAAAGGCGAGAGCGTGGCAAAGGTGATGGCCTCGTCTACCCCGTTGACGCGGTCGACCACGGCGCGGTCCACCACCAGCACGCCAGCCCGTGCGGCAAACAGATTGGCGCGGCCCGTAAAGGCTCGCTCGACGTGGAGGCCACTGCCTGCCACCGCCTGCGCAATACCGGCGGCCGCGACATCCTCGGAGACGTCGCCTTCCTCAAGCCGCACCACCACGACTTCCTTGACGCCGGCGCGTTTCAACGCCTCAACCTCCGCAGGCCCAATCGTGGTGCCCTTCTTAAGCACCAGCGAGCCTTGCCGCAGGGTGTGGACGGTGACGCCGCCGAGCGCGTCCGCCGGACTGGCAGGGCCAAATTTCATGCCGCGGCTTCTTTTTCTTTCGGCATTCGCAAGCTCGCGGTGATCTCGGCCATGATCGATACGGCGATTTCGGACGGCGAGACCGCGCCGATCGCCAGCCCAATCGGCGCATGAATGCGCGCGATATCGGCATCGGTCGCGCCCTGCGCTTTCAGGCGCTCGCCGCGCTTGGCATGCGTCTTACGCGAGCCGAGCGCGCCGATATAGAAGCAGTCACGCGCAAAAGCGTGCAGCAGCGCCGGATCGTCGATCTTGGGATCGTGCGTGACCGCCACGAACGCCGTGTAGTGGTCGACATTGAGCGGCGGGAGTGCCACGTCGGGCCATTCGGCAAGCAGCGGCACGTCCGGGAAACGCTCGGGGCTCGCAAAGGCGGTACGCGGATCGACCACCGTGACATCATAGCCGAGCGCGCGCGCCAGCGGCGCCAGTGCCTGGCTGATATGAACCGCGCCGATGATCACCATACGCGCGGTCGGCGCATAGACATTGAGAAACAGCTTTTTGCCGCCGACCTCAACGTTGGCGCTCTTGCCCATGCGCAGCTGCTTTGCGAGTTCGGCATGCAAGGGATCGGCGGCAAAGTCTTTAGCCTTGACCAGGCGCTGCTCGCCATTGGCCGTATCGGTCACGACAATCACCGGCCGCCGCGCGGCGCGCTCAGCGTTCAGCCCCTTTAGCGTCGCTAATTTCACGGTTACCCGACTTTCTCGACAAACACCCTGATGGTCCCGCCGCAGGACAGTCCGACATTCCAGGCTGTCTCGTCGGCGACGCCGAATTCGAGCATCCTGGGTTGGCCGCTGGCGATCACATCCAGCGCCTCCGTCACGACGGCGCCCTCGACGCAGCCACCGGAGACCGAGCCCAGAAATGTACCGTCATCGTTGATCACAAGATTGGAGCCGGCCGGCCGCGGCGCCGAGCCCCAGGTTTCAACGACGGTCGCCAACGCCACGCCGTGACCCGCCCTCTGCCAGTCTTCGGCAGCTTTCAGAATGTCTTCGTCGCGATCGAGCATGGAAACCTCGCCAGTCTTGTTCAAGCTGCGGATCGTATCAGGTTGCGGTGCGGCTCTCGGCTCGATGACAGCGCCTCGATCAACCCTTCGACAGACTTCAAATTATGCACCGGGCGGAATTCGTCAACGTGCGGCAGCATCATTTTGATGCCCTGCGCCTTCGGCTCAAAACCGCCATACCGCAGCAGTGGATTTAACCATATCAGGCGGCGGCAGGACCGGTGCAGCCGGTCCATCTCAAAAGCCAGGCGGGCGTCCGCCTCGCGCTCAAGCCCATCGGAAATCAACAATACGATTGCGCCCTGGCCCAGCACCCGCCGGCCCCAGAGCTTGTTGAAGGCATGGAACGACGAAGCGATCCGCGTCCCCCCGGCCCAGTCCTCCACCGCCGAAGAACAACGCGCCAGGGCCTCGTCGGGGTCTCGCGCGCGCAAGGAGCGCGTCACATTGGTGAGGCGCGTGCCGAACAGAAAGACCGAGACGCGCTTGCGCGCATCGGTAATGGCATGCAGGAAATGCAGGAACAGGCGGGTGTATTCACTCATCGAGCCGGAGATATCGAGCAGCGCCACGATCGGCGCCGGCTTCTCAATGCGCCCGAGTTTGCGGATATCGATGATGTCGCCGCCGGTGCGAAGCGATCCGCGCAGGGTCCGCCGCATGTCGAGCCGCTGCCCGCGTGCATCCGGCCGGTAACGGCGGGTGCGCAATTCGGCCTGCGGCAGTTTCATGCTGGCGATGGCGCGCGTGACTTCGGCGATCTCGGCCGCGGTCATCTGCGCGAAATCCTTCTTCTGCAGGATCTCGTTGTCTGATACCGACAAGCGGATTTCCTCTGGCCTGGCCTTCGGCATCTCGGTCATTTGCGCCGGCGAAAACGCCTCCTGAACCCGGCGCGAGGCCGGCTGTGGCTGCTTCCTGGCTTGATCGGGCAGCGGCACCGAATCCAGCATCTGCTTCCACTCGTCGGCCGCGCGGAAGAACAGGTCGAAGGCCTGCGCGAAAATCAACGCGTGCTCATGACGCTTGACGAAGATGGTCTGAAGCGTCGCGAAAACATCAGTCCGATTGCCGATATCGACGAGCTGGAGCGCATTCATGGCGTCGATCACCGCACCCGGCCCGAGCGGAATCCCGGCGGCTCGCAGCGCGCGGGCAAAACCGATGATGTTGTCGGCCATCTGACCGGAAGGTAGCGAAAAATGATCGATGGTCATCGGCTCGAGACCTCGGCGGTTCGCGGCGCGCGATCAATTCCCACTGGTCGCCTCTTTTAAAACCTTTTGCAGTGTCTCGCCTTGCAGCCGCGCGATATCGTCCTGGTATTTGAGCAGCGCACCGAGACTATCGCCAATCACCTCCGGCGTCAGCGAGCGCGCATTGAGCTCTTGAAGCGCGTTGGCCCAATCGAGCGTTTCGGCAACGCCCGGCGATTTGTAGAAATCCTGCCCGCGTAGCGCCTGCACGAAACGCACAACCTGTTGCGATAATTTTGCGGAGATGCCAGGCACCCGCGATTTCACGATCGCAAGCTCCCGTTCGGCACTGGGATAATCGATCCAGTGATAAAGGCACCGCCGCTTCAACGCGTCGTGGATTTCCCGGGTACGGTTCGAAGTGATGATCACGATCGGCGGCTCTAGCGCCGTCACGGTACCGAACTCGGGTATCGTGATCTGGAAGTCCGACAGGATTTCCAGCAAATAGGCCTCGAATGCTTCGTCCGCGCGGTCGAGTTCGTCGATCAGGAGCACCGGTGGGCCCGCGACATCTATCTCGAGCGCCTGCAACAGCGGCCGCTTGATCAAAAACCGCTCGGAGAAAATATCGCCCGACAGCTGCTCGCGGTCGGTATCGCCGGCCGCTTCCGCGAGCCTGATCGCGATCATCTGGGCGGCGCTGTTCCACTCATAGACGGCGGAATTAGCATCAAGGCCTTCATAGCATTGCAGGCGAATCAGCTTTCGTCCGAGCGCAACCGACAAAACCTTGGCGATCTCGGTCTTGCCGACGCCGGCCTCGCCTTCGAGGAATAGCGGCCGGCCCATGCGCAGCGACAAATAGGTGACGGTTGCGAGCGAGCGCTCGGCGAGATAGCCGCGCGCGGACAACAGCTCCAGCATGGCATCGACGGATTTGGGGAGTGCCGATGCAGTCATGATCGAAAGAGCCTTGCTGTAGCAAAAACGGATAGACTCAGGATTTGGCGCTTGCAGCCTCGACCGCGCGCCGTGCCATCACCGCGATCAGATGCGCGCGATATTCAGCGCTGCCGTGCAGGTCGCTGTTCAATCCTTCAGCCGGCACCGTCAAGCCATCGAGCGCCTTGGACGAGAAACGCTTCTTCAGCGCCTCCTCGAAAGCGGTTACGCGGAACACACCGTCGGCGCCTGCGCCGGTGACGGTGACGCGCACATCAGACGGCCGTTTGGCAACGAATACCCCGACCAGGGCGTAACGCGAGGCCTGGTTGCGGAATTTGATGTAAGCCGCCTTCTTCGGGACTGGAAACATCACCTTTGTGATGATCTCGTCATTCTCAAGCGCGGTCGAGAACATCCCTTGAAAGAATTCTTCCGCCTTCAGGCGGCGCTTGTTGGTGACGATGGTCGCGCCTAGCGCCAGAACGGCCGCCGGATAATCGGCGGTGGGGTCATTGTTAGCGAGCGAGCCGCCGATGGTGCCGCGATGACGTACGGCCGGGTCGCCGATCAGGCCGGCGAGTTGGGCGAGCGCCGGAATGGCTTCGCCGACGATGGCCGAATTCGCGACCGTGTGATGCGTGGCGGTGGCGCCGATGACGAGCGAACGGCCCTTCATCTCGATGCCGTCAAGCCCTTCGATATGGGAAAGGTCGACCAGATGCGGCGGGCTTGCGAGCCGCTGCTTCATGACCGGAAGCAACGTGTGACCGCCCGCGATCACCTTGGCGTCTTCGTTCTTGACCAGGAGGTTAGCCGCCTGCCGCACGGTCTCCGGACGATGATATCTGAATTCGTACATCGGTATTCCCTGAATGTCCCTGATCGACGTGCTTGAGGCGTTTACGCGAGATCGGATTTGGCCATCGCCTTGGCGCCGGCTGCGATCGACAGCACGATGTTCTGATAGCCGGTGCAGCGGCACAAATTGCCTTCGAGCTCTTCACGGATGGTGTGGTCGGAAAGATCATGGCCCTTACGGTGAACGATATCGATCGCGGTCATGATCATGCCGGGAGTGCAGAAGCCGCATTGCAGGCCGTGATGTTCGCGGAAGGCTTCCTGCATCGGATGCAAGGGTCCGCCATCGGCCGCCAGACCCTCGATCGTTCTGACCTCGTGACCGTCCGCCATGACGGCCAACGTGGTGCAGGATTTGACCGCTTTGCCATCGAGATGCACGACGCAGGCGCCGCATTGCGAGGTGTCGCAGCCGACATGGGTGCCGGTGAGCCGCAGGTTTTCGCGCAGGAATTGAACGAGAAGCGTACGGGGATCGACGTTCGCGTTCACGGGATTGCCGTTCACGATCAGTGAGATTTTCGCCATTTACGGGCTCTCTTTATCCGCGCCGACGCTGCCCGGCGACACGGTCATTTCAAGTGTTTCAGGTCTATAATATGAGCCGTACCGGCAATGAGCAACCTCACTGCCGCATGGCTTGACAGGGGAGGACGCAAACGGGCGTTGCGCGGAGGGCCATTTTTTCAGGCCAAGCTGAAAGTCAGCCTTTTAAATCAGCCTTGCACCGCCTTGGCGAAATTCGCGAAAAACTCATCGGCCAGCTTCTTGGCTGCGCCGTTGACCAGGCGCTGCCCGAGCTGGGCCAGCTTGCCGCCGATCTGCGCCTCGACATCGTAGGTCAGGAGCGTGCCGCCATCCTTATCCGTTAGCGCCACCGTGGCGCCGCCCTTGGCAAAACCAGCCACACCGCCATCGCCTTCGCCCGATATCCTGTAGCCGTTCGGCGGATCGAGATCGCTCAGCGCAACACGGCCCTTGAAGCGAGCCGAAACCGGGCCGACCTTCATTTTCGCCGCCGCTCGAAAGCCGTTATCCTCGGTCTTTTCCAATTCCTCGCATCCGGGAATGCAGGCCTTGAGCACCTCGGGATCGTTCAGCTTGGCCCAGACTGCCTCGCGCGACGCACCAAGCTGGACCTCGCCGTTCATCGTCATGGCCATGGTCGTCTCCGTTCGCTCCTGATCTTACGCCTATGAACTAATGCACGAACACTCCAAAAGAAAGAGCGCCACGAGCGGGCTATGCGAATTCGCGGGCGTAGCTGGGTTGCGCTAGTGGTTAGGTCCCGCCTATCGTGAGACGGCCATGACGACATCGCTCTCGCCCCTGCTCGCCCCCATGCTCTCAAGCGCCGCCATGCGCGCGGTATGCGGCGATCTAGCATACCTGCAACACATGCTCGATTTCGAGGCGGCGCTGGCGCGCGCCGAAGCCGCCGTCGGCATCGTCCCGCCCGACGGCGCCGAGGCCATCGCGCGGGCTTGCACGTCCGATACCTTCGATCTCACCGCACTGGCTGAGGCCGCCACGCGATCCGGCAATCTGGCGATACCGCTCGTCAAGGCGCTGACATCTGAGGTCGCCAAAACTAACAAAGACGCCGCCCGCTATGTGCATTGGGGCGCCACCAGCCAGGACGTGATCGATACCGCCACCATGCTGACGCTGCGCGCCGGCATCGATGCCCTGCTTTTGGATATTGATCGCGCGATCGCGGGTTTTGCGCGGCTGGCGCAGCAGCATCGCAATACAGCGGTCGTCGCACGCACCTGGCTGCAACATGCGTTGCCGATGCCGTTCGGCCTAAAATTGGCCGAATATGCCGCCGCGCTGCATCGCTCACGCGGCCGCCTACTGCACCTCAACAGGCATGGCCTTGCACTCCAGTTCGGCGGCGCGGCCGGCACGCTTGCAGCCCTCGGCGATAGGGGCTGGAAGGTTGCCGAAACGCTCTCTGAAATTCTGCAATTGCCGCTGCCGGAGGCGCCATGGCACGCCCACCGCGACCGGATCGCGGAAGCAGCCTCAGTGCTCGCGATCATCGCCGGCACCTGCGGCAAAGTCGCCCGCGACGTCCAGCTCATGATGCAGACCGATGTCGCCGAGGCCTTCGAGCCGTCGGGCGAAGGCCGCGGCGGCTCTTCGACCATGCCGCATAAACGCAACCCGGTGGCCGCCGCCAGCGCACTCGCCGCCGCCACCATGGCGCCGAATCTCGCGGCCACGATCTTCGCGGCTCAAGTCGGCGATCACGAACGCAGCGCCGGGCCCTGGCACGCGGAATGGCCAACGCTGCCGAGCCTGTTGCTCGTCACCTCAGGGGCGCTCGCCGCCATTGTCGATATCGCCGAAGGCCTGGAAGTCGATGCCGCGCGCATGCGCACCAATCTTGACGCGACCGGCGGCCTGATCATGGCGGAGGCGATCGCGTTTGCGCTCGCCGAAAAAGTCGGCAAGCAAGAGGCGCATCATCTGGTGGAAGCCGCCAGCAAAAAGGCCGTCGCCGAGAAAAAAGCCTTCCGCGCGGTGCTGGAGAACGACCCAAAAATCACCGCTCATCTCAATGCGAAGAGGATTGCGCAATTGTTCGAGCCGATGGCCTATCAAGGCGTCTCGCAGGCCCTGATCGACCGGCTGCTCGCATCACTGGATGAAAAATAGCGAGATGTCGTTGCCGCTGCTCCGGTAATCTCGCCGAAGACGCGCTTCGCGCTTTAGCCCACGCGTGACGAGGAAAACAAAATGCCGATGATCGACGCCGACGGGTGCCTGCTCAATGTTTCCGTGGAAGGCCGCGACGGCGGCCCCACCTTGATGCTGTCCAATTCGCTGGGGTCGACGATGGCGATGTGGGAGCCGCAGATGAAGGCGTTCACGCAGCTGTTTCGCGTCATCCGCTATGACCGGCGCGGCCACGGCAAGTCGGGCGTGCCGCCAGGCCCCTACTCCATGGAGCGCTTCGGGCGAGATGTGCTGGCGATCCTCGACGACCTCAACATCGAGAAGACGCATTGGTGCGGGCTCTCGATGGGCGGCATGGTCGGGCAGTGGCTCGGGGCCAACGCGCCCGAGCGTTTCGGTAAACTCGTCCTTGCCAATACATCCTGTTACTACCCCGATCCGACCAACTGGCTGAATCGTATCAAAGCGGTGAAGGAAGGCGGCGTCGCCGGTGTCGTCGATACCGTGATCGCGGCCTGGTTGACGGCGGACTTCCGCGAGCGCGAGCCCCAGATCACGCAAAACCTCAAGGCCATGATGATTGCAACGCCGGTGGCTGGTTATATCGCCTGCTGCGAAGCCCTCTCGACGCTCGATCAGCGGGCATTCTTGCCGAAAATCAAATCGCCGACGCTGGTCATCGCCGGCCGCCACGACATGTCGACCCCGGTCGCCGCGGCCGAGTTCATCCGCAGCCACATTCCCGGCGCCTCCATGACCATCCTGGATGCCGCCCATATTTCCAACATCGAACAGCCGCACGCTTTTACGGACGCGGTGGTGGGTTTTTTGACGCAGCAGTGACACTTGTCATTCCGGGGCGCATCGAAGAGGCGAGCTCGGAATCTCGAGATTCCGGGTCTGGTCCTACGGACCATCCCGGAAAGACGGAGGTACAAATGGACGATCAGAAGCGTCGCGATGACGGCATGGCACAGCGCCGCAAGGTGCTGGGCGACGCCTGGGTCGATAAATCGATCAAAGGCAAAAATTCGTTCAATGCCGATTTCATCGATCTCATCACCCGCCATGCCTGGGGCGAGATCTGGACCCGGCCGCGTTTCGACCACCGCACGCGGCGCGTGCTGGTGATCGGCACCATGGTTGCGCTCGGTCAATGGGACGAATTTCGCCTGCATGTCCGCGCGGCGCTCGCCGAGGGCGGCTTCACGCCGGACGATATCAAGGAAATTCTATTGCAGCAGGCGATCTATTGCGGCGTGCCCGCCGCCAATCACGCTGTGAAGGAGGCCTCAGCCATTATAGCTGAGCTGGGTCTCCTGAAGGGGTAGATCGGACGGCACGGTTGCCACGACCGTCTGCGGCTGCGCGGGCTGGTCGAATACCATCACGACGGCGGTGCCGAGCATCAAGAGCAGCTCGGTTGCATGCAGACGCAGTGCTTCGGTTTCGCCGACCTGCGAGGCCATCAGCATGCTGCCAAAGCTGATCACGCTGCCAATGCCAAGCGCGATGCCTAAGGCTTCGCCACCCCCGCTTGTCTTGCGAATGGCGGCGCGCACGGCTAGGACGAGAAACAGCGCGAAGAAAGCAACAACCGTCAGCCGGCCCAGCGCCAACAGCCACACAAAGCGTATCGCGGTCATGGTCGGCAGTTGCAGGTGATCGCTGGCATAGAGCGCCAGCGACACGCTCGGCCGCTCAAACAGGCCGCGGACCGGCGATGTCACGATCCGCCAGGCGATGATCGCCCAGGTCGGAATGAAATAGGCCGCAAGCAGCACGCCGTTGAATGAACTGATCCGCCAGTTTGTCGACATGTGGCTTCCCTGTTTTGTTCGCAACGCTCGATGGCCCTGCGAGATTGTTCGGGAAGTAACGCCGTTAAACTGCGATCGGCAATTTAAACCCTTTGTTTACCTTAATCCGGCCGCGCACGCCTTTCCTGTCCCGGACGTGGTGCAGCCTGTAACGCTGCTCCGCGGAACCGGGACCCACGGCAACACGACCCCGGATCTGCAACGCACTACACCGCTCTCGCGGTGCATTGCGTAGCGTCCGGGGAATGCGGCCCGTTTATGCCGCCTGCATCTCAAACCGCGCCATGCGCCTCGACGTAGAGTGCGTAGAGCGAGTGCGAACTCGCCATGAACAGGCGGTTCTTTTTGGGACCGCCGAACACCAGATTGGGACAGCGTTCGGGCAAGCGGATAAAGCCGATCGCCTTGCCTTCGGGATTGAAGACCTTCACGCCGTCAAGCTCTTCGCCCTTGCTGTTGGCAGCGCCGGTTGAGCCCCAGCCGCACCAGAGATTACCCTCGGTATCGACCCTCATGCCGTCAAGGGCGGTCGCCCCGCCATCGACCAGCTTGGTCTTGTTCGACAGCGTAAAGCCGTCGGCGCCGACATCGAAGGACCAGATCAGCCGGTTCGGCTGCGCGCGCGACTCGATGATGTAGAGCTTCTTTTCATCCGGCGAGAAAGCGAGCCCATTCGGGCCGGCCAGATCCGCGGTAACAAGACCCAACTTGCCGTCGGGCGCGATGCGGTAGACCGAATGCGGCAATTCGGACGTTTGCTTGTCGCCTTCCCAGTCGCCACCGATGCCAAATGGCGGATCGGTGAACCAGATCGACCCGTCCGACTTGCAGACGATGTCGTTCGGCGAGTTGAGACGCTTGCCGTTGAAATTGTCGGCGAGCACCGTGATCTTGCCGTCATATTCCGTGCGGGTGACACGGCGCGTAAGGTGCTCGCACGTGATCAGACGACCCTGCCGATCGCGCGCATTGCCGTTGGCGAAATTCGAAGGCTGGCGGAACACGCCCCAGTTTCCGTTCGCTTCGTCATAACGCATGATGCGGTTGTTCGGGATGTCGCTGACCAGCACATAACGGCCATCGCCGAACCAGACCGGCCCTTCTGCCCATCGCATGCCCGTTGCCACTTGCTCGACGGTGCTTGAGAACAGGCGATATTTTGTAAAACTGGGATCGAGGACTTCAACTGATGCGTCGGGGTAGCGCTGGTTCGGCTTGAAGTCGAACGACTGGGCGATGGCGCTCTTCTGAAGGGCAAGAGTCGCGGCGGCAGTTCCAGCGGTCGCAAGCATATCCCGGCGAGTGAGAGTCATCGGCTTTCCTCCTTTAGGAATGCGGTCGTTCCGCTCCAAGGGCAAAAGCCCGCCTGCCGCGTCGCCGCTTGGAAGGGGAACCTAGTTGAGGTTCCACGGCAGGTCCAGATGACCTGCAGGGATGGCCAATTGCGATGCCAACGGCACAAAAGGAAAAGGCCCCGCCATTTCGGCGAGACCTTTCCTTCAACACTCCCATCTACTTGCGAACTTCTGTCCAGAAATAGATCGAGCTTCTAACTCATGATCGGCTTAGCGATCCTGGCCGGGTTTCTGGCCCTGACGGTTCGGATCCTGCTGTTGCTGTCCTGGCTTCTGGCCACCGCCCTGCTGCTGGCCCGGCTTCTGTCCGGGATTCTGGTTTTGCTGGCCGGGATTCTGGTTCTGATTGGACATTGCGATCTCCTTTTTTAAGTCGCAGAGGCACAACTGCGGAATCCGGCTTTGGTTTCGCCGAACTTTGGTTCCACCCCCGGCTTTTTGCGGCTTCGCCGGGAAGCCGCGGTTCCCGCGCCATCCTGGTGCCACTCCTGAAAACTATCTCTGTACAAGCCCTTAAGTCCCCCTTCAGGCGCTGTTGCCGCCATGGGTTCCCGCTGTTAGAAAATGAAACGACGTGACGTCCGGCTGCCGGGGCCTTCGTCGCGTCATTCATCGAGTAGCAGCAGCGCATGTGCCATTTCGGTTCCGGTTTCGCTTATCTCGCCCAACAACTGATAAACGGCCTCGTGCTCGGCTCGATCTACGGGTTGATCGCTATCGGCTACACCATGGTCTACGGCATCGTCGGCATGATCAATTTCGCCCATGGCGACATTTTCATGATCGGCGGCTTCATCGCGCTGATCTCGTTCCTGGTGCTGGTCTCATTCGGCCTGACCTCCGTCCCCCTGATCCTCATGCTCGTGCTGCTGGTATCGATGGCGATCACCGCGCTGTACGGCTGGACGGTGGAGCGTATCGCCTACCGGCCGCTGCGGCATTCGTTCCGTCTCGCACCCATGCTGTCGGCGATCGGCATGTCGTTCGTCCTGATCAACTATTCCCAGATCTCGCAAGGCGCGCGCGTCAAACCGATCCCGCCGATCATCACCGGCGGCTACAGCCTGTTTGAAAGCGACGGCTTTGCAGTCCGCCTCTCCAACGCGCAGATCATTGTCGTCGTCACCACGGTCGTGCTGCTCGCGATCTTCAGCTGGCTGGTATCGCGCACGCGATTGGGCCGCGACATGCGGGCCTGCGAGCAGGACCAGACAATGGCGGCACTGCTCGGCGTGGATGTCGATCGCACCATCTCCATGACTTTCGTCATCGGTGCTGCGCTCGCCGCCGTCGCCGGCATGATGTACCTGCTCTATTACGGGCTCGTCGATTTCTTCATGGGCTTTGTCGCGGGCATCAAGGCGTTCACGGCCGCAGTGCTCGGCGGAATCGGCTCGCTGCCCGGCGCGATGCTTGGCGGACTTCTGATCGGGCTGATCGAAACCATGTGGTCGGCCTATTGCTCGGTCGAATATAAAGACGTCGCCGCGTTCTCGATTCTGATCGTGGTGCTGATCTTCTTGCCCACCGGCCTGCTCGGCCGCCCCGAAATCGAAAAAGTCTAAGGGATCACCGCGCGTGACGGTAGCCTCGCCCGACCTCACGCAAGCCTCACGCCGCGAAGCCGTCGCCTTCATCCTCAAGAAGGCCCTGATCAGCGGGTTCGTAGCCCTCATCCTGTTCTCGCTGATGATCGGTGTCCGCACCGAGGCAGGCCCAACGGGCCAGTTGATCTACTGGACGCGGTTCGGCGATCTCGCCACCATCGTCGCAATCGTGTTTGGCGGCAGCATCGTCGTTGAATTGCTGCGGCAATGGTGGGGCCCGGTCGGAATCGCCACCGTCATTCCGCCAACCGTGCAAAGCGCGCTCGGGATAGCCGGGCGTGCGCTCCCACCATTGCTGTTGGTTTTCGCGCTGCTGGTGCCGATTGTTTTCTACGACCAGCGTTACGTCATCGACACCGGAATCCAGGTCCTCACCTACGTGATGCTCGGATGGGGACTGAATGTCGTGGTGGGGCTCGCCGGCCTGCTCGACCTCGGTTATGTCGCCTTTTACGCGGTCGGCGCTTATTCCTATGCGCTGCTGGCGACCTATTTCGGGCTGTCGTTCTGGATCTGCCTGCCGCTTGCCGGCATTCTCGCAGCCTTATGGGGCGTGCTGCTCGGCTTTCCCGTGCTGCGCCTGCGCGGCGACTACCTCGCGATCGTGACGCTGGCATTCGGCGAGATCATTCGCCTCGTCATCATCAACTGGCAAAGCCTGACTGGCGGTCCCAACGGCATTTCGCCGATTCCCCGCCCGACGCTGTTCGGCATCCCGCTGACGCCCGGCCCCGATGGCCTCGCCGCAAGAATAGGCATTGAATTTTCGCCGACCCAGCGCATCGTATTTCTTTTCTATGTGATCCTGGCGCTCGCGCTTCTGACCAACTGGGTCACCATCCGGCTGCGCCGTCTGCCGATCGGCCGGGCCTGGGAAGCCTTGCGCGAGGACGAGGTCGCCTGCCGCGCGCTCGGCATCAACACCACCACGACCAAGCTCACGGCGTTCGCGACCGGGGCGATGTTCGGTGGCTTTGCCGGCGCCTTCTTTGCAACAAGGCAAGGTTTCATCAGCCCGGAATCCTTCACCTTCCAGGAATCGGCGCTGGTGCTTGCCATTGTCGTGCTCGGTGGCATGGGCTCGCAGCTCGGCGTGGCGCTGGCAGCCCTGACCTTGATCGGCGGTTTCGAGCTGTTTCGTGGGTTCGACCAATATCGCATGCTGGTGTTCGGCATGGCGATGGTGCTGTTGATGATCTGGCGGCCGCGCGGCCTGATCGGCCATCGGGCACCGACTGTTTTCTTGCGGCAAAACACGGCCATCTCCTCCGAACTTGCCCGGGAAGGACGGGGATGAACGACGAAGACGACGAGATCCTTCAGGACTCCATCCTCAAAGTCAAAGGCCTGACCATGCGCTTCGGCGGCGTGGTCGCCGTCAACGACCTCTCATTTACGGCCGAACGGCATAGGATCACCGCACTGATCGGACCGAACGGCGCCGGCAAGACCACGGTCTTCAACTGCATCACCGGATTTTACAAGCCGACTGGCGGTTTGATGCTACTGACGCATGACAACGGCCGCATCATTCTGCTCAATCAGCTGAACGATTTCCGGATTTCCAAGCAGGCCAAGGTCGCGCGCACCTTCCAGAACATCCGCCTGTTTCCCGGCATGACGGCGCTCGAGAACCTGATGGTCGCCCAGCACAATGCGCTGATGCTGGCGTCCGGATTCACCTTTCTCGGGCTGATCGGCGCGCCGTCGTACCGGTCCGCCGAAAAACATGCGATCGATCAGGCCAAGCGATGGCTTGACCGGATCGGGCTGTTGGAGCGCGCCGACGATGCCGCCGGCAATCTCGCTTACGGCGATCAGCGGCGCCTGGAAATCGCGCGTGCGATGTGCACCGAACCAGCGCTGTTGTGTCTGGATGAGCCGGCGGCGGGGCTCAACGCACGCGAAAGTTCGGCACTGAGCGAGTTGCTGATCTCGATCCGCAGCGAAGGCACCTCGATTCTCCTGATTGAGCACGACATGTCGGTGGTGATGGAAATCTCCGACCACATCGTGGTGATGGATTACGGCGTGAAAATCGCCGAAGGCGCGCCGCAAGCGGTGCGCGACGATCCCAAGGTGGTCGCCGCCTATCTCGGCGCCGACGAAGAGGAAGCCGCCGCCGTCATGGAAGGTGGGACGTGAGTGCGCCGGCTGCATCTCCCCTGCTCGACATCCGCGGCCTTCGCGCGGCCTATGGCAAGATCGAAGCCCTCAAGGGCGTCGATCTCGACATCAAGCCGGGCGAAATTGTCGCGCTGATCGGCGCCAATGGCGCCGGCAAGTCGACGCTGATGATGACGATCTTCGGCAAACCCAAAGCCCTCGCTGGCCAGATCCTGTTCGATGGCCGTGACATCACCGGCGTACACACCCATGAGATCGCGCGGCTGCGCATCGCGCAATCGCCGGAGGGCCGCCGGATTTTCCCGCGGATGAGCGTGGCGGAAAACCTGCAAATGGGCGCCGACGCCACCGATTCCAGCGAGGCGGAGCGAGCGGCCAGCTTTGAGCGGGTACTGGCGCTGTTTCCTCGGTTGAAGGAGCGCCTGACCCAGCGCGGCGGCACGCTATCGGGTGGCGAACAGCAAATGCTGGCAATCGGCCGCGCGCTGATGAGCCGCCCCCGTCTGCTCTTGCTGGATGAGCCCTCGCTGGGGCTCGCGCCACTGATCGTCCGCCAGATTTTTGACGCCATTCGCACACTGAACCGGCAGGACGGCCTCACCGTTCTGATTGTCGAACAGAACGCCAACCATGCGTTGAAGCTCGCCCATCGCGGTTATGTCATGGTCAACGGCCTGATCACGCTCCAGGGCACGGGGGCGGAACTGTTGCAACGGCCAGAGATTCGCGCTGCCTATCTTGAAGGCGGGCGGCACCGGTAAGTAAAGAGTGTCATTCCGGGATGGTGCGCAAGCACCAGACCCGGAATCTCGGGATTTCGGGTTCGCTCCTGCCACTCGCGCCCCGGAATGACTGATTAGAGGGACCCGTTTGCGCGAAAATTACCGATGACTTCGCCGCAAAATCAGCCGAGAATGCCGTCACAGTTTTTCAATCCGGCGGCCTGCCGGCGAAGTCCCATGGCGAACCACCCGCGAGGATCCCTCATGAAATCAGTAAAGCTCTTTGGCCTGGCAATCGGCGCGTCGCTGGCGCTGTCGACGGCGGCATTTGCGCAAGACATCAGCGTCGCCGTGGCGGGCCCGATGACCGGCGGCGAATCCGCCTTCGGCCGCCAGATGAAGAACGGCGCCGAACAGGCGGTCAAGGATCTCAATGCCGCCGGCGGCGTGCTCGGCAAGAAGCTCGCGCTGGAAGTCGGCGACGACGCCTGCGATCCGAAGCAGGCGCGGTCGGTGGCGGAAAAGTTCGCCAGTTCCAAGATCCCGTTCGTCATGGGTCATTATTGCTCGTCGTCGTCGATCCCGGCGTCGGAAGCCTATGCCGACGGTAACGTGCTTCAGATCACGCCGGCCTCGACCAATCCGCTGTTCACCGAACGCGGACTCTGGAACGTCGCGCGCGTCTGCGGCCGCGACGATCAGCAGGGCCTGGTCGCGGCCGAGTACATCGCAAAAGCCTACAAGGGCAAGAACGTCGCCATCCTCAACGACAAGACCACCTACGGCAAAGGCCTCGCCGACGAGACCAAGAAGGCGCTCAACAAGGCCGGCTTCCAGGAGAAGATGTTCGAGTCCTACAACAAGGGCGACAAGGACTTTACCGCGATTGTCTCACGCATGAAGCGCGAGAACATCGATCTGGTCTATGTCGGCGGCTACCATCAGGAATCCGGCCTGATCGTGCGCCAGATGCGCGACCAGGGCATGCAGACCGTGCTGATGGCGGGCGACGCGCTCGCCGACGCGGAATTTGCTTCGATCACCGGGCCGGCCGGCGAAGGCACGCTGTTCACCTTCGGTCCCGACCCGCGCAACAAACCGACCGCCAAGTCCATCGTCGAGAAGTTCAAGGCGAACAACATCGACCCCGAAGGCTACACCCTCTACACCTATGCCGCGATGCAGGTGTGGTCGCAGGCGGTAGCGAAGGCCGGCACAACTGATCCGAAGAAGGTGATGGACACGATTAAGGCCGGCACCTGGGATACCGTGATCGGCAAGATGGAGTTCGATGCCAAGGGCGACATCAAGCAGATCGACTATGTCGTCTACAAGTGGGATGCCAAGGGCGGCTACACCGAGATCAACCCCAAAGGCTCCTGATCCGGGTTCTTGTCCTCTTCGATTACAGCCTGCATTCAACGCCCCGGTCCGCCGGGGCGTTTTTTATTTTTGGCCGTTATTATCGGCCTCGAACCGAAAGTTTCGGCATAAAAAACACGCAAATCAGTTTGGAATTTCGCTGCAACGGAGTAAGTTCACGTCAACCATCCCCGTCGTGGCGTCAGTACCGGTGTTGGCCTCAATCACAGAAGTATGTAGCTTCGGCCTGAACAGGCGAATTTCGTCGGGGAAACCTTATGGCGGGCATTCTCGTCATCGATGACGATCGGGCGGTTCTTGCGACCGTCAAGATTCTGCTCGAGCGCGCGGCCCATGCGGTCGAAGCCGTCGACAACAGCCGTACCGGTCTGCAACGGCTTGAGGCGCGGAGCTTTGACCTGCTCATCGTCGACATCTTCATGCCAGGGATGGACGGCTTCGAGACGATGAAGCTTGTTCATCGGTCGCGGCCGCAAATGCCGGTCATCGTGATGTCGGGACAGCAGTTCGCTCTGGCCTCTGAGCGTCAGCTTGACTTTTTGCACATGGCAACGCGGCTGGGGGCCGTCTCAAGTCTGCAAAAGCCGTTCAGGCCCGCTGAGCTCCTCATGGCGGTCGACGGCAGCCTGTCAAGTTCGCAGCCCCCTCCGGGCCCGCCTCGAAAAATGCCGGCGGGCTTTCCCTCCGAACGGCGATAAGTACAGTATGTCCCCGGTTGCGTCGCTCAGGCAGTTCGCTGACGCGGCATGCGAGCGCGAATCTCAAAAGCGCGAGCCTTAAGGAAGACGCCGGGGTCTGGAGACAAAAGTGGAAGCAGCCGACGACCGCAATATTTTTCTCTCGACACTGCCCGCCACCAGCCGCGACCGCAGGATTGCCTTCGGCGTCATCGCAGCTTCGGCTATTTTCTTTGCCGCTGCCCTTCCCTTTTCCCGGGTGCAGTTGACGGCGATCCCGGCTTTCGTCGCAAGCTATCAATCCGCGCTCGCGATCAACGACCTGATCACGACGATCCTCTTGCTTTCGCAATTTTCGCTGCTGAGGTCACGGGCCCTTCTGGTTCTTGCGAGCGGATATCTGTTCACCGCGATCGCCACAATCGTTCACGGCCTGACCTTTCCAAATCTGTATACCGCCAGCGGGCTTCTGAACGCCGGCCCACAGACCACGGCCTGGCTTTACATGATCTGGCACGGCGGCTTTCCGCTCTTCGTGCTCGGCTACGCCCTGCTCAAGGATGAGGGTGGCGGCCGCCAAATCAGGGGATCGGTCGGGGCATCGATTGTCTGGGCCGTGATCGCGGTCTTTACGGCTATGGCGGTTGCGATCTTCGTGGTGACGGAAAAGCACCATATTCTGCCGACGCTGATCACCGACAAAGGCTACGCGCCGGCGTTATTTGTAGCGGCGCTGACGGTGTGGCTCGTCAATCTTGCAGCCCTGCTCGTCTTGTGGACTCGCCGGCCGCACTCGGTCCTCGACGTCTGGCTCATGGTGGTGCTGTGCGCGTGCCTCTTCGACGTGGCGTCGTCGGCGCTGCTCAACGCAAACCGGTACGACCTGGGGTTTTATGTCGGCCGCCTCTATGGGCTCGCCGCCGCCTGTTTCGTGCTCGGTGTGTTGCTCCTGCAGAATATCAATTTGCAAGCGCGGCTGTCCCGCCTGCTCGTCGCACTGCGTCGCGAGAGCGCCTCCGAGCAACGGCGCCATTCCGAACGCGAACGCCTGTTCAGCGCGGTGGTCGAATCTTCCAACGACGTCATCATCGTCCAGAAGCTCGACGGTACGATCACCGCCTGGAATCCGGCCGCCGAGCAACTGTTCGGATATACCGCCGCGGACGCAATCGGCCGCCATATCGACCTGATCGTTCCGTCCGAAAAGCTCGAGGAACTACACGATATCCTCACGCGCGTAGGCCGGGGCGAGTCCGTCGCCCATCACGAGACCTTGCGCGTGACCAAGGACGGCCGCTTGCTGACCGTTTCACTCTCGATCTCCCCGCTGCGCTCGATTTCGGGCGAGATCATCGGCGCTTCCAAGATCGCGCGCGACATTACCGAAAGCAAACGCACGCAAGAGGCGCTTACCCAGGAAATCGAGGAGCGGCAACGCATCTTCGAGACGTCGCAGGATCTCATCCTGGTCACGGATGCCACGGGAGCGTTCGTCCAGGTCAGCCCGAGCTCGATGACCATTCTGGGCTTGAGGCCGGAGGAGATGATCGGCCGTAGCGCAATGGAGGTCATCCATCCGGACGATCTCGAAAGCACGCGGCAGGAGATGCGCTTCGCCCGGCGCGGGCGCCAGATGCGCAACTTCGAAACCCGCTACGTCCACAAGGACGGGCACGCGGTCAATCTGGGCTGGATGGGAACGTGGTCGGAGCCGGTCCAGCGGCATTTCTTTGTCGGCCGCGACCTCACCGAAAAACAGGCTGCCGAAGCACAAATCCGTCAGGCGCAAAAGATGGACGCCGTCGGCCAACTGACCGGCGGCGTCGCCCACGACTTCAACAATATCTTGACCGTCATCACGGGCACGATCGGCATTCTGGCCGATGCCCTGGCGCACGACCCGCAGCTTTCGGCGATCGCCAAGATGATCGACGATGCCGCAGAACGCGGCGCGAGCCTGACGAAGCATCTGCTTGCCTTCGCACGCAGACAACCGCTGCAACCGCGCGAGGTCAACGTCAACACGCTGGTCTTCGAAACCATAACACTCTTGCGGCCGACACTCGGCGAGCAAATCCAGATCAACCCCCTGCTGGCGGAGAACGCCTCACCTGCTTTGGTCGATCCAAACCAGCTCACCACGGCCCTCCTCAATCTGTCGATCAATGCCCGCGACGCCATGCCGTCCGGCGGCAAGCTCGTGATCGAGACCGGCAATGCCTACCTCGACGAGGACTACGCCGCGATGAACAGGGACGTGACTGTCGGCAACTATGTCATGATGGCCGTCAGCGACACCGGCACCGGAATTCCGGCTGCAAATCTTGAGCGGGTGTTCGACCCGTTTTTCACCACCAAGGAGGTCGGCAAGGGTACGGGCCTTGGACTGAGCATGGTGTTTGGCTTCGTCAAGCAATCGAACGGCCATATCAAGATCTACAGCGAGGAAGGTCACGGAACCACGGTGAAAATCTACCTGCCGCACGCGGCCGGATTGTCGGATACATCAGTGGAATCGTCGGCGTCGACAAGCATTGCCGTCGGCAACGAGACGATACTGGTTGTCGAAGATGACGCTCTCGTGCGTCGTTATGTCATCACCCAGATCGAAAGCCTCGGCTACAGGACGCTTGAGGCCTCAAGGGCGTCGGAGGCCCTGGAGATCATCGATGGCCCCAACCATATCGATCTTCTGTTTACCGATGTCATCATGCCCGGCTCGATGAACGGCCGCCAACTGGTCGACGAGGCGCTGGTGCGGCGGCCCGGATTGAAGACGCTGTTCACCTCGGGCTATACCGAGAACGCCATTGTTCATCACGGCCGCCTCGATACCGGCGTCCTGCTACTCGTCAAGCCGTACCGGAAGTCCGATCTGGCACGCATGATTCGAATGGCGATCGAGAGCTAAAGGCGGCGTTGCGATGAATAACCTCCTCACCGACATCGCCGGCGTTCGCGTCGGCCACGCCGGCGATCCCACGCTTGCCTCCGGAACGACGGCGATCATCTTCGACCAGCCCTTCGTTGCAGCCATGGATGTACGTGGCGGCGGTCCTGGAACCCGCGAGGGCGCGCTGCTCGATCTCGCCAACACCGTGGAGAAGATCGACGCCATCGCGCTTTCCGGCGGTTCGGCGTTTGGACTGGAAGCCGGCGGCGGCGTGCAGGCCTGGCTTGCCGAGCGGGGTCGAGGCTTCAACGTTCGCGGCGCCATTGTTCCGATTGTGCCCGGCGCGATCTGCTTCGACCTGCTCAACGGCGGGAACAAGAACTGGGGGCGCTTTGCGCCCTACCGCGAACTCGGCTTCGCGGCGGCGGCGGCAGCTACAGAGACCGGTTTCGCACTCGGCAGTGTCGGCGCCGGCCTTGGCGCGTTGACGGCCAACCTGAAGGGCGGCCTCGGCTCGGCTTCAGCCAAAACCCCCGACGGCGTGAAGGTCGCAGCACTCGCCGTGGTCAATGCGGTCGGCACCGTCACGGTCGGCGATGGGCCATGGTTCTGGGCGGCGCCGTTTGAGGTCGATGGTGAATTTGGCGGGCGCGGCCTGCCGGCGTCGTTTACGCCAGACATGATGAAGATGCGCATCAAGGGCGGACCCGCGGCGACTGAGGCGGAAAGCACAACGCTTGCCGTGGTCGTGACGGATGCCGCTCTCACCAAGACCCAGGCCAGGCGTCTGGCCATGATCGCGCAGACCGGATTTGCACGCGCGATCTATCCGGTGCACGCCCCGATGGATGGCGACGTGGTGTTCGCGGTATCGACCGGCGAGCGGAAAATCGATCCTCTGATCGGCCTCACCGAACTTGGCATGATCGCAGCCAACGTCACGGCACGCGCGATTGCCCGCGGGGTCCACGCGGCAACGGCGCTGCCCTTTCCCGGCGCAATGCCGGCGTGGCAGGATCGCTTCGGTTAGGCGCTCAAGGAGAACGGGCTGAATCCGAGCGGAATCGCAGTGGATTGAACCAGCTGGTTGATCGAGTTATAGGCCGACGAGGCCGTGTCGGATGCCGAGGCCGATGGACCGGACTGATCGCCTAACGAGGAATCCGAACTGCCGGAATCGAGTGCGCCGGCAAGATCGCCCGAAGTCAGGCTCTGGGCATCGATCAGCGCGCTGAAGTTATCGGACGAAATCAGGGCGCTGCTGAATCCGGAAAGAGCTGACGGGGCCGCCTGTGGCGTCGAGGAACTGTCTTCCACGTCGGACAGAGCCGGTCCAAAGCCACCGCTCGGCTGCGACGACGCCGGTTGGGGCGAGGTTAGCGACTGGATGGCATCCAGGGCGGCCGAGGCCGCGCCAATAGCAGGCAGCATGGCAGAGCTCCAACTGGCCGCACGCTTACGTGTGACCTTTCAGTATCGGTCAGCAAGCACCGTGCCATGGCAAAAAAGCCAACAAAATGAGAGCTTTCACGATTCCGGAACATGGCCGCCGATCGGCAATCGGTGCCGCTTGCGGCAGATTTTTCCACTGTCTCAGGCCCGATTGCCCGCAAACACCAGTACAGTGGATCGGAACACGAGTACGTGTTAGGCGGGAACGTACGCTAACGCCGCGACGCGGTTCTTACGGAAAACAGGGCACATGTCTCAAGCCTTCGCCCCACGTCCCCTCGTCATTGCGCCATCGATCCTGGCGTCCGACTTCTCCAAACTCGGCGAAGAGGTGCGCGCGGTCGATGCCGCCGGCGCCGACTGGATCCATCTCGACGTGATGGACGGGCATTTCGTGCCCAACATTTCCTACGGGCCCGACGTCATCAAGGCGATGCGTCCGTACACCAAGAAGATTTTCGACGCGCATCTGATGATTTCGCCGTGCGATCCGTATCTGGAAGCCTTCGCCAAAGCGGGGTGCGACCACATCACGGTGCATGCCGAGGCAGGTCCGCATCTGCATCGCTCGTTGCAGGCGATCCGCAGCCTAGGCAAGAAGGCTGGCGTCGCGATCAATCCGGCCACGCCGATTTCGGCGATCGAATATGTGATCGACAACATCGATCTCGTGCTGGTGATGTCGGTCAATCCCGGCTTCGGCGGACAGGCTTTCATTCCCTCCACCCTTGGCAAGATTCGCGACCTGCGGGCGATGACGGCAGGGCGTCCGATCGACATCGAAGTCGATGGCGGCGTGGGGGCGGATGTGTCCGGCCAGTTGGCCGCCGCCGGCGCCAACGCCTTCGTGGCGGGTTCTGCCGTTTTCAAGGGCGGCACGATGGAAGCCTATAAGGCGAACATCTCCGCAATCCGAAACGCCGCGGCGCTCGCGCGAGGCGAGGCGATCTAGCAGTTTTCAGCGCGGTGCGGCGGCGACCGCCTCGGGCGGACAGTGATGCGTCGCACGAAACAACCGTCCCTGCACATGGCAGTCCGGGGTGCCAACCATGGTCAGGCTTTGCTGCGGCACGGGCCGGATTAACTGATGCCAATGGTGATGATGAAGGTGCTTTGCTGCCGCACCGTTCGCAAAACTCATCGCGGCTGCGAATGTCACGCAGGTCAGTAGCGCAAACTTCTTCATTTTGCCTCGTTCCGATCACGAGCCGATTCACGCGGTCCCGCCCCTACCCTAGCGACGAACCGGTCGGAGTCGATTGCACTTGATGGTGACTTAAGGCTTGCGCGCTTCGACGCCCCTTAGCAGAAGCGCAAGCAGAGAATCGATCCGTGCGGGCAATTGCGGATCGTTCCACTCGTCAGCATGCGCGGGATGATGGAAGCGGGTCACCGCATCAAAGATCGCCCGGGCCGTCGCGGCAGTATCGGCGATTTCGAAAGCGCCCTGCTTCACGCCATCCTCCAAAATCAGCTCCAGCTGATCGGTCAGGCAGGCTTTGTGCGCGCCCACTGTCTTGCAGGCTTCTTGTGCCAGCGTCAGATAGGTCGCAAACATCTCGGGATCTTCGAGATACCGTTTCTGCTTGGCCGCGAACAAGCCGCGGAGCCAGCGATCGAGCTTGGCCGGCGCAGGGCCAGCGCTTTCGGCGATTTTGGCAAGCGGCGCGCTGACGCGTTCGAGCCAGCGTTTGGCAACGGCCTCGCGCAGGGAAGCTTTGCTCGGGAAATGGCGGTAGACGCTGCCGTGGCTCACATCGAGCGCACGCGCAACATCAACGACAGTCGCCTTTGCAAGGCCAAAGCGGCGCAGAACGTCTTCGGTGACTTCCAGAATGCGTTCCGGGGTCAAAACCACATTCTCGTTCATCGGCGCACCTCCTGCTGGCGTCGGCCTGATCTATGGCAGGCCACCTCTGGCGGTTAGCGGGCGAGCCGTTCGGCCTGTTCGGCCAGATGCTCGGCAATCCGCCGATTGAGCCAGCGTTGGATTTGGGCGGTTAAATGTAGAATTTCGATGGTCATGGCTTTAGTTCCTGAAACTGGCCCCGGCTTGCCGCCTTTAGCGGCCTCGCCGGGGGGACCCTGAAGTAGGCGTCGAAGCCAATATAGGGCATCTTGCTGACAGATTTCAATATCTGTCATTCAATATTGTGTGATGAGGGGGATATCTGTGGGCTTGCGGTGGGGTCAGCTTCTTGCCTTTAGAAGGCGGTTTTCACCACCTATCCGCTCTGCTAAAGCGCCCCAGACCCCATAAAAAGCCCAGAGTCGCCAATGATCCCCCGCTATACCCGCCCGGAAATGGCCGCCATCTGGGAGCCCCAGACGCGCTTCAAGATCTGGTTCGAGATCGAGGCGCACGCGGCTGACGCGCAAGCGGAATTGGGTGTCATTCCAAAAGAGGCCGCGAAGGCGATCTGGGCCAAGGCCAAGGATGCCACCTTCGATGTGGCACGGATCGACGAGATCGAGCGCGAAACCAAGCACGACGTTATCGCCTTCCTGACTCATCTGGCCGAGATCGTCGGACCCGAAGCACGCTTCGTCCACCAGGGCATGACCTCCTCGGACGTGCTCGACACCTGCTTCAACGTGCAGCTCACCCGCGCGGCCGACCTGTTGATCTCCGACATCGACAAGATACTCAGCTCGCTGAAGAAGCGCGCCTTTGAGCACAAGATGACGCCGACCATCGGCCGCTCCCACGGCATCCATGCCGAGCCCGTCACCTTCGGGCTAAAACTCGCCTACGCTTATGCCGAATTCACGCGCGCCCGCGAACGGCTCGTCACCGCCCGCCACGAAGTTGCGACCTGCGCGATCTCGGGCGCGGTCGGCACCTTTGCCCAGATCGACCCGCGCGTGGAAGAACACGTGGCCAAGGCCATGGGTTTGCGGCCGGAGCCGATCTCGACCCAGGTGATCCCACGCGACCGCCACGCGATGTATTTTGCCACGCTTGGGGTGATCGCCTCCTCCGTCGAGCGTCTGGCCACCGAGATCCGTCACCTGCAACGCACCGAAGTGCTGGAAGCGGAAGAATTCTTCTCCGAGGGCCAGAAGGGTTCTTCGTCGATGCCGCACAAGCGCAACCCGGTGCTGTCGGAAAATCTCTCCGGGCTGTCGCGCATGGTGCGCGCCTATGTAACGCCTGCACTGGAGAATGTGGTGCTTTGGCATGAGCGCGATATCTCGCACTCCTCGGCCGAACGGATGATTGGGCCCGACGCTTCGGTGACGCTGGATTTTGCGCTCAACCGCCTCGCCGGCCTCGTCGAGAAGCTTTTGATCTATCCCGAGAACATGCAGAAGAACCTCAACCGACTCGGCGGGCTCGTTCACTCACAGCGGCTTCTGACCGCGCTGACGCAAAAGGGCGCGAGCAGAGAGGACGCCTACAAGCTCGTGCAGCGCAATGCCATGCCGGTGTGGCGCGGCGAAGGCGACTTCCAGTCGCTGCTCAAGAAGGACGCGGACGTCAAGAAGTACCTGACGGACGCCGAGATCGAGGAACAATTCGACCTCGGCTATCACCTCAAGCACGTCGACACGATCTTCAAGCGTGTGTTCGGCGCGGCCTGACGAGAAGACGTCAGCCCGCTTTGCCGTCCACCATTCGCGCGGCCACGCGATCGCGCTTGATGAACTGGTGCCAGGCCGCGGCGGCGAGGTGAATAACGATCAGCGCCAGCAGCACATAGGCGGCGTAAATGTGCCGATCTTCGAAGGCATCGGCGGTCGCCTTGTCGGGTGAGGTGAACTGGGGCACATGAAACAGTCCAAAAAAGCTGCCGTAATCCCCCTGTGGTCGAGCTCCTGAATGAGCCCAACCGAGCATGATCACCACGAAGGTGACCAGGTAAAGCGCGCCATGGCTGACCCACGCGGCAACCCGCTGCCACGATGACGTACCCGCCGGCAACGCAGGCGTCGGATTGAGTGCGCGCCAAATCAGGCGAAGAGCGGTCAGAACAAGCAGGAGATAACCGATATCGGCGTGGATCGAACGGTAAAAGAAGCGATCCGGCCGCGCCGGGATGTGGTTCATCCACCACCCAAACGCCAGCATGCCAATAATGGTGAGGCCGAGAATCCAGTGAAAGGCGCGAGCGGCACTGCCCCAGCTCGAAGTCGTATTCCGTATCATTCGTGATCCCGCAGTTTGAATTCATACTGACTACATTAAAACGATGGTTTTCGTCGTGCCCGACTTGGCGGCCCTTTCTTAGAACCTGTGCAAAGCGAGAGTTATTCCCGATGCCAATCGTTCGCAAAAACAACTGAAAGGTAACGCCAAATCGGCTAAAATCGCGTCGTGAATGGACCTCCGACGATTCTTGTTTTTGATACCGGCCTTGGCGGCCTCACGGTGTTGCGCGAGGTCGTGCGGGCGCGTCCCGACGCTCATTATCTATACGTCGCAGATGACGCTTTTTTCCCTTATGGCCCTCGCAGCGAGGAAGAAGTTGTCGCGCGTATGGTGCCGCTGATCGGCGAATTGATATCAGCGCATCACCCGGACCTCGTCGTGATCGCCTGCAACACGGCCTCCACCCTGGTCATGCCGCATTTGCGCGAGCGCTATGCCGTGCCCTTTGTCGGCACCGTACCGGCGATCAAACCGGCCTGCGCCGCCTCAAAAACCAAGCGCGTCTCGGTGCTCGGCACCAAAGGCACGGTCCGGCGCGAATATACCAAGGACCTGATCCGGGATTTCGCGCAAGGCTGTGAGGTCACACTGGTCGGCTCAGCGGAGCTCGCGTCACTGGCCGAGGCCGCCCTCAGCGGCGAAGCGGTCAGCGACGAGCAAATATCGGCCGAACTGACGCCCTGCTTTGTCGGCGCCGGCGGCGAAGCCTCAAAGCGCACCGACACCATCGTGCTCGCCTGCACGCACTATCCGTTGTTGCTGGACCGGTTGAATCACTTGGCACCCTGGCCGGTCGCCTGGATCGACCCCGCCCCCGCGATCGCCAGACGCGTGGTCAATCTGTTGGGCGAACTGGTCGGCAATGACTGCGGCACCGTGGCGAGAATGATTTTCACCTCCGGAAAGCCGCACCGCCTGACTGAAGCCCTTGTGCCGTTTTTCGGCGGCCGCGTCCCGGCCTGAATCAGGCTATCTATATTTCCATATATGTTTCAGATATTTATCGACGGCCCATCTAGCGCTCGATAAAGTCGAATGGAAACCGAGCGGAACGATGCGCGGAACGAAGCGAAAAATATCACTGCTGCGCATTTTCATTATCGACATGATGCACGCGTCGATGCGCGTGCCCGTTGTTTCGTTGTCGCGCCGGTTCGATATCGCTCCACTCGTGGCGGCGCGCGCCAAGGCCAAATCCCCACCGGGCTGGGCCGCTACATTCCTCAAGGCGTTTGCGATCGTCGCGAAGGACGAGCCGGTGCTGCGCACGCTCTACGTCAAGCTGCCCTGGCCGCATTTCTTCGAAATTCCGCGCAGCATCGCCATGGTCGCGGTGGCGCGGGTCGAAGACGGCGAGGAATGCATCCTGCCAGAGAAGGTCCCGACCCCTGAAGATCGCCCGCTCGCCGACATCGACGCGCAGATCCGCCGCGCCAAGAATGCGCCGCTTCAGGAAATCCCGTCCTTCCGGAAAATCCTGATGGCAAGCCGCCTGCCGCTGCCGTTGCGCCGCTTGAGCTGGTTCATCGGCCTCAATGTCGGGCGCATGAGCGCCAACAATTTCGGAAGTTTTGGGGTGACGTCCGTCTCGGCCTACGGCCCCGGCGAGCTTCAGGCGTTAAGCCCAGCTCCGTTCCTGTTGAGCTATGGCCGGGTCAGGCCGGATAACCGGATTGACGTGATCTTGCGCTGGGATCACCGGGTTACCGACGCCGCCGTCATCGCGCGGGTACTGACCCGGCTGGAACAGGTGCTTAATTCAGAGATTTCAACGGAAATACTGGCCCCAACCGCCTGAAAGCGGAGCCCATTTACGTTGACATGCACCAGCTTACGTTGACATGCACCACGTTTCTCCCTAGAAACCGCCTGCTCGCGGGCCGTTTTCGGCCCGCGAAGCGTTTCGCGACCCGCGGTCCATCCTCCAGCTTGGGGCTTGGACCTGTCGGCACCGGGAAGTTCCCGGCGCACAGGAGGGCGCGTTTCCTCAACCCAACCTACTCAAAGAGGACGCGATGACAAAGCGCAGTGAGGCGAAGTACAAGATCGATCGCCGTATGGGCCAGAATATCTGGGGCCGCCCGAAGAGCCCCGTGAATCGCCGTGAATATGGCCCCGGCCAGCACGGCCAGCGCCGCAAGGGCAAGCTATCGGACTTCGGCGTCCAGTTGCGCGCCAAGCAAAAACTCAAAGGTTATTACGCCAACATCAGCGAACGCCAGTTCCACGGCATTTACGTCGAGGCCGGCCGGATGAAGGGCGACACCGGTGAAAACCTGATCGGTCTCCTGGAGCGCCGTCTCGACACGGTCGTTTTCCGCGCCAAGTTCGTTGCCACGATGTTCGCCGCCCGCCAGTTCATCAATCACGGCCACGTCAAGGTGAACGGCCGCCGGGTCAATATCGGCAGCTACAAGCTGAAGGTCGGCGACGTCGTCGAGATCAAGGAATCTTCCAAGCAACTGACGCATGTCCTTGAAGCGAGCCAGCTTCCCGAGCGCGACACGCCCGATTTCCTGGAAGTGGATCACGGCAAGATGACCGCCAAATTCATCCGCATTCCCGCGCTGACGGACGTGCCGTTCGCGGTGCAGATGGAGCCGCATCTGATCGTCGAATTCTATTCGCGCTGATGTGATTCAGCGCCTGAAACGAGACCAAGGCCCCGGTTTTGCCGGGGCCTTTTTGTTTGGATATGATCGGCCGATGAGATCCGAAATACATGATCCAATGGCCTAATCTGAGAGACGTCGTTCAATGACCTACTACACCCCTGCCCGCCGCGATCCCAAGGCGCCGTCCGTCCGCATCAACCTGTTGTCGGACACGCAAACCCGCCCAACGCCGGGCATGCGCGAGGCGATGGCGCGCGCCGAAGTCGGTGACGAGCAGGTCGGCGATGATCCTTCCGTCAATCTGCTTTGCGACCGCGTCGCTAACCTGATGGGCAAAGAGGCCGCGGTGTTTTTGCCCTCCGGCACCATGTGCAACGTGACGGCGACGCTGGTGCATTGCCGGCCGGGTGACGAACTTCTGGCCCACGGCTCCGCCCACATCATCGCCCGCGAAGGCGGCGCCCATGCTGCGCTTGGCGGCTTCCAGATCACACCGCTGACAGGCGCCGACGGGAAGTTCACGCCCGACATCTTCCGCGCCGCGCTTCATCCGCGCACGCGCTACCAGCCACCGC
Organism: Bradyrhizobium sp.; assembly: GCA_049509335.1. Taxonomy (GTDB): domain Bacteria; phylum Pseudomonadota; class Alphaproteobacteria; order Rhizobiales; family Xanthobacteraceae; genus Bradyrhizobium. The sequence continues at coordinate 6,615 of JBEKZZ010000037.1, read as the reverse complement.
AAGCGCTTGTGAGCGCCGAACAGACCGCCAACATTGGCGGCGGCACGATCTGGAAAAAGGCCGATCTCGATGAGGTTGTGAAGATTGCCAAGTCGGAGGCCAAGGCTGGCCCGCTGGCCACCCATATGGACGGCGCGCGGCTGTTGAATGCGACGGTCGCCACCGGCATCAGCGCCCGCGAGATGACCGCGGGATGGGATTCAGCCTGGATCGATTTTTCGAAGGGCCTGGGCGCGCCGATCGGCGCGGTGATCGCTGGCACAAGCGACTTCATCGACGAGGTCTGGCGCTGGAAACAGCGCCTCGGCGGCTCGATGCGCCAGGCCGGTATTTGTGCTGCCGCCTGCACCTACGCGCTCGACCACCATGTCGATCGCCTGGCCGAAGATCATGCCAATGCCCGCGCGTTGGCACGAGGACTGTCGCAGATCCAGGGCATCGAGGTGCAGGAGCCTGAAACCAACCTCGTATTCTTCCGCCCCGACGGCGCCGGCCTCACGGCCACCGACATGGTCGCCGCCCTGAACAAGCGCGGCGTGCAGATCGCCGTGATGGACGGCCGCATCCGCGCCTGCACGCATCTCGACGTCACCGCCGCCATGATCGAGGAAATGCTGGGGCACGTGCGCGAGATCGTGCGGAAGGTGTAATCTTCTCAGCGGGTCGTCCTATCCGCAGCTAGCCGCAACACCGCCAGCATTGATGTGAAGAACATCGTGAACAGCATGGTGACGACGGTGGCCGCCCTGAGATCACCGATGCGCCAGAGGTGACCGGCGGCATCCATCGCCTCGCCGCTCTGGCCGATCAGCCACGGCGTCAGATGGGTGAGACCCGAACTCAGGTAAAGCGCAATCGCGATCAACCGAAGCGCCTTACCACCGTCGAAGGACGGTGCCGGGACTTCGCGTCGGCCGCTCAGATAGAGCGCGAAGGCTTGATAGAACAACCATGAAGTCAACAGCCAGCCGGCATAATTCGACAGCGGCACGCCGAAATGCGCGCCGCCGTCGTGCCATATCCAGGCTTTTGAGATCGTGGAGACCGGCGGGTCCATCACCACGTCCCACTCGGTCATGACAAAGGCGGCAACGATCGGCCATGCCAGCAACTCGAATTTGCTGCGCGGACGTGCCGGTGCGCCGAGCAAGGTCCCGGCCAGAATCCACGAGAAATATCCCATGCCGAACCAGAGCGGCCCCACAATGACAGGAATGACGCCGACATGCGGCAAGCCGGCTCCAAGCTCGAAGTGATAGCGGCCGAACGGAAACCCGGTGAGAGAACCTAGATTCTCCATGGGAAAAGTAATGGCGACGCAGATCAAAAACAGCGCCAGCGCGTCTTTCCAGCCGTAAAACAACGCTGCATGAACGCAAGCGGCGAGGATGCCGATGGCGGCCAACGCCTGCGCCAGCGGCGTCGGATTCCAAGCAAAGCCGACAACCAAAGCCAGATAGACCGCCAGAAGGAGTCCAATAGCCACGCCAGTCGGCGAGAGCGACCCGCGGCTGGCTGTCTCCTGCACCACCATGGGGCTGTTATTTCTCCAGCGCCTGATAAATCAACGTCTTCAACTCCAGCTGGATACGTTGGCGCTGCGACTGCGACTGCATCATGCAGATTACAAACATATCGTCTTTGGGATCGATGAAGAAGAACGTGCCGCCGGCGCCGTCCCAGCGATATTCGCCTATCGCAAGCGGCGGGTTCTCAACCACCCGAACCGCAAACCCCAGGCCGAAGCCGCTGTCGCCACTCGGAAAATAGAAGTAGTCGCGCGCGATCTTCGTTTCCGGCGGCACAAGGTCCGAGGTCATCAGGGCCACCGTCTCCGGCTTGAGGTACTGCCTGCCGTCGAGGCTACCGGCCTGGAGCAACATCTGCGCGAAGCGTGCATAGTCGGCGATGGTGCCGAGCATCCCTCCTCCGCCGGATTCCCAACGCCGCCGCTTGACGGGATCGCCGAGCCCCCTGATGGAGCTCAGTGTATGATCGCCAGGCAGCGGCTCAGCGATGCGTGCGCGTCTGGAATCATCGACGGTGAATGCCGTATCAGGCATACGAAGCGGATCGAGCAGCCGCTCTTTTTCGAATTCATACAGCGACTTTCCGGAAATGACCTCGATGACGCGGCCGAGAACGTCGGTCGAATGGCCGTAGTCCCACAACGTGCCTGGCTGTTCGGCGAGCGGCAGTTTCGCGAGCCGCTCAGTGAGCAGCGCGTTGTCGAAATCGCCATCGAACAGGCCGCTACTGGCATAAAGTTTGCGAACCGGACTGTCGCCGTAGAACCCATAGGTAATGCCGGAGGTGTGACGCAGCAGGTCGAGAATGGTGATCGGGCGCACGAGCGGTTCGCTGCCAAGCGATATCTTGCCGTCGGCGTCGTGGGCCTCGACAGCGGCCCGCACGTTGGCAAAGGCCGGAATATATTTCGACAACGGATCGTTGAGCGACAGCTTGCCGTCCTCGACCAGCATCATGGCGGCCACGGACGTGATCGGCTTCGACATCGAATAGAGCCGGAAAATGGCGTCCGCCGTCATCGGTCTTTTGCTCTCGACGTCGAGCACACCGAAATTTTCGAACAGGGCCGGCCGGCCGTGCCGTTGGATCAGAAGCACCGCACCGGGAATCTTGCCGGTTGCGACTTCGTTGCGCATGTAGTCGCGAACATGCGCCAAGCCTTCCGTTGAGAAACCGGCGGAAACGGGTAGCGACGATTCCGCGATCGCCACATGAGCTGCCATCGCAGCCCAGAAAAGCACGAGCGCCGCTGCGATACGCGAACGCAAAGCGCCGTCGCCCACCTCACGAAGTTTCATGATCTATTTCGCCACCCGCCAAGGTCGTCAAAAGTGTAACCGCTGGCTCAATCAGTACAAGCCTTCCCAAAAGCTGCGAGGACTTCCTCGTGCAAGTCGCGACTGTCGCGGGAAAAGCAGCAGAAAATCACGCGCGCGAGTGAGGGGGCCAAGGGCAGCGCCTTTACGGTCGCGGTGATTGCAATTTTAGCTGCGAGATTAGCTGGAAATCGAAAGACGCCGGTCGAGATAGCGGGAAACGCGACCGATGCAAGGTTGTTGTCGCGGCAAAGCTCGATGGAGCGGCGATAGCAGGACGCGAGTTGCCCATCCTCGCCACGATTGCCGCCATTCCAGATCGGCCCAACCGTGTGGATCACATGCTTGGCCGGCAGCCGATAACCTTTGGTGATCTTGGCGTCACCGGTCTCGCAGCCACCGAGCGTGCGACATTCGGCCAGCAATTCAGGCCCGGCCGCATCGTGGATCGCGCCGTCAACCCCGCCGCCGCCAAGCAAAGACGTATTGGCGGCGTTGACGATGGCATCGACCCGCAACGTCGTGATATCGGCGACGACGACTTCAAGCCGCACATCGCCGATTTGGCGCGCCATCAGATTAAATCAGGCGACGGTTGAAGCCGGCACGCCCTTGTCGGCGAATAGCTGCTGCAATTCGCCAGCCTGGAACATCTCGCGGATGATGTCGCAGCCGCCGACGAATTCGCCCTTCACGTAGAGCTGGGGAATGGTCGGCCAGTTGGAGTAGGTCTTGATGCCGTTGCGAAGCTCGGCGGATTCAAGGACGTTGAGGCCCTTATAGCCGACCCCGATGTGATCGAGGATTTGCACCACCTGCCCGGAGAACCCGCACTGCGGAAACTGCGGCGTACCCTTCATGAACAGCACGACGTCGTTCGACTTCACTTCGTTGTCGATGAATTGCTCGATGCTCATATTCTTTTCCTTTTGGGGCGGGTGAAGCACCCCCTTTTTATCGGGCCTCCAGCCGTCACACCGGCCAGCCCGCGATTCCCATATATGTACCCCAAACGATTGTGCATCCAAAGCAATTTGGCAATCGGGCCTGCCATGCGGGGGCGGTCTGCCCGCACCCACGGAGGCGAGCGGTCACGTAGAGGGGCGGCAATTCGTCCGTATCAGGGAGGCTTTTTTCCCAGATAGGAACTCCTATCTAGGACAGGCTGTTCTCGAGGAACCACCCTTCGAGGCCAACGTTCTCCCTTTTGCGACCCGGAGACTCCAGTGACGAAGCCCGCATCCGCCATTGCCGCCTCTCATGCGTCGTTATTTTCCGAACAATCCGGCCTCGCCGATGAGCTGACGGAGGCTTTTCTTGCGGTGCGGAATGAGAGCGAACGCCGTGCCGCGCCCTTAAGCCCCGAGGACCAGCTGATCCAGTCGATGCCGGACGCAAGCCCGGCCAAATGGCACCGGGCCCATACCACCTGGTTTTTCGAGCAGTTTCTGCTGGGCGAGCACAGTCCCGGGTACAAGCCGTACCATCCCGACTACGCCTTCCTGTTTAATTCCTATTACGTCAGCGCCGGACCCCGGCACGCCCGTGGCCGGCGCGGGGATCTGACCCGGCCCTCGGCCGATGAGGTCACCGCCTATCGCCGTCATGTCGACGCCGCGGCGGTCAAGTTCTTTCGCGAGGCCAGCGACGACCAATTGGCAGCGATTGCGCCGCTGGTCGAGGTCGGCCTCAATCATGAGCAGCAGCATCAGGAATTGATGTTCACCGATATCCTGCATGCCTTTGCCCAGAACCCGATCTATCCGGCCTATGACCCATCCTGGCGCTTTCCGGTCGCAAGCGGCTCCGGCGACGACTGGATCAGCCTCAACGAAGGCATCCACTCAATCGGGCATGCCGGTGACAGCTTTCATTTCGACAACGAAAAGCCGGTCCATCGCGCGCTGGTGGGTCCGGTCCGCCTTGCGCGTAACCTTGTCACCAACGCCGAGTGGATCGCCTTCATGGCGGACGGCGGCTACACCACGCCGACGCTGTGGCTGATGGACGGCTTTGCCGCCGCCAGCGCCGAACAATGGCAGGCTCCCGGCCATTGGCGCGAGATCGACGGAAAATGGCACGTCATGACGCTCGCCGGATTGCAGCCGGTCGATCCGGAAGCTGCGGTCTGCCATATCAGCTATTACGAAGCCGACGCCTTCGCGCGCTGGCGCGGCAAGCATCTGCCAACCGAAATGGAATGGGAAGTCGCCGCGCGCGCGGGCCATCTCAACGACGCCTTCGGCATTGTCTGGCAATGGACCCGCAGCGCCTATTCGCCCTACCCCGGCTACCGGGCGATCGAAGGCGCGCTCGGCGAATACAACGGCAAGTTCATGGTCAACCAGCTGGTGCTGCGCGGCTCGTCGCTGGCGACGCCGGACGATCATAGCCGTGTCACCTATCGGAACTTCTTTTATCCCCACCACCGCTGGCAGTTTACCGGCCTGCGGCTCGCCGACTACGCCGACTGAATTCTTGATTTATTGCGCGCCCGAAAGCGCGTCCGGGAGATTGTCATGAACGTGCATGCCACCGCTCTGACCGAGGCGCACCATCTCGACGAAATGACATCAGCCTTTGCCCGCGATGTGATCGACGATCTGTCGCGCGCCCCAAAACGGCTATCACCGAAATATTTTTACGACTCCACCGGCTCTGAACTGTTCGAGCAGATTACGCTGTTGCCGGAATATTACCCGACCCGCACCGAGCTTGGGATACTGCGCGACCACGGCCGCGCGATATCGGCAATCGTTCCCGATAGCGCCGCGCTGGTCGAGTTCGGCGCCGGATCGACCACCAAGGTGCGGCTGTTGCTCGGCGAATGCCGGCGGCTGGGGGCCTATGTTCCCGTCGACATCTCCGGCGATTTTCTCAACACCCAGGCCAGCGCCTTGCGCGCGGATTACCCCGATCTTGCCGTTCACCCCGTCACCGCGGACTTCACCGCGCCGTTCGAATTGCCCGAAGCGGTACGTGACATGCCCAAGGTCGGTTTCTTTCCGGGCTCGACGCTCGGCAACTTCGAGCCGGGCGAGGCCTGCACCTTCCTGAAGAGCGCCCGCGCCATCCTCGGCACAGGCGCGCGGATGCTGATCGGCGTCGATCTCGAAAAGGACGAGCGCACGCTCTATGACGCCTATAACGACGCGGCCGGCGTCACTGCCCGTTTCAATCTCAATGTGCTGCACCGGATCAACCGCGAACTCGGCGGCGATTTCGACCTCAGTGCGTTCATCCATCGCGCGATCTACAACCGCGACCGCCATCGCATCGAGATGCACCTGATCAGCAAGAAGGCGCTGACCGCGCAGATTCTCGGCAAGAAGTTCTCGTTCCGCCCCGGCGAAAGCATCCACACCGAGAGCAGCTACAAGTACTCGATTGATCGTTTTGACACGCTCGCCCGTGTCTCAGGCTGGGATTTGCTGGAGTCCTGGACCGACGCTGCGGAAATGTTCTCGGTTCACGCGCTGGTGGCTTCGGATTGAGTCTCTTTCGGAATTTGATAGCCGCGAATTATCTACTATAAAGAAGGATATACCAGCTGAGCAACCAGGGCGGGAACAGTGAAGCACTTTTGGTTTGGGATTCTGTTAGTAGTACTGAATCTTGGAGGTGCTTCCGCCGTTACGGCACAGGGATCTCTACCGGAAACCGCCGACTGGATAGCGTGCAAGAAAGCGCCGACCAATATTTGCATGATCAACACTGCGCTTCGCATTGCGCAAGCTTCGGATGACGCCAGCGTTCGGACGGCAATTGG
>JBEKZZ010000036.1:0-44535 GCA_049509335.1 Bradyrhizobium sp. | reverse complement strand
ACCACTTCGCCCATTTCCAGGGTATAGCCACGCTGAAAATACGAAACTCTAATCTCGACATCGCACCTATTGTGTAATCTCCAATGATATTCTGTATTGCCCTCCGAATTACGCTTCTTATAAGGCTCAACTTGTAAACACTCTTCCCCTCCACGGGATGTCAACGTGCATGTGTCAGCGTGAGCATCGACCGCGCCGAGACAGACAAGTCCCCAAATAAGAAGCTGGAATTTTCGCATCTCGGTCCCCGTTCCAAATCCCAAATCAGGCTGCGAGTTGCCGCGTTTGCCATTTCACAAAAAGATATCCAGTCCAAATGCCCCGCGAGCCAGGCGATTCATGAAATATCCCAATCTTCACATCGCAGACGCCATTAGGTCGTGAACCCATAAACTTGGAGCGGCCGGCGAACATCCGCTTTGGTGCCGATACCGGACTCCTGTCGGACATGGACCCATGGCCAGATCGAATTTGGCCGGTCACGGGGCGGCCCGATGCGTTGTTAGCACGGCGGGAATACAGAACAGTGGGAGATTGCTTATTGGCGCTTCAGACCGATCCAATTTGCGCGCTGAGTCTGCCAGTTACCCGTTTGCAGACAGGTGCTCATGGTTGTCTTGCAGAATGCAGCGCGATCTCCATGGAATTTTCGCGAGTTTTCAGTGTTGGGATCTAAACATGACCGATATTGGTCTGAACATGACTTTGGTTGAGCAACCGAAAAGGTCGGACTTAACAATAATAGCCCCGCCGCGACGGCCAGCAAAATACGCATTCTTCCTCCCAACTCCGACATCTTTCAAAATCATGTCGGCAATATCCCATACCATGCCAGCCTGCACCCGAGGGTGAGAAAGATCGGGAGATTTGCACCTGGAAGACCGACTTCGCTATATCAACCCCACTCGTGATAACCTCGCCCATGGATGGCTCCCCTCAATGTGGTTTGCTCTAACGCAACCACCCTATGGAACTCCGATGCCGCAGAGTGGGCGCCGTCCACAGCATCATTTTCGACGGTTTCGGCGGAGATTGTCGGCTGGTTGATGTCCGCTCCTGCTCGCAAGTGTCCAACCCGGGCCGGCCCGAAAGTGTTGCTTCTAGCCAGACCCCTGTGATTCAAGCTTCCAAACCGGGGGGCTCGAATCATGCGCTACGAACTCACCGATCACGAATGGATCGCCATCAAGCCCATGCCGCCGAACAAGCCCCGCGGCGTTTCTCGGGTGAACGACCGTCGCGTCCTCAATGGCATCCTCTGGGTCTTGCGCTCTGGAGCACCTTGGCGTGATCTGCCCGAGACGTTTGGCCCGTACACTACTTGTTACAACCGCTTCGTCCGTTGGCGGCGGGCCGGTGTCTGGGCCGCATTCATTGACGCACTTTTGGCCACGTCATTCAATCGCGGTCCCTCCCGCGCGACAGCCAGAACCATTGCAAAACTCGTCAAGCTCGCAGAGGATGCCGTGCATATTTATTTTGGGGGCCGTTCAGTGGCGCTGAAATCTCTTTTCACGGCCGCGCTATTTTGCGCGATCGCCATCTTCGCCGGCACGAAGACGTCGCCGGCTCAGACATCGGACGATCCCGCCGATACCGTGCGAATAATCTACAATACCGCTGACAGGGAACACTCGGCGCGATTGTGGTCACCTAGAATGAAAGCGCTGTGGGTAAAGCAGGATGCCCTGGGCTACGTCGATGGTGCTCTTGATTTTGACTACAAATCCGATTCACAGGATCCTGGCGTACGCGATCTGAAAATAGCGGTCATAGGCTCGCGCGATGCCGATGCCGAAGTTCGCGTGACCTTCAATGAAGGTGGTCACTCATATGAGATGCGCTACGACCTCATCAAATATAACGGGGCGTGGGTGATCGATGAAGTTCGAAAAGTAAAAGGCCCCAATGATCCATGGGTGCTTTCAGAAATACTGAAGTTGAACAAGTAAGCGAGCGATGCGGCCTCAGGGTTAGTCGTTATGCCTGCTTCTGAGCAAGAGTTTCGCGTTTTCCTTGGTAGAACGGCGGGATGAGCGTGAAGGTGTCGTCCACCTTTCGGTCCGTCAATTCGCTGAATAGTTCTCTTACTCTGGCGGCGGCGTCGAAGGAGAGCTTGTTGATCTCGGCCGTCAACCGCATGGCCCGCTTGGTGGCCTCGGCCATCGCGCGAGTCGTCGCTCCGGGTCGGCACCCGCAACGAAAGGCGCGGCCTCTCGGCGGCCATTTCGCTTTCCTGGAATTTGATTCGCAAATTCCAATTCGAACGCCGCGTTGACGCGAAATCAAGAATTGCCGATTGGCTCCGGGATGAAAATTCGCGACCATGCACGGGAGATTGCGGCTGAGTTGAATTGCGTGCTAGGCACGCCCTCCGATAGCAAAATCAGCAATGCCCCACCGGCCGCATCGTTCCTCGCCGCTGCTGCCGACCGGCTCTTGACATTGGTTGGTTGCGGCGATTTCATGGCGTTTTTCAACAGCCGATTTGAAACAGAGATCGTTCGATGAAGATGGTCGCCGCACAGCTTTTTGGCGGACGCAACGACGCTTTCCCCAAGAATGTCAGGAGAACGAAGAGCCGGCGCATCAATCTTCTGTCGATTGCCCTCGCTCTCGCTACGATCTCAACTGCAAATGTCTGTCATGCCACGGATGACGCCAACGCGTGCGCCTCTGCTTTGAAAGATTATCTTGAAGGGGGGCAGTGGACCGACCCCATATTCGCCCATCCGCCTTGCGATGAAAGGAAGTATGAAGACCTCAAGCACTACGACGACTTTTGTCAGCGAAGGATTCAAGAAGCCCATGCTCTTTGCCAATCGGTAAAGGCTACTCAGCGGGACTTCGATGACTGCAATCAGATGGATGACCCAAGGCGTACCAAGATTGGCTGTACACGCGTCATCAATGACCAAAGTCAGTCTCGTGTCGATCGAGCCTTTGCCTTCGTGCAGGTCGGCAACTCATATGTGATGGAGGAGCGCCGTTTTAGCCGTGCAAAATACTATTACTTCAAGGCAATTGAGATGAATCCAAGAGGCGCTTTGCCCGCCTACGCGGCCCGAGCCGTTGTTAGTTGGAAGCTTATGAAAGAGGACTTCGAGCGTGGAGATAATCCAACTGGTCAACGCGATCTCGGGGAAGCGATAGCAGACTACCGGTCGGCATATGCGATCGATGCCGTCAAGATGGATGAATTGACCGCATCGAGCGAGGATCTTCAGAAAATCAGGGCGGCCGCCAGCGGAGGGCAACGCACCAGCCCTCCGCGCTAATGAAATAGTGATGGTCGAAATGGCAGGAACAGACTCGAAGTTTCGGTCCAATTTATCGGGACTTGGTTCGTTGCGTGTCTGTGTCGCGATTGCGCTGGCTGTCTTTGCGTTTGCCGGTCTCGCGGCGGTTCACGCCCAAACCCGTACGATTACGACGACCACGACCACGACGACACACACTTATTCCAGAAGCTCATCCTTCCAATTCAACATCGAGGAAGAGAGCAGCGGACCGTCGTGCAGTTCTGGTTACGGGCTGTGCGACGGGAAATGCGTCCCAATCGGCTCGGTGTGCTGCCGTGGCGGTGGATATTGTCCACACGCCAACATCTGCACCCAGGACGGCAAGTGCCTGCCCCCGAATTCACCGCGAGCCTGCGGCGGAGGCACATATTGCGCACCCGGATATCTTTGCGGTCCTGGTAATTCCTGCGTGTCGGAAGCGTTAACAGAAAAAGTAAGACAAGCCGAACAAGCGGTCAGGGATATCGAAAGAAAAATGGATGAGGAGCAGCGCGAAAAAGCAGCGGCGGACAAACGCGAAGCGGAGAAATTTGACACCGCTTCCAACAGAATGATGCGTGAATTTGCAGAACGCCAAAGGACGGAGACAGCTCCTTCATCTGGCGTTGCTCCGCTGCCACCGGGCCAATCTCATATCAAAACCGGCTTGCCAGGGCTGCCCGGCGTAACGCAGTTGCCACCATCATCGCCACCGCAAACCGGAACGCCGCACCTCGCCGAGCCGGGGTTGCCGCGTCCGCCGGCCACGGGTTCAAGCAGGCTCGCCTCGCGGGACACCACGTCGAACGGTACGGTCACGCCAACGCCTGCTCCGTCTCCATCCGTCGGTGTCGTCATTCAGGGCATGCAAACCGGCCCGGGCAACGGCGGCGGCACAGCCTACAACAACAACGGAGGCTCTTGCAGTACCATCACCGGCCCCGGCATGGGAGGCGGCGGCCCGGCGAACTGCGGCAACGGAAACACGTCCCAGTTTCCCGGCCCATCAGGAATGTCGGCGGCGGGAACGTATTCCAAGAAGGCCTATCAAAACAGCAGCGGATGGAAGTTCAATCCCAACAACGGCCTCTGGCAAAATCCCGCCAATCCCAATCAAACCAGCATCCCAACTTTCATTTACTGCTGTGACGACACCGGACTCGGTTTTCCGGGCGACGCGATCAATCCACCGCAGGATAACGCCGCGCCGCATGGAACGGATGGCTGCGCTCTTGCACCGGCGAGGATCAAACAACTTCTCCGCTTTATGGACGACGTGGCCAAGCGGACGAATTCGTATCCGAAAGAGATTGCAGACAGCATTCTCAGGGTCGGTGGTCCCAAATGCGGCGTGCCGTCCAATCTGAATTGCTTGAGGGCATTCGCCGGAAACAGGCCGGCGCCTTTTGGCTGTCCGACCTACCGTTACGACAACACGGATCAACAGGCCGATGCGGGAAGGTCAGGCGCCGAACCTGCTCCGGTCCCGCAGCCATCTCCTTCGATCGCCGACAGCGGCTCGCCGATGAACGACGACGATGAAGCTTACTGCAATTATATGGCCAGTGCGATCGTGCGCGGCGAACTGACACGCGGACCTGCAACCGCCATTCCCCAGGGTTGCAAAGCGACCATCGCCGCCGCTGAAGCGTTGAGGGCCAGGCAAATTGCCGCGGGCGCGCCGCCGCCGTTTACGATGGACCCCGCACAGACCGATGAAGCAATCAGGCGGCTGCTGGGCGCGTCCGTCAATTGAAGAGACTCACTGGCGATGCCTGATGCTCCCGTATCGCCAACGACCCGACGCAGCCTGCGGCGGATCGCGCGAGCCTGGCACATGGTCGGTAACGATCAGATCGCCGCCAGGCGCCCTCAAGGGCCGCCGTCAACGCTGTAGATGCCGTCTTTCGGACAAAGCAGCCCCTCGCCCGGGATCGCGACGAACTTCGCCTGCTTTTGATCGATCTTCCAGGCGGTCTTGACCGGCAGAGGCGCCTTTGCGGCCTCGCCATCGAGCACCGCGATGATGACATCCGGGAGATCCTTGCCCTTGGCCTGACAAAAGCCGGAGAACGCAGGCGCAGCCTTCGAATGCGGCGGCAATGCCAGCACGTCGCGGACGGCTCCCTTGCGATCGACCAGCTCGATATATTCGCTGCCGCAGATCAGCCAGTTGACCGACGACAGGCTGTCGGAAATCTCGTCGCCGCCAAGGTCTTTCAAGCCGAGCGCCTGATATTTTTTCTCGATCTGCACGACGGGCACATTCGACGAGCGCTTGCCGATCATGGCCTTGGGGATATCGGAACCGCATTTCAGGTTTTGAAATTCATCCGCGAAGGCGGCCTGCCCGCACGCAAGGCAGATCGCGATCAATATGCACGCCGGTTTCTTCACGATATCGCCCTCGCGCTCCGATGCAAACCGGATCGATACCATAACGCGCGCAATATCCGGCGGGGCATGGGCGAACGGACGACTCTATTCGCCCATGCCGGCCGGACTTCGCAAATGTCTTACCGCTCCGCGCTCACGAGCTGATAGGCGCCGCGCTCGAACGTACGGTAGGTGGCGAGCGCCTTGGCATCGGCGAACGGCAAATACTGCATCAGGATCACGCCGCCGATGCCGCGCGCCGGATCGATCCAGAAGTAGGTATTGTTGATGCCGCCCCAGCTTAGGGAGCCCGGCGAGCGCAGGCCGGGGAGCTGATCGACCGTGATCAGGAAGCCGAGCCCCCATTTGTCACGGCCGTCCGCGATGAAGGTGAAATCGGCGCTCCGCGGCATCGCGCTCTTGAGCGCGGGCACCGAAACCGCGCCGATCTGGTTCTGCTCCATCAGCTTGACCGTCTCCGGCTTCAGCACGCGGGCCCCGTCGAGTTCGCCGCCATTGAGGATCATACGCATGAAGCGGCCGTAATCATCGGCCGTGGAAGCAAGGCCGCCGCCGCCGATCGGCTCGGCGATCGTCAGACCAACCAGCGGCGGGATCTGCAGCACGACCGGGCCGTCCATCCTGGCGCCGTCGCGCTGCTGTTGCGCGACGAGACGCGGCCCCTTGGCCTCCGGCACATTGTAGGAGGTGTCGTTCATCTTGAGCGGGACAAAGATGTGATCGTGGAAATAATCCTCGAGCTTCTGGCCCGACACCACCTCGACGAGGCGTCCGACGACATCAAGGCTGGTGCCGTAATGCCACCGCGTGCCCGGATCGAACAGCAGCGGGCCGCCGAAGGGATATGTCTCGCCGGCGCGCGGCTTGAAATCGCGCAAGATCGCGCTGGTGAAGGGATAGCCCAGTCCGGACGTGTGGGTGAGGACTTGTCTGACGGTGGGTAACGTTGCCGCCGGGCGGACCTTGTAATCACCGGTCTTCGCATCGAAGGATTCGATGACTTGAGGGTTCTTCAACTCCGGCAGATATTTTTCGACGGGATCGTCGAGGCCGATCTTGCCCTGCTCGACAAGCTGCATCAGCGCCGTCGAGGTAATCGGCTTGGTCATCGAGGCGATGCGAAACATCGCATCGGTCTTGAGCGGGCGCCCGGTCGCGACATCCGCCACGCCGAATGCGCTCTCATAAAGCACGCCCTTGCGATCGGTGATCAGCGTGACCACGCCCGGCACGTCCTTTTGCTCGACCGCGCTGCGCAAGCTGGCGTCGAGGGCGGCGGTCGCGGGCGAATTTTGCGCGCTCGCAGCACCGGTCAACGCCACCACCGCGACGCCCGCGGCCAAGACGATTTCAGCAATCTTTGGATTCATGGAAAGCCTCCCCGTTGTGCATATCCCAGGGATCGCCCGCAGCTCTCCCGGTGTTGCTTTTTGTGACGGCGAAAGACGCGGTCGCAGTCTCACGTTGCCGCGGACGATATTAGCACCGGCAATCGATGGAGTCTCGCATTCGGCGGACCACAAATGACATCGCCATGACGCGTGGGCCGTGTGGGCACATGCCCGTTGAGGCGGGTGGGACGGCGTCAACCGCCGGCTCATGCGCGCCAGGAAAAGCGCGTCCGCGTCATGCAAAATTGAAGAAGCGGCCGATATCCAGAGGCGATACGAAGTCTGCCGCCGACCTCATCTGACCAGGGATTCGGCGGCCTCCGTGGGAGACGAAGACGGAGCGTCCACAGGCGAGGCAACCCAGACGTCGCTCTGTTTGATCCGCCCGATCAGCGCTTCGGGGCTGAATTTGCTGTAGCCTGACGGAAGCTCGAAAGATGATGCGCCCTGAGGCTCGTCCTTGATCTGCTCGAGCGTGATGAGGGTGCCGTCGCCGGTCTTGATTCGCAGCGGAAACCTCCGTTCGCGATCGATCCAGCCGACAAGCTCTTCGCCCGTTTTGGACGAGGCCCGAAACGCAACGGTGCTGTGGCCGTCGATCGTCTCGATGCCGGTTCGCTCGCAGCGCCATTCGCTCTCGCCGGCTACACCAGCGAGGTGTGCCATCACCTGCCATTGCCGGCACGGCGCATCCGGGTCGAGGGGAACGAACGTCCGGGTCAACCGGCTTGACTGTTTGGCATCCATGTAAATGCGCGCACCGGGCCGCACGAAGGTGGCCGAGGGCTTCACCGCGTCGACCAGAAAAAAGCCGTCCGCATGTTCCGCGGTCTCGATCCTGACCTGGCCGTCGCGCGCGCTCAGCCGTCCCGTGCGCGTCGACACGTCATCGCGCCGGGTGACGATGTCCGCTGAAAACTGCTGGGCCTGCGCCGTCATATGGCTGAAGGGCGAAAGAAAGGCCCAGGAAAATATCCATGCAAACGCGCTCCATATCATCCCGCGCAAGCAAACCGAAATTGTGCCTTTGACCATCTTCGCGGCCACCTTCCAGCATCTGGGCAAAAAGAGAGGTGCCGACCGAACCGGGGAGTTCGATCGGCACCGGCGTTATGGATCACGGCACGTCGCGATCCGTCTCTCGATCACTCCGTGTAGGGGATATTGTTCGCCACGCTGAAATCGAACGCGTCGAACAAGTCAGCAAGCGCCGGGCTGTTGGTCGGCACGTACGCATTGTCCTTCTTGAACGTCGGGTTCGGCAGGTTATCACGGCTGCGGTTCGTGAGCGGCTGGAGTTTCCAGTTACGCTCGATGAACTTCAGGATCGAAACGTGATCGCCGTAGTTGTGGTAGACCTTGCCGCCGGTCGAGTAGGCCGAGAGGATGAGGGTCGGAATACGCGGTCCGTCGCCGAAGAAGTCGATCGACTGAATGAAGCCTGAATCCCAGTATCCACCGGCCTCGTCCCAGGTGATGAACACCGCGGTCTCGGCCCTCAGTTCCGGATTGGCATCCAGCGCCGTCAGGACGTTGGTAACGTAGGCTTCGAACAGGTCGATCTTCGAGCTTGACGGATGACCGTCGAGCAGGCCGTCCGGCTTGCCGAACGACACCGAAGGCAGGGTGTTGTCCTTGATCGCCGTGATCAGATCGGTCGTGTCCTTGATATGAGCCGCACGCTGGGTCGGGTTGCCCATGATCGAGGTCGCATACTGGAACGGATTGCAGATCTGGCAGTAGGCGATGCCGAGCGCGTGCGTCGGATCGTTGATTGCAGCCAGGGTCAGGTTCGGGTTGGCCGGGTTTGCCGCAACAGCTTCGTTCGAGAGGATTACCGCGTCGTTATACGAACCGCCGTAGTAAGCCCATGTGATGTTCGCGACGTTCAGCGAGTCGCCAATCGTCCGAACCGGGGACGGCGGAATGCCGCCTTCTCCGTTCGCCAGCGCGCCGTTCGGCAAGAAGCCCGGGTTGCTGTTGTCAAGCATGTAGAAGGTGCTTGCCGCGCAGTTCGGCTCGGCCGCATAGGGCAGGTTGCCGAGATAGTCGACAATCGGGCCTACGCCCGGCTGAGTGGCATCGGAACAATTGCTGAAGTTATTGTCGGCCGTATACATGTTGACCGTGCCCGGCACCGGGTTCGGGTTGGCGATCTGGTTCGAAGGCGGCGTGATCGGGTTGCCGTTGCCATCGCTCCAGAAGCCGGCATCGCCGGTGCCAAGCATGAAGTGGTTGGCGCCGGTGCCACCATGGAACGACTGATGGAAGTTGTCGCTCAGGGTGAAGCGGTCAGCCAGCGCCTTCAGGAAGGCGGCTTCGCCATTCTGGGCGTTGTAGAAGCCCAACGAGTTGCCCTCGCTGAAGTTTCCCTGCTTGGTGGAGGAGCGGTCGTAAGTATCCATCACGAAGGGAAACAGGTCGGTCAGGCAGCCCGAAGTGTTGGTCTTCGTCATTGAGGAAACGCTGCAATCGCTTTGCTGCCAGTCCTGGTAGAAGCGGTGAGTCGTGTCACCGGTGTAGTCGTCGTCGGTGAGCTTCGGACCCTGCATCTGGAACGAGCCGTTCAGGGTGCCGGCGCCGGGAATGCGGGTGTCGAGAGAGTTGGCCGTCAGACCGACGGCGCCGGTCGTCAGGAGGTTGAAACTGCCCGGAGCGATGTCGGTCTCGCCGGTTGCGGCTACCACGGCAACCGACGTGAACGGAGCACCGGTCGTGCTCTGAGTCTCCGGCGCACCGTTGGTGTTCGGCTGCGGCATCAGGTTGACCGCGTTGTAGGCCGATTTGGACGCCGCCGGAGCGCCAATATAATACAGGCCGTTAGCCTGCGCCGCGACCGAGAATTGCTGCGAGAGAGCGAAGTTCGGACCCGGGGTTCCGTCTTCGTTGACGATGCCCTTGGACAGCAGGTTGGAAATGGTCTGTCCCTTGCCCTTCGGCTTGTAGACGCCAAAGGTGTGGTCGAGGCCGCGGTTTTCACCGATCAGGACGATAACGTGCTTGATCGGAGAAGCGGTCTTGGGGGTGCTGGTCGGGTTGCTTTTGCCGGCGTTGCCGCCCTCAATGACCTTGAGGTCGTTTTCGATATCGGCGATCAGCTGCTGGATGAGGCCGCCAGGGCTGGCGGCGTAGGCCGTCGTGGCGCATGCGATCGTCGAAGCGATGCACAGCGCCGTGGTGGTTCGCCAGTTTGTTTTGAAATTGAAAGTCATTCATCGACTCCAAAAGAGGGTTGGTAACGAGACGCTGCGTAGTCGATCAACGTGACGATGGCATATCGAAGTTGTGAAACCGCGCGAAAAGATGAAAACGATTCAAAAAATATTCCAGGTGCGCTTTTTATATTACGATCATCCTCTGAATGGACGATTGTCACCTGATTGATGATGCCAATGCACATCGCGCGCGCGAGCCGAATGCTGCGACGCTGCGAACAGCGGATTCATTCCGCGCAATCGATCGCGCGGAATCCTTTCAAGACAGTGATGCTGTACGCAACGCGCTACTGCGACATGTGCTTCGATTGCATGGTTTGACGAAGAGCATCAAAGTGCCGGTCGTGCACCGTGACATTGAAGAGCGACCACCGCTGGGCGCTGGCCAGCAGCGACGGAACGGCGGCAAGCATGAGAGAGCGATAGGTTTGGTAGTCGGCGGCAGCGTCCGAGGTGCGGCCTTCACCCACCGCCATATCGATGTGCCGCAATAGCAGGACGACTTCCTTGAGCGCGGCACGCGCGTTGGCGCGCTCCTGTTCGCCGCCCGACACGCTGGTGTCTTTGCGATCGGGATAGCGTTCGGTCAGTTCGCGCAATTCGCCGCCGATGGTATCGACGGCGAGTGCCACGACTTCCTTGTCGCCCGCGGGGATCGCAGTGCCGAGAAGCTTCGCGAACTCGTTGATTTCCTTCAACGTGGCGCCCGCGCCCTCATACTCATAGGGCATCAAACCGTCTCCCACCGCGGTGAGGTAGGCGACCAGGTCCTTTTGATCCTGCGTGGAGAGGCCGAGCTCGAACACCCGGTCGAAATGCGCCACCACCTGATCGTAGGTATCGAACCGGCCGTCATGAAAATACGGCGCGTTGAAATCCGCATTGCGCAGCGTCGGCGTCTTGAACAGTCCGCCCGAGCCCACATCATGCTGCGCGTGGTCAATGAAGGCGCTTGATGGCACATGGCAGGCGGCGCAACTCAGGCTCGCATCATGCGGGAACGGCTTTGAGAACAACGCCTCGCCGCGGCGCTCCGAGTCGCTGATCTTCCCGACCAGCCGGCCACCCGGACCGAGGCTCGGATTGGGGAGAAAATCGATATCCTGGATATAGGCGACGATGGCGTCGAGAATGTCGGGCTGCGGCTCGGCGCCCGCGAACTCATTGACGATGACGTTGCGAACGAAGTCGCGAAGCGACGCCATGCGGCCGTCGGCGCCATAGGGCGCCAGATAGCGCGCGCCGCGCAGGCTTGGAATGCGGACCGGATCGAGCGCACCATTATCCGCTTTCGGATTGAACAACGCGCCGGTGGTGTCGAAATTTCCCGGGCGCGTCGACATTTTTGGCATGAAGAACCTGGCGTTACCGGCGCCGTTGACGTGACAGGTTTCGCAACTGATGCCGGCCCGCTGCGCCACGCCGCCCAGAATCGACGGCGAACTGAAGGCCAGGTTGCCGAGCCTGATCAGGTCCGACCTGCCGCCGCCGATCTCGGAATGGAAGACTTCGCGGGGTCTCGCCAGCGCGTCCTCGTTCAGTTCGGTTTTCGCCGGCAACGCGGTCTGGTCGCCATCCACCGGAAACGCCAGCGCGCATTCGTGCGGACCTGAGATCGACAGCCCGATCGCGACAACGGCGCAGCTCAACTGACGGAAGCCCGACCGAAGGAGGCTCATCGCGATTGGGCCTCCAGCGTGGGCCGGCGCAATCCGAGTTTGGCGGAGGCAGCTTGCAACGCGACGACCAGTTCCTCACTGGCGCGCCGCAGCGATCGCACGTCGACATGCGGCAGATCGCTCGCCGCCACAACGATCTTGAGCTGCTCGATGTGCTTCGTCACCGAATCCGCCAGCGCAGCATCGGCTTGCCTGAGGGGACTTGCGAAAACCGTGCGATAGGCGAATTCGACGCCGGCCACGTTGTTGCGCATATCGTCAAGCGACGTGCCGCTGATTCGGGATTCGCCGCCGTCCGCCTTGCTCTCGCCGACTTCGTAGGCGAGCCGTACCGTGCCATCGAGCAGGCCTTGCGGCGTCAATGGCATATCGCGGAGCCTGTTATGAAGCTCGTCGAGATTCCTGACCAGCACGTCGGTATCGCCTTCGACATCGGTTCGACCGGTGCCGAACAATTTGGCCTCGATGGCGTGGAACCCGCTGTCCGCATTCGGCCAGGCATCGATCATCGCATCGAGTTCCGGAACGAAGCCCGCGGTGAATACTTCCGATCGCTCCCACCCCGCCCGCGCCGAGAGCCAGGCTTTTTTCGCGCCCGCCAGATCCTTCGCGGCAACGCGCTCGCGCAAATCGCGCGCGCCGGTCAGCGCCGATCCGATCCCCTCGATCGCGTAAGGCCGGTAGCGCTCGGCCGCCTCCTCAAGCGGGCCGGCTGCCGCCATGCGCGCGCAGGCAAGAACAGGGAGCAGGCACAGAGCCACCCTCATCACGAACATCTAATGACCTCTGGACCGCGGAAGTTTCGCAGAATCGCCGAGACTCAACGAGGCGACGCGCAAGAAACCGCAACGACGAGAAACGCCGCGCAATATTGTCGGCTTGTTATGCGGATTTGTGACGAGACCGTTTCACAACGAAATTTATTCCCACAAATAAGAAAATTCTGATCGGGAACAAAAATATTTTTGTCAAAATCAAGCGCAAGGCATGCGCTTGCGCGGTTTTGCGACAGAATAATGTCTTCACCGAAACAAGTTTCACCACAAACGACGGCAAACGGAAATCATCACCTCGGAATGCCGGCTCGTTGCATTGATAATCCGCCCCGTGCGGTCCGCCTGCCCGATCGGCTGGAACGTTCCCCGGCGGCGCGTCTTATCTTTCCTCCACAACGTAAGGAGAATAACCATGAAGATCACAACGCTGATGCTGGCGGGGGCGCTCGCCGTATCGGGCAGTTACGCCTTTGCGGCTGGCGCAGGAGGCAACGGTGCGGGCGGCTCTTCCGCCGGTTCGATCGGCGCTTCGTCGATCACCGGGTCGGCCGGCACATCGTCAACCACCGGCATGGCAACGGGCAACTCGTTGGGAACGGGTGGCGGATCGCTGGGCACAGGCGGCGGATCGTTGGGGACGGGCGGCGGCTCGTTGGGAACGGGGAGCCAGAACAACGGGCTCAATCGGAACCGCAGCACCAACGGAAGATAGATTCGCGCGCAGGCCTCGGAACGGGTGGTGGGTAGCCTGGGAACGGGCGGCGCAGACACTGGCGGCGTCAATCAAAACGGCGCGCCGGGCCCCAACAGAGCCCCCGGTAGATTAGGCGATCAGCCGATTGGGGAACGAGATATCGCCCGGCGCGTTGACAACATCGCGCCGGACGAGAGCGTTGGCTAGCGGGACGGCTGGTAGCAGGACGATGGCCTTGACCATTGCATCCAAAATGAACGCTCTCAGAGCCTTCGTGGCGATGTTTGCCTTGGCCGCCACGGTAACCGCGCCTGCATTCGCCGGCGCACCGGCGCTGAACGTCCAGAAGTTATGCAAGACGCGGGATGCCGAAGCCAAGATGCTCAAGTCCACCACGGGGAAGAGTATCGAAGAGTGCGCGCGTGACGAGGAAGCGGCCCACCAGCAGCTCAATTCACTCTGGGTCACAGCCTCGGCCCGCTCGCGGCAGCAATGTACAAGCGATGCGCGCGCGCTCGGAATGATGAGCTATCTCGACCTCCTCACCTGCCTGCAAATGGCCGAGGATATGAAAGCCGAATCCCGGAACGAAAACGCCAGGAAGTAAGACGGTCTCCTTTCCCGCTTGCAGGGGCGCGACGAGCAAAGCCCTGGCTACCAGCGGTGCTGCTGCTAGCATCGCTCGCGGTGATTATCATCGGCGTGATGATAACGCCAAAACTAGGTTTCCGTCAGAAGACGGGCACAATCCTTGGCCCTCGCGATTAGCTCCTTCGCCAAGCGTCCGATGATGGCATTGTCCAATCCATCTTTTTTCGCTTGCGCCTGCACGGCGGTAACGAAGTCGGGAAGCTGCTCGACCATTTTGGCTAGTTCGGCACGCATTTTTTCGGCATCGAGTCGCGCTTCGCGCGCGAATTTTTGCCATTGGCGCCAGCCGATTTGGCTGAGTTTGTAATCATCCCCGATCTTCATCGCGAGCTTGATCTTTCGAATAGCTACCGCCTCGTAGGGAAGAATGCTCGAGGTATCGTAGAGCGGCGCAAGCCTTACATTGGGGCCTTCGGCCAGAAGCAGCGAGTAGTTTTTGGCGTGCGCATCGGTGCCGGCAATGAGCCAGTTGAAGCCGAGGGCATCGACGAAGGTATCAACGTCGGTTTCGCGATCCGTGGAATAAGTGCGCAATAGCTCGATAATGTCGGGAGGGCTCGGCCCCCCTTCGTTTTGATATTTTTTCGTCGGCAAAATGCCGCGCGCTTGGCATATGTCTTCCTGATGGACACGAACGATGTCGTTGCCGCTGATTTGCCTGTCATAGCGTTCGATCACGATGGCGATTTCTTTTTCGAACCGCACCACCTTCGTATCCGCGACGGGCAAGCCGAGATGACGCGCGAGCAGCAGGCAGATATGCTCATTCTCAGCGTGACCATCGAAATGGCCAGTCGGCGGTTTAAGGATGTGCGTTGTCGGAATCCGCCCGGAAGGAACGCCCCAACGACCCTTTTGCAGTAGTAGGGCGGTTTTCGGCTGAGCGCCGGCAAGGCTGAACTGCCCTGTGTCGCGCGGCAAACGCCAGGCGGCGTGATCTTCGCGTAAGGTTTGGAGGCGTTTTGCGATTGCCGGCTCGTCGAGCCATTCGACCTTGTCGTCTTTGCCGCTTTTCAAAACTTCCAAGCGATCGGGCCTGACGAATTGGACGGCGCCCGCGCAATCTTCGCCGACGTGAGAGATGAGGGCAAAGACGTTGCGCGCCGATACCTGAAATTTCTTGGCCCACCGATCGAGCACGCGCTCGTTATCCGGGAGAAGCCCCCACAAGAAGGCTTGAACGACGGCGGGACCATGCTCTTCGGCTGCGAGCGGCATCGAAAGCGAGAGAGGGTAGGCTCCGCGTGTGCCGCGCCACTTGTTGTCATAGACGAAGGTCAACCGGCCACGTGCATCGTTGCGCACGCGGCCGATTTCGTTGCCAGCCAGGAGAGCTATAAGTTCGCCGGTCATGCTTTGCCCTTTTTGGCTCGGGCGACGATGGCATTAATATCGACGCCGGATTGGGCTGAACTTGTGCTTGGTTCATCGCTTGCGTGCAGAGGGATGCCCAAAGCATCAAGGGCGCGGAGTACAAGTGTCATCTCGGCACGCGGGTGACCATGCTCGATATCGATCACCCATTGACGGCTGACACCGATGCGCTTGGCCAATGTCGACTGATCGAGTTTTAGACGTTTACGCCTGTCGCGAATCACGGCGCCGAGGTCTGCGGGTGTTCGTATGAGCATGGCTCATTCCAAATGTCATCGATCGCTTACATTATCGTATGTCGGCGTTCGGTGACAAGGAGAAATGTTATCGAACGCTGACAAATCTAAATGTCAGCATTCGATTACATCAGCTGAATCTAAACTCGTAATATATTCAGTTAGTTAGCTCGCGCGGAGGGCTGTTTGGGCCTACGCCCCAATTATGCCCTAGCCGGCGCAAACCAAACCCTTTGACGTGGCCTTCAGCGATTCCGCGCGCAGCTCACCAGCACGACATAATCGGGCAGGCTGCTCGTGAGCCCATAGATCTCGGTCGTGACGGTGTCTTCGCCGACGACGCGGCCGAGAGGGCATTGGCCGCGGACGAGATTAAGCGCCATGTGGTTGCGGTCCTGTCGCACCAGCGGGTTATACTTGATGTCCGGAATGTTTCTGACGTGCACCACGAAATCGTAGGGCTTGTCCGGCGAGGCAGCCTCGACGCGCACCGTCCCCCTGGTGTCGGTCCAGCCTGGGAGAACCGCCAGAAACAAAATCGCTGCCAAAAATCGCGTCATCGCAGGCCCTCACCGCTGTCATCCCGATGCCGGTAAAATGCCAGCAATGGGCGGTTTGGGCAATCCCGCCAGAGGGCGCGCTTTAAGCGGCGCGCACCCTGGCGAGGAATCCGTCCACCGCGCTGCGCAGCATGCCGGATTGCTGGTCGAGCTCGCGCGCATTTCCCAGCACCTCGGTGGCCGCGGCGCCCGCGGCCGTCGCCGCGGTGGTGACGCCGCCAATATGGGCGTTGATCTCGCTCGAGCCGGCCGCGGCCGACTGGATGTTGCGGGCGATCTCGCGCGTTGCTTCGCCCTGCTGCTCGATCGAGCTCGAGATGGAGGTGGTGATCTCGCTCATTTGCGCGATCGTCCGCGAGATCCCGCTGATGGCCGCCATCGCGTCGCTGGTCGATTGCTCCGTTATCGGTTCCTTAACCATCCTTTTGCGGTATCAGAATCCGTGCGCGCCATCTTGTGCGCGCGAATTTGAGCAAACCGGAGACTGTGTCGATCGCGGCAGAACCGGCGGCAAGCGATGCGCACAGCCGAGATTCGCACACCGGAAAACTACGGTCGTGATACGGCGGTGTTTTCAATCCAAAGAGGTCATAGTCTGCACGGCAACGAAAGCGCGATATCGCAAGCGGCGCTTGTGTCCACTTTTGGACCGAGCGCGCCTGCGAAAGGTTCCACATCATGCCATGTTTCATCGTGGATCTTAGCGGTTCCGCAAGACCGTCCGCTCTATAGATGGCAGCAACAAACAAGCGCGCGTCCGCGAGAAAAATTGCATAACCGGGAATACGACCATGCAACTCATGTATCGATTTTTGAAGGACGAGACCGCGGCCACCGCCATCGAATATGGCCTGATCGCCGCCGGCATTTCGCTCGCCATCATCGCGGTGGTGAATGGACTGGGCTCGAAGCTCAACACCAAATTCGCTTCGATCAACACGTCGCTGAAGTAAGTTCGCCTCAAAGCCGCATCCGCAGGATCGCGCGCGGCCGTTTTTCTCGGAATTTCCGATCAAATTTCCTATCGCTGCGCTTTCTATCGCTACTTTTTCATCGCTGCATTTGCATGATTTGATCCATGGGCATCATGTTCTGGTTGAGATGCGCCATGATCCACAGAGAACCGGTGATCACCAGAAACACGATCAACAGGCCGAAGGCGAGCGCCAGCACGTTATTGGTATTGTCGGGCCCGGTGGTGATGTGCAGGAAGAAGACGAGGTGAACGCCCATCTGCGCGATCGCCAGCACCACGATGGCAACCGGGATAGAGGGTTGCCAGACCAGATCGGTGCCCGCGATAAAGAATGACGTCGCCGTCAACAGCACGGCCAAAGCCAGACCCACGCCATAACCGATCAGACTTTTGCTGATGCTGAACTCTTCCTCGTCGCCGGGGGCAATATCGGCGTGATCCTGCCAGTCATGAAGCTGTTGACCGCTCACGGCGCGCTCCCCAAAAGATAGACCACCGAAAACACCGCGACCCAGATGATGTCGAGCGCGTGCCAGAACAGCGCAAAGCACAGGAAGCGGCGCTGGATGTCGGCGCGAAAGCCTTTGGCAAAGACCTGCGCCATCATGGTCAGTAGCCAGAGAATGCCGGCCGAAACGTGCAGGCCGTGACATCCGACCAGCGAGAAAAACGCCGAGAGAAACGCGCTGCGGGACGGACCCGCGCCACGCGCGACCAGGCTCGCGAATTCGTTGAATTCGATCGACAGGAACGCGAGGCCCAGCACACAGGTCACGGCCATCGCAATCTGGAACCAGAGCCGGTTGCGCGCGCCGGCGGCAATGCTCGCCAGGCCGCAGGTGAAGCTCGACATCAAGAGGCAGCCGGTCTCGACCGCGACATTCCTGAGATCGAAAATCTCAGCTCCCTTCGGACCACCGGCGGTCTGCCCCAGCAGCACGGCATAGGCGGCGAAGAAGCCCGAGAACATCACGAAGTCAGAGAGCAGGAAGATCCAGAAGCCGTAGCCGGTGACGATCCGCTTCGAAGCCGGACCCTCGTGGACTGTCGAAAGATGGAGCCGTTCGTCCGCCATCACATCGGTCATGAGGCGCTCCCCATCCCGGCCGCACGTTCTTCCCGGTAGGCGCGGTCGATGCGGGCCACTTCAGCGGCGGAAATGACGTATTCGTCATGGTCACGCCAGGCGAACACCACGAACGTGGCAAACGCGCCGATCCCGCCGAGCAACACCATCCACCAGATGTGCCAGATCAGCGCAAAGCCCATCACGGTCGCAAAGAACGCGCAAACGAATCCGGTCGGCGAATTTCTGGGCATTTCGATATCGCGATAGGCCGGCTCTTTGCCCGCGGCGTCGCCTCGCCGCGCATGCCGCTTCCATTCCCAATAAGCGTCCGGCCCCTCGACATCGGGCATGACGGCGAAATTGAACACCGGTGGCGGCGAGGCCGTCGCCCATTCCAGCGAACGCCCGTCCCAGGGATCGCCGGTGGTGTCGCGCAATTCGGCACGATCGCGAATGCTGACGACGAGTTGCGCGATCTGAAAGAGAATGCCGATCATGATCACGGCGACGCCGGCAGCGGCCACCATCAGCCACGGACGCCACTCCGCCACGTCATAATGCTGCATGCGGCGCGTCATGCCGAGAAAGCCGAGCCAGTACATCGGCATGAAGGCGATGTAGAAGCCGATCAGCCAGAACCAGAAAGCAGCCTTGCCCAATCCTTCGTGCAGGCGAAACCCGAAGGCCTTTGGGAACCAGTAGGCGTAACCGGCGAAGGCGCCGAACAGCACACCACCGATGATCACGTTGTGAAAATGCGCCACCAGAAAAAGGCTGTTGTGGAGCAGGAAATCCGCCGGCGGCACCGCGACCAGAACGCCGGTCAGGCCGCCGAGGATGAAGGTGACCATGAAGCCGATCGACCAGAGCATCGGCGTGTCAAACCGGATTCGTCCGCCATACATCGTGAACAGCCAGTTGTAGATCTTCACGCCGGTCGGCACCGCGATGATCATGCTGGCGATGCCGAAGATCGCGTTGACATCCGCGCCCGCGCCCATGGTGAAGAAGTGATGCAGCCACACCATGAAAGAGATGACGCAGATCGCCATGGTGGCGAGCACCATCGAGCGATAACCGAACAACGGCTTGCCGGAGAAGGTCGCCACCACTTCGGAGTAAATCCCGAAGGCCGGCAGCACGAGGATATAGACTTCCGGATGACCCCAGGCCCAGATCAGGTTCATGAACATCATGACGTTGCCGCCGGCCTCATTGGTAAAGAAATGGAAGCCGAAGTAACGATCGAGGATCAGCATCGCCAAGGTCGCGGTCAGAATCGGAAAGGCTGCGACGATCAACAGATTTGATGCGAGCGCAGTCCAGCAGAACATCGGCATGCGCAGATAGCTCATGCCCCTGGTGCGCAGCTTGAGTACGGTCGTCACCAGATTGATGCCGGCGACCAGCGTTCCGACGCCGGAGATCTGAAGCGACCAGAGGTAATAGTCGACGCCGACGCCGGGCGAGTAGGTCAACTCGGAGAGCGGCGGATAGGGCAGCCACCCGGTCCGGGCGAATTCGCCGACCACGAGCGATACGTTCACGAGCAGCGCCCCGGTGGCGGTGAGCCAGAAGCCCACCGAATTCAGGGTTGGAAACGCCACATCACGCACGCCGAGTTGCAACGGCACCACCAGATTCATCAATCCGATCACGAACGGCATCGCGACAAAGAAGATCATGATGGTGCCGTGGGCGGAAAAGATCTGGTTGTAATGTTCGGGGGGCAGAAAGCCTTCCGAATGAAAGGCGAGCGCTTGCTGGCCGCGCATCATGATGGCATCTGAAAAGCCGCGCAGCAGCATCACCATCGCGAGCAGCGTATACATGACGCCGATCCGCTTGTGGTCCACGCTCGTGATCCACTCGCGCCAGAGATACGGCAAATGGCCGGCGAGGACGATCCAGACCACGATGGCGAGCATGATCACGAGCACCAAAGCGCCCGTGATCAACGGGATCGGCTGGTCGAAGGGAATGGCGTCCCAGGTCAGCTTACCGAGCATCGTTGCCCCCGCCGCTCGCGCCGTTACTTGTGCTGGTCGGCCTTGCGAGATTGGACGTCAGCGACGGCCCCGGCGCCGGCGGAATCTCCTGCGTCGCGATGTCGTGAAACAGCAAGGGATCGGCCAGCTGATAGACCGGCTTGTCCTTCGGCATCGACTGTTTGGCGAGTTCGCCATAGGCGCTGCGATCCAAAGGCGTGCCGCTGCGCGCAGCATCGCTTGCCCAATCGGCGAATTGGGTTTGCGAGACCACATTCACGTCAAACAGCATGGAGGGAAAGCCATCGCCGGAAAAATGCGCCGACAAACCCTGATAGGTGCCGACCTCGTCCGCGCGCAGCTCGAGGTGGTTCACCATGCCGTTCATGGTGTAGATCATGCTGCCGAGCTGCGGCACGAAGAAAGCGTTCATCACGCTTGCGGAGGTCAGTTCGAAATGCAGCGGCGAGCCGACCGGCACCGTCAGCGAATTGAGCGAGGCGATGCGTTGGTCGGGGTAGATGAACAGCCATTTCCAGTCGAGCGAGACGACCTGGATCGTTACGCCGGCGCCGGTGCCCGCCACGGGCTTGGCGGGATCGAGCTGATGTGAGCCGATCCAGGCAACACCGCCGAGCAGGATAACGGTCAGCGCCGGTATCGACCACACCACGAGTTCGAGACGGCCCGAATATTCCCAATCCGGAAGGTAGATCGCGCGCGGGTTGGAGCGGCGGAACCAGAAAGCGAAGGCAAAGATCGCAGCAATCGTCGGCAACACAATCGCCAGCATGATCGCGATGGAATCGATCAGGATGACCTTCTCGGCTGCCGCAATCGGGCCTTGTGGATCGAGAATGTTCATCGGCGCCTCCGGCAAGGACGCGGCGACTCCACGGCAGCCGCTGCCGGGTTCCAGACGCGGGCGCATTCTTCTGGCCGGAGCCGCCGGGGTCAAGCCCCCATTTCGCCGATCAGTTCATCGATCGGTCACACGCTCCCCGCTTTGACGGATCGAGCCGGACGATCGGCTGACGGCATAGCGACGTCGGCGCGATCCCGCGGCATCGCTTCGGGCATCTCGGTCCGCAGGAAGGCCACCAGCTTCTCCCTGATCTCGCAGCGAAGGTCCCAGGCTTGCGGCGCGTTTCTGGCGCTGACAAGCGCGCGCAATTCCATGGTCCGCGAGTTGGTATCCACGACCTGCAAATTGACGACGGCGCTATCCCAGAGCCTGGATTCACGCACCAACCCTTCAAGCCGATCGCGGATTTTCGGTACGTCGGCGGCATAATCGACGTGGAGAATGATCGATCCGATCAGGGAAGCTGCATCCCTTGTCCAGTTCTGGAACGGCCGTTCGATGAAATAAGCGAGCGGCACCACCATCCGCCGCCAATCCCACAGCCTGATCACGACATAGGTGGATGCAATGTCCTCGACCCAGCCCCATTCGTTTTCGATGATGACCGCATCCTCGATCCGGATCGGCTGAGTGATCGCAATCTGCACGCCGGCGATGAGGTTGCTGAGGAGGGGCCGCGCGGCAAGACCGACGACAAGCCCGGCGGCGCCGGCCGAGGCAAACAGGCTGACGCCATATTGCTTGACCGAGTCGAAAGTCATCAGCGCGGTCGAGACCGCGACGATGACGATGACCGTGTCGATCACGCGCTTGAAAACGCGTACCTGCGTCACATGCTTTCGCGCGAGGAAATTTTCCTCGATCTCGACACGATATCGCTGCAAATAGCCCGCGGCGACGAGATCGACCGCCCGGATCGATATCCATCCAATCAGCGCGATGGAGGCAACCACGAACAAATGCGTCAAGGCGCTGCTTAAGTCATCATTCAACGGCGCAAGCGGCGTGACGATCGCAACGGCCGCAAGGCAGGCCGCAAGCCTGATCGGTCCCGATGTCGTCTCCAGAATCTGGATCGCCATCGAGCGTTTCGGTCCGATGGCACGTTTTGCCAACGAAACGAGAAGCCGATGCGCGGACAATGCGCAAAGGATCGCAAAGCAGACCAACCCGAGGCCAATCAACCATTGCGGAATAAATCCGAAAACATCCTGCAATACCGTCTGGATTTTTTCCATGCCTGATCCCCGGCTTCACGCGCTGAGGCGATAACGCGGAAACTGGCCAAACGATCATGCAATGCAGCATTCTCGTAGTTCCAGTCCGGAACCACTCCCCGAACGGACCGTTAGCTCACGTCATTCTTCGTTCATTGCGCGGGGCGCGCTCCAATTGCTGCCGTAAGTACTCCGCCGCGGAATCAAGATGGCCACGACGCGTCAAAAGCAAAGTAAAAGCCGAGCCAGGCTCTGGCCTCTCCTCGCCGTCAATTTCTTCATGGCCGACATGCAGTCGGGCATCGGGCCGTTTGTCGGCGTGTTCCTCGCGCAACGCGGCTGGGACACCGGCCTGATCGGCACCGCAATGACGATCGGCAATGTCGCGGGCATGCTGATCACCACGCCGGTCGGCGGCTTTATTGACACGTCAAATCATAAGCGCGCGTGGGTCATCGTTCCCGGCGTAGCCGTGGTCGCCGCTTCTTCGATCATCCTGCTGTGGCAAAATTTCTGGGCCGTCGCCGCTTCGCAAGTGGCGACCGCGATCGCCGGCAGCGCGATCGTTCCGGCGGTGACCGGCATCACGCTCGGCATCGTCGGCCAGAAGGGTTTCAACCGGCAAAATGGCCGCAACCAGGCGTTCAACCATGCCGGCAATATGGTCGGCGCCGCGGTTTCCGGCTTTCTGGGCTGGTATTTCGGCTATCTCTCCGTGTTTCTGCTCGCTGCGACGTTCGGAGTCGTCACGATCGCCTGCGTGTTCATGATTCCGCCCGGCTCGATCGACAACCGGACCGCGCGCGGCAGCAAGGAAGACGATCCGGACAGCCAGCCCCACGGGCTCACGGTACTGTTGAAACACAAGGCGCTGCTGGTGCTGGCGCTTGCGCTCGCTGTGTTTCATCTCGGCAATGCCGCGATCGTTCCGCTCTACGGCATCTCGGCAGTTTCAGGCAGCCAGGCCAATGGCCCGAGTTTCGTTGCAACCATCGTCGTCATCGCCCAGGGCACGATGGTGATCGCATCGATCGTCGGAATGCGGATTGCTGAAAAGCGCAACTATTGGCTGCTCATGCTGACGTCATTTTTGATGCTCCCGTTGCGCGGGCTGTTCGCTTATTTCCTCACGGGATGGTGGGGCATCGTGCCCGTCGAAATCCTGGACGGCATCGGAGTTGGCCTGCAAAGCGTCGCTGTGCCGGGCATGGTCGCGCGCTCGCTCTATTCAACCGGTCGCGTCAACCTCGCGCAAGGAGCGGTGATCACCGTCCAGGGTGCAGGCGCGGCGTTGAGTCCGGCGCTCGGCGGCTGGATCGCGCAGTGGGCCGGCTATTCGCCGACCTTCCTCATCCTCGGTGCTCTCGGCCTCGCAGCCGCGGCGCTCTGGATCGCGCTGGGAGCCGCGGTCAAGCAATATTAGCTCGCGGGGCAACACGCACACTTCCTCGTGCGCCGAACTGCGCCAGAAACATCGACACCGCGGCTTTGACGTGGCGGATGATTTCCTTTTCCGTCGGCGGCTTCCACGTCGATTGGAAAAGACGGCGCAGATGAAATTGCGCAACCACCGCGCCAAGAAAAAGCCGCGCCGCGACGGATGGATCGTCGCAATGCAGTTCGCCCCTTGCTGAGGCTTCCGCCAGGTATTGCGTGAGCCGCTCGGCCGTCAGTCCGGGACCGCGCTCATAGAAGAGGTCGCCGAGTTCCGGCGTGCGCGCCGCCTCGGCAACGACCGTTCTGAAAAAAAACGATGCTTCCCCCGTCACGATCGTGCGAAGCAGATTGACGCCGAGTTCAGTCAGCACGGTTTCGGGGCTGCCGCCGCGCGCCATCGGCGCATCGGGTCCTGAAATCTGCCGGGCTTTCCGGCTGATGATCTCGGCGAACAAAAGCTTCTTGCTTTCGAAATGACGGTACAGCGTTTCCTTGGAAGCGCCGGCCGCTTCCGCGATCATTTGCATCGTGGTTTCGGCGTAGCCCCGCCCAAGAAACATTTTCTCAGCGACATCAATCAGTTCCATGCGCCGCCGATCGCCGCGCGGAACTTTTCGAATGACTGCGCTTTTGGCCATGCGCGTAATGGCAACCCTTGTCTCTAAACGAACCATCAGGTACGGTTATATCCGGCGCGCCACTGACGTGGCAAGGCTAAGATTAAGGCTGACGAGTTCAGTGGGTTTGGGGGGCGCGCCCTATGTCGGTTGACGATGTCCAGCAGGAGAACAGCTCACCCGAGGTGAAGCGCGCCGAACGCCGTGGCCAGGAAGGCCAGGTACAAGCGCCGGACGAAGCGAAGCCCGAAGCCCCCAAGCCTGTGCCCACCGACAACGGCAGGGCGGCTGTCGCCGCGGCGCGCGAGGAAACCCGAAAGAAGCGCAGGCCGACCGTCTTCATCATCGGCGTGGTGGTGCTGACGCTGCTCGCCATCGGCGGTCTCACTTACTGGCTTTCGACACGCGGCATCGAGGACACCGACGACGCCTATACCGACGGCCGCGCCATTACCATCGCGCCGCAAGTCGCCGGCATGGTCGTCTCGCTCGACGTCAACGACAACCAGTTCGTCAAGAAGGGACAGCCGCTGATCCACATCGATCCCCGGCAATACCGGATCGATCGCGAGCAGGCGGAAGGCGCGCTCGCGACCGCCCAGGCGCAATATCGCGGACAGCAATACGGGCTGGAGGTCGCGAAGAAGAATTTCCCGGCACAGCTCGATCAGGCCAAGGCGCAGCTCGAAAACGCCAAAGCGACCAAAGCCCGGACACAGGCCGACTATGACCGGCAAAAAGCGCTGCCGAAGGCTGCGACCTCGCAACAGGATGTCGATGCCGCCGAGGCCGCATTGAAGCAGGCGGAAGCGCAGGTGGCACTGGCCGAAGCCCAGGTGACACAAAATTCGCCGGTCGAGCAGCGCGTCGGCGAGACGGACGCGGCAGTCGGCCAACTCAAGGGCCAGGTCGAGCAGGCGCAGGCGCGGCTCGACCAGGCGGATTTGAATCTGTCCTGGACCGTGGTCGCAGCGCCGCAAGACGGCTGGATCACCAAGCGCAACGTGGAACAGGGCAACTACGTCGCCCCCGGCCAGCAGATCTTTTCAATCGTGGCGACGGAAGTCTGGATCACCGCCAACTTCAAGGAGAGCCAGCTCGTCAACATGCGGCCCGGCCAGCATGTCACCATCCGCGTCGATGCCTACCCGCAACTGCGGCTCGAGGGGCATGTCGACAGCATCCAGCTCGGCTCCGGCACCAAGTTCACGGCCTTCCCGCCCGAGAACGCCACCGGCAACTTCATCAAGATCGTTCAGCGCGTGCCGGTGAAAATCGTGATCGATAAAGGGCTCGATCCCAACATTCCGCTGCCGCTCGGGATTTCGGTCTCACCGAAGGTCAGGGTGGAATGAGCGACGCCGCGCCCGAAAAACCTGGCGCCGGGACGCCCAAACCTGAAGAGGCCTGGAAGCCGCAATATAATCCATGGCTCATCGCGGTCATCGTGACGTCGGCCGCGTTCATGGAGATTCTCGACACCACGATCGTGAACGTGGCGTTGCCGCATATTGCCGGGAGTCTTTCGTCGAGCAACGACGAAGCCACCTGGGCGCTGACCTCCTATCTCGTCGCCAACGGCATCGTTCTGACGATCTCCGGATGGCTCGGCGACCTGTTGGGGCGCAAGCGCTACTTTATCATCTGCATCCTGATGTTCACGGTGTGCTCGTTTTTGTGCGGCGTCGCGCAGAGCCTCAGCCAGCTCATCATCTTTCGCCTGATGCAGGGATTTTTCGGCGGCGGGCTGCAACCGAACCAGCAGTCGATCATCCTGGATTATTTTCCGCCCGCGCGGCGCGGCGCGGCCTTCGGCGTCACGGCGATTGCAACCATCGTCGCACCCGTATTGGGTCCGACGCTCGGCGGCATCATCACCGACCAGGTCTCGTGGCGCTGGATCTTCTTCCTCAACGTTCCCGTCGGCATGATCGCCGCCTTCTTCGTCTCGGTGCTGGTCGAAGATCCGCCCTGGGAAAAGAACCGCCGCAGCCGCGGCATGGACTATGTCGGCCTGTCGCTGATCACCATTGGGCTCGGTTGCCTTGAGATCATGATGGATCGCGGCGAGGATGCCGACTGGTTCCAGTCCGATTTCATCCGCCTGATGGCGCTGCTCGCTTTCCTTGGGATATTGGGGGCGATCGGCTGGCTCTTGATCGCCAAAAAACCGATCGTCGATCTCTCGGTGTTTGCCGACCGGAATTTCGCCGGAGGTTGCGTCATGATCGGCGCCACCGGCGCTATTCTGTACGCCAGCGCGGTGTTGATCCCGCAATTCGCCCAGACCGTGCTGCTGTATGATGCGACCTGGGCCGGGCTGATCCTGTCGCCGGGAGGCATCGCGGTGATCCTTCTGATCCCGTTTGTCGGCCGGCTGATGACCAAGATACAGATACGCTACCTGATCGCGTCCGGCTTCACCATCATCGGCTGCTCGCTGGTTTATTCGAGCACTCTGGTGCCGAATATCGACTTCAAGACCCTGGTCATGATGCGGACGTTCCAGTCTGCCGGACTGGCATTCCTGTTCGTGCCGATCTCGACCATCGCCTACATGACGTTGCCGCGTGAACTCAACGGCGACGGCGCGGCGCTGTTTGCGATGTTTCGAAATATTTTCGGTTCGATCGGAATCGCGCTCGCGACCTCGCAGGTCACGGAGCGCTCCCAGGTTCATCAAAGCTATTTGTCGCAATGGACCACGCCGCTCAACCAGCCCTTTCAGGCACTGGTCGCCCAATACGAACAGGCGCTGCGGGCGATGGGCCGCGTCGGCGCGGTCGCGCATGATGCCGCCGTGGGGCGGGTCTATCAGGTGTTCCGGACGCAGGCCGCGATTCTCGGCTACCGCGATGTTTTCCTTTATTGCGCGGTCGTGGCTTTTCTGATTGTACCTCTATGCTTCCTGCTGTCGCCGAAGACGGGCGGCATGCGGGCCGGAGGGGGCCATTGATGTTGCGTTTCCACCGCTGCCGCAGTGGCGTTGTCGCCGCAATGCTCGTGATGCTTGGCAGCTGCACGTTGTCTGGCTGCACGCTTGGGCCTGACTTCACCGAACCGAACGCCCATCTGCCCGACAACAAGACCTTCAACGGCCAAGTGGTCTCGGACGCACATCTGCCGGCGCCGACCGATCCGCGCTGGTGGAACATCTTTGGCGATCCGGTCCTGACCAATCTCGAAAGCCGCGTCACCGAGGCCAACCTCGACGTTCGTACCGCCGCGATACGCATCGCCGAAAGCCGTTACCAGCGCGGCGTCGCGGCGTCGAGCGAACTTCCCAGTATCAACGGCGACGGCAAGTATCAGCGCGAGCTCTACAGCCAGAACGGCATCATCAGCCTTCTTACGCCCCTGCTCGGCGCGGGCGGATCGGGCGGCATTCCCATTACGCCGATCAACGAGTACACGGTCGGTCTCGACATGTCGTGGGAGCTCGATCTCTGGGGCCGCGTCCGCCGGCAGGTCGAAGCCGCCGACGCCCAGGTCGACCAGGCGGAGGATCGACGGCGCGACGCGCTGGTCTCGAGCCTTGCGGAACTCGCGCGCAACTACATCCAGCTTCGCGGAACGCAGGAGCAGATCCGGATTGCGGAAAACAATCTCAGGGTCGATCGCGACATTCTCGGGCTTGCGCAGCAACTCCAGCAAAAGGGCGTGCGCAGCGGCCTGGATGCTGAAAATGCCGCCGCGCAGGTCGACGGCATTCGCGCGCAACTGCCGGCCTTGCAGCAGCAACAGGTGCAGTATCAGAACGCCATTGCGCTGTTGCTCGACCAGCCGCCGACCGCGCTCAATAGCGTGCTTGGTTCATGGCGAGCGCTCCGGCTGCCGCCGCATGTTCCCTTAGGCTTGCCGTCGGAGCTGGCGCGCCGCCGGCCGGACATCCGCGAGGCCGAAGATCAGCTGCACACCGCGACCGCCAATATCGGAGTTGCGATCGCCTCGTTCTATCCCAAATTCCAGCTCAATGGACAGGTCGTGCTCGACTCGCTGCAGTTCTCCAGCCTGTACAATGCGAGTTCGCTGCAATACACGGCCGGCCCCAGCGTGACGCTGCCGATCTTTGACGGCTTCCGGTTGCTGAGCATGCTCAAGCTGAGCGAAGTTCAGCAGGCCGAAGCCGCGATCACCTATCACAAGACGGTGCTGCAAGCCTGGCATGAAGTCGTCAACGCGATCGCATCGCTTCAGCTCGAACAGATCCGCCGCGCGCGGCTGCGCGACCAGCTCGGCCACACCCGCGCGGCACTCGATCTCGGCCGTTCGCGCTACAATGACGGCGTCGCCGACTTCCTGACCGTGCTCGATGCCGAGCGCAGCCTGCTCCAGAATGAACAGCAACTGGCGCAGAGCACCACCAACGTCGCGCTCGACCTGGTCACGCTGTTCAAGGCACTCGGCGGCGGCTGGGAGCAGGCGCTGCCCGATCCGCCGAAGCCGATGGTGGTTCAGGTCAAAGAGACGGTGCCGGCCGACCCCGCGGCGCGCTGAGGCGCATCGCTCAACAACTTCCCGCAGACGCGCAGTGCTGAATTTGCTCAAGGCTGATGACGTCGAAGGCTGCGAAAGCCACCAACACTGTGAGCAACACGACGGCAGCCATGTTCTCGACCATACGGGCCTTGTAGTCGCCCGTCTCCCTTACCGGTTCCTCATATCGCGCAAGATCGATCAATTGATCGAGGTCACCCTCGGCATCTTTTACGGAGCGTCGTCGGTGTACATCAGCACCGTCACGCAGCCGGAATTGCAATATCTTGCCGCCGTCGTCCGGACTTTTTGGTCGATCGGGCCTCATGGGATGACCACCCCGGAACACCGCTTTTTATTTTAAAGCCGCGCCGGGGGCCGGCGTTCCGACGCCGACGTTATGAGAGGCGACAAATCGGCGTGAGGCGTTTTCTCGATGTTGCTGTCGCTTTCGGTGGCGAATGGCTCACGCGATTTCAGGCACGCGTGCTCATTTTATTTCACACGATGTCTGGGGCATGAAATTTTCGTTAGGATTGCGCGCGGTCATCGCGTCCTCTCCGCGGAAATGCCTGTCGTTCGTGACGAAATCGGCCTCGGCACCAAACGTCAGCTTTTGCAAAGCAACAAATCCGGTGGGACACCACGGGAACCAGATCGGCGTCGCCGTGTTCTTGACGAACAGAACGGCGCGCTCCATCCCGCAAAGGCTCGGCCTTCGCGTCGATTTTCTTTTTCTGGGATGGATCGGAGACGCCGGCGACGCTTAAGGACGTTCAATGCGACATCCGTTTTTGCCGTTGGCTGCCATCGGTTGTTGGATCGCAATCGCCGCTGTGCAGGCGCAAACGACCACGACCCCGGGCATGGGCCCCACCTCTCCGCTTAGCGTGCCTTCCTCCGGTGATTCTTCCAACTCGTCCAATCCCGGCAGCATTCCGCTCGGCTCGACCGAAATCAACACGCCGGGCGTCAGCCCGCTGATCATGCCGTGCCCCAATACAAATTCGAATTCAGCGTTCGATGGCGGCGGATCGAGCATGTCGAACAACTGCGGCTCAAGTGCTTCGAATAACAATGGCTCGGGCGCGGCATCGATGTCCGGCGCCGGCGGAACGGTTTCGGGATTGGGTGGGCCGGTCATGGGCTCAGGTGTCGTGGGCTCCGGTGTTCCGCTAGGAGCCACCGATCTCGGCACGCCCGGCGAGAGCCAGACGACTGCGGTGCCCAGCGTCACCCCCTGTCTGCAGTCAATGCCCCCACCGCAGGGATCTTCAACCGGGTCCGGTCTGACCGCCTCCACCATCAATGGCGGTTGCTAGGGAGCGCCTTAAAACCATGCGCACCGGACTTGTGTTCCTGACAACCTTGCTGGGCGCCGGCGCGATCGGCGGACTCGTGTATTGGCACCAGTCCCGCGCCGAGCCGGCGGCGGAAGTGTCCGCCCAACAACCGGAAGCGACGCCGGTGGTCGCGGGCGCGGTCCAGAACGGACCTGTGCCGATTTACTTGCGCGGCGTCGGCACCGTCATCGCCTATAACAATGTCGTCGTGCGCAGCCAGATCACTGGCCCCTTGATCAAGGTGAGCTTCAGGCAGGGCGAGACTGTGCACAAGGGCGATCTTCTCGGGGAGATCGATCCGCGTCCCTATCAGGCCCAACTCGACCAGGCGATCGCCAATCGCGATCGCGACCAGGCCCAGATCATCAATGCGCAGGCGAATCTCGATCGCTACGTGCCATTACAGTCGAAGGGCTTTGCGACCGGGCAACTGGTCGACACCCAGAAGGCGCAGGTCGCCCAGCTCGAGGCCATGGTGAAGGGCGACGAGGCCGCGATCGAGAGCGCCCGCGTCAATCTGAGTTATACGCGGCTGACCGCGCCGCTCGACGGCGTCACCGGGATCCGGCAGATCGACGAAGGCAATATCATCCATCCGACCGATGCCAACGGCCTGGTCGACGTCACGCAAATCCAGCCGATCTCGCTGATCTTCACGCTGCCGGAAACAACCTTTGTCGAGATACAGAAAGAGATGGCCAAGGGGCCGGTCAAGGTTTTCGCCTATAGCCAGGACGACAAGACCAGGCTCGACGAGGGCGAACTGCTCCTGATCGACAATCAGATCAACCAGACCACGGGAACCATCCGGTTGCGCGCCACCTTCCCGAACGGGGAGCACCTGCTCTGGCCCGGCGAACTCATCAATGCGCGGCTGTTGCTCAGGACAGAACCGCACGGGCTGACGATCGCCGCTGGCGCAGTGCAGCAGGGCCCGAAGGGCTCCTATGTCTACGCCATCGGCCCCGATCAAACGGTGCAGCCGCGGCCTATTCGTGTCGCACAGATTAACGAGGGACAGGCCCTGATCGCATCAGGTCTCAAGGACAACGAACAGGTGGTCGTTGACGGACAATACAAATTGCAAGCCGGCACGCATGTCAGGGTACTGACGGGCAAGGCGGCGGAAGAGGCGAACATGCAAAGCGCGGTTGAGCAGGCGATCCCGTGAACATATCAGCGCCTTTCATCCAGCGGCCGGTTGCGACGGCATTGCTGATGGTGGGGCTTCTGTTGTGCGGCCTCGGGGCCTATCGCCTGCTGCCGGTCGCAGCACTGCCGAATGTCGACTACCCGACGATCCAGATCAGCGCCCAATTGCCCGGCGCCGACCCTCAAACCATGGCGTCTTCGGTGGCGACCCCGCTCGAACAGCAGCTGAGCCAGACACCCGGACTGGTTCAACTGACTTCCTCCAGCGCGCTCGGCTTCGTCTCGATGACCGCGCAATTCGACCTCAATCGAACCGTCGATAGCGCGGCGGTCGACGTGCTCGCGGCGATCAATGCCGCCAGCCCCTACCTTCCGGCCAACATACCGTACCCGCCCACGATCCGGAAAGTGAATCCGGCGGACACACCTGTCCTGATCCTGGCGCTGTCATCGGAAACCTTGCCGCAGACGACTGTGGACGCTTATGCGGAAAACATTCTGCTGCCGAAAATCTCGCAAATCTCCGGCGTCGGCCAGGTCGGCATCGGCGGCCAGCAGAAGCCGGCCATCCGCGTGCAAGTCAATCCGCAGGCGCTGGCTTCGCGCGGGCTCAGCCTCGAGGATGTGAGGAATGTCCTGAGCGGGGCCAACGTCGATCTTCCCAAGGGCACGCTCAACAGCCCGCGGCAACTCTACACCCTCAATACCAACGATCAGCTCCTCAAGCCGGAGGCTTATAACGACCTGATCATCGCTTACCGAAACGGCGCGCCTGTGCGCATCCGCGACGTCGGGCAGGCCATCGAGGCCTCAGAAAACAATCTGCTTGCCGGCTGGCACGACAAGGATCGCGCGATCATTCTGGCGATCTATCGCGTGCCAGGCGCCAATGTGATCGCGACCGTCGACAGCGTGAAGGCACTGCTGCCGCAGCTTGAGGCTTCCATTCCGCCGGCGATCAAGGTCTCCATCGCCTCGGACCGCACCGACACGATCCGCGCCTCGGTCAAGGACGTGCGCTTCACCCTGATCCTGACCGTCGCCCTGGTGGTGATGGTCATCTTCCTTTTCCTCCGCAATTTCTGGGCGACAGTCATCCCGGGCATTACCGTGCCCTTGTCGTTGGTCGGCACTTTCGCCCTGCTCTATCAGTTTGGCTACAGCCTCGACAATCTATCCCTGATGGCACTCACCATCGCGGTCGGCTTTGTCGTCGACGACGCCGTCGTGGTGATCGAGAATATCGTTCGCCATCTCGAAATGGGCGAGAGCCCGATGGAAGCCGCATTGAAAGGATCGGCGGAAATCGGCTTCACCATCGTTTCAATCACACTGTCGCTGATCGCGGTCTTTATTCCGCTGTTCTTCATGAGCGGCTTTGTCGGGTTGATGTTCCGCGAATTCGCCGCCGCCGTCAGCATATCCCTGGTGCTGTCGCTGATCATCTCGTTGACGCTGACGCCGATGATGTGCGCGCGCTTGCTGTCGGATGATCATGCGAAAAAGCACGGCCGCCTCTACCAGTGGTCCGAACGCGGTTTTGATTTCCTGCTGCACGCCTATGAGCGAACGCTGAAGATCGCGCTGCGCTTTCGTTTCCTGACGCTTCTCATGATGCTGGGAACCATCGGTCTGACCGGCTATCTCTATTACATGATCCCGAAGGGATTCTTTCCGCTGCAAGATACCGGCATGCTGTTTGCCATCGCCGAGGCCTCCCAAGACATTTCATTTCCGGCGATGGCCGAACGCCAGCAAGCCCTGATGAACGTCGTGTTGCAGGACCCGGCCGTTGAATCCGTCAGCGACTTCATGGGACCCGGCGGCTCGACGCCGACGCTCAACCAGGGTCGCGGCTTTGTGGTGCTCAAGCCGCTGGAGCAGCGCAAGATCAGCGCGTCGCAAGTCATCGACCGGCTGAGGCCGCAATTGGCCAAGGTACAGGGCGCGACCCTTTATCTACAACCGGCGCAGGACATCACCATCGGCGCCCGCATCGCCAAAACCCAGTATCAGTACACCCTGTACGATGCGGATTCACGCGAGCTCAACCATTGGGTCGACATCTTCCTGAACAAGATGAAGTCGATGCCGCAGATCACGGATGTCGCGACCGATCAGGAAAACGCCGGTCCGATGCTCAACGTCACGACCAATCGCGAGGTTGCCTCGACGTTCGGCATTTTACCGGCCACCATCGACAACACGCTCGACGATGCCTTCGGCCAGCGCATCGTCTCCACGATGTTTACCGAGCTCAACCAGTATCACGTGATTCTCGAAGTGGCGCCGGAATTTCAGTACAGCCCCGAGTCGCTCAAGGACATCTACGTCAATTCGTCGTCCAACCAGCAGGTGCCGCTCAGCACATTGGTGCACAGCGACATCAGGCCGGCGCCTATCGTCATCAATCACCAGGGCATGTTTCCCTCCGCGACGATATCGTTCAATCTGAAGCCGAACGTGGCATTGGGCCAGGCGGTCGATGCCATCAGGCAATTCGAAAAGGACAGCGGCAAGCCGGCTTCGGTGGCGACATCGTTCCAGGGCAACGCGCAGGCCTTTCAGGCCTCGCTCGCCTCTACGCCGATGCTGATCGCGACCGCGCTGGTCGTGATCTACATCATTCTGGGCGTGCTTTACGAAAGCACCATCCACCCGTTGACGATTTTATCGACGCTGCCGTCTGCCGGGCTCGGCGCGCTCTTGATCCTGATGGCCGTCCACCTCGATCTCAGCGTCATCGCCATCATCGGAATTATTCTCCTGATCGGCATCGTCAAAAAGAACGGCATCATGCTGGTTGATTTTGCCCTCCAGGCCGAGCGGCAAGAGGATCTCGACCCCGAGGAATCGATTTATCGGGCCTGCATATTGCGCTTCCGCCCCATCCTGATGACCACCATGGCCGCGCTGTTTGGCGGCATACCCTTGATGCTCGGCACCGGCAACGGCGCCGAACTGCGGCAACCGCTGGGCTACACCATCGTCGGCGGCCTCCTGGTGTCGCAACTCCTCACCCTCTACACGACGCCGGTCGTCTATCTTTATCTCGACAAACTCGCTGGTGCGATGAAGCGGCGCCGGACTCACGCTTCGGCCAAAGCGGTTGCGCCGGCTGAATAGAAGCCCCTTTTTCACCATGTGAGAAGCGGCCGGAAGCTGCGTGCCAAAACTCCCCTCGACAAGAACATAGCTTTGGCCGAAGTATCGCGCCCGAGAAGCCGCACATCATAACAACGCGGCTCGCGGGATACGGCCCATTTCGAGGAAAATCCGATGAAGCTTTCTCAATTGATCGCCGCGGGCGCAAGCGCTTTGGCTCTGATGCATGGCCGCGCCGGCATCGCAGCCACCATCGATATCTCCGCCCATGACATCGGCGGACAAGTCATCGGCGAGAAGGGACCTGAAGCCGGCGTGTGGATCATCGCCGAGACCAAAGACCTGCCGACCAAATATGCGAAGATCGTGGTGAGCGACGATCAGGGCCGCTTCGTCATTCCAGGATTGCCGGACGCGAACTACAAGGTCTGGGTTCGCGGCTACGGCCTGACCGACAGCACACCCGTCGAGTCAAAACCGGGCAAGCTCGTCGACTTCAAGGTCAAGCCCACGGCGTCGCCCGCCGCGGACGCGCAGCTTTATCCCGGCATGTACTGGTATTCGCTGATCGACATTCCGGACCCAGGCGAATTTCCCGGCACCGGCGCCAAGGGCAACAAGATGCCCGACACGATGAAAAGCCAGGCGCAGTTCGTCGATACCGTGAAGAACATGTGCCAGTCGTGTCACGCCATCGGCACGCGCGGCATCCGCGAAATCCCGAAGCTGTTCACGGATCAAGTCCATGATTCGGAAACCGCCTGGGCGGTCCGCACCCAAGCGGGACAGGCGATGGAATATATGGCGACCGCGATCAACAGCATCGGGCCCGACAAGGTGCCGGAAGTTTTCTCGAAGTGGACCGACAAGATCGCAACGGGCAGCTTGCCCTTCGACAAACCTGAACGTCCCAAGGGCATCGAGCGCAATGTCGTCTACACGGAGTGGGACTGGGCCACGCCGACGCATTACCAGCACGACGCCATCTCGACCGACAAGCGTAATCCGCATGTCAACGCCAACGGGTTGATCTACGGATCGCCAGAAGAAAGCACCGACCTCATTCCCACGCTCGATCCGATCAAGAATGTCGCCTCCACGATCAAGGAGCCTTACCTTGATCAAAACATGACGGGTTCAGCGGACGCGCCGCACGGCACCTCGGCCTATTGGGGCGATGAAGCGATCTGGGACGGTCACACCTCGATTCACAACGTGATGATGGACGAGCAAGGCAAGGTCTGGTTCACCGCCAAACTGCGCCCGCCGGCCAATCCCGATTTCTGCAAGCAGGGATCGACCCTTCCCTCCGCCAAGGCCGATCCGCAGGCCACGGCCGTGCGCGAACTGTCGCGCTTTGATCCCACCACCGGCAAATGGGATTTGATCAACACCTGCTTCTCGACTCATCACCTTTATTTCTCCCACGACGCCAACGACACCTTGTGGATGAGCGCCGGTGGTCCGGGCGTCGGCGGCGGCATTGTCGGCTGGCTCAACACCAAGCAGTTCCGCGAGACGCATGATGGCGTCGCCTCGCAGGGCTGGACCGCGCTTGTCATCGACACCAACGGCAACGGCAAGCGCGATGAATATGTCGGCGCGAAGGACCCCGTCGATCCGACCAAAGACAAGCGTATCGCCGCCTCGTTCTACGGCATCATGCCGAGCCCGGTGGACGATACGATCTGGGGCCAGGCGATGGATCGCGGCTTCTCCCGCATCGACCAGCCCGGCTACATCATTCGCGTCACGCCGGGTCCCGATCCCGCCAACACCGCGCTTGCGGAAGTGTATCAGTCGCCGGAAGGCACCTTCGGTCCGCGCGGCATCGATATCGGCCTCGACGGCGTGGTGTGGACCGTACTCTCCAGCGGGCATCTCGGCAGCTTCGACCGCAAACTGTGCAAGGGCCCGCTGAACGGGCCGACAACGGCCGAAGGCAAGCAATGTCCCGAAGGCTGGCATGTCTATCGGCTGCCGGGGCCGCAGTTCAAAGGCCTCGATCCCAAGGGCAGCGCCAACCACGCTTATTATGTGTGGGTCGATCGCTACAACGTGCTCGGTCTCGGCGCCAACGTTCCGATCGCCGAAGCCAATGGCGCGGAAGCGCTGCTGGCGCTGGTCAAGGGCGAGTGGGTGAACATGCGCATGCCCTACCCGCTTGGCTTCTTCACCAAGAATGTCGACGGCCGGATCGACGACGACACCAAGGGATGGAAAGGCCGCGGCCTCTGGACCACCTCCGGCACCCGCGCGAATTTCCACGGCGAAGGCGGCAAGGAGGCCTATCCAAAAGTGTTCAAGGTGCAGATGCGGCCCGACCCGCTGGCGCATTGAGCGTCGAGCCTCGAAGGAGACGC
Source organism: Bradyrhizobium sp. (assembly GCA_049509335.1). Classification (GTDB taxonomy): domain Bacteria; phylum Pseudomonadota; class Alphaproteobacteria; order Rhizobiales; family Xanthobacteraceae; genus Bradyrhizobium. Next base: position 7,673 of record JBEKZZ010000036.1, on the reverse strand, counting down.
GTCCCGCTGCCGGGGTAGCAAAACTTCGCGGGCATCATTAGATTGTCCCGCATGAAAAAAATCGGCTTTTTGTCCTTCGGACACTGGAATCCCTCGCCGCAGTCAGGCGCCCGCTCGGCATCGGACGTGCTCCTGCAATCCATCGACCTCGCGGTTGCGGCCGAGGAATTGGGCGCGGACGGCGCTTATTTCCGCGTCCATCACTTCGCGCGCCAGCTCGCCTCCCCCTTCCCCTTGCTGGCGGCGGTCGGTGCGAGAACCAGCCGCATCGAAATCGGCACCGCCGTCATCGATATGCGCTACGAGAATCCGCTCTACATGATCGAGGACGCAGGCAGCGCCGATCTGATTTCCGGCGGGCGTCTCCAACTCGGCATCAGCCGGGGCTCGCCCGAGCAGGTGATCGATGGATGGCGGCATTTCGGCTATGTACCCGGCGAGGGCCAGGATGATGCCGACATGGGGCGGCGTCATGCCGAGATTTTTCTCGATCTGTTGCGCGGTCAGGGTTTTGCGCGCCCGAATCCACGGCCGATGTTTCCAAATCCACCGGGATTGTTGCGCCTCGAACCGATTTCCGAAGGCCTGCGCGATCGCATCTGGTGGGGCGCAGGCTCTAACGCCACGGCGATCTGGGCGGCCAAACTCGGCATGAACTTGCAGAGTTCGACCTTGAAGAGCGACGAGACCGGCGAGCCGTTTCACGTCCAGCAGGCCGCCCAAATCCGCGCCTACCGCGCCGCCTGGAAGGAAGCCGGCCACACCCGCGAGCCGCGGGTGTCCGTCAGCCGGAGCATTTTCGCGCTGGTGGACGATCGCGACCGTGCCTATTTCGGGCACGAGCAGAACGGGCAAGACAATATCGGATTCATCGATCCGAAAACCCGCGCCATCTTCGGCCGCAGCTATGCCGCCGAACCGGATGCGCTGATCGAACAACTCAAGCAGGACGAAGCGATCACTGAGGCTGACACGCTGCTATTGACCGTGCCCAACCAGCTCGGCGTTGCCTACAACACGCATGTGATCCAGGCCATACTTACCCATATCGCTCCCGCGCTAGGTTGGCGTTGAGGCAGCGGCCGGAGCAGGACTTGACCATGTCAATCACAGGTTGATACCGTCAGATACTGCCCTTGATATCGTCAGATATTGTCCTACGGCATCGGGGATTTCATCAACACCATATCTAAGAGGGCCACATGCCGAAAGACATCGTCATTTGCTGCGATGGCACCGGCAACGAGATCAACGACACGATCTCGAATGTGCTCAAGCTCTACCGCGTCCTGATCAAGGATGATGGCCAGCGGGTTTTTTATCATCCCGGCGTCGGCACCATCGGCCTGCAAAGCACATGGGGCCGCATCAAGCAGGAAGCCTACGCCATTCGCGGGCTCGCGACCGGCGCGGGGCTCGATGAGGACACGCTCGCAGCTTATCGTTTCCTGTGCGAGACCTACGAGAAAGACGATCGCGTCTGGCTGTTCGGCTTCAGCCGCGGCGCTTACACCGTACGCGTGCTGGCCGCGTTCATTCAGGTGATCGGACTGATGCCGCGGGATCAGGTCGACCTGGCCGGATATGCCTTCTCGGCCTACAAGAATGCCAGTTCGAACAGCCAGGGCGCGGGCGCCAGGCCAAATGAGTTTCTGGATGAAGCCTGGCATTTCAGCCAGGTCGCAGGCGGTTATCACATCGGAATCGAATTTGTCGGGGTGTGGGATACGGTTGCCTCGGTGATCGTGCCACGGCAGGACAAGTTCTGGTTCGACCTGCAAACCCTGGCCTATACGCGAACCAACCCGAGCGTGAAGAAATTCCGTCAGGCGATGTCGATTGACGAGTGCCGGCGGATGTTCCGCCTCAACCACTGGACCGAACCGCAACACTATCGCCCCAACATTTTCGATCCATCCAGCGCGGTCGACCAGGATATCCGCCAGGTCTGGTTTTCCGGCGTGCATTGCGATGTCGGCGGCGGCTTTGCGGAAAACGAAAGCGGCCCCTCGAAGTACCCGCTGCTCTGGATGATCGATCAGGCCGCGGCCGCCGGTCTTCGCGTTGACCCGTCCATGATCAATCATCTCTGCTGGGGCCTGCCGAGAAAGGGCAGCAACCACGTCTATGTGCCGCCGAGCGCGACCGACCCGCTGCACAACTCCCTGACGGGTGCCTGGGAAATTCTCGAGTGGCTGCCGAAGAAAGAAAAATACCGGGAATGGCCGGAGCGTAAATGTCTGCTGGGCTGGTATTTGCCACGCGGCGAACCGAGGCTCATTCCGGATGGGGCCATCATTCATCAATCAGTGATCGACCGGATGGCACAGACGACATCCTATCGGCCGGTCAACATGCCGAAATCCTACGCGGTCGAACCGGGACCGACGCCGCCTTCGCCGCCCCCACCCGGCTAGACCAATCAGGCATCGCCAGCCGCGCGCGCACCGAAACGAACGAACGCTTTTGCTGCGCGCAATTTCGATGAGGCGAGCGTCCGCTTATCCTCGAATCGCGTTCAGCCACGCGCGCTGCGATGCGCGGTCAACGGCGAGCATTCGCCGATCGTCACCTTGCCAGGCCGTGAAACCGGCCTATGGTCACTTCATAAAAATCGCCAGGGAGGTGATCGTGACGGGGCATTTGGCGGCTGTTGTCCTTCTCGTCGCCGCCGGAACAAGCGGCACGCAGGTACTTGCCCAGGACTATTCCACCTATCCCGCACGAACGATCACGATGATCATTCCATTTGCCGTTGGCGGACCGGCCGACATCACCGGCCGGATTGTCGCCGATATTTTCGCGCGGCGTCTCGGACGAAGCGTCGTGGTGGAAAATGTCAACGGCGCCGGAGGCACCATCGGAGCGCTTCGCGCCGCACGCGCCACTCCCGATGGCTATACGATCCTGTTCGGCCACATGTCGACCAATGCGCTGGCGACCGCGTTCTATCCTGATTTAGGCTACGACCCGGTGAAGGACTTTGAACCGGTCGGATTGGCTGCCGAATATCCGGAGTTGCTCGTGGTCCGCAGGGACTTCCCGGCGAAAGACCTCCGTGAATTTGTCGCTTATGCCAAGACCCATGCGAACAAGCTCAATGTCGGACATGCCGGTGTCGGTTCAATATCCTATATCGGATGTCTCCTGCTTGACGCCGCGATCGGCATCAAGCCCGCCCTTATCCCGTTCACCGGAACGGCGCCGGTGCTCAATGCCATGCTCAGCAGTGCGATCGACTATGAATGCGATCCAGTGTTAGGGACGCTCGCTCAGGTGCGCGAGGGTACTGTCAGGGCACTCGCCATCGCTGCGAACAAACGCAGCCCGATGTTGCCGGACGTGCCGACTTCTTACGAACAGGGCCTGCCCGAATTCAACTGCGCGGTGATGTACGCCGTGTTCGCGCCGGCCGGCACGCCGGAGCCGATCGTTGAAAAGCTCGCGGATGCCCTCGACAAGGGCCCTCGGCGAGGCGGAGGTCCAGAAACGGCTGTCCGATCTTGGCGCCGAGTTGGTCGAGCCGGCCCGCCGCGGACCCAAGCCGCTGGCCGATCTCGTGCGGAGCGAGTCGGCGCGGCTGCTTCCGATCCTCAGTGCTGCGGTAGATAAATAAGGGCACTTGGCGAACGAAGCGAAAAATCTCAAATCGGGTGCTCGGAGACAACAAACAAACTGTGCTAGAATCCCCCAAAGGCTGAGCCGATGCGGAACGCCATAAGGGGAAGTGAGTGGCCGAAGCAGTGGAAAGGCAGTATGCGTGGATCAGGCCGTTAGCCATCCTCGTGGCGGTCGGTGCTCTCCTGGCTCTTGTTACCGCGCTCGCGGCCGATACCGACACCATCGAGGGCTGGCTCGGATTACGCGACAACACGCCGGTTTCGCTATCGCTTCAAATCGGCAAGCTGGTGCGCCTTGATGACACCCACATCGTTGTCGCGATTTCGTACAAAAAGACCGGGCCGGCTCCTTTGCAAGGCTGCAAGTTCTGGATGGATACCGGCCAGCTTCAACTCTTTGGAGAAATGACGGAGTTCAACATGGCCGCCGGCCCGTCAGCCAAGGATTTGCAGGTTCCTTTCCGATTGGGCGCTCTGTGGGCGCATGATTTTCCGGACGCGAGCCTCACGCTCTCCTGCGACAAGGCTTCGTCGGCTGCCACGCACTTGAATGTCGGAAACCTGCCGGCCGGCAAGCCCTAAGTATTCACGCAAGAAGAAATGGGTTGAACTATGGACGTCATTGCTGGAAAGGATTTAGAGCGGTATTGGAGTCATCAAGATCGATTGTTGGCGTTTCACAACCTATTCAATGAGCAGAGAACGATAGATGAGCGTGCTATCGCAATAGTCGGGGCGGCCTTCCTCGATAATATTCTTGAACACACCCTGATCAACTTCATGGTGGATGACGAAAAAGAAACGAGAAGGCTGATCGGTATTGACCATGCGATGGGAACATTTTCGAATCGTGTAACTGCCACCTACTGCCTTGGGCTAATCTGCAAGACCGTACGAGACGATCTCCGAATCGTGGGCAAGATACGCAACAAATTTGCACACCAACTTGAGACATCGTTCGACATCGAACCAATTCGTGGATGGTGCCTTTCTCTGAGGTGGCATGAGATTTCCATGATGATGCAGGCGCCCGCCGGCGCCACTCCCCGAGATATTTTCAAAGTTGGCGTCAACCAACTAATTTCCTACTTAAACGGGATCGTGGGCATCGCCCGGTTGGAGCGCCGCAAGGTAATGTCTGAATGATGGGCTGAAGCAGTCCGATATTTTCAAGGGCATAATCGCCTCTTGTTTTTAATGCGGTGTTCTTCCTGTGAACCGGCTCCCCGGATTAAGTCCGAGGGCATGCTTCGCTCGAAAACGCTCCAGATCGTGCAGCCTCGTGTGAGCAGCGACGCCGGACGGTAGTTGTTACCACCCGCGCCATCCCCATCCCCAGCCCCAGGGCCTGTAGCCGTAGTACCCGTAATACGGGTAAGGCCGGTAATACACCGGCGGCCGGGCATAGACCGGCGGGCCCTCCTCGACGATTTCGTCCTCGATCGCCACGCGTCCGCGCGGCGCCGGCCGCGGGCCCAAGCCGACATTCCGGCCGATGACATACCCGTCCTTGCCGTCCAGCGACGCCTCGCACCAGCCGTTGGTGCATTTGCCGATCTCGACGGTCGTTCCCTTCGGGATGAGAGTGAGAACCTCGCTGTCGGTGCCGGGACCTTTCCGCAAATTCGTTTCCGCGGACGTGGCGATCGGCTTGGCTGACGCGCAAGCCGTAAACAGCAGGGTGACGATTGCGGCGGATGCCGCGGCTCGTACAAAGCTCATGGCCAAATGCCCCCTTTTTCGTGAAACTGGACAAAAAGATGCCAATGGAGGCCGAATTTGTCTCGTTAAAATTCTGTAAGCGTCGGGCCGGTTTTTGAACGATGCGGGGCAAAATTTCGGCGGGTCAGCGACGAACCGTCTCTGGAAGGGAACGGACGACGAGTTTGCGCCGGATCGGAAACAGCGTCAGACCATAGCGCTCGGACACGAAGCCCCAGAGACCCTTTGGCGCAAACAGCATGACGAAGATTCCGAGCGCACCGAGCACAATGAGATACCAGGCGCCAAAGTCGGCGAGATAACGCTGCATTAGATAAAATATCACCGCGCCGATCATCGGGCCCTCGATGGTGCCGATGCCGCCGATGACCGTGATGAAAATGACGTAAGCCGTCCAGTCCAGCACCGAAAAGGCGGCATCCGGCGAGATCCGCGCCTTCTGAAGATAGATCATCGCCCCGATCATGCCGGTCATGGCGGCGGTTGCGACATAGACGGCCAATTTGACGCGATAGATATCGACGCCGAGGCTGGCTGCCGCGGTTTCGTTGTCGCGGATCGCGCCCAGTGCCAGACCGCGGCGCGAGCGCAACGTGAAATAGACCAGCGCCAGCGTGCCGGCCATCAGCGCCAGCACGAGCCAGTACGAAATGATGTCGCGCGCCGCTGGCGTGCGGATATCCAGCAGTGTTTTGATCCATTCGATGCCGGGCACCGACGACGTCACCGACGGGTCGAGCGACGTTCCGGTGCCGCCGCCGAGCGCCCTGAACTGGGCGAAGACAAGACGATAGACTTCCGCAACCACCCAGGTGCCGATCGCGAAATAGGCGCCGCGCAGGCGAAACACGACCAGCGCGGTCGGTAACGCCAATGCCGCCGAGATGATGCCCGCAAGCGGGATCGCGAGCAGAGGGTTGATGCCGCCTGGCAAGGTCAGCGCGAACAGCAGATAGCCGCCCAACCCGACAAAGGCCTGTTGGCCGACGGAAATCAGGCCGCCATAACCCGCCAGCAGATTCCAGCACTGCGCCAGCGCCATCATGTAAAACAGGAAGATGAGGTTCTGGATCAGGTCGCGGCTGGCAAAGAGCGGAAGCAACACGGCCGCGAGAAGAACGCCGCACAAGAGCGCGGCGGAAAAGCGCGAGCCACGGCTCGCGGTCTCGATACGATACTCTTGTTTGGCGCCATCCGTATCCATCGCCGCTTTCACCTAATCGAGCGCGCGGGGAAACAACCCGCGCGGCCTGAGCACCAGCACCACGAGGAAAGCAAGGTGCCCCGACAAGATCTGCCATTCCGGATTGATATGCGCGCCGATGGTTTGCGCGACGCCGAGCACGATGCCGCCGGCGAGTGTGCCCCAAAAGCTGCCGAGGCCGCCGATGATCACAGCCTCAAACGCATAGAGCAGGCGTGCGGGGCCGATGGTCGGATCGAAGTTCGACCTCAGGCCGAGGTAAAGCGCGCCGATGGCGATCACGGCAAACGCCAGCCCCATCGCAATCGCGAAGATGCGTTTGACATCGATCCCCATCAGTTGCGCGATTTCCAGATCGTCCGAGGTCGCGCGAAACGCCTGGCCGATCGCGGTCCGGTAAAACACGAAGTTGAGGAACACGATCACGGCGATCGCGGAAACAAGCGTCAACAACGGCACGACGCCGACCGCGATGCCGCCGCCAAGCGCGATCGAGGCGGTTTCGATGGCGCCTGAGCGCAGGCGCACGCTATCGGCGGAGAACATCTCCAACAGCCCGTTCTGGATGATGATCGAGAGGCCGAACGTCACCAGCAGCGGCGGCAGCAGGTCGCGCCCGAGTGCGCGATTGAGCAACACATGCTGAAGCGCGAAGCCGACCATAAACAGAATCGGCAGCGCGATCAGCGCGGCGGCGAAGGGATCGAGGCCGAGCTGGCCCGCGACCAGCAGAATGATATAGGCGGCGACCACGATGAAATCGCCATGGGCGAGATTGACCAGCCGCATGACGCCGAAGATGAGCGATAGCCCGGCAGCGAACAATGCATAGAGCCCGCCGAGCAGAACTCCCTGGATCAGTGCGTCGAGCCAGCCGGTCATTTCTTATTGTCCGAAATAGGCGCGGTGGATGGAATCGCGTGTCAAATCGCCCGGGCGGCCGGCGAGCGACAGCCGCCCCTCCTGGAAACAATAGAGGCGATCGGCGACCTTCATGGCCTGAACGATATCTTGCTCGACCAGCACGATGCTGGTGCCGTCGGCCTTGATTTGCGGCAACGCCGCATAGATGTCGGCGATGATGATCGGCGCGAGCCCAAGGCTGATTTCGTCGCACAAGAGAATGC
>JBEKZZ010000035.1:0-45089 GCA_049509335.1 Bradyrhizobium sp. | reverse complement strand
GTGTGTGTCGCCCCTTCGACAATGATTTCCCGACTTCCTGAAATAGCTTTCGCCATCTCGGCGGTATGTTCCCGCTTAACTATATCGAACTCGCCCGCCGCTTGGCCGCGGCGCTGAAACGCTTCCCGCGCCGAGCAGCATGTATCCCTGCGCCGAGGCCGGCGAGCACACCCCGAAAGCAATCGAAGCCAGGGCGATCAAGGCATAGAATAGTATTCGCATTGGGATCCTCAGTTGAACGGACTGAGTTGGAGGTTAGTAAATCGCGCCCCACGGGTCGCCGGATTGTTGGTGACAGGCCATGGCGTTCCGAAGCGATTGCATTCAGTAAAGGCTGCCGATGCCGCCATCGAAGCCGACCGCCGTCGTCGCTGCAGCAAAGGACAAACCGCCGGTCTCCGGAGCAATCGCAAGCCCTGCGATTGCCGCCGCTCCCTTGAGTATTCCGCCCGCGATGTCGCCGAACATGGCAGTGCTGGCGGCGCTCTGCTGCTGTTGGGCGATCTGTTCTTCTTCAGAAGCGGCCTGTGTCGCCGTGCTCTGCATGATGCCGTAGGACTGCGCCTGCTCCTGATATCCCGCTTCCGTGATCAAGCCCTGCTGTCCGAGCGTGGCCTTGGCGAGCGCTCCCTGCGATGCGCTGTCGGCGAGAATATCGAGACACGATCCTGACGCGGCAAACCCGGCGCCCGCCTGCGCCGCCTGCTGCCCACCGATCTGCATGGTGGTACTGCGCGCCTGCTGTATTGCTGTCGACTGCGCCGTAAATTGTTCGTTCTGCTGGGCGAGGGTCTGTGCGAGGCCATATTGCTGCGCTTCCGCGATATCGCCCTGCGCCTTGAGCTGAGTCGCTTCGGACGAAATCTGGCCCTGTTCTTCAGCACCGACCGCGCTGAACAGATCGGTGACCGCCCCGCCCGCATTTGAGAATGTTGAACTGCTAAAGCCGGTGATCGCCATCTTCGTTTCCTATTGAACCGACCGGCCATGGTCACGGACCACGCCAGCAAGCCTTGAAACCTCGAACAGCCGCTCCCTCAGCGACAAATCCCTGCGCTTAATGACATCGATAATTTGATCGAAAGCTTCGATGACATGCTGGTCGTCACACTCAGCAAACGTACGGAGCCCAACTTCCATTGCCTCGTAGTGCTGTAGCAACTTATCGTTCGACTTCGCGGCCTCGATGAATTTTGGCCACTCGCGAACCTCACTCAGGAACAGTCCAATAAAGTAGGTCATGATGCTGCCCTTAACCACGGCCGGCACACCTCATCGTATGCACGACGCAGGCTCGGATTTAGCGCGGCGAACACATCGAATTTTTGGTACAAAACATCGAAGGCGTCTGGTCGACGGCCAACACCCGGTTCAATGACAACCTTGAAACCAAGCTTAGCCGCCTCATTAAAAAGCTCCGCCCCTCCCTCGTCCATTGGCTCGACCATCGCCAGGATTTCAGGCGTGAGCGTTTGGTCGACCATCTTCTCAAGGTGGCTCAAGAACGTCAGGCGCCAGTCAGCCGACATCTCGCCTTGAAGAACCCTCTTCAGATGGCTGGCCATCACCAACGTATAGACGTGCCCCTTCGACATCATCATGCTGCCTCGTGATCGATAATTTTCGGTGCCGGTAACGGTATCGCAAACTTAGCGCAAAGCTTCTCGATGCGTGCCAACACCACCGAGGCATCTTGAGAGAACTTGACTTCGCCCTCGTGCTTCACCGTCAATGTAGAGGCTGCCGGCGCCACGCGATCCATAACGATACCGAGCGCGCGCCCGTGGTCGCGATGATCCGGTTTGTCCAAGAGCCTCTTAAGGGCCCTCACCGCGTGCGGACCGAGGACGGTGATGTACTGTTGCGACACTTCAGAAATCGCAGCCTGAATCTTCGGATCGCCATTTAGTTGGTGAGCCATTTGGCTGAGGCTCTGTCGAGAACTCGATGCAGTGCCGTACCCTGCTCGCCTGGCAGCGAATGTCATCGCCCCGTGAGTTTTCGGTGCCTCGAAGAGCGCGATCACGTATCGACGTTGCTTGTCCGTCAAAGCGGACATCGCCGATCCAAGCGCTCCTAGTTGCTCCGTGGCCATATTTGCCATCTCAGTTCCGGTTCTTGCTCGCGATCCGCATGATGAGCTCCATCAGTTTGACCAATCGAGCTACGATCGGTTGTTTGCGGTCGCCGATTTCCCTCATCAGAAATTCGTACTGCGCTGACATAACCGGATCGTTGCGCACAGATTCACATCCGGCCTGGATGTAGTCGGCCAGTTCGTGCGGCATGTTAATCTTTGCGATTGCCCGCTGGCACGCTGGGTCCGCCTCTATCTCCTGGAGGAACGACACGACCTTCAAATGGGGCGGTGGATCGTCTTTCATCTTGCGCTAGATACCATAATCGCTTGCGAACATCGTCCCGTCAAGGATGGCTCGCGCGAACGCCTTCAGCGCATCGTCGATGTCCTTGCGGGTCAGGTTTGCGCCGTTCTGGTCCAGCGTGTTCACCCGAAGTTCGACATCGTTGGCGTTTGGCGCCAGGGTGCCGTGGGTGAAGTCGGACTGACGGAATCCATCCTGACCCCGGTTGATCGAATAGCTATGTGCTGTCATGATTGTTCCCTCTAAGAATTTTGGATAAGTGTCGGCGCCTCAACGTGGCGCCAGGCGTGCGGATTGATCTCTGAATAGGCGTGACGCATGGCATACGCCGCCGCGGACACGTCCGCAGTTTCAGTACCCTTGTGCCGGCGCAAGCTATCGACCGATTCAATCTCGGGGGCGGTCAAAGCCACGACAACCTCCTTGCGCTCGTCGGAATCCTTGTGAATGAAATGGCAGCGATACCTCATGCGGCCTCCTTCTTCGGGCCGGCGGCGAGTACGATCGAGGCCAGCACCATTTCACGCTTCTCTTTTTCACCGCCAGCGAGCCATCGCTTTGTCCACTCGGGATCCGCGAGCCGGTCAGCCTTCCATTGTGTGACGTAGTCGAACGCTTCCTGCGTTTCCGGCGTGCCACGGAGAGCCTGTTCAACCACGCTCTCCCGAATACCGAGCTGCCTCAACCAGACAGCGGCCTCGCTCATTTGGCGAAGCGAACTCGACGGCAAATCAGGGAGTACTGTGCCGAGGGCAACCTTGACCGGATCCTCAGCCGCGGCCGCAGTGACCAGCTGATCAAACGCGCGGCGGGTTTCGACATTTCCGGCCTCAAGTTTTTGACGGTTATCCGCGTTGGCGTAAAAGTCGTCCAGATTCTTCTGCGCTGAGACTGGCTTCGTGGCTTCGAAGGCCACCTTCATTTCTGCGAGAGCGGCGTCAGCCTGTTCGGGCGTGAGTGTTTCAATGTTGTCTGTCATTTTTTTTCACTCAAGATTTGCTCGCTTTTCTTCATCAATTCGAGCCGTCGCCTGAACTCGTTGTTGAACTTCGAACGAATCTCGACCTGGCGCTGGGCATCTGCGCAAATCTTCTGCATCGCCATCTGTAGTTCTTTCAGTTCTTTGGCAAAGTCGGCACCGGTCAGCAACCGGTTGAGCTTAGCGATTATATTTCCAGCTTCAGCGATAAGCCCTTCGAGCTCGGCTGCACGTTGCACGTTCCCATCGGCGTCGACGAGCCCTTCGATAACCTTTGAGAGCGGAGCTTCGATCTCCGGATCGATCGGTGGTTGGATGATCATCATTTTACTTCCACCATGACCCGTTGGTCCTTGATCAGCTCGCGCGCTTTTTCCCGGTTTGCTAGCGTGACCGGACCAGCGCCGTTCGACGGGGTTTTAAAGGGATGGTGGCAAATTCCGACCGTCGATATGACGCAGCGCTCGGCGGTGCATGCGGTCGGACAGGCATTCGCCGTGATGCCGACGAGATTGGGATTTGTCATGCTGCTTTTTCCTGCACTCCAAGGGAGGCGGCATCGGTAGCATCGAGGCTTTCGACTTGCGTGCGAATTTCGTTCAGCACCGCCTCGGTTGCTTCGTGGAAAACGGCGGCGCCCGGCGGGACCGCGTGAGGGTTGTCCGTCAGCCCCAGTGACGGTGCCTTGGCAAACGGCAGAGCCGTCCGGATAGGAGCCGATGTCTCGACCAAGCGGAAGGCTTCTGCGGCGATCAGGCCCTCCAGCGTGCCAAACGCGGGCCCCAGCGTTCCGTTGTTTCCGATGGCCATGGTCGGCAGCGAAGTCCCGATCGGCAACGAGCCGGCCGCGCGTGCGGTCAGGCTGATGTATCGACCATAGGCGTTGGCGAGCTTTTCCAGCGTACCCATAATTTCGGAGACGGCGCCGTCCCGCGCGCGAGCCAGACCTGTGAATTCCTGCAACTGGGATTGTCTCATCTTCGCCCGGGCTGACAGTGTGGCCCGCCGATCGAGGTCAAGCGCCAGGGTATGGGCTCTCTCCAGCTCGGCAACCTCGCGATCGGCCGCCGTCATCTTGGCCCGCAGATCGGCCAGGCGCTTGTCGGCGCCGCGGACATCTTCCGCGCTTTCCAGGGCGGCCTCTGCGATTTGCGTTTCGAGCGCGACGCGGACCGAGCGGGCTATTTCCAGTTTGGTGGCGATCGCTGGCGCGCGGGATACTGTGGACGACGTCATGCTACGCTCCGGTTCTCGGTGGACCGCTTGGAGAACGCTTCCTGCAGCAACACACGGACGAGACTGGAAAGCGAGCGGTCGGACGCCTTTGCCTCAGCTTCCAATTTATCGCGAAGCTCTTCCGGGACGCGGACCGGGATCGAGTGGACTGTGCTCATCGTGCTTCCTTTCGATTTGCAGAGTCTCGCCGCGTTCGCGCGTTTATCCAACGCCCACTAAGGCGTCAGAATCTCGGTATCTGCCTCGAGGCGAAGCCGCAGCCCCAGCACGCGGTTCATCCTGGAAATCGTCGTCGCTGTGGGCTCACGGGCGCCACACAGCAGTTTTCCGCAGTACCCATCACCCCAGCGCTCCCCGCGCGCGAGGGCGTCTTCCTGAGCTTCTGAATCGACGTCGCGGTGTGTCCAGCCGCGGGCGCTGATCGCAGCGCGCCAAATCGCGATCCAGTCAGATGGCATGCCGGTCAGCCCGTCACTCATGGCCGATACACAGCGACACGAAACGACACGGAAGGATTTGGGAGCCGAGGCCGCGAAAAATTGCAGGGAGGTCGCATATAGGCCGAGCGAGCGATCTTCCGGGCCACCCGGCATACCCCCCGGGTCTTTTGGCCGACCCCTTCCAGGGGATCGCGCCAGGCATTGGCGTTTCGCCTGGCTCGATTGGCCACCCTGTGATCAGCACACAGCGGCTTGCCTTGCGAGTATCGCAGTAAGATCAATCGATTGAATCGGCCGGCCTGCAAATCATTGGAAGGCGGGAAGCATGTGGGATGAGAAATATTGATTTTCACTCTCGAAACGCTTCTTCGGCGGATTGATGTGTGATCGAGCCGGCCGCAGTTTCGGAAGATCAATGCGCTTGTGCCGCTGAGGAGCTCTCTGCTGGCCTCATCGCTAACTTGCTCGCACGTCCTTAGACTGTTCAGACTAGTGTTGAAGGCTTGGTTAGCACCGCGTGCGAAAACCCTTCCGGCAGTCGATGTGGTCTGATTTGCGATGGCTTGGTGATCCGGTCTATCGAGAGCCTGCGAACACGTGCGCAGCGCCAGCGCAGCCGGGTTTGCGGGCGGGTAGAATGCGCGCGCGAGGCGCATACAAACGCCCTGGGGGTTATAGGGGGGCGTTTGTAGGGGTGTTTGTAAGCGTCATCGGCCGCCCCGTTCGATGTACTTCGATCCGCGCCTGTTCGTTTTGGTTACGATCTTCTCGGCCTTGAAAAGTCGATCCATCGCGGACGCGAAGGCTTTGGACCTGATGCCGCCGGCGTCCGTATCGTCGGCGAATGTTGATGGCGCATAGCCGGGACCCGAATTCGGCCGGACGGCGCGCCCCTGGGCGGTGGCCTTGTCGAGCAGCTGCAGGAATGCCTCATCGACCTTGTTCTCCTCGGCGGCGCGGTATGGTGAGGCGGCGGCCTCACTCTCGGGGACAAACACCCCGCGTTCCCATCGAAGCGTGATCTTCTCGCCAGTCGGGCCCTAATTGTTCTTGGCGATCTCAAGCTGGCGAAGGTCGTCGCTGTCCTTGACCTTGGTGAAGTTGTGGCGCCAGCGGCCGGAATTGTTCCAGCCGGTTGATCCGGACCGGCCGGTGCCGTCACTCAACCCAGATACGCTCGGATGCTGGATCAGCATGATGGTGGATTCGCACGGCGCGGTGAGCCGGCCCAGGAGGCTGCGCATGAACCGCGTCACGTTGGGGCGGTCGCTCTCGTTTCCGCTGTAGACGTCTGCGGCATTTTCGATGATGACCAGCGCTGGACGGATAGCGGCCACGGTCCTTTCAAGGCGCAAGAGCGACGTTGTGGGCTGGACGATCATGTTGCGGTCGACCGTGCCCAAAATAGGATTTGCGGTGTCGCAGATGAAATGCAGGCCGCCGGCCAGGCCGCGGAACGAAAGGCCGCGATGTTCGATGATATCCTGCGTTCGGCGGTGCATCTCCTTCAGCTTTTCCTCGGCCGAAAAGACAATGACCGGACCATCGGCCTCGACCACGCCTCCAACCCAGTCTCGCAAGCCGGCAGGTATCGCGACGGCGAGTTGCAGGGCGAGCTTGGTTTTACCGGTGCCGCCGTCACCGCTCATGATACCGGGCTCGCCAACCGGGATCCGATTATGGACGATCCAGCGCCGCGCTTCGATCGGCACGCCTTCCCATTGTGAGGCATCGAAAGTCTCGAATGGCGGGATCTCCGCCGACGAGGCGACCCCACCGTTCATAGGCTCAAAAATCGGTTCGCCGTCCGCGCTTTCCGGATATGCGTCTGGCATTGGCGCTTGATCTTCTGGCGGTTCGATCATCTGGGAAACGCCCATCTCTGCGACGGCGAGTTTTGCGATTTGGATTGCTTCGGCGCGCATCACTTGCTTTCCAAAAGTTTGAGCAGATACGGCATGTCGCGCGGATGATCCGCCAGCCAAGCTTTGAGGTGTTCGGGCTTGCATTCGCCGACGGCAAACCAAAACGCATCAATGGTTGCTTGCGGCGTCCGGTAGTGCTGGCGCATAGGAGCTGGGGCCGGTGATGCCTTCGGCGGCGCTTCACCCGTGTGCTTCCATCGGTCCCTCGGATCTGCCATCTCCCACTGCACGACAAGATTAGCCGCATGCGGCTCAATTTCCTGGCAAAGGAATTCCGGGCCTTCGCCATCGTCGACCATGACATGCTGATCAATCGTAAAACCGCACCAATCGCAGGGCCGCGGATCGATTTCGAGCGGGCTTAGCTCCGGAGGTGTGACTGCGATGTTCATTCGCCGTCCTCGCCTTCGCCGTCGAGCAAACCGAGCTCTTTTGCCTTCGCTTCTGCCCGGACCAACGTCTGGGCCAATTCGGGCAACTTGCGAATACTCATCGCCACGCCTTTGGGCGTAGGGCGGTCTATGCCGTCTGCACCGGTGCAATAGACGAGCACATTGATCAGGCAATGCCCTTCGTACTCGCTCAACGAAACATGCACGGATTCACTGCGGCGGCGGTTTTTCCAAAACTTGGAAATGATGACCGGCTCGGGAAGTGTCGGGCGGCTCATGATAGGTCCCTTTCAATGCGGGACCGCGAGCAGTTGCCTTTTCGAGCGATGGGGTTTATTCGGTTGGTTCTCGAGGCCTGCCGATAATTCCCCAACGACCCGTGTGGCAATTACTGCGCGGGTCGTTCGCTTTAGGCGGCAGTCTCGATGAGACGAGAGGCTTGCCAGCGCCGATTTTCAGCGACGGTCACGCCCTTCCGGCGTTCGGATAGCCGGATGAATTGCGGCCCCTTTCCCGCAGCGATCAGGCGTTGACCGGTGCTGCGGCTAAAGCCGTTCAGCTTGCACCACTCATCGAATGACATGACACAGTCATCGGTTACCGCGGGCGCAGCGAAACGCTGCAATGGCGCTCGGCCGGTGACTTCTGGGTGGGCGTTCATAGTCCGAAACTCCTGAAGCGTTTGAGCGTTGGTGACGCTTCAGAAGTACTGCTAGTTAGTCAGACAGTGGTGAGACGGTTGGGCGTCTCACTTTCGCGTACCTATTTGTCTCGTTTGGTCTTCGCCTTGAGCAGGCGATCCAGCCGGCGGACGAGCGAACGGGACGAGACATGTTGCTTTCGAACCTTGCCGCCGGTTTTCACGGCATGGTGGTTCAAAGCCATTTCGGCCCATTTCTGTTTGCTCGAGCCGTTGAACGTTTTCCAACTTAGCAGCAACAGGCGATCGCCTTCAGGATCATGACCGCCTTTGCGCTTTCGTGGCGGAGCGACGCGCTTACGAGGAGTCCGTTCCTCAGGCGCGGTTCTGGCCTGACCGCGAAAGAGTTTTGCTGCATGAGATGGACCGAAGATGAGGCAGCCTTCTTGGAAGAGCAGGTTCAGTCGCCTCTTGTAATCCTCTTTGCTCTGTTCGGTCAGCCCAAGATCATCGGCCGCCGAGCGCGGTCGTTTCACTGCACGACCGCAAGCAGGTGCGCCTCCCACTTCGTCAGCGCCTCGGCGATCTCGGGCATGTAGTCGTGGTGGTCATAAATTCCGACCACGCCGGACCGATGAGCGATGTGATTCAGCACCAGCTCGGCGACATGCGGCTTTACTCCAAGCTTGGACATTCCGGTGCGCACCGTCCGCCTCAGGTCGTGCAACGTCCAGCGCGGGAGCGCCCGCCCCTCCGCGGTGGTGATCCGGCCATCCATGGCGAGCTTGCACCAGGACCAGGCACAGAACCCACCGCCACTCCCACCGAACACGAGGTCGCGGCCCAGCCGTTTCGGAGCCTGCTCCAGGATTGCCAGGGCCGTCGGAACCAAGGGCAGCTCCAGCGCCCTTTCCGGCTTCGTACGTTCGGCCGGCAGCAGGAGGCGGCACGCCTGCAGTTCTACCTCGGACCAGCGGAGCCCGCCAATTTCGTCGCGCCGGCAGGCCGTCAAAAGCAGAAGGCGGACAATGCGGCCAAAGTCACCGCCGCCTCCCGCTGTGCCCGACCCTGTTGAGTGCCGCCAGATGATCTTGAGCTCGGCATCGCTCAGCACCCGATCCCGGCCCGGCTTGCCCTCAATGGGGTTATTGGTCCCGACCACGGGATTGGCCTCGACCACCCCCTCCCTCATGGCCCAAGCAAACATCGCCGAGAGATTGCCTCGAGCTCGGGCCGCCGAGGTCGCCCCATGCTCCGCGGTGATCCGCCGGATTTGCTCGGCGACCGCCTTCCGGTCGATCGCACCGATCGGCTTCCGATGCAGGGGCGCCCACTTCACCTCGAAGTAATCCTTGGAAGCTTTGTAGGTGTTCGGTCGCATCTTCGTTTCCTTGGCCACCAGATAAAGCTCGGAGACGGCCTTTAGGGTCAGCTTGGCGGCCTGCGAGGCTTGGTCGGCCTTCCGCTTCTCCTCCCGCGGGTCGACGCCCAGCTCGAGCTTGGCAAAGAACTGGCGGGCAACCTTGGGGGCTTCCTCAACCTTGAGCTTGCGCACGTCCCCCAGGCTCTCGCGCTGGGTCGCTTTCTGAAACCGGTACTGGACGATGTAGACGGTCTTGGTTGACCGCACCCTGACGCCGAACCCCGGCATTTCGGGATCCCAGTGGATCCGGTCCCTCTCGCCGGCGCCGAGCTTGAGACGACGGATGAACGCGTCGGAAAACTGCTGCGGAATCTTGACGATCTCAGCGGACTGTAAAGCCGGCATGGGAAGCACCTCAAAAATCGGTTGGGAAGCACTCGGGAAGCACAGCCGTGAACGATTCTGATACTTCGTGATGTGATTTGTCACGTGGAAGATGCTGGAATCGCTGCGGAAACTGTGGACGGTGACGCTTCCTGAACCGCCCTGACTTAAGGCTCTACCTGATAGCCGGAAATCGAAAGCACATGGCCAAGGCCGGAGATGAACATCGCATCGTTGACGGGCGTGGTGATCGCGTCGCGACGCCCGGTCAGAAGCGCGGTGGCAATCGCGCGCTTGTCGCCGTCGAGCGTGGTGCGTATCCGCGCGTCGATGGCGTCGCGCAGATCCTGCATGACGGCGGCGTATCGCAAATAAAGCACGCCCGCGACCGGCGGCTCGCGGGTCTTGATGCTGCCCGTCACAAAGCCGGAGGCGCCGATGCCCTGAAAGAACAGGTCGCGACTGAAGTCGTAACTGCCGGGCCGCAAGGGAGCGAGCGGCGGCTGCAAACGCGCTTTCATCTCAACAAAGCTGCCGACGTCGGGCGCCATCCCCTTGCGTACCGACAGCCGCACCCGCTCCAGCCTCGCTTGCAAACGCGGGCCGTCGATCTGGGTGACCCGCAGCACAAAGCGATCGGTTCGTTCGCGAATGTCTCGCGCCTCGACAAAGCCCGACAGCGACACCGAATAGGCCGGCCTTGCCAGCACTTCATGGGCGACGTGCGCGGTTCTGAAGGTCGCGGTCGCAAAACCGGCCGCTACGCTTGCGACCATCACGGCCCAGGGAAAGAACTTGTGTCGCCGAAGCAGGAACGCCGCGACGCCAAGCACGGCGGCGGTGACGACAGCAACCGGCAAGACCGGCTCATGATCGGCCGCGAAATAGAGGGCAATCCCGGTTCCGAAAGCTATCGGGACCCACGGCAATAGCCGTCCGGCCCCCGCCTCTGCACGCACCCATTCGCGCAGTTTGTCAAACGCACGCGGCCAGACATCAAACCCGGCTGCAAAGCCGCCGGCTTGCGTCCTGCCGCCCGGCGGCCACGTCCCCGCGATACCCTGTGCCCGGCTGGGCGTCCTGCCCCGCTCAGCCATCCAGCCACCCCACGCTACACCTGCGGAGGCAATGCTACCTAGGGCTTCAGCCGGGCAAAAGGCGAACAGATACAGAATCGTGAGAAAGCCGCAATTGTCGTCGAGACCCCACGCCCTTATTCCTCGCGGTTCAATGGCCTCAGGCCGCATTCAATGCGCCGCCCTCCCGCGAGGGCCTCATGCGATCAGCAAGGAACTAACGCCGTGACAGGCCCAGAATTGAAGCAACTTCGTCAGGATCTCGGCGACGCCATTGGCCGGCTTTTGTCGGCCGCCGACATGGCGAAACTCTGCGGACTGGAACCGAAAGAGGGCGCCGATACGATCCGGCGATGGGAAGTGACCGGACCCAGCGGGCCGGCCGGCAAGCTGTTGGCGATCCTCGCGATGGCCAGCGATCGCCATCCCATTCTGGACAATTTCAATATTTTCGATCGCTGGGACGTCGACGAAAAGGAACGGCCCGCGCGCAAAGCGGCCTTCCGCGAAAAGATGCGCAACGAAATCCGCGAACGCCTCGCCTGAACCGCGCCGAGCTGTCGCGAAACTCAGGTGCGTTGCAGCACGGTCCGCTTATCCACAGCACAGATGACGAGGCTATGCGCTCGTCCGGTCGGATTGCTTGCGTCGCATCTCCCGTTGCGCAACATTTCAAGCCGGGCGTTGTGGGGTGGATGTCATGAGTGACGGGGACACAGCGTATGATTTCGATCGCTATCGCCGGTTGCTGGCGGAAGCGGACGACGAGCCGAAACGGCTCGCCTTCATCAATCTCTTGATTGAGGAGAAAGCCAGAGACCGTCTGGCCCGACACATGATCAGTGGCCGGCTGTCGGGATTGGACCGGACTTCGGCTCCGCCCCAAAGCCGGCCGCGTTAGCCTTCGAACTCGGCTGAAGCGAGATGCGGTTTCGATTCATCCCGCTTTAGTTCTTCGATTGAGCATGATCTCCGCGCAAACGCTTGCGCGTTTGTCGCGAGGGAAAACCGCTACACACTTTTCCGGATCAAGCTCTAGCCTTTGCCGACCTCTTTCGCAAAGGTGTCGCGCAAGCCGATGGTGCGGTTGAACACCGGATGCTCTGCGGTCGCATCCTTGTCCCGCACGAAATAACCCTGCCGCTCAAACTGCACGACCTCGGTCGAGTTGGACGCTGCCACATCGGGTTCGACCCGCGCGTCCTTCAGGATCTCCAGCGACTGCGGGTTGAGGTCGGCGGCGAAATTGGCCGCATCGGGACTGGGATTGGCGAATAGCGGATTGTAGAGACGGATCTCCGCACGCTGAGACTGAGCCGCCGAGAGCCAGTGCATGGTCGCCTTGACTTTGCGGCCGTCGGGCGCGTTGCCGCCGCGGGTTGCGGGATCGTAGGTGCAGCGCAATTCGACGACTTCGCCGGCTGCATTCTTCACCACGTCGCGACAGGTGATGAAATACGCATAGCGCAGCCGGACTTCGTTGCCCGGCGAGAGCCGGAAAAACTTCTTCGGCGGATTTTCCATGAAATCGTCGCGCTCGATATAGAGCTCCCGACCGAACGCCACACGGCGCGTGCCGGCTGCGGGATCGTCGGGATGGTTGACCGCTTCGAGTTCCTCGCTCTCGCCTTCCGGGTAATTCTCGATCACGACCTTGAGTGGCCGCAACACCGCCATCCGGCGCTGCGCAGTCTGGTTCAGCACCTCACGGATGCAGAATTCGAGCATGCCGACGTCGACGACGCTGTTGGCCTTGGCGACGCCGATCCGCTTGATGAACTCGCGAACGGCGGCCGGCGGCACGCCGCGCCGCTTCAACCCTGCGATCGTGGGCATGCGCGGATCGTCCCATCCGGCCACATGACCGCCGCGCACGAGCTCAGTCAGAACGCGCTTGGAGAGCAGCGTATAGGTCAGGTTAAGGCGCGCAAATTCATACTGATGCGGCCTTGACGGCACCGGCAGCTTGGAGAGCAGCCATTCATACAGCGGCCGATGATCTTCAAACTCGAGCGTGCAGATCGAATGGGTGATGCCTTCGATCGCGTCCGACTGGCCGTGGGCGTAGTCGTAGCTCGGGTAGATCGACCATGTGTCGCCGGTGCGCGGATGGTGGGCGTGCAGAATGCGATAGAGCACGGGATCGCGCAGGTTGATATTGCCGGACGCCATGTCGATCCTGGCGCGCAGCACACGTGCGCCGTTCGGAAATTCTCCCGCCTTCATACGGCGAAACAGATCGAGGTTTTCTTCCACCGAGCGCTCGCGAAACGGACTGTTCTTGCCGGGCTCGGTCAGGGTGCCGCGTGCAGTGCGGATTTCCTCCTGCGACTGGTCGTCGACATAGGCGAGGCCGGCGCGAATGAGGCCTTCCGCCCACTCGTAAAGCTTTTCAAAATAGTCTGAGGCGAAGAAGAGATTCTTCCCCCAATCGTATCCCAGCCATTTCACGTCGGCCTGAATCGAGTCGATGAATTCCTGTTCTTCCTTGGTCGGATTGGTGTCGTCGAACCGCAGATTGCACTGTCCGCCAAACTCCTGCGCGATGCCGAAATTGAGGCCAATCGACTTGGCATGGCCGATATGCAGGTAGCCGTTCGGTTCCGGCGGAAACCGCGTCACGATCAGACTGTGCTTTTTGGCGTCGAGGTCGGCCTGAACGATGTCACGGATGAAATCGCGGCCTGCCTCGGCTGTGGTCGGTTCTACGGTCATTCTGGTGCCCACTTTCGGAATCAAGGGCCTATGTGCCAAATCAGTTAGCCCCAAGGAAGGCTTTAGTTATACGGGGTTCCTGATATACACCCGCAGCCTGCCAAGGCCGATTCCGCACCCTTGCTGTTGACGTCAATGACCGCACCCGTCCTTACGCGCTTTGCCCCCTCGCCGACCGGTTTTCTCCACATCGGAGGGGCCCGCACGGCCCTGTTCAACTGGCTTTATGCGCGCAAGCATGGCGGCAAAATGCTGCTTCGGATCGAGGATACCGACCGGGAGCGATCGACCGACGCGGCGATTGCCGCCATTCTCGACGGTCTGCAGTGGCTAGAGCTCGATTGGGACGGCGACGTCATCTACCAGTTCAGCCGCGCAGCCCGCCACCGGGAGGCCGCCGAAACCCTGCTGGCGACCGGTAAAGCCTATCGCTGCTACGCCACGCCGGAGGAACTGGCGGCGATGCGCGAGACGGCCCGCGCCGAAGGCCGCACGCGCCTTTACGATGGCCGCTGGCGCGACCGCGATCCGTCCGAAGCGCCGCTCGGGATGAAACCGACGATCCGCCTGCGCGCGCCGCTGACCGGCGAGACCGTGATCGAAGACCAGGTGCAGGGCCGCGTGGTCTGGCAAAACGAAACCCTTGATGATCTGGTTTTGCTGCGCGGCGACGGAAACCCGACCTACATGCTGGCCGTGGTGGTCGACGATCACGACATGGGAGTGACCCATGTCATTCGCGGCGACGACCACCTGATCAATGCCGCACGCCAGAAGCAGATCTATGATGCGCTTGGCTGGGACATTCCCAGCATGTCGCATATTCCCCTGATCCACGGACCAGACGGCTCAAAATTGTCCAAGCGTCACGGCGCGCTCGGCGTCGACGCTTACAGGGCCATGGGATATTTGCCGGCAGCTTTGCGGAATTACCTCGTCCGGCTCGGATGGAGCCATGGCGATCAGGAGATTTTTTCAACGGAGGAAATGATCGCCGCCTTCGATCTCTCCGGCATCGGTAAATCGGCCGCACGCTTTGATTTTGCCAAGCTTGAAAATCTCAACGGCCACTATATCCGCCACAGCGACGATCAATCCCTTGTGAAGATGTTCGAGCAGGTGCTCCCGTTCGTGCCCAATGGAGCTGAACTGGCGGCCAAGCTCAACGACAGGACCCGGGGGCAGTTGTTGCAGGCCATGCCAAGCCTGAAGGAACGCGCCAAGACGCTCATCGAGCTGATCGACAGCGCCTACTATATTTTTGCCGACCGGCCGCTCGAGATCGACGCCAAGGCAGCCGCGTTGCTGACGCCGGAAAGCCGGCTGCTGATTGGCAGGCTTCGTGTTGCCCTGTGGGCGGTCAAAGACTGGACCGCCGAAGAGACGGAAACGGCGATGCGCGCCTTTGCGGACCAGAATGGCCTCAAGTTCGGGGCCGTAGCCCAGCCGCTGCGCGCGGCGCTGACCGGGCGCACCACCTCTCCCGGTATATTTGATGTATTGGCCGTTCTCGGCCGGCAGGAAAGTCTGGCCCGGCTCGACGATCAGGGGCCAGACTGAAGCACCACCGCGCCACCTTGCAGCGCACACAGCAATAAGCTACCCATTTCATAGCTTCATTTAAGCGCCCCGCTTGGCGCGCCTGCCAAAAAAGGCACGCAAGTGCGGGCTTTCGCAACGATCGCATCGGGGACCTCACGATGGCTGCATCCCAAGGCAAGACCGCAACCTTAACGGTAGGCAACAAGACCTTCGATCTTCCGATTTCGAGCGGTACTGTTGGCCCCGACGTCATCGACATCGGCAAGCTCTACGCGCAGTCCGGGATGTTCACCTACGATCCCGGCTTTACCTCGACGGCAAGCTGCGAGTCGAAAATCACCTATATCGACGGCGATGCGGGCATCCTGGAATACCGCGGCTATCCGATCGAACAGCTCGCCGAACACGGCGACTTTCTGGAAACCTGCTACCTCCTGCTTTACGGCGAGCTCCCGACCAAGGCGCAAAAGGCCGATTTCGACCGCCGTGTGATCCTGCACACGATGGTTCACGAGCAGATGGCCCGTTTCTTCCAGGGCTTCCGCCGCGACGCACATCCGATGGCGGTGATGGTGGCCTCCGTCGGCGCGTTGGCGGCGTTCTATCACGACTCGACTGATATCAACGATCCGAAGCAGCGCATGATCGCCTCGATGCGCATGATCGCCAAGATTCCGACGCTTGCCGCCATGGCCTTCAAATATAATCTCGGCCAGCCGTTCATTTATCCGAAGAACTCGCTGAGTTTCGCCGAGAACTTCCTGCACATGTGCTTTGCGGTGCCGTGCGAGGAATACCAGATCAATCCCGTGCTGGCCGACGCCCTCGACAAGATTTTCATCCTGCACGCCGACCACGAGCAGAACGCCTCAACCTCGACAGTGCGCATCGCCGGCTCTTCCGGCGCCAATCCGTTTGCCTGTATCGCGGCCGGCATCGCCTGCCTGTGGGGCCCGGCGCATGGCGGCGCCAATGAAGCGGCGCTGGCGATGCTCGCTGGCATCGGTACCGTCGACAAGATTCCCGAATTCATCGCGAAGGTGAAGGACAAGAACAGCGAAGTCCGCCTGATGGGCTTCGGCCATCGCGTCTACAAGAACTACGACCCGCGCGCCAAGATCATGCAGAAGATGTGTCACGCTGTGCTGAAGGAGACCGGCCACGGCGACGACCCGATGCTCAAGGTCGCATTGGAACTGGAAAAGATCGCGCTCAGCGACGAGTATTTCATTCAGCGCAAGCTTTATCCGAACGTCGATTTCTATTCAGGCATCACGCTGAAGGCGATGGGTTTCCCGACCTCGATGTTCACCGTTCTGTTCGCGGTCGCCCGCACCGTCGGCTGGATCAGCCAATGGAGCGAAATGATCGAGGACCCGCAGCAGAAGATCGGCCGCCCCCGGCAGCTCTACACCGGGGCCACGCATCGCGACTACGTCGGCATCGATCAGCGGAAATAACGAGCGCCAGCGCGAAAAGCGCAAACGACTTTGAAGCCGGATGCGATTATCGCGCCCGGCTTCGTCATATTACCGCCTGCTAGCCGGCCCTTCGAGATTTCCGCAGCGTCGCCAGAACAATGTCCGCGGCCCGGACGCTGGGCGGCCGATTGCCGGTCGACATGATGCCGTCAAGGCGTGCAAAGGCCTCGAGTTGCCGCCGGCGCATGGGTGAATCGGACAAGACCTCGGCAAGCGCGCTTGCAAGCTTGTCGGGTGTGCAATTCTCCTGAAGGAATTCAGGCACCACATTCTCGCCTATGACGAGGTTCGCCAGGATCACCGACGTGACGGTGATCGTGCGCCTGACGATAAAGGCCTCCAAGGCCCCCGTGCGGTAGGCTGCGACCATCGGTACGCCCGCCAGCGCGAGTTCCAGCGTTACGGTTCCCGATTTGGCGAGCGCGGCGGAAGCAATCCGGAATGCCGCGCGTTTTTCCTGCTCGCCGACAACAATCCGGGGGACGGCCTTCCAGGACTTGACGCCTTCCCTGACCCCTTCCACGAGATGCGGCATCGTCGGCAGGATCAACTCAAATGGCTGCCCCCCTGACTGGAGCCTGTCCAATGCCTCGCCGAAGACCGCCATGTGTTGCCGGATCTCGCCACGGCGGCTTCCCGGCAAAACCAACAGCACCGGCGGGGCGCCGTTGCGGCGTTCCTGCTCTTCAGCGCCTGGCCGAAGCAAACCAAGCTGTTCGGTCAGGGGGTGACCGACATAGCTGCACGGCGGACCGTGCAGGCGGCGGTATTCTTCCGGCTCGAACGGGAGCAACGCCAGCACGTGATCGACATAAGCCCGCATCGCCCGCGCCCTGCCCGGCCGCCAGGCCCAAACCGTGGGCGAGACGTAGTCCACGATCGGAATCGCCTGATCGTGGGCCCGCACCCGACGCGCGACCCGATGGGTGAAGTCGGGGCTGTCGATGATGACGAGCATGTCGGGCTCTGCCCGCACCACCGCGGCAACGGTCTGCCGGATCAAACGCAACACCTTGGGAAGCTGTTTGATCACGGCCGAAAAGCCGATGATCGACAATTCCTCGATCGGAAACAGCGACTTCAGCCCCTCTCTCGCCATCGCAACGCCGCCGACGCCCTCGAACTTGACGGCATCACCTAGACGCTGGCGAAGCACCTTCATCAGATGGGCGCCCAGCCGGTCGCCGGATTCTTCTGTCGCGATCAGAAAAATCTTGCGCGCGATACTGCCATTCGCAGGGGGCGGCATCAGGAAGGCAGACCGGTCACGAAAAGACCTGCCCTGTCTGCCGCCTCGATCATGGCTTGCGGGTCGGCAACCACTGTGTTGCCGGCTGCGACCGCCACGCCTGAAAGCCCGGCGGCAGCCGCCCCTTCGACGGTTCGTGATCCAATCGTCGGCAAATCGAAGCGCAGATCCTGTTTGCTCTTGGGAGCTTTCACCAATACGCCGCGGCCTGTGCTGGCCCGAATACGACTGGCGGCACGCAAGGCTGCGATACGCGCCAGCAATTCATCGGTGCCTTCGATGCCCTCGACGCCAACCACATGGCCGTCGATCACGACCACGGCCTGACCAACGTCAAAAGGACCGAGGGCACGAAGCACCTCCTGCCCTCTGGCGATATCAGCCACGGCATCGTGGTCCGGCAGGTTTCGCGTGGCACACCCTTCGGGCATCAGCAAATCCGGCGCGACATCCCTCACACCCAGGAGATGAAACCCCTCCTGTTCAAAAAGGCGGGCAACACCCGACAACAAATGGTCGTCGCCGCCGCGAAAGGCCGCCCATATCCGCCTCAAGACGCGAAGCGTCCCCCAATCGAGGCGAATCTCCGACAGACCCGGCCGCACCAGCGTTCCGATGAAGACCAGGTTCTTGCAGTTTTCCGCGCGAAATAACTTCGTCGCTCGTCCGTACTGCCCGACCGTGATCCAATGATGACGGAAGCGTTCTGCGGCTACGGGATCGCAAGCGCCTTTGAGCGCAAATAGCACGGGATCAAAACCACGCGCCTGCAGGGAATCGGCGACAGCAAATGGCATCGCCCCACCGCCCGCGATGACACCAACCGACGACGACACTTCCAAAGCCGCGGCTGTCATGGGCTCTACCTGTTACTCCGTCACTCCTGATCACCGTTCCGGCCGGACGGCAAGCACAGAGGGCGATGTTTGCCGGCAGCGATGAATTGCAGGATTTCAGCGATGGCGGGATCTTCGTTCGCCATCGGCTGCACCGCATCCAGTCTTTCAGAAAAGACCCCCGGTCCGTGAAACAGCGTTTGATAAAACGATCGAACCTTGGCGAGATGTTCGCGGGTGAATTTGCGCCGCTTCATGCCGATGATGTTGAGCCCTTCAAGCGCTGCATATTGTCCGTTGACCAACCCGAATGGAATGACGTCGCCGCGAACACCGCAGACGCCACCCACCATGACTTGAGGTCCGATCCTCGTGAATTGATGAACAGCCGACAAGCCGCCGATAAAGACAAAATCACTAATCTCGCAATGACCGCCGAGCGTCGCCGAAGTGGCAAAGATGACATCGTTGCCGACCTGGCAGTCATGTCCCACATGGCTGCAATTCATGAAGTAACCACGATCGCCGACGCGGGTGATGCCACCGCCGGCAACCGTGCCGACATTCATCGTGACCGATTCGCGAATCGTACAATTCCCGCCGATCTCGAGTTTGGTTGGCTCACCACGATAGCCCAGGGATTGCGGCGCCCCGCCCAAGGAAGCGAACGGATAGATCGTGCAATCGGCGCCGATCGTCGTATGCCCCATCACATGGACATGCGCGATCAGCTTGCAGTTCGCACCGATCGTGACGTCACGTCCAACCACGCAGTAAGGGCCGATCACGGTGCCTTCGCCGATCACAGCGCCGTCTTCAACCCGCGCGGTTGGATCGATCGTGGTCATCGAGGGGCCCATCTCTCTGCAGCGATTTGGAATGAATTGCCGGTTTTTTCAGTGGTTAGCGCGGGCCGCAGGGACTGTCCAGAGCGGCTAAACCGTTTCGCATTTGGCAGATTGAGAGGCCGGATAACCCGCAGCGTCAATTCATCGTGCGCTGTACGAAGGCAGACCCCTGGGTCACCACGCACATATAGGAAAAGGTTTGCGCGTCGCCTTCGGTCTCAACGTCCACGTCCACGATGACGGGTTTCGCCTGACCTTTCCAGGAAGCCAGAATGGCAGGCGGTACCGGGCGGGTCCGGGACCTTTTGACGACGAGTCCTGTGATTTTCGGCAGTGCCTCGGTGGCGGTGGCGATACACGTCTTGCCCGCATCAGCGCTGCTAACCAGGGCCGCGAGCAACACCGCAGATGCCGCCAATGTCGCCAAGTTTCGCATCTGCCGCTTCCAGCGCCCGATAGCGAAACTAGAACATAGAAAAACCGGCGTGTCGATTGGAGGTCACGCGACGCCAGGCCGGTTAACGGAGCCGCCCGGGGCAACTCTGTCAATCGGCCAGCATCGCGCCCACATCGGCCTCGGCAACGACCGTCCCGTTGACCTTGGCATCCCCATGAAACCACCACATCGCCTTGCGCCGGGCGATGCTTCGCATGTGATATTCGATCGTATCGCCGGGAAGGACGGGCTTACGGAACTTGCACTTGTCGATGGTCAGAAAATAGACCGCGCGCGGCCTGTCCGTCTCCATCGCCTTGATACCGATGACACCGGCGGTCTGCGCCATGGCTTCGATCATCAGCACGCCCGGATAAACCGGACGGTCGGGAAAATGGCCGAGAAACACCGGCTCGTTATAGGTGACGTTCTTGATGCCGATTCCGCTGTGGTCCGAACGAACATTGATCAGCCGGTCGATCAGCAGCATGGGGTAACGATGCGGCAGCGTCTTGAGGATCTCGTTGATATCCACGAGTTCGTACTTGACCGATGTCTCCTCCATTTTCCCCGATCCTCCCCCTTCGGGCGCTTCAGCATCCGCGCCAAGCGCCGCACCTTCCGAACCCAGGGTCCGGACTGCGGCCTCACAGGCCGACTCTGCGGTCGTTGATGGTCCTTGGCAATCCTCAACCTGACCCATCATACGGGCGCAGGACCCATTTTTTGGTCCGGCGCCCGTTCTGACAACGATGCCGTGAGGCCGATGGTCAAGATCAGAAGGTGGTGCCGCCGCCGAACTTGAACTCCTGCACGACGTCGTATTTGCCCTTGGTGATCGGGATCGCGTAGTCGAAGCGAAGAGGACCGAAGGGCGACTGCCAGATCAGGCCCACACCGACAGACGTGCGCACCACGTTCTGCTCCGCCATTTGCAATCCCAAACAAGTTCCGGGTGAGGCAGGAGAAGCCAGACCGTTGTTGACCGGCGGAATACAACCAGGAAGGTTGACTTCACCCGTGAGCGGGTAATTTGTCGGTCCCTTGTAATCGCCCAGCCAGCCGGCGTCGGCATACAGGGCGCCCTTCATGCCCAGTTCTTTGGGCAAGAACCAGAACGGCGTCTGCAACTCGAACGAAGCGCCCCAGTATTGCGTACCGCCAAGCGCGTCCTGTGTGCCATAAGGATTGATATCACGCGGACCGATGCCGTTCGGGGCAAAGCCACGCACCAGGTTCGGACCCTCCTGGAATTGATCCAGCATCCGGATCTGGTTGTCACCAACCTGGGTCATGATGCCGCCCTGGAGATGAATCAGGCCGACGATATCCGACACCAGCGGCATGTAGTATTTCGCGTCGATCGCCGACTTCAGATAAACCACATCGCCACCGACGCCAGCAAAGTCCTGCTTCCAGTCGATCAAGAGGCCGTCGGTCGGGTTCTTGTTGTTGTCCAGCGTATTGTAATTGAACGTATAGCCGACCGCCGACGTGATCGTCGGACCGGTAGCCAGTTCCTCACGAACCGGCAAGGACGCCTGACTTTGGGCATAACAGAACAGACCCGTCCCCGAAGGATCGCCTCCCGGGAACTGCGACGCGATGATCCCCGCGTTGGCCGGATTAGCTACAAACGCAGGAGAGGGATTGAAAGGCAGTCCATTAGTCAGACTGTTGTTACAGTCATTCAGAAAGCTCGGCAGCGTTACGTCCTGCTGATAGATCGAGTAACGCAGCTGCAAGCTCATATCCTCGCGCAGCTGAAGTCCGATTCGCGGGCTGAAACCGATGGTCTTGGTCTCGTAGGAAATGTAGGTGTTGGGCAGTTGCTCGCGGTAATAGGCGTCGAGACCCAACGCGATGCGATAGTCGAGCAAATAAGGCTCGACATATGAAAGTGTAATTCCGCGCGCAAACTCGCCGTAGGTCACCGACACCTTGCCGAACAGACCGCGGCCCAAAAGGTTGCGTTCGGACACGCTGACTTCGGCAAGCGGACCGTCGGTCGTCGAATAGCCGCCCGAAACCGAGAAATCACCGGTCGATTTTTCTTCAAGGTCCACATTGACGATCACGCGATCGCTCGAGGAGCCGGGCTCGGTCGATATCTTTACCGTTTTGAAGAAATCGAGATTCTTCAAGCGGCGCTCGGCACGATCTACCAGCGCCCGGTTGTAGGCGTCACCTTCGGCGATATCGAATTCCCTACGGATAACATAGTCGCGCGTACGCGTGTTACCGCGCACGTTGATGCGTTCGATATAGGTGCGCGGACCTTCGTCGACGGCAAATACAATCGATACCGTATGTGTCTGGAAATCGCGATCGCCACGAGGCTTCACGATCGCGAAGGCGTATCCCCTCCGCGAAGCCTCGATTTGCATTTCTTCCACCGACTTCTCCAACGCCTCGGCGTTGTAGAGCGAGCCGACACTCACGCGAGAGAATCGGGCGAGCACGTTTCCGTCGAGCGAGGGAATGCTGGACTGAAAATTGACGGAACCGACGCGGTATTGCTGACCTTCCTCGATCTTGAAAGTGACCTGAAAGCCCTTTTTCTGCGGATCATACTCCGACAGCGCGGCAACAACCTGCACGTCGGCAAAGCCGTGCTTGAGATAGTAACGCCGAATCAGATCGCGGTCGGCTTCGATACGGTCGGGATCGTAGACGTCGTTACCGCCGAGGAAGCTCAGCAGATTCGATTCGCGCGTCTTGATGACGTCTCGCAGGCGATAGGCCGAGTAGGTCGTGTTGCCGATGAATTCGATCGTTTGGATACCGGTCTTGTTGCCTTCGGTGACCGTAAAAATGAGATCGACGCGGTTGTTCGGCTGCTCGATGATTTCAGGAACAACCGTCACATCATAACGGCCGGAGTGGCGATAGATTTCCGCGATTCGCTGGGCGTCCGACTGAACCATCGGGCGCGACAACGTCCCGCGCGGCTTTGACTGAACCTCGGACGTAAGCTGCTCGTCCTTGATCTTCTTGTTGCCTTCGAAAACCACGCGGCCGATGACCGGATTCTCAACCACCCTCACGACGATTCGGCCGCCGGCCTGATTGATGTTCACGTCCTGAAACAGGCCGGTTTCGATCAGCCCCTTCAAACCGTCGTCGATATGGCCCTGGTCAAGCTTCCCGTTCGGGCCGGGCTTGAAATACGACCGGATCGTGGAAGCCTCGACCCGGCGATTACCCTCAACCTCGATCGAATCCACGGTCTGAGCCGACGCCGGCGAGGACGCGAGTCCGCCCACGAGCGTTGCAGCAAGCGGCGTCGCCAACATGATCAGGGCGGCCAACAAGCCTCCCCGTACCCGCATTCCAAGCTTCATGCGCCGAGCGCCCTTACAATCTTGTCGCCGGTCCGTACCCCACGAACCGGCAAATCCCCATCTGCCGCCCTGCTTGTAGCTAATTTTGCCAAGACGGCAAACCTTATGTCGCAGCGCGATTTCATTTTCATTCCAAGACGTTGCCTATTGGTCACGTCATAAAAAAGCCGCTTCATGATGAGGCGAAATGCAGAATGTCGTTATAGGTGACGAACACCATCAACATCAGCACCAGCCCCAGCCCAATCCGGGAGCCCATTTCCTGGGCCCGCGCAGATAATGGACGCCCCCGTACGGCCTCTACCGAATAGAACAAAAGATGACCGCCATCCAGCAGCGGCACCGGGAAGAGATTCAGCAAGCCAATCGACACCGAAAGGGCAGCGCATAGCCCCAGCAGGTACTGGAAGCCCAGGCTCGCCGCCTGGCCGGAAAGCTGCGCGATCCGCAAGGGTCCGCCGAGATCTCCGGTTGAGCCGGTGCCAACAAACAGCGAGCCGACAAACTTGAACGTGCTGGTGATGATGAACCAGACCTGCTCGACGCCGATCTTGAGCGATTCGAGATAGCCGACTGGCGTCGCGCTCTTGGGATCGCCCGGCTGAGGAGTGTGTTGGATGCCAAGCATGCGAACCTTGTGGCTATTGCCAAACACATCTTTCTCTTCCCGTATTAGCGGCGTCGCAGAGAGCGTGATCTCCGCGCCATCTCGCTTCACCTTGAACACCAATTGCGAACCAGAACTGGTGGACACGATCCGCTTCATGTCGTCGAAACTTTCGACGGCGCTGCCGTCGATCGAAATCACGACGTCTCCGACCTGGAAGCCCGCGGCAACCGCAGCGCTATCTGCCTGGATCGCGTCGACGCGGGGTATCGAACTGGGCTTGCCGAAATAGAGCGCCATGCCGGCGAATATCAGAATCGCGAGCAGAAAATTCGCAATCGGGCCTGCGGCCACAATCGCCGCCCGAGGCCAAACCTTCTTGTGGTGAAAACTGCCTGCCTGCTCCTCAGCCGTCATGTTGCCGAGTGTTTCCGTGTCAGGCGTCGAGGCTTCGCTTTCATCGCCAAAGAACTTGACGTAGCCGCCGAGCGGCACGGCGGATATCCGCCAACGGGTCCCGTGCCGGTCGTTGAATCCAGCCAGTTCCGGGCCAAATCCGAGCGAAAAAGTTAACACCTTCACGCCCGCCCAGCGGGCAATCAGGAAATGGCCGAGTTCATGGAAGAAAACGACGACCGTCAGCACGAACAGGAAGCCGATCAGACTATGGCCTAACACACTGAAACTATGCTGAAAAAACTCGAACATCCAATTCCCCTCACCCCGGAGCCAAAGACTCCGCCTTAACGCTCTAGGATGCCTTTAAGGCAATTTGAGGCAATAGGGTGACCGCTTTATTTCGCGCGTTATGGTCAACAGCAATTGCATCGTCGGCGGAAGTCAATGGCGCCAGATTTCCGGACCGAATCCACGCTTCCAGCGTCGCTTCGACCAGCCGCGCAATCGCGCCAAATCGGATCTTGCCGGCGATGAAAGCCGCAACCGCGACCTCGTTCGCCGCATTGTAGACCGTGGTTGCGCCGCGGCCGGTCCGCAACGCCTCATAGGCGAGCTTTAGCCCCGGGAAGCGCTCAAAATCCGGCGCCTCGAACGTCAGCTGCCCGATCTTGGCGAGGTCGAGCTTCGCGGCGGGACCCACGATTCGATCAGGCCAACCGAGACAATGCGCGATTGGCGTGCGCATATCAGGCGCACCGAGTTGAGCCACCACGGAGCGATCGGAGAACTCGACCATTCCATGAATGATCGATTGCGGATGAACGAGGACGTCGATCTCTTCTGCCGTCAAACCAAACAGGCACGCCGCCTCGATCACCTCGAGGCCCTTGTTCATCATCGAAGCCGAATCGATGGTGATCTTCTGTCCCATGCTCCAGTTAGGATGCTTGAGCGCCTGCGCCAGCGTTGCCTGTTCGATGTCGGCGCTGGACCAGGTGCGGAACGGGCCACCGGACGCGGTGATGATGACGCGAACCAATTCCTCCCGATTTCCCGAGCTCAACGCCTGAAACAATGCGTTGTGTTCGGAGTCCGCCGGCAGAATGCAGGCTCCCGCTTTGGTGGCGCGCTGCATGAAGAAATCGCCGGCGCACACCAGGCACTCCTTGTTGGCGAGTGCAACGGTCGCGCCACGATCGACAGCCGCCAGCGCCGGCTTCAAACCGGCAGCACCACTCACCGCGGCCATCACCCAATCCGCAGGACGCGCAGCCGCTTCAATCACAGCACTTTCGCCGGCTCCGCACTCCGTTCGCGTACCCGCCAGCGCGTCTTTCAGTTCCTGCAATCGATCCGGGTCGGCAACGGCGACAAAGCGCGCGCCGAACTCCCTGGCGAGACTGGCCAGCGCCTGGACGTTGGTGTTCGCCGTCAATGCCTCGACGCGGTAACGGTCTTTCGACGCCCGCAACAAATCCATCGTGCTGTCGCCGATCGAACCGGTCGCGCCCAATACGGTGACCGAACGAACAGCGGGAGCTGCTTTGTTATTACGCAAGGGAACAGCGCTCATGCCTCACCAAACCATAAGACCGCGGCCAACGCCATCCGCGCCGCCCCGCAAAAAGCCGAAAAGTGCCGCCAGAACGATGGCGGCGACGAAGCCGTCAAGGCGATCCATCAACCCGCCATGTCCGGGAATGATGTGGCTGGAATCCTTGACGCCAAACCTGCGCTTGACGGCGGACTCGAAGAGATCGCCGAGCTGCGAGGCAACCGAGAGAGCGGTTCCCACCAACACCAGCGGCAAGGTCGTCCCGAAACCGAGGACCGCAAAGCCGCCTGCGACGCCAAGGCTTGCCACAAAGCCGCCGATCGCGCCCGCCCAGGTCTTTTTCGGGCTAACCCGCACCCACAGCTTTGGACCACCGATGAGCCGGCCCGCGAAGTATCCACCGATATCGGTCGCCCACACCACCAGCAGCACCAACATCAGCGCCGTGAAGCCCCAGATTGGATCTAACCGCACCGCGCTGGAAGCGATCGACGCAGCCAATGCATAACCGATTCCGGCTGCAGCCCAAGCGCGGCGTTCGGTTGAAAATGCCCCAACGGCCAGCGTTCCCAGCACGACAGCCGCAACAACCGGGACTGCGGCCATACCCTCCGCGTCAACCCAACCCACGGCCAAAAGGATCAGTATTCCGAGGACGAGCAAACGCGGTTTGCGCTCGCCGATAACAGTGAGCCATTCAACGTAAAGCCCAATCGCGGCCGCGGTGACGAGGACCGTCCAAAACCATCCGCCGGCATAAGCGATGGCGACCGCAAGCGGCGCCATCACCAGCGCGGCGACGACCCGCAACAGAAGGTTTCGCGCCTCCTGCCCGGCTGTGGCGATCGATGCTGTTTCGCCTTCGGTCACGATCCGGTTTTCGCAACCAGACCGCCAAATCGACGTTCGCGCCGAGCATATTCCGCGATTGCGCCCTCGAGCGCGGCCTTGTCGAAATCGGGCCAATGGACCGGAACAAAAACAAGCTCGCTATAGGCAGCCTGCCACATCAGGAAATTCGAAAGCCGCTGTTCGCCGCTGGTGCGGA
This sequence comes from Bradyrhizobium sp., assembly GCA_049509335.1. Taxonomy (GTDB): domain Bacteria; phylum Pseudomonadota; class Alphaproteobacteria; order Rhizobiales; family Xanthobacteraceae; genus Bradyrhizobium. Next base: position 18,210 of record JBEKZZ010000035.1, on the reverse strand, counting down.
TAATCAGGTCGGGATCGGGGACTTCGGGAGCGTCGAGGTATCGGCCGAGCGTGTCGGCATCGATGGAGGACGGGTCGCGCTTGCCTTCCGCCACCTCGGAGGCCAGCCGCTGTGCCGCTCGTGCAATTTCCTGCCTTGACCCATAGTTGAAGGCAACGATGAGATTCATGCGATCGTTGTCCCGCGTCAGATCCTCAGCTTCCTTGAGAAGGGCGCAGATATCCGGCTCAAGCCCCTCGCGCTCGCCGATCACGCGGACACGAACGCCATCGCGATGCAGGGTCGCGAGGTCGTTACGGATAAATCGTCGCAACAGTCCAAACAGGTCCCCGATTTCCGACGCCGGCCTCGACCAGTTCTCGGAGCTGAAGGAGAAAATCGTCAGGTACCGAATGCCCAGTTCGCCGGCGGCACGAACCACATTGCGCAAGGCCTCGACGCCGCGGCGGTGGCCTTCCACGCGAGGAAGACCGCGCGCTGCGGCCCATCGTCCGTTCCCGTCCATGATGATCGCCACATGCAAGGGACCACCGCTCCGATCCGGTCCCTCAGTCACAGGCGCTGCGGCATTCGACATCAATCAATCCCTTAAGGCACGACCTCGAACACAGGCGTTTCGACAGGTCGCCCCCGAACAAAAAGCTAGACGGTCAGGATTTCCTTTTCCTTCGCCGCCAGCAGCTGATCGATTTCCGAGATCGTGCCGTCGGTCGCCTTTTGCACGTCGTTCGCCAGGCGCTCCTGATCGTCCTCGGAAATCTCGTGATTCTTTTCGAGCTTCTTGATCGTATCGAGGCCGTCGCGCCGGACATGCCGAACCGCAACCTTGGCAGCTTCCGCATATTTGTGGGCGACTTTGACGAGTTCCTTGCGGCGATCCTCGTTGAGCTCCGGAATACGCAAGCGAAGGACCTGGCCCTCGGTCGCCGGACTCAAACCCAGGTTGGAATCAACGATCGCCTTCTCCACGGCCTTCACCATCGACTTGTCCCAGACCTGGACCGACAACAGGCGCGGCTCGGGAACGCTGACGGTCGCAAGCTGATTGAGCGGCATGTGCGATCCATAGGCTTCGACCTGGACCGGTTCCAGCATCGATGCGGCGGCACGTCCAGTCCGCAACCCGCCGAGTTCGTGCTTGAGAGATTGCGTGGCACCCTGCATGCGGCGCTTCAATTCGTTAATGTCGAAACCAGCCGTGGACATGACGCTCTCTCCTCCTGAATACGGTTGCCGTGACACCGCACGGCGTGTTTTGGCGCCGCAAAAACTACAAAACAGCTAACCGGCAACGATAGTGCCGCGGCCGGTACCATTCAGAATGGCGCCGATCGAACCCGGTTCGGCAATCGAAAACACGATGATAGGCAGCGATGTCTCCCGGGCAAGCGCAAATGCGGTCGCATCCATCACCTTGTAATTGCCGCCAATCGCCTCGGAATGGGTCAGGCGGTCAAATCGCTTGGCGGCCGGATCTTTCTTCGGATCGGCGCTGTAGATACCATCGACATTGGTGGCTTTCAGCACCGCCTGTGCGCCGATTTCGGCTGCGCGCAACACCGCCGTGGTGTCGGTGGTGAAAAAGGGGTTTCCGGTTCCACCGCCGAGCAGCACGATGCGTCCCTCGGCAAGATATTTGTGCGTCGCACCCCGGGTGAAAAGCTCGCAGATCTGCGGCATGACGAACGCCGACAAGGAGCGCGCCGGCGTGCCCCGCCGTTCGATCGCCGCCTCCAGCGCCAGGCAATTCATTACCGTGGCCAGCATGCCCATGGTGTCGCCGGTCGGCCGGGAGACGCCCTGCGCCGACACCTCAACGCCTCGGATCATGTTGCCGCCGCCGATCACGACGGCAATTTCAGTACCGAGCTTTTGCGCCGCGATCAGGTCGGAGGCCACGCGGTCGAGCGTCGGCTGGTCGATGCCGGAGCCATGGCTGCCGGCGAGATATTCGCCGGACAGTTTGATCACCACGCGACGATAGACCGGCCCTGCCATCTGCTAATCGCTTTCCCTACCCAGCCCGGCCGCTTGCGAGCGCAAACAGGCCGCAAGCACTTTCGGGTCGGCTATTTCTGACCGCTGGCGGCCGCAACTTCGGCTGCGAAGTCGGTTTCCTGACGCTCGATTCCCTCGCCGAGAGCATAGCGCAAAAATCCGGCCACCTTGATCGGCCCGCCGACCTTACCCTCAGCTTCCTTGACCGCCTGGGCCACGGACTTGCCGCTGTCATGGATAAAGGCCTGTTCCAGAAGGCAGACTTCCTTGTAATAGGTCTTCAAGCCGGACTCGACGATCTTTTCGATCACATTCTCCGGCTTGCCCTGCTGACGGTATTTATCGGCCAACACATCCTTCTCGCGCTTCACCGCGTCCGGATCGAGCCCGGCCGGATCGATGGCCAGCGGATTGGCGGCTGCCACATGCATCGCCAACTGCTTGCCAAGCACCGCGAGCTCATCGGCCTTGCCGGGCGATTCCAGCGCGACGATCACGCCCATTTTGCCGGCGCCCTCGATCACGGCATTATGCACGTAGCTCGACACTACGCCTTGGCTGACTTCGAGCTGAGCTGCGCGGCGCAACGTCATGTTTTCGCCGATGGTGGCGATGGCATCCGCAATGGCGGTCTCGACGGTCACATTGCCGACCTTGGCCGCTTTGATTTTCTCAAGATCGGCACCCACGTCGAGCGCGACCTGGGCGATCATCTTCACCAGTCCCTGGAAGTGCTCGTTGCGCGCGACAAAATCGGTCTCGGAGTTGAGCTCGACCACGACACCCTTGGTGCCCTTGGTGAGTGCGGCGATCAAACCTTCGGCGGCGACGCGGCCGGCTTTCTTGGCGGCCTTTGACAGGCCCTTCTTGCGCAGCCAATCCTGCGCGGCCTGCATGTCGCCGTCGCTCTCGGTCAGTGCCGCCTTGCAATCCATCATGCCCGCGCCGGTGGATTCGCGCAGGTCCTTGACCATTGCCGCCGTGATTGTCGCCATTGTCGCTATCGTCCTTCCTGTGACGGTGCGCTCGCGTGCGGTTCAATCTCCGCCGCTATCCACCGTCACCGATGCCGTAAACCGGAATTTGTCTGTTGCGCCGGCCGGGATATTCCGGCCGGCAGCCTGTTACTCCGCTTCAGCGGTGAGCGTCTTGGCCTGGGCCACCCAGGCGTCGGCGCGGGCCGGAAGACCGACCTCTTCGCCGATCTTGTGGGCCGTGTCGTGATCGAGTTCAGCCAACTGCCAGTAGTGGAAGATGCCGAGGTCGTTGAGCTTCTTCTCGATGGTGCCGGACACGCCGGTGAGCTTCTTGAGATTGTCCGGCGCACCACGCGGACCGGCCAGGCCCTGGAAACCGGAAGCCGGCGGCGCCACTGGGGCTTCCTCACTGACGACTGGACGGCTCGATGCCCCGATATCGATCCCGGAATCACCTTGCGCCCGCGAAATACCGTCGATCGCGGCGCGCGCCACCAGATCGCAATACAACGAGATCGCGCGGCCGGCGTCGTCGTTGCCGGGCACGACGTAGGTGATGCCCTTTGGATCGGAGTTGGTATCGACAATCGCAGCCACCGGGATGTTCAGCCGCTGGGCTTCCTGGATCGCGATGTCTTCCTTGTTGGTGTCAATCACAAAGATCATGTCCGGCAAGCCGCCCATGTCCTTGATGCCGCCGAGCGAGCGGTCGAGCTTGTCGCGCTCGCGCTGCAACGTCAGCCGTTCCTTCTTGGTATAGGCGTTCGCATCGCCGGAGTTGAGCACCTCGTCGAGATGCCGCAGCCGCTTGATCGAGCCGGAAATCGTCTTCCAGTTGGTCAGCGTACCGCCGAGCCAGCGCGAATTGACGAAATACTGCGCCGAGCGCTTGGCGGCTTCGGCAACGCCGTCCTGCGCCTGCCGCTTGGTGCCGACAAACAGGATACGGCCGCCCTTGGCCACGGTGTCGCTGACCGCCTGAAGCGCGCGATGCATCAACGGCACGGTCTGGGCGAGATCGATGATGTGGATGTTGTTGCGCGCACCGAAAATGTAGTCGGCCATTTTCGGATTCCAGCGGTGCGACTGGTGGCCAAAGTGAACGCCAGCCTCAAGTAGCTGACGCATAGAAAAATCGGGTACTGCCATGGTTCTAATTCTCCGGTTGGTTCCTCCGGAAACGTGTGAGCAGACAAGCCTTATGGCCCGGCTGCCACCGGACGGCCTTTTGAGCCATGTTTCCGTGTGAGATGGCGCGCTATATAGCCTGATTTGCGCCAGAAGCAAGGAAATCCGGGGCTTTTGGAGGATTTAGTGCTCGAAAAGCCGACAAAATCCTTACCCGGAACGAAAGGCGCAAACCGGCCGCAAAACAGGGTCTATTGCGCCGGTTCAAGCTCGGCGAGCGCGGTTTTGGCAGCAGAAGGCCTTCCAGAGCCCACGTCAGCGCACCGCTTCGCCGGGCCTGACCTGTCTGCGATCGGAGTCTATCCGCGTCTTGAGGTCGGCGACATCGGCGAAGAACGCATCCGGCGCGCGCAACGGCACGGCACGGAACGCCGGTGGCAACAACAAGCGCGCGGTGTTCTGCCGGCCGCTGTCGGAAAACGCCTCCGAGCGTTGCAGCGATTGAACGCCGATCGCAACGACGAGCAGCGCCGCCACGATCGCTCCCTTCAGCCACAACCGCGTCGCACTGATCACGCGCAGATGCAGGAAGAGTACCGCCGCCAGGATCAACCATGACGCGGCATACTCGTAGGTGCTTGGCACAGGCCAGGTGAGCGCGAACGAAGCATAGCGAGCGAGCTCGTTGTAGATCAGCGACGCCAGGAAGCCGGAAAGCGCGATCAAGAGGTTGCGGACAAGATACGAACGCCCGGCGAAAATGCGCGAGAACAGCGCCCAGATACCAACCCAGACCACCATTATTCCGGCAAACGTGAGCAGCGGCGTCACATAGTTCGACAGCCGTGGTTCGCCGGTCTGGGCGAGCCAGACCCTGAGCACAATGAAGCCGAACAGCACCGCGGTGATCGCCAGGACGAGGACAATCGGCAGCGTGTGTCGCTCGGTCGGGGCGATCCGCTCGGACTCGACGGAATAATCGTGGGCGCGGACGCGCAGGAGCGTCTGGCCGATCCGGATCGGCCGTCCGCCGTCAATCACAAAGCGTGACACACGGCTCGTGCTGCCGTAAAGGAAAGTTCCGTTGATGCCGCCAAGGTCTTCGGCGACGAGTTGTCCGGCATCGTCGCGAAACACACGCAGATGACGGGCGGCCACATAAGGGTCGTCGACGATAACGTCGTTCTCGTAGCCGCGGCCGATGCTGGCCTCCTCGCCCGCAATCCCGATACGGGTGGCGACGTCGCGATGCCGGGAGAGGATCTCGATCCAGATCACTTGCTCACCCGCACCGCCTCAAGAAAGCGCCGGCCCAGCGCCATTGCATCATCATAGCTGACGGCCTGCAGGCTCATGCGCGACACCAGCGCGCCCTCGCCGTCGTCTTGCGTGATCGCGACCAGCGCGACGTCGTAAAAATCCTCAAACTCCCGATAGGCCTGCGCGCACCACATCACGCGCAGCGACGGGCGATCCGGAGCAGCGCCGCTGCCAACGAAGTCTTCATGGCAGCGTTCCGGCGTGTACCATTTCCGGTAGGGGCCACCGCCCGTCAGACGCGCCTGGCTAAGCTGGGCCAGATAAGTCGCGAACTGAAACTGGTTCAGATCTGAACTCCTGACATAGGAGTGGTTGATCTGGATATTGCCGGTGTTCAGATCGGAAGCGACAAAAAGGCTTGTGTCGCTGGAGCACGTCGTCGAATTCAAATCGGCACGAGGCTTCGGCATGGTGCCGGAGTTGGTTTGCCCCCAGCACGTAAACCAGGGCGCCGCGGTTTCCGGCCCCCGATATGGACCGAGCGTGGTCGAACGAAATCCCTGCTCCCCGAGAGATTTATAGAGCGCCTGGCGCCACGCCGTGAATTGCCGGCCGATCTCCGCACGCAAGTCGGATGTCGGCCCATGATCGCGCACCCGCTGCAACAGAGCATTGGCAAATCGCGCCGGGACGAGAAAACTCACAAGCTGGCCGCCGCGCCGGGTGGCAACGTTGATCCCGGCAACTTCGCCGTCGGCCGTGGTCGCGGGGCCCCCGCTCATGCCGGGATTGAGCGCGCCGGTGAAGTGAATGCGTTCGTTGTAGCTGCGATCAACCAGGCCGCTGTAGCTGCCTTCGACAATGGTGAAACCGAGATCGAGCGGATTACCCATCGAATACAGGCGCTCGCCCTTTGGCAGATCGCCGCGAATGGCCGCCGGGTCAAACCTGAAGAACGAGGCATCGTGCTTGTCGACCTGCACAACAGCGAGGTCGTTGGGCATATCCACCGCAAGAAGATGAACGGCGCCCTTGGTCCCATCGGCGGCGGTATATTCGAGCCGGTATGTGTCCGGCTCGAACACCACCTGCGAAACCACGTGGTAATTAGTGATCGCCAGCCCGTCCGCCGAGACCAGAAACGCCGAGCCGTTCGATGTTTGCTCACCGGCACTGGCAAGCAGGGTGCGAATTTGCAAAAGCCGCGGCGGCGCTGTGGCGTAGACGGCTTCGGCGCCGGATATTTGGCCCCCCGCCGCCTGTGCGGCACCACAGCCCAAGGCACAGTTCAAGGCACAGTTCAAGACTGCGATCGCCAAAAACAACCGAAACCCGCGCGCAAAGATGGCAAACCGAACTGTCAAAAGCCCAACCATAACCTGCTCAACAGACGAGATTAGTCGCCAATCTCCGGCGCGCTGTGCGAAACGTAAAAACGGGCAAAGGTTATTCCGGCAGCCCTTTAGCCAAAACACCGTTTGGTTGCAACTGCACCAGCTCAGGCAGCGGCTTGCAACCTTATAGCGGCGTTTGCTTCAGACCAATTCCACCCGTCCGTCGCCGAGCCGATAGATGCCGCCGACCACCTTGAGCTTGCCCTGCTCCACCGCCGCACTCAGGATTGGGGTCGCAGAACTGAGCTTCGCAACATTATCGATCACGTTCTGCCTGATCGCGTTGGCAAGCGTGTCGCCGGCTTGACCCGACACCGCCTTCACTGCCGGCGCGATACCCTCGACCAACGAAGGCAAGTGCCCAGGCAATGTGGTGTTGTCCTTGAGCGATTTGATCGTCGCACTGACTGCGCCGCAGGCGTCATGACCCAGAACAAGAATCAACGGCGTGCCGAGTTCAGCAACGGCGTATTCCAAACTGGCGATCGATTCGGCATTGGCGAAATTGCCCGCCACGCGGCAAACAAACAGGTCGCCGCGCCCGCTGTCGAACGCGTATTCAGGAGCGATGCGTGAATCAGCGCAACTCAGAAGCGCCGCGTAAGGATTTTGGCCGCCGACCAATGCTTCGCGCTCATGCTTGAAGTCGTGACGCAACGACACGCCGGCGACGTAGCGCGCATTTCCTTGTCTCAGGCGTTCCAGAGAAGCCGCTGGTGTCAGCACGTTTTGCGGTTTCGGCGGCGCCTTTATCTCCTTGGCACCAGCCGCGCTCGCCAACAACAGTCCCATTGTCGAGACCGCGGCGCCCAGCACGCGGCGGCGCGAAGGCTCAAATCTCTCAATCGAATTTCGGTGACACATTTCGCACATCGGAAAATCCTTTCCCCGATCAGAGCGTCTCCACCATCTCTACACCCGCCACCGCCTTAATGGCACCCGCGATCTGCGGCGACACCTGGAAACGGCCTTCCAGCTTGAATTCGACCTCAGTCTGCATGTCGAGGCGCAGCACGAGCGCGATATCGCCGCTGCCAGCCTGACCCGCCGGGGGCGAAAGCCGCCGCGCGATCGATTCCAAGGGCTTGGTATCGCGCAGGAATATCCGCAGGCCCTTCTGGGTTTTGGCCGCGGCATCGTCCAGCGCCTCGGCATGCAGGACGCGCGCCCGGACATCCTCGCCCTGCAACTCCGCGCCCAATTGCAGAAGCACAGCCGCGCCCGGCTCCAGTATATCGCGGTACTGGGCGAGGCCTTCGGAGAACAGCACCGCCTCGAAATGCCCCGTCGGGTCCGACAGCCCGATGATGCCCATCTTGTTACCAGTCTTGGTGCGCCGCTCCATGCGCGAGACCACCGTTGCCGCGACCTTCCCCGCTGTCGCTCCGGTCTTTACCGCGCGCGAAAACTCCGACCATGACTGCACGCGCAGCCGCTTGAGCACCGTTGTGTAGTCGTCGAGCGGATGGCCTGACAGGAAGAAGCCGATCGCATCATATTCGCGCCGAAGCTTTTCGGCCGGCAACCAGGGTTCGACCTGCGGCAGCATGATGGTCGGCGCATCCGCAGCCCCTCCGAACATGTCATTCTGGCCGGAGGTTGCGGCCTCGTGGCCGCGTTGGCAGGCGGCCAGGATCGCATCCGCGCCGGCAAAAACCCGCGCCCGGTTCGGCTCCAGCGTGTCGAAGGCGCCGGCGGCCGCCAGGCTCTCGATGATCCGCTTGTTGATTGCCCGCGGATTCACGCGGGAGGCGAAATCGGCAAGCGAGGTAAACTGCCCGTCACGGCGCGCCTCGATGATCAGTTCAACCGCTTGCTGGCCGACACCCTTCAGCGCCGCGAGGGCATAGTAAATCGTCCCGTCGCTGACCTCGAAGACGGCGCCAGAACGGTTGATGTTGGGCGCTTCGACCTTGATCCCCAGCCGCTGCGCCTCGGCGCGGAATTCCGAGAGCTTGTCGGTATTGTTGAGGTCGAGCGTCATCGACGCCGCCAGGAATTCGACCGCGTAGTGCGCCTTCATATAGGCGGTGTGATAGGAGACGAGCGCGTAAGCCGCGGCATGACTCTTGTTGAAGCCGTAGTCGGCGAATTTCGCGAGCAATTCGAAAATGGTTTCCGCCTGCCCTTTCGGAACGTTGTTTTTCACCGCGCCTGCAACGAACACCGCGCGCTGCTTCTCCATCTCGGCGCGGATCTTCTTGCCCATCGCGCGGCGCAACAGGTCGGCGTCGCCGAGCGAGTAACCGGCCATCACCTGCGCGATCTGCATCACCTGTTCCTGATAGATGATGACGCCGAACGTCTCTTTCAGGATCGGCTCGAGGATCGGATGCAGATATTCCGGCTCCTCATCGCCGTGCTTGCGCGAGCAATAGGTCGGGATATTCGCCATCGGTCCGGGGCGATACAGCGCCACCAGCGCGATAATGTCCTCGAAGCGGTCGGGCCGCATGTCGACCAGCGCGCGCCGCATGCCCTGGCTTTCCACCTGGAACACGCCGACCACGTCGCCCCGCGCCAGCATCTGGTAACTCGCGGCATCGTCGAGCGGCATTGTCGCCAGATCGATCTCGACGTCCCGCTGCTTGAGCAGTTTTACCGCGACATCGAGCACGGTGAGCGTCTTCAGTCCCAGAAAGTCGAATTTGACGAGGCCCGCAGGCTCGACCCATTTCATGTTGAACTGGGTGACCGGCATGTCGGATTTCGGATCGCGGTAGAGCGGCACGAGTTCGCTCAAAGGACGATCACCGATCACGATGCCGGCGGCGTGGGTGGAAGCATGGCGCGTCAGGCCTTCAAGACGCTGCGCGATGTCGAAAGCGCGCGCCACCACCGGATCCTCGTCGCGAAACGCCTGCAGTTTTGGCTCGCTTTCGATCGCGGCCGCGAGCGTCACGGGTGCCGCCGGATTTTGCGGCACCAGCTTGGTCAACTTGTCGACCTGCCCGTAGGGCATTTGCAGCACACGGCCGACGTCGCGCAGCACGCCGCGCGCCTGAAGCGTTCCGAAGGTGATGATCTGGGCGACGTGGTCGCGGCCGTAGCGTTTTTGTACGTAATCGATCACCTCGCCGCGGCGGTCCTGGCAGAAATCGATGTCGAAGTCAGGCATCGACACGCGTTCCGGATTGAGGAAGCGTTCGAACAGGAGCCCAAAGCGGATCGGATCGAGATCGGTGATCGTGAGCGCATAGGCCACCAGCGAACCGGCGCCGGAGCCGCGGCCGGGGCCGACCGGAATGCCTTCAGACTTGGCCCACTGGATGAAGTCGGCAACGATCAGGAAGTAACCCGCATAGTTCATGCGGGTGATGACATCGAGCTCAAAGGCGAGCCGCGCGCGATAGTCTTCTTCGGAAGTGCCTTGCGACAACCCGTGCACCGCGAGCCGGTTGCTCAGACCTTCCTCGGCCTGGCGGCGCAACTCGGCCGCCTCCTCGTTGGCCGCGTCGGTCGCATTGGCGCCGGCGCCGACCGTGAAACGTGGCAGGATCGGCTTGCGTGTCTGGGGACGAAACGCACAGCGTTCGGCAATTTCGACGGTGGAGTTCAAGGCCTCGGGAATGTCGGCAAACAATACGGCCATTTCCGCGCGCGTTTTGAACCGATGCTCCGGCGTGAGCTGCTCGCGCTCGGTTTCCGCGATCAGACGGCCACCGGCAATGCAAAGAAGTGCGTCGTGGGCTTCGTAATCGTCTGCGGTGGCGAAATACGGCTCGTTGGTCGCCACCAGCGGCAGGCCCTTGGCATAGGCGAGGTCGACCAGGCCGGCCTCGATGCGACGCTCCTTCTCGATGCCATGCCGTTGCAACTCGACATACAGGCGATCGCCGAACAACGTGGCGAGGCGCTCGCAGCGCGAGGTTGCCAGCGCCGCCTGATCGGCTAATAGCGCCAGCGAGACCGGACCGTCCGGGCCACCCGTCAGCACGATCAGGTCCTCGGCATAATCTTCCAGCCAACCAAACTTGATGTGCGGGGCCTGGTGAACCGGCGTTTCCAGAAACGCGCGGGAATTGAGATGCATCAGATGGCGATAGCCGCGTTCGCGCGCGGCCAGCAGAACGATTCGCGACGGCGCCGCCGCCATGGCATTGCGGGCGTTGGGATCCTGATCGCCGAAATCGACCGCGAGTTCGCAACCCACGATCGGCTGGATGCCGTAGCCCGCCATCTTGTCGGAGAATTCCAGTGCGCCGAACATGTTGTCGGTGTCGGTTAACGCCAGAGCCGGCTGGCGGTCGGCCTTGGCCAGTTCGCCGAGGCGAGCAATCTTGATCGAGCCCTTCAGTAGTGAGTAGGCCGAATGGACGTGGAGATGGACAAATCCGGGATTGGACGGCGCCACGGGCTTTGACATGTCGTTCGGCAACTCACGGGCTGTAGGGGAATCGCGCCGCTTGAAGCGACTCGGCTGGCCTATGGTGAGCCCTCCAGCCAAGCGAGTCCACGCGACCCTGCCCCCTCGCCTGCTGCCGTCCGGCTTTTCCCCAACGGGGTACAGCTTCAAATGTCTGCCGTCCGGAAAGCCGCCTAACGCTCTACAATTGCGGGATCAATTGCGCCCATACCGCGAGCATCGCAACAAACAGCCCGATCGACGCCAACGCCGCTGCTTCCTCGACAAAAACCCTCAACATGAACACCTCCTCAACAAGAACGTAGAGGGAACATAGTTCCCTTTTTGTTCTCGCGCAAGCGGAAGGTAGTGGGTCAGTTTGGAAAATGACCCTGAAATTATTCGCTTGGTTAATTCTGAAAAGTTAGAAGCGCTAAACCGAGAACCACGGCGACTTCACACCAAGTCGGCGGTCAAGATAGCCGACCATCGACGGCACGAGAAACTCGGCTTGGCTGAGACCGACGACCACTACGGATTTGCCTGACGGCAGGGAAAGTTTGGTCAACGCGTGAGACTTGCCCTTGCCGTCAGTTGAATAGCCGCTCTGTGCCGAACCCTGATGTTCGTCCTTTAGCCAGACGATATAGGTGGCAAGATTTGGATGTCCGCCGAACGGTGCCGCCATTGCGCCTCAGGCGCAAAGCGCCATCTCGTATTCAGTTCCGTCGCTCTTCCCGGACCGTTGGAATTCCGACTTGCGGCCCCAAAGATCAAAAAAATGGGCTGGCGCAGCCGGTAGCCCATCTAAGGGCGACTCGGCTTGAATTGCAACTTCCATGCGTGCGCGCACAGTATCCAGATCAGCCGCCTGCACGCATACGTCGTGCTCAAGGCACTGCGCGACCCACGTATCACCCTCTTTAAAGGCTACGATGCGAACTGAATTCATTGTCTTACTCCCTGTGCGGGCATTCTGTTCAGATGGCCTACAACACGTCAACAGACGTTAAGTTTCTATAAATAGACAGCAATCCTGACCTAATCAACCTCAGACCGGCCCTATTTTTGAGCGATAATCCAAGCCCGAGATTTTTCATTGATCCATGTCAGCGCATCGTCCTCTTTCTCAAATCCGAAGATCGTATCCACCTCTCCTCCGCGCCATAGAACGCTGACGGAATAGCCTTTTCCGATCCGGTATTGTCGAACGACGAAGTTGTATTCCGGCTTGTGGTTCGCTAGTTCCCACTGCTCCAGCATGGTCACTAGATCATCCATTTCCCAGAGTTTATCGGTCACACCAGCGGCCATAGCGGGCGTGACCTTCAAGGTCTGATGGATACGAATGAAGTTGTAGTACATCGTATGGAGCGCAATAGCCGCAGCGTGATTCTCAACTTTCTTTGAGAATGCGTTGGTCAGCCGCGTGAAGCGGCGCATATGCATCCGCATCGTAAGATTGCTGCGCTCAACATACGACGTGCTGATGTGCTTCGCATCCGGGTTGCCGATCTTCGGGCGCTTCTCGGCTCCGGTACAGACTGCCGGGCTATAGCGAGTTTCCGATTGGGGCGGTGTGCCGTAGTGCTTCACCAGCATGGCGTAATCGACATCTTCGCCGAACGTCTCTTCGACGGCCTCTAGGTATGGCCTATGGCCGTCACTGGTTAGCTGGACGCGATTTGTCAACCTGCCCTTTAGGTCAGCCACAAACTCAACGGCGGCATTCGTGCTGCGGTCGGCAAGCAGCCAGCTAACGATCAGCTTGGAGTCGGCATCGATCGCCGTCCACGTCCACACGTCGCCAGCCCGCTCAGGGGCGGCCTTGGCCTTCTCGACATTCGCGGCTTTGGCGTAAACGAAGCTCCAGATTTCATCCATCTGGACGCGCTTGGAGGACAGGTTGCGAAGGGCCCTGTCCTGATAGGAGGCGCAAGCGTGGCCGACCGAAACGAGCAGCTTGGCAACTGTGTTTTTGCTGGCCCCGGTCAAGCGGGTGACGGCGCGGATCGATTGCCCCTCACAAAGGAGGTGGAGGATTTGGGCACGGGTCTTTCGATCCAGCTTGTTCATGGCTGGAATATATGACCCATTTTTCTTATCGTCAAGCATAAAGGGTATATTTGGTCTATTGCGGTATAGTGTTAGTCTCCTCTTTAGGATGATTCATTTTGCCGTACCCTTTTGAGTTGATGCGAATCGGATATTGACTTATATGTCAATTGCCCCATCTATAAAAGCGCTCACGGAAGCGGGCAAGCTTTGCAAGTTCCCTCTCCAGAGCCGTCAACTACCGAAAAGACGCCTCTTTTTGACGGAAACTGCCCTGAAAGACCTTCAAAGCCCAAACTCGGCAACTAACATTTTAGGCGTGCGTGGTTTTATTGAGAGTGCGATGACACGCTGGGTGCTAGGCCAACGAGTATTTGCCGACGACAAGGGAAAGCCTCGCTTCCTTAAGCGTCTCGACTCGCCACCTCCAGAAATATGGGAAATCCGGGTTATTGAACCTCGGGTGCAAGCGCGGCTGTTTGGCCGGTTTGCCGAGCCAGATACCCTGATACTGACGAGATTTCATAGTAGGGGCGTTTTGCGCGACAGAAAGAAATCCGCCGCTCACGACAGTGAATGGCAAGTTGCAATGAAGGAATGCGAAGCATCGTGGAACAAATTATTTCCCGGCGAGGCTCCATTTAGTGGGCCAAATATTCATGCATACGTGACGGAGAATTGTGATGACTTCACAATCTAAGCAGATTGCCATGTCGGCCAATGAGCGGGATGACTACGGTTTTGCGCGCGTGCGCGATGCTGCTTACGACGGTGTGATGGATCTATGGCGTCGTCGCAAAGATCAAGGAATGACTCAAGCCCAATTAGCAGATGCGCTCGGCGGCGATGCTGGGTGGCTTTCGCGAAACCTACGCGGCCCTGGAAATTGGACGCTTAGGACGGTTGGCCGATTTGTTCAAGCTCTCAACGGTGAGGTTGAATTTAAGGTCCACGGTTTGGAAGACCCACTGCCCGTTCGATCAAACTATCATGCCTATGTGGGCTATGAACCTGAGATGACTGCCACAGCTGGGCCAACCGTTAGACAACGTGGCTGTGTCACGTCATCGGTTTCTGGGCCGGTTATTCTCAAAGGCCCCGTCAAAATCAACACGACAGTTGTCGTTCCGTGAAACAGCAGGACCGCAATAAGGCGTGGGGCTTTACTCTCTTCGCCGATGACTTACGTGTGGAGGTTGCCGGAAAAGTCAGCCTCATGGGTCTATATCAAGCCGACATGCTATTTCCGAGCAATCTCAACTTTCCTATCTCAGTTTCCAAATTTTGCATGCTCGTCATGTACTACGAAATTAGCGGTGTGATCACGGACGACATAACATTCAAGGTTACGCTGGCTGACTTACCAGAACCTCTCGTTGAATTTAATATGCCAAGAAAAGACCTGCTTGAGCAGGTGCAAGTAGTTCAGAGGCCTGATCTTGAGGCTTTACCAGATGAGCAGGAGAGGATTTTCCACTCGCGCATTCCAATCGCTTTAAGTCCCCTCAATCTTCCTAAAGCGGGTCGTCTACGGGTGCGAGCACACTATAGCGACGGAAGCATTCTTAAGCTCGGCAGCATCAGCGTAAGACAAGTTGAACTCGATGAGTTCAACAAGATGGTTGGAATGGCGGCCATTCCGCCAACCAAATAGCGAGCGATAGCTATTCTTTCCAGCGGCGCTCAGCGGCCTTCTTAGCGATCTCCGACCGCCGCTCTGGAGACATGCTGTCCGCCCTCGCCTTTCCGCCCCTCTTCCCCAAAGCCACCGCAGCCGGGTCCTTGCCCTGTTCTTCTGGCGTTGGGTCGCGGTCCGGCTTCTGCCCGGTCGCAATGTCGATAATCGACTTGGCGAGCTGATTGGGGTCTCTAGGGCGTTTGGGGGTCATCTGACTCTCCCCTTTCCTGCCGGTACAATCCCAAAGCAGTCATTACTTCGCACGCAATCCCAGCGATCACCGCTAGAAATGCAGTCAACGGACTGTTGAATAAAAGCCACGCGGCCATGGCGAGTGCGCCGAAGGCCAAGCATATCCATCTCGCCGTACTGAACTTCATCCAATCAATATGCCCCCGGAACCGACCGATTCCTAGGCTCCGTGGCCGCCACAATCAAACTGACCCACTACCAAGCGGAAGGTCGTGGGCCAGTTTGGAAAATGACCCCTGTGGTTAATCTCGACGGCGAGCTGATGGGTAGCCTGGGCCGCCCAGCGGGTTATTTTGCGTAACCCTGCGATCTGAGCCAGGTGATCTTGCGCTCCCCCGCCAGCCACTCGTCAACATCGGCCTTGCTGGTAAGGCCTTTGATGTAGCGAACGTCAGTCCCGGGACAATGAGCTTCAATTTGCCAATCGCCTTCGGCGATGCGCTTGCAGGAAAAAGTGACGCGGGGAGATTTTTTCATGGTGCCTATATGCACCGTGAGTCGGCCGATTTCTAGAGCATGATCTGGAAAGCCTGCCCCGCACTTGCCGCCTGCGCTAAAAGCTTCGGCGGCCGAGCAAGCCAGTGGCCCCGGCATAGCCTTTGGTCGGACGAGATGTGGGGCGCACAGCGGTCTTCCCTCGCGGCGAACGCGCGAAGGCGATGGCGTTGTCGTCATTGGCCGCTCCGGCCGGGGCGAGGCCCTTGCCGCTTTGTTCGAGCCACGTCGCCGCGCCGGCGTGCGTGGCTAAACTTTCAGGCATCGAGCCCGATGGTTTGCCGCTGACAGGCGCGCGCCAATAAAAAACCCCGGCCAACCGGGCCGGGGTTTTTCAGAAGCCGAGAGCGTGGGCTCAGTAACGAGCGACCACCGGGCCGCCGAACTTGTAGTTCAGGCGCGCCGTGACGACATCGACATCCTGTTTGATGTTGTCGGCGATGAAGCCGTCGTTGATATCCTTCGTGCCCATGAACAAGTGATCGTACTGGACGCCAACTGACCAGTTCGGGAAAAAGGCATATTCGAAGCCGACGCCAACCGCGGCGCCCCAACGGCTATTGTTGAGCGTATCAGTCCCCTGGCCTACCGTCGACGAGGTGTACTTGTTGTCGACGACCGCCGCACCGCCATTCACGTAGAACAACGCACGGTCCCAAGCGAAGCCGATCTGGCCGGTGAACAGGCCGAAGCCTTCAACCTGGGTTTGGTTCGTCGTGGTGCCGCCGAAGATGGCGCTCAGGTTGCTGACATTGCTGCCGCTGAAATCAGCCCAGTTGCCCTGCGCTTCCAGGCCGAACACCAGGGTATTCATCTGCCAACGATAACCGAACTGTCCACCGACCGTGCCGCCGGTCGTGTTATGGCTGCCTTCATCGCCAAGACCGCCGTCATTGGTCCAATCCACGCTGCCGGTCGCGCCGCCGGCGTTGATACCAACGTAGAAGCCGCTCCAGTCGTAGGCGGCCTCAACGATCGCCGGCGCCTTTGTATAGGTTGCAGGCGCTCGAGCGGGAAGATCTGCCGCGACGGCCGGTGCAGCGGCGCCAACCGCGATCGTTGCCGCCGCGAAAATAATGACTCTCTTCATAATCCTAATCCCTGCTTTCGAAGCTGTGTTTGCCCCAAGGCCCCAAGCTGACTCATACCAGTGTTCGCTTGGATTGCTGTAACTTGTCTGCAACATCGGCAAAGAAATCCGCATTACAGAAGTTTAAGAAAGCCCTGTGGAACAAGGGCTTTTCGAAATATCTGGACATAAAATCTTCGCCACATTTAAGCCCAAATGTCGACGCGCGCGGCTCCATTGAGAAGAGCCGCGCGCTGATCAGGCCGTTCGATCTTGCGTTTCGAATTCCACGGTATTTCAGTTCCCGCCCCCAACAGTGGAGCCGGTGTCCTAGTTGGGCCTGACCTGTGATTCGAAGGTCCTTTCCGGCTGAACTGTGAGGCGGATCGCAACGTCGGTGGAACCGTCGAGCTTTTCCAGCACCTCGTTGCAAAACAGGCAGCAGTACTCGCCCTTGACGCCGGGCCGGGACGTCAACTCGATGCGGCGATAGCCGGCATGACAGGTGGGACAGGTAAGATCTGATTTTTTCATTCGCGCATAATGCCGCGGCGGGAGGCGGCTTTCCAGTCTGGCCGGATCATGTTTCTCACAGGGACCGAATTTTCCACCGGACCGGGGTTTCTCAGTCCAGTTCGACTACCTCACCATCGACGAGCGACACCCGCCGGTCCATGCGGCCGGCCAGTTCCATGTTGTGGGTGGCAATCAGCATCGCCACCCGCGTCGCCTTCACGAGCTGCATCAGGGCCTGAAAGACGTGATCGGCCGTACCGGGGTCAAGATTACCGGTGGGTTCGTCCGCAAATAACACCCTAGGCGCGTTGGCCACCGCCCGCGCAATCGCCACGCGCTGTTGCTCGCCTCCGGATAGCTCTGCGGGGCGATGTTTGATTCGATCGCCGAGCCCGAGATAAGCGAGGATCTCGGTGGCGCGCTTGACGGTCTCAGAGCGCTTCAAGCCACGGATCATCTGCGGCAGCATCACGTTTTCCAGCGCCGAAAATTCCGGCAGCAGCCGATGCGATTGATAAACAAAGCCGATTTCGGTACGGCGGATCTGGGTCCGGTCGATATCCGACAGGCCCGAGGTCGGCGCCCCCCCGACATAGACCTCACCATCGTCGGGGGTCTCCAACAGGCCGGCGATGTGCAGCAGCGTCGATTTCCCGGTGCCCGACGGCGCCACCAGCGCAACCGATTGCCCGGCCCACAATGCGAGCTTGGCGCCGCTGAGGATGGTCAGCGGCGTG
Source organism: Bradyrhizobium sp. (assembly GCA_049509335.1). Lineage (GTDB taxonomy): Bacteria > Pseudomonadota > Alphaproteobacteria > Rhizobiales > Xanthobacteraceae > Bradyrhizobium. The sequence continues at coordinate 306 of JBEKZZ010000035.1, read as the reverse complement.
GCACCTTGCATGTAATGTCGTTTGATCTCGTGGAGATAAACGACCGGTACCTCCTCCGTCCCCTCAGCCATCTTTTCCCTCACTCGTACCGCAGCGCTTCGACCGGGTCGAGGCGGGCAGCACGCCAGGATGGATAGAGCGTGGCCAGGAAAGACAATGTCAGCGCCATGATCACAACGGCGCTGGTTTCGCCGAAATCGACTTCGGCCGGCAATTTGGAAAGAAAATAAAGCTCAGGTGAAAACAGTTCGGTGTTGGTGAGCCAGGACAGGAACTGCCGGATCGATTCGATATTCAGGCAGATCA
>JBEKZZ010000034.1:0-46185 GCA_049509335.1 Bradyrhizobium sp. | reverse complement strand
TAGCGTTGCAAGCGTCAGTAAAATCGAGCGTAAGTCGCCCGCACAATTCAGCGGGTGGCAACGGACGGCTTCAAAAAATGCACCAGCCGTCCAGCGCCGTCTGCACGCCGATTTCTACAACAAAATCTGCCAGTTGCAGACCAAGCCACCCTATCGCCGGGTGCGGACGTAATGTAGCCTCATCTAATTTTGGGGGGCGCAACGATGAAGCTTCCGCGTCGTCAATTCATGCATCTCGCGGCGGGTACTGCCGTGCAGCCGGTTGTATCGCGTTTTGCATGGGCGCAAACTTATCCAACGAGGCCGGTGCGATTGGTGGTTGCCTTTCCGGCCGGTGGTACGGCAGACGTCCTCGGCCGCCTCCTGGGGCAATGGTTATCGGAGCATCTTGGCCAACAATTTATTATCGAGAACCGACCCGGCGCTGGCAGCAATATTGCCACCGAGTTCGTCGTGCGTGCGCGTCCGGACGGCTACACCCTTCTCGAGATTAACTCTGCGGGCGCTATCAACGCGACGTTGTATGAAAAGCTAAATTTCAATTTCATTCGTGACATTGCGCCCGTCGCCGGGATCATGCGCACGCCCCTCGTTATGGTAGTCAACCCGCTATTTCTGGCGAAGACGCTCCCTGAGTTTATCGCTTATGCCAAAGCCAATCCGAGCAAGATTAACATGGCGTCATCCGGCAATGGCGCAGCCCCTCATGTGACTGGCGAGTTGTTCAAAATGATGACCGGCATCAATATGGTCCATGTTCCTTATCGCGGCGAAGCAGCCGCACTGACCGATTTGATAGGCGGACAGGTTCAGGTTTACTTCGGCTTGTTCCCGGCGGTGATTGAGTATTGCAAGTGCGGCACGCTCCGGCCGCTCGCGGTGACGACTACCGTTCGCTCGGAAATCCTCCCGGAGGTTCCCGCAGTTTGCGAGTTTGTGCCGGGCTTCGAGGCAACCTTTTGGGCTGGCGTTGGCGCTCCGAAGGACACGCCCGTCGAAATCATCCAAAGGCTCAACAGAGAGATCAACGCCGGCCTAGCTGATCCAAAGCTGAAAACGAGGTTTGCTGAAATGGGTGGCACGATGCTTCCCGGCTCGCCCACTGACCTTGGCAAGCTGATTGCGGACGAAACCGAGAAATGGGGCAAGGTAGTCAAGTTCGCCGGTGCAAAACCGGATTGATTAGTTGGGCCGCTGTGCGAGGACAACATCAACGCCGAATAAGCCGTGACTTCCGCTTCGGGTCGCTTTCGACCGGTTCAACGTGGCTTTGCGATGTCCTGATGTCCCCCGGAAGCGGACATCAGGTCGGCGTCAATCCTGGGACCGAATTGATTTACGGGCTCACCCGCTTGCCCGCGCCCCGGAAATGGCGATGAATCAATTGCGCCAAAAATCCAATTTCGCAAATCCGATCAACGCTGAGTCTACTGTCCAGTCGCGCGCGCGAAAATATTTCGCTGTGCCCGTCGGGCAAATCATCTCTATGACCTCGCCCCGTTCCGCGCCCGCATGAGGGGCGTATCGCGATCGTCACGGACGTTGGGCGCGGAATGCGATGGACGCGGCAGCGACGCAAGACGAGCGGCGCCTGTGCCCGGCGAAGCCTTTTGGCGAAGACGGGCGGCTGCGGACGGAGAAGTCGTGTGGTTCTGACGTCCCGACGCTGACGTCAACCTGGCGATGAAGCTGACGCTTCACGCCGGGGACGGAGACAACAAGGCCCGGTCTCCGGGAAGAGCACGAAGGAAGCCGTTAAAACCATTGCGCAGGAAACGCCGGATGATACGGCTGAACCTGTGGTGACTTGCTTGCGTGCTTTTTATTTTTGCACGCAAGGCTGCGGGCGCGGTCGTGCACCCGGCGTTTCCTGCGCCCTCCTCTATTTTGGGCGATTGATTTCTCCATAACTCGGGCGCCTCAGCCGCGAGAACGCCCGGCTATGTCTACCCACCGTCGAAAGTTCTACTTGAACACCGTTCATTTTCGATCTAGATAATTTGAACATTGTTCATTTATCTGATGGAGCAGGAAATGCAAACCTCCGCCGGTCTGGACGCGCCGATCACTTCCGGTGAGCCCGCAAAGCCCTCGATGAATCCCTGGATCAAACACGCGCCGACGATCATCACCGTCGGCGCCATCGTGATCCTGGCGGTGCATGGACGCATTACCCAACCGGTCCATTACAACGAATTCGCCGATCAGTCGGTGGTGTCTGGCATCCATCACGCAGCCGATGTTCTTTCCAACGCCGGCTTCGCGCTGGTCGCATTGTGGGGTTGGCTGACCCTCACCCCCCACCGCGCCAGCGAGAAATTGCGCGCGGGATGGCCCGGCTACCGGTTGTTTCTGATCGGACTGTTCCTCACCGCTTTCGGGTCCGGCTACTATCACCTCGCCCCCGACAATGCCCGCCTGATCTGGGACCGGCTGCCGATTGCGCTCGCCTGCGCTGGCCTGCTCGTCGGCGTCCGCGGCGATACGAAAAGCCAATTGAAGACCGAAATCGAAGCGATCGTTCTCGGGCTTTTCGCCATCGCCAGCGTCGCGTGGTGGGCCTTCACCGACACAAGCGGCGCGGGCGACCTGCGGCCCTACCTCTTGTTGCAGGGATTGCCGCTCGTGCTCATCCCGCTATGGCAGACGATCTATCGCGCGCCGCGCGCCGATCGCATCGCTTTCGCCGCTGCGATGGTGCTCTATGTTTTCGCCAAGGTCGCCGAGGTGTTCGACCACGAGATCGCAACCACGCTCGGATTCGTCAGCGGACACACCTTGAAACATCTGATCGCGACGATGGCCACCGCCGCCGTCGTCTGGGGGCTGGCCCGGCGATTTTCGGCTTCCAAGAAAAGCTGACGATGGTCCACGCGGCGGAGTAACGTAGAGCGCATGCACACCCTGTTCGCCATCGCCGGCATGGCCGTCAATTTCGCGGCCTGCCTCAGTTATATCAGCGCCGTCCTGAAGGGCGAGGCAACGCCGAACCGCGTCACCTGGTCCCTCTGGGCGCTCGTGCCACTGATCGCAGGTCTCGCGCAGTTGCGCGCCGGCGTCGGCATTTCGACGCTGGTGGTGCTGTCGATCGGGGTCGGTCCGGCCTGCATCGTGCTGGTCTCCTTTGCCCGGGGAAAAGGCTCATGGAGGCTCGGACCGTTCGATTACATCTGCGGTGCTTGCGCGCTCGCCGCACTCGCGCTCTGGGCCATGACAGGCGATCCCGTCACCGCCATCGTGCTTTCGATTCTGGGTGATTTCGCTGCCGCCCTTCCGACCCTGCGCAAGGCGTGGATTGCGCCGGCGACCGAAAGCCGGTTGGCCTATCTGATCTCGTTCGCCGGCATGATCCTTGGCATCCTCTCGATCGAGGAGACGACGTTCGCCGCCTACGCCTTCAATAGCTACCTGGTGGCAACGAGCGGCGCGCTCGTGCTCGTGCTCTATTGGCCGCGCCGGCGTGGCGTCACAGCTCATGCGGAACCCTGAGAAAACTGCGGCCCAACCGCAACACCCGGCGATATTATGTCAGCGTCGCCTGATGTGATTGGTCCCGCTCGCTATTCCGCCGTATTGTGAACTCATTCCGACGCTTGACCGTGCCAGGTAACTGACCGGAAAGGTCCGTGACCTATCGTAAGGTCCATGACCTATCGTGAAGGCTCATGGTGCCTGTTCCTGCCAAATTAAGGAGAATTCTGTGGTGAAAATGTTGATCGCAACCGCTGCAACGCTGGCCCTGACCACCGCGGCCTTCGCAGCCGACCTTCCGCAACGTCAGCCCGCGCCGGTTTATTCCGAAGCCCCGGTCGTCGGCAAGATGCCGGTTGGCAAGTCCCCGGTCGGCAAATCGCCGGTTGGCAAGTATCCGGTTGCCGCTCGCTACTGATTTTGTTTGACGCGTTTTCTTCACGCGATGACAGCATCATGACGAACAAACAGGACCGCATGGCGCTGCGCCTGCTTGCAAGCTTTGGCGCACTGGCGATTGGATTGACGGGCGCGGTTCAAGCCGCCTCCGCCACCGAGAGCCAGGCGCGCAGCTCTGAACCAAAAGTGTTGGCCTCGATCGCGACACCGGCTGAGGCGACGCCGGCGCGAAAGCAGGCCACATCATCCGCACGCGGCCCCTATTACGTCGATTTCCGCGCGCGGACCGCGGCGAGTTGGGGACACGCTTTCGTCTGGTACGGCAAGACCAGCGAGCGGGCGGTCGAAGTGGCAGGCCTGACGCCGGCCGGTGACGTCGATCGGTATATCCTCGGCTATATCACCTGGGTGCCGTCGGAGACCGGGGCAAGCTATGGCGATCTCGACCCGGAATATCTGACCGCGCATTACAAGGTGTATCTGAGCGAAGCCGACGCCAAGCGCGTGTTCGCCTACATCCAGCATTTGAAAGACAGTTCGCCGGTGTGGAACGCCGAGGTCACCAACTGCACGGGTTTCATCGGTGACATCGCAGCCTTCATGGGACTGAAAACGCCGTCGCGGTGGACGCGTCCCGAAGCGTATGTCAACGAGCTCAAGGCGCTCAACGGCGGGCGGCAGGTCGTTCGGTTGTCCGAACAATAACAGTTCCGCGTTCCCCGGATGCTGCGCATGCTCGTAGGATGGGTTGAGCATTTGCGAAACCCATCGGCTTCCCGGCATGCCTGACCACCCGATGGGTATCGCTTCCGCACTTTGATTGTTGAACAACGGCGGATGGGACGCTCCCCCCATCCTACGAACTATGCCGCGTCACTTCCTCACATACTTCTGCACGCGCCAGTTCAGCGTGTCGGCGACGAAGATCTCGTCGCGCGGGCTCACCGCGATGTAGTGGGCCTCTCCGTATTTGCCTGTTGTCTTGCCCGGCCCTCCCCCGGCCATCACGCCGATCACCTTGCCATCGAGGTCGAGCTTCATGATCTGGCCGGTGTGACCGTGCGCCAGCCAGATGTGTTGATCGGCACTCATGAACAACCCGCACGGCGTACCGGGATGGCTGGACTCGCGGATGTAGGCGCCGTCGACGTCGAACACCTGGATCCGGGCATTGTTGCGGTCGGCGATATAGAGCAGGCCTCGCGCGTCGAAAACAAGCGAATGCGGCAGGTCGAATTCGCCGGGCCCCTTTCCCTTGCCGCCGAGGGTCTTGATGAAGTTGCCGTCGCGGTCGAACTTCACCACGCGCGACTCGGCCTTGCCGTGCCCTTCCAGCACGTAGATATCCCCTGATGGACCGACCACCGCCTCGTTCGGCTCGTGAAACAGGCGCAGGTGCCCGCCCGGGTGCCATTCGCCGGTGCGGCCCTTGACGCCCAGCACCATCTCGATCCGCCCCGACGGATTGAACTTGTAGACCATGTTCATGGCAACATCGGTCGTCCAGATGTTGTCCTCTCCGTCGATCCGCAAACCATGCGGCCGGTCGAACAGCCCGTCACCAAACCCGCGGATGAAATTTCCGTCCGCGTCGAATTCCATCAGCGGCATCGGCCCGCGATGGATGACAAAGATATTGCCCTTGGAGTTGAAGGCGACGCCCGAGGTGCCGCCAAAATTCGCGCCTGGCGGCAATTTGAAAGATTCGGGAACCGCGACGTAGGGAAGCGCTGGAAATTCCATTCGCAGATCCTGGGCCTTTTTGCTCGGAGCCCAATTCAATATCGGAATTTCGCCGGTGGTACAAAAGAGCTTTGGGTTGAACTCCGCTTTTCATCCTGCACCCTACGAGATGCAAACATGCCTCCCTTTTCAGCCAACATGGCGATCATTCTGTCGGCGCTCTACCGGAGATTTAACTCTTAAATCACCAAAATAAGCGACTTTCGAGCCGTTACCTGCCTTTTGGGGAATTTCCTTCCATGAAGATTCGGCTCTCGGTCTCCTCGGCCATCGCGCTGTTTGGCCTTGTCACGGCAGTCGGGTTTGCAGCCGTCGTACTGACAAGTGCCCATGCGATGAAAGAGCTCAAGGTCGGCGGTCCGATCTATACGGAGATCAGGCTGGCAAACGATCTCGTCGCCGACATTCTTCCCCCGCCTGAATACGTCATTGAATCCTACCTTGAAGCGACGCTTGCGCTGCGCGATCCGGACTCGCTGGAAACGCGGCGGCCACGCCTGAAGCAGTTGCACAAGGAGTATGACGAGCGAAAGGCATTCTGGAACAGTTCGGACCTTTCTCCGTCGCTGAAATCGATGCTGACCAGCCAATCAGACGCCGAGGTTGAGCGTTTCTGGAAAAATATTGAGGATGGTCTGTTGCCGGCGCTTGCGCGCAAGGACACGGCTGCCGCCGAGGAGGCCTATGCGAAGGTGACTTCCGCCTACAATTCGCATCGAGCCATCATCGACAGCATCGTTGAATCAGCCAACAAACTGAATTCCAGGCTGGAGAATTCGGCCGGCGAAAGCGATGCAACCTTCACCGCGATCGTCTGGTCCGTATCTGGCGCCGTTCTTCTCATGGTGACGCTGGGCCTGTTTGGAATTGCCTTCGGCGTCGTTCGTCCCGTTGTCCGCATGACGGCCGCCATGAAGAAGCTCGCCGCGGGTGATCTGGCGATTGAAATTCCTTTTGTTGAGCGCCGGGACGAGATCGGCTCGATGGCCGGGGCCATGCAGGTATTCAAGGAAAATGCCGTGGAAAATGAACGGCTCCAAAAAAGGCAGATCGCCGCCGAAGCCCAAGCGACGGCAGCCAAAAAACAAGCCATGCTTGGGATGGCGGATACGGTCGAGCGGGAGACCGGTTCATCGGTGGAGGCTGTAGCGGGTGCGACCCGGGAGGTCGATGGAGCAGCAAGGGGGCTGGCATCGCTTGCCCAAGGTCTCTCGGCGGAAGCGCAGGCAGTCGCAGCGGCCTCCGAACAGGCTCTGGCGAATGCCCAAACGGTCTCGGCGGCAGCCGAAGAGATGACCGCGTCGATCGGCGCGATCGCTGACCAGATCGCCAGGGCCAGCACGGTCACCAGGGCTGCGGTTGAACGCAGTGACCGAGCGCAGGATGCCATCCGATCATTGTCGTCGGTGGTCATGAAGGTCGCCGAAATGACCGATATGATCGGAGGTATCGCCGAGCAGACGAACCTGCTTGCACTCAACGCGACGATTGAAGCGGCCCGTGCCGGCGAGGCCGGGCGCGGATTTGCGGTGGTGGCTGCTGAGGTCAAATCACTCTCAAATCAGACCGGGCGTTCGACGGAAGAGATCGGCCGGCTGATTTCAGAAATTCGGTCAGCAACGGATTCGACAGTCAACGTGGTCCGGGAGATCGGCGGGCAGATCGCGGAAATCGACCAGGTCGCGGGCGAAATTGCTTCTGCCATACAGCAGCAGGGAACCGCCACCAACGAGATTGCGCACAACGTCACCAAGGCCGCAACGGCCGCACAAGAAGTTTCATCGAAGATCGCCTATGTCAGTCGCGATGCAAGAGCAGTCAATGATTGCGCTGACGGCGTCCAGAAGGCGATCGTAGGCGTGTCCTCAAACATTTCCAACCTGCGTACGGTTTTGATTAGCGTGGTCCGAACCTCGACAGAAGAAGCTGACCGAGGAAGCGAGCAGCGTGACCGGATCGGGAATGCCGCTTAGGCGTTTGATGGTTGATATTTCGCCTTCCCGAACGCGAACTGGATTCGAAATGAGCGACTCCGAAACTGCCCAAAAAGTATTCGAAGCCTTGAAGCAGGCCGAACAGGCGCCGCCGCAAGAAGCGTTGCCGATCCTGAACGGGCTGGTCGGACTCGTGCAGGGCGGCGGCGAACAACGGCTGGAAGTGGAAGAAGCTCGCGCCAGCGCGTTCCTGGCGATTTGCGAAATCGGAAAGGCGCTACATCGCGGACAACAGGCGGAAGGCCTGTACGCGATGGCGATCAGCGCCACCGAGAACTGGATGCGGCTAGCGAGGTCCGGCTAATCAACGCGACCTGTCAACATATCGAAGAGCCGCTCAACGCCGTCAGTGAGACGCCAGCTATCGTGACTTTTGATCTTCAGTGGATTGTAGCCACTGGTTTGGCAGCCCGAGAGCACCAACAGAGCGACGGTTGCAATAAGAAGCTGGCGCATCTGCCTGCTGTAGCAAACTTAGCCGCAAGAACGACATGCGCCCATTCGCCACATCGGAATGACAAACGGGCTTTGAGGCGCGTCGAGATTGGCGACTGACGGGGAAAACTGTCGCCAGCAAAAATGAAAAGGGCCGGTTTTCACCGGCCCTTTGATTCAGCTACTTCTGCTGCTGGCTCTTGGAATGCGCCGCGTCGGACTGTTGGTGCGCAGTCTGAGAATGCTGCTTCGCACTCGCCGCGTGCTCCTTGCCCTTGGCATGGTCGCCCTTGCCGTGATGTTCGGCGGCGGAACGATGCGCCTTGGCGGCCGTTTCGTGATGTTCGGCTGCCTTGTTGTGCTCGTCTTTGGCCATGAAATCCTCGTTGGTTGTCAGCTCCCAGTCGGGACGAACTCGCGATACCTTGCAACGTTCCATCGATCGAACCGCCGGAGATGAAATAGATTTCGCGATGAATGCAACGTTTGGGTCTAAGGTCGAGCGCTTCAACGTCGCAAAAGGAAATCCAATGACCGGTCGCATGCCGCCTGTTCCGCCCGCAAATCGCAGCAACAAGGGCGTTCCCCAGAACGCCGAAGCGGCGAGAGACACCTCTCACAAAAAAGACCACACGGAAAACACCGACGAACAGGGCGAAACGGCTAACATCAAACAGAACACAACGAACGCCGGCTTCTTCAAGGGCCGAAGGGTCAAGTAAGTCTTCACGCTCTCACGAGCCGCAACAACGACCGGCCATCGGGGTCGTTAATCATCATAATCTCCTGAATTGATCGATTTGCAGCGAAGAAATCGGCAGTTTGCCATTAGTTCTCCGCTTGAGCCGATCGACGGGAACCAATCAAGCGCCGTTCACTTGTCATGCACTCCCAAACACATGAGGATTATCCGATGAAACGAACTGTCATGGCCTCGCTGCTTGCAGCGACGCTGTTTATTCCCGCCGCCGCTGTTGCCCAGGGTGTCCCCGGAGGCATTGAACAGGGATCCCGTGAAGGCGCACGAGAAGCAGGCCCAATCGGCGGAATCATCGGCGGCGCCGTTGGCGGTGTTGTCGGCGGCGTTAACGGCGTGCTCGGTATCGATCAACGGCCCCGTTTCCACAGCTACGTCATCGAGAGGCATCATCCATCATACGCCTACAATGGAGAGTTGCGGGTTGGCGTCGACCTGCCCGGCGACGGCGTAACCTATTACGACGTGCCACCGGAATACGGCACACATGATTATCGCTACGCCGTGGTCAACGGCCGCACGGTGCTTGTCGATCCCCGCACGCATCGTATCGTCGAAATCGTCGATTAAGACGTCAAGGCCAGTCGCCACTAGCGACTGGCCGACGGCCTGTACGCGCAGCGATCTGCCACGTGCGGTGGATGCGGCTTGCGACTTCTCCTCATCCTGAAGGACCGCGCAAGCGGCGTCTCGAAGGATGAGCAGCGAAATCCAGACCTCATGGTTCGAGACGCGCAAAAATGCGCTCCTCACCATGAGGGACAAGCATCTGATTTGCCCGGACGGGAAAATCGGGCCGCTTTTGCGCGATGTCGCGTCGCGCCGCATGTCCAGCCGGCTTGCCAAAAATATTTCGCTTGTGACGTCGGGCAAATCAATTATAGAGCCTCGCCCGTTTCGCACCGATAAGTGGGGCGTTGGCCGTCGTCACGAACGTTGGGCGGGATGCGGTGGACGCGGGGTGTCGCGAGACGAGCGACGCCTTTGCGGACGGCGAAGTCGCGTGGTCTTGATGCCTCGACGCTGGCATCAACCGGTCGATGATGCTGACGCATCACGGCGGGGATGGTGGCAAGAAAGCCCGATCACCAGAGAGAGCGCGAAGGAAGCCGTTAAAACCATTGCGTACGCGAGGCTGCGGGTGTCGGCTCGGCACCTGGCTTTCCCTGCGCCCTCTGTTTTTGGGCAGATGATTTTTCCATAACTCGGGCACATCAGCCGCGAGAACGCTGAAGCGTGGCTAAAGTCCGGTCATCCCGCTTGCACAATGATGCTTCAGAACGGAAGATGACTAAACAAGATACCAACGGGACCTGTGACATGAGCGCAAACGCTTTACGCGCATTTCTTCTCACCGCGCTCGCGGCCGTCGCAACCGTCAGCACCGCGACCGCCCAAACCACCGCGCGGCCGCCGGTCGGAGGTTTTGGCTCGCCGGCGGATGCCATGATCTTCTACGCCGCGCATGGCGCGGAAGGTTCTTGCGGCACGGGCTGCTCCGACTGGATCGCCGCCGAAGGCACCGTGCAGTGGGACACCTACAAGCGGCTGATCAATATCCTCGACCGCCAAGGGGGCCGCAAGCTTCCGCTCGTCATCCATTCGTGGGGCGAATCCAATCTCAATGTCGCTGTTGGACTGGGGCGCATCCTGCACGAGCGCGGCATCGATACCATGGAAGGTGCAACTGAAGTCGCCGCCTGCAAGGACAAGAGCGACACAGATTGCTTCGTGCTCAAGCGTCCGGGCGGGCCGCTCGACGCCGCGCTCGACATCAAGGAGGCGCGCTGCGATATCGCTTGCGTGCTGATCCTGGCCGGCGGCATCCATCGCAGCCTTCATGCGGGCACCCGCGTCATCCTGACCGGAATGGCAATCCGCAACCGCGTGGCGCCCAACGTCTCCGACGAGCACCGCGAAAGCCTGACCGTGATCTTCGGCGAACAATTCCGCCTCTATCTGCGCGAGATGGGCGTCGACACCGAATTGCTCGACGTCGTGGATCGCAATAATGCCGAGCAGCGTGCGACCGAAGTGCCGCCATCCGACTGGACGCGGCTGCACCTCGTCACCTCGGCGCCGCGGTGAGCCGGCGGGCAGCACGACGTGATTCAGATTAAAACGCCGGCCGTGCAGACCTGGCTTCCGATTGTGCGACCCGCGCGTTGTGCCATAATCGCCGAGGCCTTGGGGGCGGATCATGCGACACGTTCTGATCGGACTGGCCCTGGTGCTGGCGGCGATGCCCGCTGCGGCACAGACCAGGGACAAAAACATGATCAAATGCGGAAGCGAGGATGTCAAAATCAGCATTCCCGGCTGTACCGCCCTGCTTCAGGCGAAGCCGGCTGCGCCAGATGACTGGCGGCTGGCGGCGTACATCTATCGTGGGCAAAGCTATCAGAAAAAAGGTCTTGAAGAACTCGCCTTTGCCGACTTCAACAATGCGTTAGCCCTCAACCCCGACGCTGAAGGCTTGACCGGTCTCCATGCCGCCATCAGCCTCTACTATTACAAAAAGAATCTCTTTGCCGAGTGCATTGCCAGCGCCTCCAAGGTGATCGCGCTCAGGCCCGATATGGCCATGGGCTACAGGCTGCGTGGCAGCGCATACGAAATGACCGAGCAACGCGACAAGGCGATTGCCGACTACCGCACGGCCCTGAAAATCGACCCGGACGCAGAGAATCTGAAGGCTGCCTTGAGCCGTCTGGGTGTCACGCCATAGAGCAAAGCGTGGCACCGCGGCCCAGCGGCGGAGCCGGGCCGCGACAGGTGACGAATTCAGTAACAGGCGGTCCGTGCGGTTAGTCTGCCGGCTTGCGCGAGACCGGACGGCCGCCCGGCCTCGACCTGGCCATCTCGGCGCGGGAATATCCGCCGCCGGAATATCCCATGTGGTGGTGATAGTGGTGGTGGTAGTGGTGATGCCGCGTGGACGCCATGGCATTGAGTTCGGCGGCGCCTGTGGCCGTCTGCGCGGATGCGAATGTCGTCGCTCCAAACAACGAGGCGAGCACGAGAGCCGGGATAGCGAGCCTGGACCGCATGAAAATCTCCTGAAGTGATCAATGATGCGAACCCAAACTGACGAGACTGATTTGAGTTCCACTGCTGCGCCGCACGCATTGCGCTGCAAAAAATGTTTCCGCCGGCCTTCGCCGCGAGGCTTAACATCACCTTGAAAGATCAGCTGGTACCCAACATGATGCGCGTCCAACGCACCACGCCCAAAAAGGTGCGCGGAGGAGATTCCGATGCTGCAACGTGCCCTCCAGGTCGCGCCCCCTCACCTCGCGCCTGAGATACTCGGCGATCGCAAGCTGCTTGACGCACGCGCCCTCTGTCGTGCGCTGGCCGATCGTGGCCTGCTGTTATTGCGACGGCTGGGCGAATTCTTCGTGACCGGCGGTCCGATGTCATAGACCAGGCCGCAAGGAGATACCCCGCATGACCGACTTCACTTCGCTTTCCGCCTCCGAGCTTGCCAGCCGCATCGCGATCCTGCGCGACAACCTTCGCCAGCTCACCGAACAGGCGGCGGCACAATCGGGCGCCGCGAGCGAAGAGCGGTTGGCGAACCGGATCGAGAACCAGAGCAAGGAACTGGAGGAGCTTCTCAAGGAGCAGGAGCGCCGCGGGAAGAAGTGATCTGCCGCTATCCACGAACGGCCGGCGCCGTTTGAATACGACGGAATCGCCGATTTACGGCGCCGTTGTCGGTTCCCCGCAACGCGGCGCTAACCTTCTCCCCGTATCATCGCGGGCAATTAGGCGTGTTTACGCGCCATTTACTTTATTGTCGGGGGCAGAATGCTCAGATGTGTGGTGATGGCCGTAGCGCTTTTGCTTTCGGCCAGCGAAGCATTGGCGCATGACGAGGAACCCGCGCCACCGCCGAAGAAGGAAGTCGCGCTATTTCCGGTGAAGGTGGTACAGACCCGCAAGGGTCAGATCTTCGCAGATGCCAACGGCATGACGCTTTATACTTTCGACCGCGACACCAGCGGCAACACGTCGACCTGCGAAGACAAATGCACCGAGCGCTGGATTCCACTGGCTGCGCCTGGCGATGCGCAGGCCAAGGGCGATTTCACCGTGATCACCCGCAGCGACGGCAGCAAAATGTGGGCCTATCGTCACCGTCCGCTTTACACCTCGCAGTACGACAAGGCGCCGGGCGACATCAACGGATTTGACGGCGCCAATCTCTGGCATGTCGCGCGCCCGGCATTCTGAGTTAGGCGCGCAGGCGGCGGGAGGTCCCGAAAGATCCGATGTACATCGCCGTCGTTGCGCTGACGATGCTGATTCTGCCGCTGATGTCGATCGCGGTCGAACACGGCGTTCACCCCGACATCGCCCTCGTGACACTGATGGGGCGATGGTTCGTATTCTGGGGCGTGGGCGTGCGGCTCGCATTGGCGGGCCTCCGCCAGTTCTTCCAGCCATCGTTCACCGCGCGCGAGATTTTCCACACAACAAGCGATGAGGCGTTGCCGCTCGTCCGCGAACTCGGCGTCGCCAACTTCGCCGCCGGCATCATTGCCCTGCTCTCGCTCTGGAACGCAGGATTCGTGCCGCCGTCCGCCATTTACGCCGCGATATTTTACGGTGCCGCCGGCATCGTCCACATCACTGGACGCGATCGCTCGCGTAACGAGAATATCGCCATGGCCAGCGATCTTTTCATCGCCGCCGTGCTCGCGACCTACGTTGCCTGGATGTTTTGGAATTGATTTTCGGGTGGGAACACGAGACCCGGTGAGCCTAGGAGACCGGGTCTCGCGAACATCCCCCACCCCAATGGCCTTAGGCCTGCGGAGTCAGGACTTTTCGATAAGGCAACTTCTCTATGCGCGATAGACCGTAGCATTACGGTGCAACAACGTCGCAACGAGCCCGCAGAAGAACGCGCTTTCCAAATACGTGAGTCAATCGAATCGCTTGCGGTCTGTCGCGTGAGCCACAGGCAAGTGGCGATTGAAGAAAATTGTTTGAATTCCCCGTAGTTTCACTCACGGAGTCATCCGGATTTTCCGACTCAACGCGTCCTGCTATCAAAATCGTGCATCACGTTTTCCCCTCGAGGAGACGGACCATGGCTCAGCTCTTCTTCCATTGTTCGAACGATGACGGCGTATGGGTCGATCGGCGACTGGCAGCCGTGAACGATCTGACCGAAGCCATGGAACAAGCAGCTGGTGTCGTGCGGTCGCTGGTGATGGCGCCCTCAGGCGAAGACTGGCGCGGCTGGACGCTGCATGCCAGCGACGATTTCGGCGACGAAGTCTTTGCCATGCCCTTCACCGCCGTCCTCGGCAAATCGCACTGAGAACCGCAATGCTGGTCGCCTTTTTCACTTCCCTTCCGCTTCGCCACCGCCTGACCGCCCTCGCCGAGGGCTGGCAGCGCCTGCTTCAGACGGCGAGCGATCCCTATCGGCCCGAGCGCCACTACATGCGCGGGCCGGGCCCCGCATGCCGCGCCAAACAGCGTGAGCAAAACGGGCTCTAAAGTTTCTCCCTGGCTGGTAAAGCCCACCTCGAAGGCGCCGTCTGCGGCAATGCGGCGGCGCCATTTTCTTTCCGTTAAGCAAGGCTCTCCGCCAAACAGCTTAGGCGCCTCCTCTGGCCAAAAATCGCCAAATTGTTTTAATTTGAGGGAGATGCCTTCAAATTCATTCGCGGAGAACTTCCCATGCGGATCGCGCAGTCGATCTTCGTTGGTTCAATCGCCGTTTTGGCTGCCCTCGCCTCGCCTGCGCTCGCCAACAACTCGAGCCCGAATTCCCATGCCAATACGAATGCGCAGGCCGTCGATGAAACGCCAGCCTCGTCGGGCTGTCACGCTTATCAGAAGGGTCCCGACGGCTCTTGGGTCGAGATGACTTGCCATGAAGGCAATGAGAGCACTCCGGCGCCCGCACGCGGCCACGCCGCGAGCCACCGCTTGGCAGAATAAGAACACCACGCTGAGCTGGAACGCCAGCAGTGAGTTTGTTTAGAGCCGGCGCGGCTACGCCAACCGCTCCAGCCCGGATTCCACGAGCGCCGGCGTCGCCTCAGCGGAAGCCAGGAACTTCAACAACAGATCGGACGAAGCCACATTCTTCGAGGCCGCCATCCTGCCGGCGGAAAATACCGCCGGCGTCTGCAAGTGAAGCGGCAAGGAGCCAACGATCTCGATACCCTCGACCTGCTTCAACTCGCTGAGCTGCTGGATCGCGACATCTGCCTCGTCCGTGACGATCCGTTCGGCGGTGAAGCCAAGGGGAACGATCGTCGCGCGGGCGTTGATCTCATCGGCAATGCCCATCTTCGCAATTAATTGCGCAAAGAAAATGCCGCTGGCGCCGAGCCGCGAATAGGCAACAGACCGCGCCGCCAGCAGCGTCGTGCGCAGTGTCGCTTCCGTCGCAATATCAGGATGCGGCCGGCCTATCTTGACGGCAAGTCCGATATAGGAGCGCGCGAGATCGACGCAGCTTTCCGCAACCACGCTTTCCGCCGACACCAGACCCGCAAGCCCTTCCTGGGTCAGGATCAGGACATCGGCGCTTTCGCCCTCCTTCAGGCGTTCGAGCAGCCGCACCGTCGGCGCGAAATCTGCATCAATCCGCGCGCCGCTGACCGCCTGATATTTTTCCGCGAGTGCGCGAACCGCTCCCGCCAAAGCGAGCGTCGATAATACGCGTACCGAATTTTCCATTCACCGTCTCCGCCGTCAGGGCTGACGCTTCTAGCACGGAGATCGCGCGCCTAAAAAGCAATGATCCGCCAGGGCAGGCACCCTGGCGGATCATGTGGAAGGTCGAGCCTCGCGACGCGGAACGTCGCGGACGCGTCCTACGTGACTTATGCGGCCGCCTTAGCGCCGGTCGGCACGGAGGCGATCGTCTTCAGGATTTGCGAAGCGATCTGGTAGGGGTCGCCCTGCGAGTTCGGGCGGCGATCCTCAAGGTAGCCCTTGTAGCCGTTGTTAGCGAAAGAGTGCGGTACGCGGATCGAAGCACCACGATCCGCGATACCATAGCTGAACTTGTTCCAGGGAGCGGTCTCGTGCTTGCCGGTCAGGCGCTTGTCATTGTCCGGACCATACACAGCGATGTGATCCATGATATTTTTATCAAAGGCCGCCATAAGGCTTTCGAAATATTCCTTGCCGCCGACTTCGCGCATGTACTTGGTGGAGAAGTTGGCATGCATGCCCGAGCCATTCCAGTCAGTGTCGCCGAGCGGCTTGCAGTGGTACTCGATATCGATGCCATATGTCTCGGTCAGGCGCTGCATCAGATAGCGGGCCATCCACATCTCGTCGGCAGCCCTCTTGGAGCCCTTGCCGAAGATCTGGAATTCCCACTGGCCTTTCGCGACTTCCGCGTTGATGCCTTCGTGGTTGATGCCGGCCGCGAGGCAGAGATCGAGGTGTTTCTCAACGATTTCGCGGGCGACTGAGCCGACATTCGAGTAACCAACGCCGGTGTAATACGGCCCTTGCGGCGCAGGATAACCGCTTGTCGGGAAGCCGAGCGGGCGGCCATCCTTGTAGAAGAAATATTCCTGCTCAAATCCGAACCAGGCGCCTTCGTCGTCGAGAATGGTAGCGCGCTTGTTAGTGGCGTGCGGCGTCTTGCCGTCGGGCATCATGACTTCGCACATCACAAGCACGCCATTAGTGCGCGCCGCGTCGGGATAAACGGCAACCGGCTTGAGCACGCAATCCGAGCTGTGGCCTTCGGCCTGCATCGTCGAGCTTCCGTCGAAGCCCCACAGCGGCAACTGCTCCAGCGTCGGGAACGACGCGAATTCCTTGATCTGCGTTTTGCCGCGCAGATTCGGCGTCGGCGTATAGCCGTCGAGCCAAATATACTCGAGCTTGTACTTGGTCATTGAGCCTCTCTTGAGTTGATGATTCGAAAGGCGTGAGAACGAAGCCACTAGCGGCCGTT
This sequence comes from Bradyrhizobium sp., assembly GCA_049509335.1. GTDB lineage: Bacteria > Pseudomonadota > Alphaproteobacteria > Rhizobiales > Xanthobacteraceae > Bradyrhizobium. The sequence goes on along the minus strand of JBEKZZ010000034.1, from coordinate 29,435 downwards.
AGCCCCCACACACGTACCCGGCCACGTCAGGCCAGTCATGAATAAGCAATAAAAGTGCCAATTATTGCAGCGCGGTACCAGGTCCTCGAAGAGCGCCCTCGCGGATTTCTGCACAGATCAAGGTGCGGCAAAGGCGCGCGGTCACTTTAAGCGACGAAATAGGCTCGGGTTGTTTTGCGTCGCAACCGCGCCTGTTTTCACGGCATTCCCACCTAAGCACGTTACCGGAGATCAAGGATGCGGCAGGGGCGCGCAACAATCCGCAAGAAAACCAGAGCTGTCCGCACCTACTCCAATCCCGGCCGGCGCCAGGGGCCGGAACCTGCATTGCACGAAGCAAAAGCAATTCTGCATATATTTTGGTCGGTAAATGATTTCTTTTTAATCAGGTTGCACCCCCGGCACGCAAGACCGATATCCGCGTTCCAGTAACCACACACGAACGAGTCGGGCGCAGCATGCGTTGAGTAGCGTCACGGCCAATGGAGATTTCGATGAATACAAATCAAAGTCAGGAGTCTGCGCGGATCTACCAATTTCCTGCCGGGGGCCGCGCAGCTCTCGGCGGAAAGCGTTACGACGAGTTCAAGTCCATCACCGCGCAAGCCTCCCCGCGCGTCAATGAGGCCGCCTTCGGCAGTAGTTGGTATCACGAGGACGCCATTCGGGAAGCCGCCGAACGCGCTCGCGATCACTGAGCTAGTTGATCTGGGATGATGATGATGCGGATGCGCCGGAATGCGCGGCCTGCGAGGTCTTTATGAGAGTTCGCACGCCGTCATCGGCCGCCGCACATGCCTGATCAAAGCACCAGTTGCGGTCATGACCAGGCTTACGTTACTGCCGGAATAGCGCATACCCGATACGGTCAGGCTTTTCTTCAGCGTAACGGCACGGCCATCGATTTGCAGATAGGCGCGTTTGTCGCCCGGGTAGAATGCCAGGATGAAATGCGTGCCGTCGACACAGCGGTAGGAATCGAAAGTCTGGGCTGAGGCCGACGATACCTGAGCAACAAAGCCCGCCACCAAAATTGCCGCCCAGCCCATGGCGGCCTTGTGCCATCTCATATTCGTCCCCCAGCGATCGTGCGCAGGCCTGCAATAGCGCCGGGAAAGGCAGGTGTACAGTCCCGGGCCAGGGCAGAACGCGCCTGAGCGCTTAGGCGGCCGCTTCCATTTCCAGCTCGGCGTCGAGATCGGCGATCACGTCCTCGAACGCGGAAATCGCCTGCTGAACAGCTGCGATCTGCATCAATTCCCAAGCGTTGACCGGGCCATTGCGGTTTTGCAAAGCGACCACCAAATCACGTCGCTGCTCCTTGAGCTGGACGAGCGGCAAACCGTGGTCAGGTAGATGTCTCAACATGGTGCTTCCCCCGTCAATCTGAGCGACGGGCAAGCTATAACCTGACCAGTCTGCGTTTCGCTTACAAAAGTCCGGCAAATTTTAGCGATCGCCAAGAACTGTTGGAATACGGGCATTTTTTCGCGCAAACGTGTTGCGTTTGAGCGTTTCGGCCGCATTGCCAACGGGTTTTTGCCTGACAATAGTGGACCGCGACACTTAACGAATTCTGCATTTCCCATCGGCTTCCGGAGACCCGTCATGCAAGGAAAGATCGTAGTCGTGACCGGCGCTTCGGGCGCGCTTGGCAAGGTCGTTGTTGCTTCCGCGCTGGCCAAAGGCGCCAAGGTCGCAGCCATCGATCACGCCGCATCAACGATCAAAGCGACGGCTGAGCGGATCGAGTTTGGTGACGTCGATCTCACCGACGCAACCGAAGCGAAGAAGGCCATCGATGCGGCGGCTTCGCGTTTCGGCAAGCTCGACGCGCTGATCAATATCGCCGGCGGATTTGCGTTCGAGACGACCGCCGAAGGCGATCCGAAAACCTGGCAGCGCCTGTTTGCGCTGAATGTTCTGACCACGCTGAATGCATCCCGATCCGCGATCCCTCACCTCTCGGCCTCGGGCTCGGGGCGGATCGTCAATGTCGGCGCGATGGGCGCGTTGCTGGCGGGCGCAGGTATGGGCCCTTATGCGGCGTCAAAAGCGGGCGTGCACCGCCTCACCGAGGCGCTAGCCGCCGAATGGAAAGGCAAAATCACCGTGAACGCAGTTTTGCCGTCGACTATCGATACCGCGGCCAATCGCGCCAGCATGCCGGATACAGACTTCGCGAAATGGGTTCGGCCGGAGGAACTGGCTGAGGTTATCCTGTTCCTCGCCAGCGATGCGGCGAGCGCGGTCACCGGCGCACTGCTCCCGGTCAACGGACGGGTCTAGTCCAGCACCAGCAATCGCAACCGTGATTTGAAGCGGATGCTCTGCTTGCCTGCCAGCGCGATGCCATCGCTATCCGCCGTCTCGTCGTTATATGTCCCGGTGAAGCCGATCGTGACTACCTTGCGTTCCCAGACCGGCCTCTCGCCGAAGCTTGGCGTGTGTTCGAGATTGGTGACCTCGCCCCTTCCATTTGCCGTCAGCCGCGGTGTAGGTGCCATAGGCGTAAAAGAACGAATCCCCGCCGCGCAACGTCCCGTCGCGCACCACCATCACCCCTTGATTGCCACCTTTAACGCCATCGAGCATTTCGACGGTGATGTGGTAGAGGCCGTTTCTGATCATACCCACGTCCGCAACCAGGTCCCCTCGGTAGCATAGTCGCCCGAATTGACAGCGATGATGCGACAAGCAGGCGCATGATCTGGAGTAGACTTGCCCCAGTGAGTCGCCCCATCGCTGCTCAGGAACTCCCGTTGGAAACCGCGCTCTATCTACCCGTCAAGCGATTTCTCGAGAAGCTCGGCTTTACGGTCAAGGGCGAGATCGGCGGCTGCGATCTGGTGGCGCTTTCCGGCGATGCCCCCCCGATCGTGGTCATTGGCGAATTGAAGCTCTCCTTCAACCTCGAACTGATCCTGCAAGCGGTCGACCGCGCCGGCGCCGCGGATGAAGTCTGGCTGGCCGCCAGGTTTTCCGAACGCGGCAAGGGACGGGAGAGCGACGCGCGCTACCGCAATCTCTGTCGCCGCCTCGGTTTCGGCATGCTCGCCGTCACCAAATCGGGCGCGGTCGAGGTAATCGTCTCCCCAACCACCGTTCCTCGTCGAGATCTGAAGCGGCGCTCGCGCCTGATTACCGAACATCGAAAGCGCCAAGGCGATCCGGCGCTTGGTGGCAGCACCCGCGCGCCGATCATGACAGCCTATCGGCAGCAGGCGCTGGCCTGCGCCTCGGCGCTTGTGCATGGTCCCCGCAAGGTGCGCGATCTCAAGCCGGCCATTCCAGACGCACCGAAAATCCTGCTGCACAATGTCTACGGCTGGTTCGACCGCGTCGAACGCGGCATCTATAGCCTGACCGATTCCGGCCGCGCAGCGCTGAAACGGTGGCCTCAACCTTGCGTAGACTCTGTACCTGCCGGTGAGGCAGCTCCATGAGCGCGAGACGGGCCGAACCGCAACCCGTGGGAGAGACATATGATTGTGGTGACAGGCAGCATGACGGCACGGGAGGATTCCTTTCAGGAGGCTCGCCGTTTGAGCCTCGAGCACGTGCATCGCTCGCGCAAGGAACCAGGGTGCCTCTCCCACGCCGTCCATATCGATTGCGAAAATCCGTTCAGGTTGGTTTTTATCGAGCAATGGGCCGATCAGGCTGCGTTATCGGCGCATTTCGCGGTGCCGGCTTCGCGCGAGTTCGTCCGGGCGTTGCGACCGCTAGCGGCGACGGCGACCACCCTCGAAATCTATGATGCCGCGGTTGTGAAGCTTTGAGCCCGGCAACGCATGGCTGGATTGCCACATCAATTTCATATTGCAATGCAACATGCGTATCCCTAGATATCTCCCGCCAGATAAGGGGTCGGCGATGAGCGAAGATTGGAACACCAAATACGGACCGCGGCGCGTTCGGCGTGATCCGCCCACGCTGGAGGAAGCGATCTTCGCGGCAGCAGGCATCACCGACGACCAGAGCGAACAGGCGGAAATTGCAGCGTCGCTCATGGGCATGCCGATCGAAGCCGTCACAGCCGAAGTGAAGAAGGCTGGACGCGCCTTGGCGCGCTCCTCCTCGACCCGCGTCATCGCCGGCGAACAGGGAGCTCAGCGCTCGGTGGTGGTCGAACGCCGCGTGGTGAGGAAATTCGGTAACGACAAACGAACGGGCACTTGAACGACCTTAGGCCACGCCCCCAAAAACCGGCGACCCACTCTGCTTGCCTTTCATGCGATTTGCTTCCAGCCGTATAGCTGCAACAGAAACTTCCAATAAGCGCGATTGAAATGGATGATCGCCCGCGCGGCATCGATCGGTGTGACGATCGCCGGACGGACAGGTTCAGGCCGCGGCTGCTCATTCACATCGATGGTTCCTGTGGATTCGCCATGGCGGAATGTCAGATGCGCGCCGAACTTGTTGGCAAGCGCCCGCATCGCATCGTTTTGAGCACCGGTCGTAATCCGCAGGGTGCGGTAGCCTTTGGCCCGGGCCACCTCGATCAACTTTCGGAATAGCAGACTTCCAACTCCCTGGCGGCGCGAACAGGCTTCCACGCTGAAAGCGATTTCCGGCTGGTGGTCCGGCGAAGTATCCGGTGGATGAAGCTCCGCCGCCCCTCGAACCACGCCGTCTTCGAGATAGGCGATGACAAGGGTGCCGTCGCTTGCACATTTTTCGGCATAACGCTCGATGAAGCTGTCATCCATGAAACCGTGAAAACGGTCATGGCGACTTTGATGGTCGAGCCTCAATAGATGATCCCGGAGCAGCGGAAGCTCTTCCTGCTGGCTCAACGTCCGAACGGCGCCCCTGGCAACTGTCGAACCTGTAATGTCGTGGTAGCTCACGTGAAAACTCCTCTTGGAAGCCCTCGAGGAGGCGTCGAATCCCTAGGCGCTATATATTGTGCATTGCAACATGGAATTCAAGGCCATTTCCGGCCGTAAGTAACGTCATTGGGTTAACCGCGCAGCTATCGCCACTCAGAGAACCATCTGGGTCTGGGTGACGATCGCGACGAGCTTTCCCTCCTCGGTTTCCAGCCGGGTTTGCCAGACCTGGGTGCGCCGTCCCCGATGGATCGGCGTCGCAGTCGCAACGACCGTGGTCCCTTCCTTCGCGCCACCGATGAAGTTCGTCTTGCTTTCAATGGTGGTCGTCCCTTTGGCATCCTCCGGCAAATTGATCACGGTGGCCGCAGCACCGACCGAGTCCGCGAATGCCATCACCGCTCCGCCGTGAATGCTGTGACTAACTGTGCAGAGATCGGGACGGACCAGCATGCGTGCGACGACGCGGTCCTTGTCGGCCTCGACGAAACTGACCCCCTGCAACTCTGCAAACGGCATCTTCATCGATTGAATTTTTTCAAGTGGGGTCATGTTCTCTCCTTCAACGCGTCCATTCCAATGCCTGGCCGCGAGGTTTTCAACTGACGCCAATCGTGACAAGCCATGTTTTATTCTGCATACCGATTTTATGGGCCCGTACCCTCCCCGCCGTATCGTCTGCCTTACCGAGGAAACCGTCGAGACGCTTTATCTGCTCGGCGAACAGGATCGCATCGTCGGCGTTTCCGGCTACGCAGTACGGCCGCCACAGGTCAGGCGCGAGAAACCGCGCGTCTCCGCTTTCATCTCCGCCGATATTCCAAAAATCCTGAATCTCGAGCCGGACCTCGTCCTGGCCTTTTCCGATCTGCAAGCCGATATCGTCGCTGAACTTGTCCGCGCCGGCGTTGCGATCCATGTCTTCAATCAGCGTAACATCGCCGGCATTCTGGCGATGATCCGGACGCTAGGTGCGCTGGTCGGCGCCGCCGACCGCGCCGATCATCTTGCCACCAATTACGAGAAACGGCTTGCCGGCATCGCGTCGCTTGCGCGGCCCTCACCCAAACCGAGGGTCTATTTCGAGGAATGGGACGATCCCCTGATCAGCGGCATCGGCTGGGTATCGGAATTGATCGAAATCGCCGGTGGCAAGGACATCCTGCCCGATCTGCGGTTTCGCCAATCGGCGAAGGATCGGATCGTCTCGCCCGACGAAGTTCGTGCTGCTGCTCCCGACGTTATCCTGGCATCCTGGTGCGGCAAGAAGGTCGTTTCAGATCGAATCAAGCAACGCGCGGGTTGGAGTGACATTCCCGCCGTTCGCAACGACCGGGTGATCGAGATCAAATCGCCTTTGATCTTGCAGCCCGGTCCGGCCGCCCTGACCGACGGGCTGGACGCCATCATCGCAGCCTTATGGCCCACGCCTACAATTTCTCCACCCCGCACCATTCGGCGATGAAGAGCGCTGTGGTCTTGGTCGATTTGCGCAGGGATTCCAGATCGACGTATTCGTTGAATCCATGCATTGCCGCGCCGCTGGCACCGAAGCAAAGACTCGGGATGTTGTAATTCAGTCCGTAGAAGCGCGTATCCGTCAGCGCGGTGAAAACAAGGTCCGGGACGGTACCGCCATAGACGGCGTCGAACGCCTTGCCGAACGCCGCTTCCGCCTCGGACGAATCCTTCAGTTCGTAACCCTCGGACAAAAAGCCCGACCACTGCACGGCCGGCGGGTTGTTGGAAAGAAAGCGGTGGTCGCGGGCTGCTGCCGACACACAAGCGCGAATTTCGTCCTGGCAATTGGCGACCGACCAACCCGGCAAGATGGCGATCCGGCAATCGACATCGCACCAGGCCGGCACGCTGGAGGCCCAGTCGCCACCCCTGATGATGCCCGGATTGAAGTTGATTGGATGCGTCACGGCACCGAAATAGCGATCGCTGCCCGCGCGCCTGTTCCACTCTGTCTCGAGTTCCTCCAGCGGTTGAATCAGGTGATACGCCGCCGTGATGGCGTTCGATCCGCTACCGGCCTCGAATACGTGGACGGGATGGCCGCGCACTTTCAAGCGAAACCAGATCACGCCGACTTGGGAACGGACCATCTTGCCGTTGGTTGGCTCCGGTATGAAACAGGCGTCTGCCCGATAGCCGCGCTGCAATGTGGAGAGTGCGCCGAGACCGGTGCTTTCCTCTTCGATGACGGACTGAAAATGAATCCGCCCAGTCGGCTTCAACCCGGCGGCCTTGATCGCATCGAGCGCAGACAGCGCGCCAATGGTGCCGGACTTCATGTCGCATGCGCCACGCCCATACATGCGACCGTCCTTCACGACCGGTGAGAATGGCGGTGTGTCCCACATGTCGTGCGGTCCCTCCGGCACAACATCACAGTGGCCTTGCAGGATCAGCGATTTGCCGACCACGCTGGCAGGCCGATAGGTGCCAACGATGGTGCGGGCCTTGGAGAAATCATGCTCGATCGGTCCAAAGCCGCGCAAATCCCTGAGATCGTCGACGTCAATGTGCCAGTCATCGACCTCGTAACCGCGCTCCCGCAGGAGATCGGCGATCATGTCCTGGCACGGCCCTTCCGCGCCGCGTGTCGAGGGAATCGAAACGAAATCCCGGGTTGTCGCCAGTTGCGCGTCAAACCGGGCGTCGACCGCATCCAGGATTTTCTGCCTGATATCGTCAGCCTTCATCGCTCTGCCCCCGCTGCTTCTCACAAACGATTACTATAGCAGCGCGCTTTGGCCGGAATACTCGATGCGCTTTGAGAATCGCCGCCGCCTTAATAGACTTCGCGCCAGAGCTTGGCTGCAAAGGGAAATCCCAGATGACTGCCGAACACGATGTTTCCTTCGCAACGAATCGTTTGGGTGGCCGAGCCGCGAAGACCCTCTTTTTCCTGGTTACCCTCGGATTGCTGGTGCTCGCCACGAAGACAGAGGCAACGGTTTCCCGCGAGCAGGACATCGTCGAATTGCGCCTCGGGCAGCGCGTCAAAGTCGACGATGGGAGCTGCCCTGCCGGCCAGATCAAGGAAGTATCGGGTACCAAGATGACGGAAACAGGCGTGTTGCGGGGGCGAAAATGCATCCCGCGAGTCGGCCCCAAGGTAAAATAAACGATCACGGGCGGCGAAGAGATCGCGCACCCCTAAAAAACAAATGATTTCAGTGCTCCTTGTCGGCCGCTGGGCGAACAAGATCGTCCACTGACCCACAAAAGGCCGGATACCCCTCCATCGGCACCGTTCGGGTTCCCTGCAACCTTGCCCGAGGTTGCGCGTTAACCAACGAAATCCGGGGTGAACGTCATGGGACACGACACCACCAATATCGACAGCAACTCCCAACCGAAAGCGGACAGCGCAGGAATTTGTGGCGCTATGTCGCAGCAGCGTCGCACTGATGGCTACGACGATAATGAATCAACGCCGCAAAAGTTTGTGCATTTGGTGGGATGCCGTGACCCGAGTGCCAGGAAAGCACCCTGGGCACATCCGCGCCCCACATCTGCAAAACCTTAAACGCCGCAAGATCCGTCTTCGTTATTCGATGAACTCACCGCATTTCTGGATGGAGGTATCGCTTGTCCCCCACGGCATGATCGGCACCGATGAGGTCGAATTCTTCGGCGAACCTTCGATCAGCTTGTCCGAGTAGACCATATAAACCAGCACGTTCCGCTTGGCATCGCAGCCGCGTACGATTTGCATCTTCTTGAAGAAGAACGATCGCCGCTGGCGGAACATGTCGTCGCCCTGTCCCAACTTGCTCTTGAAATGGATGGGGCCGATCTGACGGCACGCCAGCGAAATGTCGGACACTTCCTCGGCTATGCCCAGCCAGCCCTTGATGCCGCCCCGCTCAGGCACTGTGAAATGACAGGCCACTCCCTCCACTTCCGGATCGTCGATGCCATAGGTCGCAAGCTTGTCGTTGGGGCTCAGCAATTTAAACACCGTGGAACGGCGAAAGATCAGATCCGGTTCGTCGGCTGCCAGCGCAGGCCCTCCTGCCGAAAACAGCAAAGTGGTCAGCAGCAACAGCAGGCTGACTCTCCATCTCCTGTTTCTCTCGTCATACGATTGGTGTTCAGCGCATGCCATGAGGGCCTCCTGAATCTGATTGCAAAATGAGGGATGGCGCAACGCCCTACTCTCCTGAACCTGGGAATCAGCGAGAGTCGGTAAGTCGTTGATCCAACGCGGCTTTGATTTGGAACCGGGTTGCGTGGTGGATGGTGGTACCGGGTGCGGACTTTCCGAGGGCCGGCGTACAGAGCGAACAGCGGGGATGTAGGCGCCGACGATCTCGACGGAAAGGCCTGACTGGCTCGCCGTTAAGAATAAGTGAGGCTTTTTTGTTACGCTTGGGTCGAAATTGCAGGCCAGGAAGCGTTAAGCTGGTGAAGGCGTACCTCGTCTGCAACACTCAACTAGAACTCTAGTGACTCCAGCATTCGCAAAAGCGGCAGATCGAGACGAATGTTAGAAGCGGACCGCAAGAAGAAAAAATGGAAGGCAAGCGCGTGAGCGGACAAGGGGTTTGTTTTCTGGGTGGGCGATTTTGGCAGCTTGCCATTTTTGCAGCAACCGGAACGTTCGGTATCACGTCGCAAGCGGGAGCCACCATCTATTACTGGCACGACTCGGCGCCCGGCGTCGCCCAGTCAGAACCAAAGGCGCAAACGCAGCGCGCCAAACTCTCCCGGCATGGCGACAAGAAATCCGACCTTGCCGTCGAAAAGGACTCGAAACCTCAGGGACCGCTGATCATCTCGATTTCCATCGCTCAACAGAAGGTGCGGATCTACGACGCCAACGGGTTGTTCGCGGAAGCGCCGGTCTCCACCGGCATGCCTGGCCATGCGACGCCGATGGGCGTTTTCAGCGTTATCCAGAAACAAAAACTCCACCACTCCAATATCTACAGCGGCGCGCCGATGCCGTTCATGCAGCGGATCACCTGGTCCGGCGTCGCCATGCACGCCGGCGTGTTGCCGGGACATCCGGCCTCGCACGGTTGCATCCGCATGCCGATGGCCTTCGCCGTCAAGATGTATGGCTGGACCAGGATGGGTGCGCGCGTCATCGTCACGCCGGGCAACGTGACCCCGGCCAGCTTCTCGCATCCTCTGCTGGCGGCTGTAAAAGTCGTGCCGCAGCCGATCGCGGTGGAAGAGACAAAGGCGGACGTCGCTGCAGTTCGAACTCCGGAAAGGCCGGCACAGGTTGTGGCAGGCACGGTATCGGCCGCCGCCGAAACCAAACTTGAACTGCGATCGACTGTTGGTCATATCGACGAAATGAAATCCGCGGCTGACGAAAGCCGCCGCCCGTCCCCCACGTCGCACGTGAAGACCGCCGATGCCAGCGGCTCGCTGCCGGCCGCGCTCTCGACCAATGGGAGCGAACCCGCGCCGCAGGCCACGGAGGCAACGGTCTCCGGGGAGGCTTCAAAAGTAGCGCCCGAGGCAGACGCTCCGAAATCGGAAATCGATCCGAACGCGGCGAAACAGGACGACGTGGCTTCGTTGGATGAAAAGCCAGCGGGCGAGAAGTCGGCGGAGGCTCCGCCGGAAAAAATCGCGGATGGCGACGGCAAGCCGGTCGAGATCGCTGGCGATCAACCCTCGAAACCTGAGAGCGCGCCGTCGGCGAATGAAGCACCCACCACGCCGGCTCCGCCCGTCGCAACGAATGAGATGCCGCTCAAGGCTGATCTCAAGAGCGACTTTGCCAAGGCTGCCGCCAAGCCAGCCCCGAGTTTTACTTTTAAAAAGGCCGGGCAGATTGCGGTTTTCGTCAGCCGCAAGGATTCAAAGCTTTATATCAGGCAAGATTTCGCGCCGCTGTTCGAACTCCCGGTGACGATCGCCGCCGACGCGCGGCCGCTCGGCACGCATATTTTCACCGCACAGGTCGACAGCAAGGATTCCAATGTCCTGCGCTGGTCGGTGGTCTCGCTGCCAGCGCCCTCCAGGTCCGCCGAGCGGCGCAGCGACGAAGAGCGCAGTTCACGCGGCCGCAAGTTCGCAAGCGCGAGCCCGATCGAGGCCAAGCCGTTGCCTGTTCCCGACAGCCCGGCGGAGGCATTGGATCGCCTCAGCCTTCCCGCAGAAGTCATGGCAAAAATCTACGAGGCGGTGTCGACGGGCGGATCGATCATCGTCTCCGATCAAGGTATCACGGCTGGCGAAACCGGCGAAGGAACGGATTTCATCGTTTCGCTGCGTTAGGCCGCGTTAGAGAAACCGGTTCCCAATCTTCCCGGCCATGCTTAAAAGACGGCCGGAATGGAACCCTCTGCCCCTTCGACATTCGCACGCGCCCGCTTTGATGCTCTTGCCTCGCTGACCTTTCTCGGCTGGCGATGGGGGCTGGCGGCGATTGTCGCAAGCCTTGCGGCCTCGTTCTTTTTCTACGGTTACGCACTGATCTATTGGCGAAATGCCGATATGGATCTGATGGTGATCTATAACGCGCTTGTTCTCAACGACGGCAAGCCGCAACAATTCTTCGACCATACCGGTTACCTCACCATCCTCTCCGTCAAAGCCTGGCTGGAGATGCTGCATGCGTTTGGACTGATCGGCTCCTATTCGCTGTCGAGCATGCCTCCGGCTTCCGATCCGCAAGGATTCGATGCCGCCATGACCAGCGCCGTTCGCGCCGGCCGCCTGCTCGCCTGGTTGATCGCAACGGCGAGCGTCTTGGTCTTTGCGGGTCTTATCCGCGCCATCATGCGCGACTGGCGCCTCGCTTTGATCGCCACCTTTGCATTTGCCTTCTCCGGCGGGCTTGCCGTGCACGAGCGTATCTTGCGCACCGAACTCGTGGCGGCGTGCCCTGTCATTTTCGCGTTGATGATCATGATCGTGAGCGGGCGCCGTGCTGATATCGCGCGCCCACTTTGGATGGCACTGGCCGCCGCACTTTGCGTGCTGGGCCTTGAAAACAAAGTGCAGGCGATCCTGCTGATCGCGGCACTGCCACTGCTCATCTTGCCGTTTGGCGGGGCGGAGAGCACGAGCGTCGCTTTTTGGCGCAACAGCCGGTCGGCGTTTGCGCTTGCCGTCCTCTCGGCGGTCGCAGCGGCTCTCGTGATATGGACCGCGTGGCCGCTGGTAGCCACAGGTCTTGACCGTGCGCTTCTCGATGCTGCGGGATTTCGTCCGCTACTGTTTGGCCGTTTTGGAACCTATCAGGTGGCGTTGCTGCTGGTAATTGGCGCGTGCATGCTGGCCTATGCCGCGATCTGGCGGGTCAGCGCGGCGGAGACGCTGGCGTCAATGGTCGCCATCGCGGCGGGCGCGGCGGTAGCGCTCCTGGCGCTCGACCTCTACTACAACTCCGGCAATGTTGTTGCGGTCTTCAATCCGTTGGAAAAGATGCTGAAATTTGTCGATGCCGGAACGGCGGCAGCCGCGAACCAATCAAGCCTGGCAGATATCTTCCGGCTTTTACTCGATGGCATTGCCGCGGTAGCGGCACGTTATTCCTTTGTCTTGCACCCCTCGCCGCGTCCTACCGTTCTCCTGACCTGGCTGATTGTGCCCGGTATCGTCTACGCATGGGTGCGAGGCGAGAGGCAGGCCGCAATCCAGGCTTTGCTTTTGCTGATGGCGGCGGTCGGTATCGATGCGCTCGGCATACGGCGAGGATTGAAGTCCGAATATTTTATCTTCACCGATCCCTTGATCATCCTCGCCGGCGCGTTCCTGCTCGAACGGATGCCCGATCTGCGCCTTCGCAAATGGGCCACTCCAATTGCATTGATTCTTTTCACCTTGCAGATCGTGGTCAGCCAGGCCGAACCGATCAAATATGCCTTCATGCACCGGGGACCGGAATCGGCATGCGAATGGAACCAGCATTATTTGCCTCTGATGCCGCTGCCCTGGTGTCCGGTTTCGCGCTCCTGAAGGTTTGTCCGATGCCAGGGAACTGAATGGCCGCCTCTTAATCCTGCCAAAGCCGATATAGCGTAACGCCGCAACTCGGCTATGATGGATCGGGGCGGGGAAACCGCGCCGCAGGTCACGAGAGAAGGCCTCGGCCCGGCCAGAACACAAGGAAAACCCATGATGCGGATTGCGACAGGATTGATCTTTGCAGGCGCGATTTCACTTTGCGCGAGTGGGGCGGCATGGTCGCAAACACCGCCTGCCAGGCCTGCCGCAGCCCCCGCTATGGCGGCAGCACCTGCGCCGGCCAGGCCCCCTTGTAACAATCCTGACGCACTCGGGATTGCCCGCGTTGTCGAGATCGACACGACCGGTGGACCGGGATTTGGCTTCGAGCATTTCAAACAGCTCGATTTCCTGCGCGACAAGGAGGTCGTGCTGACCTTTGACGACGGACCGTGGCCAGAGAACACGCCCTCCGTCCTGAAGACGCTGGCCAACGAATGCACCACCGGGATTTTCTTCTCGATCGGCAAGCACGCTACCTATTATCCCGAAATCCTGAAACAGGTCCTCGCAGCCGGTCACACCATTGGATCGCACACCTGGTCGCATGCGACCCTCACCAACAAGAAGCTGACCGAAGATCAGCGCAAGGAAGAAATCGAAAAGGGTTTCAGCGCCGTGAAGTGGGCGCTGGGCGGCGTATCGCCGGCGCCCTTCTTCCGTTTCCCGGCGCTTCAGCATCCGCCCGAAATGGTGACCTATCTCGGAACCCGAAACATCGCGATGTTCTCCTGCGACCTCGATTCCTTCGACTTCAAGGCGCGGAACGCGCAGCAGGTCATCGACGTCACCATGAAGAAGCTCGACAAGCAGGGCAAGGGCATCATCCTGATGCATGATTTCCACAAACACACGGCGGAGGCGCTGCCAGAGCTGCTGCGCAGGCTGAAGGCCGGCGGCTACAAGGTCGTCCAGATGAAGGCCAAGGCACCGGTTGAAACCCTTCCGCAATATGACGAAGAGCTCCAGAAGGACGTCAAGCTGCCGACCGTCAGCTCTCGACCGGTGTCGAGCGTGGTGCAAACGATTTCGGAATAATTTCGCGAAGATCGCGATATCGCTGTGCGCCCGCTCCGTATCGACGGTTATGTCATCGTGTCCGCCGACGGAATGTTGGCGGACGCCGGGCGCGTGATGCCGGATGCACTGAAATTCGACGGTGACAAGCAGTTCTTCAATGCCGCACTGGATCGCGCCGACTTGATTGTCCACGGCCGGCATTCGCATGAGGGCCAGCCAAACTCGCCGCAAAGAAAACGGATTATTGTGACGCGGACTGTCGCCGGCCTCAACAGCGATCCATCCAATCCGAAGGCCATATTGTGGAATCCCGCCGGGGCATCATTCGAAGAGGCTTGCGACCGCGCCGGCGTTCACGAAGGGACCGTCGCGATCATCGGCGGACCCAGCGTGTTCGATATGTTCATGGACCGCTACGACACGTTTTGGCTTTCACAGGCCCCGAAGGTCCGCTTGCCCGGCGGAGAGGCCGCCTTCTCCGGTGTGCCGCGCCAAACGCCGCAGGAAATTCTGGCGCGTCACGATCTCAAGCCCGGAGAAAGCCAAACTCTCGATGGACCTAACGGCGTCACTGTCACGCCCTGGCACCGCGAGGCTTAGTCTAACAAGTCTCAAACGTCATAACCTGGCTCACGGAGCCTGACAGACGAGCTGGCCCCGATGATCATGAACAAGGCGCCGATGATTGCGAGGTTTTTCAGCGCATGAACGAGGTTGCCATAGGCGTCAGGACCGGTCTGATTCCAGAAATCGTGGAAATAGAAGGTCGCAGCCGCCACGAACAGGATCAGCAAGAAGGCAAAAAAACGCGCGCCGAAATTCAATGCGATCATCAGACCGCAGATTACTTCGATAGCGCCAGCGGCAATCGCTAATATTTTCGATAGCGGCATGCCTGCGAGCGTTTCGAGTTGGCCCCCATAGGGAGCCAGCACCGCCGGCAGGACAATTTTTTCTGTCATCTGGGCGGCCGCGGAAATGTCCCAGAGCTTGGCGGCTCCAGAAAAAATGAAAAGCAGTGCGAACAGAATTCGTCCAAATGTAACAAACGCTGGCATTGTCGGCCTCTCTAGTGCCCACTTTCCGAAGTTCGTAGACGATTATGGGCATTCCGCGCAGGCATTTTCAATCGATTTCCGACTGGCTTAACAGCCAACTGGCCTCATTTCATCACTGTTAGCCGAATAGCGACGGCTGCTGGCGGCCGGCCGGCTCCTGCGCCTCGACAGCGGCAATTGCTGTCATGTTGAGAATGCCGCGCGCGGTCACCGACGGGGTCAGAATATGTGCCGGGCGGGACGGCCCAATGAGGATCGGACCAACCGGCAACGCATCGGCCAGTGACTTGATCATTTGATAGGCGACGTTGGCGGTGTCGAGGTTGGGCATGATCAGAACATTCGCCTCTCCCTCAAGGTGCGAATGCGGCAAAACCAGCTTGCGGGCCGCTTCCGAAAGCGCGGTATCGCCCTGCATTTCGCCGTCGGCCTCGATTTCGGGATGGTTCTGCCGCAACAGCGCGGTGGCACGGCGCATTTTGCGCGAGGATTCCGTGTCAAAGCTGCCAAAATCGGAATGGGACACAAAGGCGATCTTGGGCTTGATGTTGAAGCGCTGCACATGAACGGCCGCCAGCGCCGCCATTTCCGCAATCTCTTCCGCGCTCGGATTTGGCCGCACCTGGGTATCGGCGATGAAATAGGACCCTTTGCGCGTGATCAGCAGCGCCAGTGCCGCGAAATCACTTACGCCCGGCCGGAAGCCGATGATTTCACGGACGTGGCGCAAATGGCTCCTGTAGCCGCCTTCAACGCCGCAGATCATGGCATCGGCCTCGCCGCGGCTGACCGCGAGTGCGGCAATCACCGTGGCATTGGTCCGCACCATGGTGCGCGCGGCATCCGGCGTGACGCCGTGCCGGCCGGCAATGTCGATATAGGATTGGACGTAGGAGCGATAACGCGGATCGTCCTCGGGATTGATGAGGTCGAAATCCTTGCCGGGCTTGATGGCCAGGCCAAACCGCTTGATCCTTGCTTCCACCACCGAGGGACGTCCGACGAGGATCGGCCGCGCCACGTTTTCTTCCAGTACCACCTGCGTCGCGTGCAGCACGCGTTCATCTTCGCCTTCCGCGTAGATGACCCGAACCGGCTGGGTCTTCGCCTTGGCAAACAAGGGCTTCATGACGAGCCCGGAGCGGAATGCAAAGCGCTCCAGCTGGGTTGCGTAGTCCTCAAAATTCGCGATCGGGCGGCTCGCCACGCCGGAATCCATCGCCGCCTTTGCGACCGCGGGTGAGATGCGCAGGATCAGGCGCGGATCGAACGGACTGGGAATCAACGAACCCGGACCGAAGCCCTGCGCCTGCCCGCTGTCGAAACCGGGCGCCAGCGCGTCTACCGGCGGATCGCGGGCCAATTGCGCGATGGCATCCACCGCTGCTTTCTTCATTTCTTCATTGATCGCGGTCGCACCGACATCGAGCGCACCACGGAAGATGAATGGAAAGCACAGGACGTTGTTAACCTGGTTGGGGAAGTCGGACCGGCCGGTGCAGATCATCGCATCGGGGCGCGCCTTGCGCGCCTCTTCCGGCATGATCTCCGGGTTCGGATTGGCCAGCGCCATCACCAGCGGCTGGTCCCCCATCTGCTTGACCATCTCGGGCTTCAGCACATTGGGCGCGGAAAGGCCGAGAAAAATGTCGGCACCGGGAATGACGTCCGCGAGTACGCGCTTGTCGGTCTTTTGCACATACACCGACTTCCAGCGGTCCATCAATTTTGCGCGGCCCTCGTAGACCACGCCTTCGATGTCGCAAACCCAGATGTTCTCGCGCTTCGCACCCATCGACACTAGCAGGTTGAGGCAGGCAAGCGCCGCCGCGCCCGCGCCCGAGCAGACGATCTTGACGTCGGCGAGTTTCTTCCCGTTCAAGAGAAGCGCGTTGGTGATAGCCGCACCGACGATGATGGCCGTGCCGTGCTGATCGTCATGAAAGACCGGAATTTTCATCCGCGCCTTGAGCTGGTCCTCGATCTCAAAGCAATCCGGACCCTTGATGTCCTCGAGGTTGATGCCGCCGAAAGTCGGCTCGAGCGCCGCCACGGTTTCGACCACGCGCTCAATCGTGTCGGCGGCGATCTCGATATCGAAGACATCGATCCCGGCAAACTTCTTGAACAGGACCGCCTTGCCCTCCATCACGGGTTTGGATGCCAGAGGTCCGATGTTGCCGAGACCGAGCACCGCGGTGCCGTTACTGACCACCGCGACCAGATTGGCGCGGGCGGTCAGCGTGGCGGCTTCCGCCGGATTGTTGGCGATCTCCGTGCAGGCGGCGGCCACACCGGGTGAGTAGGCCAGGGCCAGGTCGCGCTGATTGGCGAGCGGCTTCGTCGCCTGGATCTCGAGCTTGCCGGGCCGCGGCAGCCGATGATAGGCGAGCGCTGCGGCATTAAGGTCTTCGGAATAGGACATTCGTTTCCCCAAGGGGCTTGGTTATCGCCCCGAAACAATCGATCTCAGCCGTCAGTTTTGCGGCAAATTGAGCCGGATGTGAAGCACGCAGAGGTGCCTTCGCGCAACATTTGAAACGGCTCACTTGAACCGACCCACAGAGTGACGATTAGGGCCCGTTTAGACACCCCCTGCCCGCAGCATTCGGCCAGAATGGCACCTTGAGGTGGACACATTGACGCGATCCCGCGACGCGTTCGCGCCCGAGTGGTGCAAATAACTTGGCCCTCAGGAAACGAAGAGGGAGCAGGGAATGCCGAGTGATGGCCTCACCCATGGCCCACCTGCAACAAAAAAGCAGGCGGCAGTCACCACAGGTTTAGCCGGATCAACCGGCATTCCCTGCGCGATGGCTTACGGCTTATATCGCGATCTCCTCGGGGACCGGGCTTTCTTGCCCCCGTCGTTTGCGCGATGCAAAGCATCATCGCCAACTTGACCTCAGCGTCGGGAGGCCGGGACCACGCGACTTCGCCGTCCGCGAAAGGCCACGTTCGTCTGACGTGCCATCCGCGTCCATCGCATCCCCGCCTCACGTGTCGTGACGATCGCGCGTACGTCCCTCTTCATCGAGGCAGGATGCGCGGGAACATCGTTCTGATTTGCCCGACGCCGCAAGCGTGATACCTGCGACAGATTGGCACGACGGGCAATTTTCGCACAGCGCGTATGCAGGAATTGCCTGCCGGGCAAACGAGTGCATTAGCATAGCACAGCCGTCGCAGCAGCGGCAGCGTCCTGGCACCAAATACGATCTCGTGGTCGTAGGGCGGGTTGGAGCCGAAGGCGTAACCCGCCACCTTGGCGACTCATAACGGCGGATCATGATCCGCCCTATGAGCTCCCGACAATCAACCGCCGCGCGAGATCGTGCACACATGTCGTCGGCGTCGCCCATCGGGAGTCGCGTCTGACGCGCTGATGGAAATCTAGCATGCCCGTGCTATCGTGGGTTGAGATGGTCCGGGGGAAAGATCGTGGCTGGTTTCTTTGCGCGGCGCAAATTCCGAAATGAAGTGATTGCGAGGGTGAACGCGATGCTCCTGTTCTATCCGGGAGGCGTGAAGAACCTCGCGCGCAACTATCCTAACTTGGGAAGCGCCATCGATGGCAACTTCGACGCCGGGGGCATATCGCAAGGACGTTCCGCTTTGCTGATCGCGGGTTCCATCATTTCGAACGAGTTTGAGCATCTGGACCCGAACGACCGCGACGTCATTCGGCGGCAACTCGGAAAGATCGACTTCGAACAATTCAAGCGAACGCTACGGGGCAATGGACAACGCCCGCAAGACATCATGGGCGGGACTTCGCTTGCCGCACTGGCGCTCGTGATGGCGGAAATCGAATTAAAGAATGGAGAAGTTTCCGAGGACGATTTTAAGAATTTTGCTTCGGAGGTTAGCGGCGCGCTGCAAGGAAAGGGTTTTGCACAACGCTCCTACGAACGCACGCGCGATACAATGGACGAAGTGCTTGGGCCGCCACCACTGCGGGATGGCGAAGACGACGCGAGCGACGTTTTACCAAGCCAACGGTATCTTGGCGAACTCCCGGACTTCAACGGAACAGAGTGTAAGGTTTGCATCACGTTCACGCCGACCGGCTTCGCGCTCATTCGCAAGGACGACGGCGTTGAGATTGTCGAGCGTCGTTCGCTGACGCAGAAGGACATTGAGAAAGTGCCACTGGAAGATTGGAAAGATTGCCGGTTCGTCAATCTACGCACTCGAAGCGGTGAGATAGTATCGTGCCTCATCGTCGGCGAAGAGAGCGAGGTTATTGGTAGTAAACGAGCTTTTTGGTGGGCGCTCGCGAAGGTGACCGTCAGAATGACGGACGTGCATGCTGGCGATCTTCGAATGAGCGTGCACGGCCTCGCACGTGTTCACGCCGAAGCCCGAGCGATGTGGGACACAGTGATCGAGCGCAGTTCGTCGATAGAACAACTACGCGAAGAGCCGATGTACGCTCGTTCAATCCACTACGATGTGATCTCCAACATGATCAAGAAAGCCGAAAGCGAAGCCGGAAAACTCGGTCTTGAAATTTGCAGGGCGATGGTGCTCGCCACGCAATCCGAAGACGCCGCGCTGGAGGCGTTCGCGTTCGAACGCTTCAAGCGCTTCCTCTGGCGGCCCGGCGAAGAGCCGCAGGAGTTCTACGCGCCCGAATAGCACGTAGGGTGGGTTAACCTAAGGCGTAACCCACCTATTTTCTCCGAGGACGCTAATCCGCCCTAAGCGCTCTCGCCTTGCTGGCCAGGCGGGTTGAATTTTTTTAAAGATTCAATCAAGAGGCGAACAACGCCTTTGACCAAGCAGACCTCCGCCGGCCTCCAATTATGAAAGCTACGTGTTTTCCGTTGTTTAGTGTGGGGATAACAGAACAAATATGAAACAAATGCCTTGTCGAGAACCACAACCACTGCGAAAATTCAACATCTCCCACATCCGAATCAGTAAGGGTCAGTGACCCATTTTGTGAGTAAAGATATGGCCAAGAATTCCACAGTTAAATCTGCAGGCCCAGCGCGCGTGCGCTTGGTCGTGTTCGACGCTGTCGTACCTGATGGCGACTTCGAGTCGCTCGCGCAGGTGCTCCAGAACGCATTGAAGCCGACGAACGGCGCCCAGCGCCAAGTCATCGCGAACGGCAGCGCCACCAAAACCATCGCGCACCAGCCTGTGACAGAAGATTCCCATGAGGAAGAGCTTGTCGAGGAGGTCGATGAGCAGGAGATGGAGGACGTGACGCCGGTCGCAAAGGCGAAGAAGCCTCGCAAGGCAGCCCCGAAGCCCACCGTGATCCCCATCGACACCGATAGCGAGCCGAAGCTGTCGACGCTGGTTGACCCGAAGAGCAACCATAAGCGCTATCTAATGATAGCGGCGTGGCTACATGACCATCGTAACACCCCGGTTATCACGCAGGACCACATCTATTCCTGCTTCCGGTTGTTGGGGTGGCCGACCGATATTCTCGATTTCGCTCAGCCTTTACGTGAGCTGAAGTTCAAGCAGTTTTTCACGACGCCTTAGCGCGGCAAGTATGCCATCAACCAGCTCGGACTGCAGAAGGCCAAGGCTCCCGGCGAGTGATGCAGCTTCAAGAGCTGGTCGACCAGGTTGCCGGATACGACATGCTGGCGCCGAAGGAGAAGATTAAGCTCTTTGCCTGGTGGCTTCACACCCACGATGGAAAAGAGCTGTTTGCGCCTGCGGACATTCGTGCCTGCTTCAACAAGCTGCACATCGACGAACCGCCGTCACTAGCGACCTACATTGCCCGGCTGGCCGACGCCAAGGATCTGATTGCTGAGAAGGGCAAGTACAAGTTGGCCCGTTCCGTGAGGGCGGAATTAGACAAACTCTACGGTATCCATCACAGCGTAATTGCCGTGAGCAAAATCCTCGCCGACCTTCCTGCGCAGGTGCCCGATATCAGTGAGCGCGCCTTTCTCCAGGAGGTCCTTAAGTGCTACCGGCACGAGGCCTTCCGCTCATGCATCGTAATGACCTGGAATCTCGCCTACGCCCACTTACTCGACTGGATTTTGAATGATCCAGGCAGGCTGGCGACGTTTAACACTGCCATCACTAAGAGATACCCGAAGAAGACGAACATCTCCGCTGCGAAATACGACGACTTCCTCGAAGAGCTGAGCGAGCGTGAGGTGATCGAGATTTGCAACAGCGGCAGTCTCTTCAATTCCACCGTCTTCCGCATCATGAAGGAGAAGCTAGACCGAAGAAATATTGCCGCCCACCCTTCAAATGTGGTGGTGGTTCAATCCCAAGCCGACGACGCAATTACGGACCTCGTCAATAACGTGGTGCTCCGCCTCACCTAGAGCGCACGTCTTCCTTCTAGGATCGAAAAATTTACCAGAGTGATGCCCTGTCCTGTCGGACACTAAGAGGCGATATGATCCCGGTACCATGACGAGCACGCCGCGGGCCTAGCTAGGCAGCGCAAAGCGATCCCCGCAATTTGCAACGGTCAGCTTTTGGCCGGTGAAGTCCGCCAACTCGGCCGCCATCATCATCGCCGCGCACGACGCGTGTACCCTCGCCGGTTCTCGTGATCGTGGGCGAAATCATTCTCGTGTGTCTCAACAAGCGAAGGCCGAAGCGGTGATCCGCTTCGGCCTTTTCGTCATCACCGCTCTTCAGACCCGCCGCCGAAAAGGACGTACCGTGCCGGTCTCCTGCTGCGGAGCGGCCTGCGCGTTGCCGATCAGGTCGCCGAGGGTCAGGTCGGTCAGCTTGATCTCGCTAAGGATCTTCTTCCTCAGCGCCTCGGAGACGGTGAAGCCCTTGTCGAGTAGATCGACGTCGAGTTGGCGGCCGTAAGACGCTTTCACCAATTTGAGCACGTCGTCCTGGGTGAAGTCGATTTGCATACGGTAGTCGCCAGTGCATTTCAGAGTCTGCCCCCAGGCCACCGACACTTCGCCGTAGTGCTGGAAGAGTCCGGGTGAATTCCACCGGATGTTTTTTTTCGGGTCGTCACTGATCCGAAAGTCCGACAAATCATGGCTGGCGATCTTGTGCGTTCCCATGTCGCGGTGCCAACCGCGTATCTTTACGTCCATTGCTGCAGCTCCTATGCTGTTCAGCCCCATGATTCACATAGCGCTTCTTGCTAAGTTCCACAACAAGAACAGTAAGCGCAGAATAAAATTGCCTAAATCGACCTAGGATTCATAACAAGAACAGCTTACGGCACTATAGTAATGCCGTCCAAGCGACTCTCGCTGCGCCTGACCTGAAGAAACCATCCTACCCCTTGTCCGGCAGATTGAGCCGGATGTGAAGCTCGCGCAACTGTTTCGGCGTGACTTCCGAGGGGGCGCCCATCATCAGGTCTTCGGCTCGCTGGTTCATCGGGAATAGAACCACTTCGCGCAGGTTTTCCTCGCCGCATAACAGCATGACGATCCGGTCAATGCCGGGCGCGATGCCACCGTGCGGCGGCGCGCCAAGCGACAACGCGCGAAGCATGCCGCCGAATTTCGCCTCCAGGACGTCTTCGGGATAACCTGCAATTGCAAATGCCTTCTTCATGACATCGGGACGATGATTGCGGATTGCCCCTGACGACAGCTCCGTGCCGTTGCAGACGATGTCGTACTGAATGGCCTTGAGGCTGAGCAGCTTTTCGTGGTCGTTCGGATCAAGCGCCAAAAACGCCTCCGGCTCGATATTCGGCATCGAGAACGGGTTATGCGAGAAGTCGATTTTCTTCTCTTCCTCGTTCCACTCGAACATCGGGAAGTCGACGATCCAGCAGAATTCGAACCTGTCCTTGTCGATCAGTTTCAATTCTTCGCCGAGCCTGGTGCGAGCAAGGCCGGCGAACTTCCAGAACTTGTCGGGATCGCCCGCGACGAAGAAGGCAGCATCGCCCTCCTTCAACCCCAGTTGCGCGCGGATCGCCTCGGTCCGCTCTGGTCCGATATTGTTCGCGAGTGGTCCCGCCCCCTCGCCGCCTTCGCGCCACATGATGTAGCCGAGCCCCGGCTGGCCTTCGCCTTGCGCCCAGGAGTTCATCCGGTCGCAGAAGGCGCGCGAGCCGCCACCTTTACCGGGGATCGCCCACACCTGGTTCTTGGGGTCTTCGAGCATCCGCGCGAAAACTTTGAAGCCAGAGCCACGGAAATGCTCCGAGACGACCTGCATCTCGATCGGATTGCGCAAGTCCGGCTTGTCGGTGCCGTATTTGCTCACCGCGGTCGCATAGGGAATCAACGGGAATTTCTCGGTGACGTGCTTGCCTTCCGCGAACTCCTCAAACACGCCGCGCATGACAGGCTCAATGGCGCTGAACACGTCGTCCTGGGTGACGAAGCTCATTTCGACGTCGAGCTGATAGAATTCGCCCGGCGAGCGATCGGCACGCGCGTCCTCGTCGCGGAAGCAGGGCGCGATCTGGAAATAGCGGTCGAAGCCCGCAACCATCGTGAGCTGCTTGAATTGTTGCGGCGCCTGGGGCAACGCGTAGAACTTCCCCGGATGCAGCCGCGACGGCACCAGGAAGTCGCGCGCACCTTCCGGCGACGACGCCGTCAGGATCGGGGTCTGAAATTCGAAGAACCCCTGCTCTTTCATGCGCTTGCGGATCGAATCGATGATCTGGCCGCGCTTGATGATGTTCTGATGCAGCTTGTCGCGGCGAAGGTCGAGGAAACGGTACTTAAGTCTGATATCTTCAGGATATTCTTGCTCGCCGAACACCGGCATCGGCAGTTCCGCCGCCGGTCCCAATACCTCGATTTCGGTGGCGTAGAGCTCGACGAGGCCCGTCGCCAATTCCAGATTGTCGGTTCCCTCAGGACGCCGCCGCACCTTGCCGTCGATCCGGACCACCCACTCGGAACGCAGTTTTTCGGCCACCTTGAAGGCTGGCGAATCCGGGTCAGCGACGCATTGCGTCAGGCCGTAATGGTCGCGCAGGTCAATGAACAGCACACCGCCATGGTCGCGAATGCGGTGACACCAGCCGGACAAACGAACGCTCTGGCCAATATCGCTCTCCCGGAGCGCGCCGCAGGTATGGGACCGGTAACGATGCATCGAGTTTCCATCAGTCAAATGTCGGAGAATCGAGCGGCTTAAAAAGCCTGCCCGAGGAATTTGAGGGTTTAGCCGAGGCTTTCGGACGCGGCAACCGCCACCAAGACAATTTGGAACATCCGACATCTACGCCAGAGGCATGCCGGAAAGCCGATTGTTTAATCCCAACATATGCCTATCTTGATGGCATGACGGTGCATTTCCCCTTCCAGAACACCTATGCGGCCCTTCCGGATGGCTTCTTCGCACGCGTGGCGCCGACGCCAGTGGCCGCACCGAGGCTGATCAAATTAAATCGACCGCTCGCGGCCAGGCTGGGGCTTGATCCCGACCGTCTGGAGAGCCCGGAGGGCGCTGAAATCCTCGCCGGAAAGCGCCTCCCGGATGGGGCTGAGCCGATCGCCATGGCCTATGCCGGCCACCAGTTCGGTCATTTCGTGCCGCAGCTCGGCGACGGCCGCGCCATCCTGCTCGGCGAAGTCATCGATATCGACGGTATCCGCCGCGACATCCAGCTCAAGGGCTCAGGACCGACGCCATTTTCCCGCCGTGGCGACGGCCGCGCCGCGTTGGGGCCGGTCTTGCGCGAATACATCGTCAGCGAGGCGATGGCGGCGCTGGGAATTCCGACCACGCGATCGCTGGCGGCGACCATCACCGGCGAACGCGTCATCCGCGAGAGGGCGCTGCCCGGCGCGGTGCTGACGCGGGTAGCCTCCAGCCATATTCGCGTCGGCACGTTTCAATATTTCGCGGCCCGCGGCGATACCGAGGGGGTCAAGCGCCTCGCCGACCACGCCATCGCAAGGCACTACCCGCAGGCCGCCAGCGCGATGCGCCCCTATCACGCTCTTCTGGAGGGCGTGATCAACCGGCAGGCCGAACTGGTGGCGCGCTGGCTTCTGGTTGGGTTCATCCACGGCGTCATGAATACCGACAATACTTCGATCTCGGGCGAGACGATCGACTATGGCCCCTGCGCCTTCATGGATCATTACGATCCCGCTGCCGTGTTTTCCTCGATCGATGAACAGGGCCGCTACGCTTACGCCAACCAGCCGCGGATTGCGCTCTGGAACCTGACGCGGCTTGCCGAATGTCTGTTGCCGCTATTTTCCGACGACAAGGACAAGGCGATCGAACAGGCGCAACTGATGCTCGCCGAGTTTCCAGCGAAGTTTACCGCCGCCTATCAGTCCGGCCTTCGCCAGAAGATCGGCCTGTTCACCGGGCGAGACGGCGACGAGGCGCTGGTGCAGGACCTCCTGGACGCCATGGCCAAAAACGACGCGGACTTCACACTGACCTTCCGCCGCCTGAGCGCCGCGGCCGAGAACGCCAGTCGCGATTTAGAAGTTCGTCAGCACTTCGCCGATCCCGCCGCTTACGACGAATGGGCGGTGCGTTGGCGCCGGCGCACCATCGAGGAGCCGCAAACGCCGGCGATGCGCGCAGCGACGATGCGGAGCGTCAACCCGGCCGTCATTCCCCGCAACCATCGGATCGAGGCGGTGATCCAGGCCGCCGTCGGCCGCGACGACTATGTGCCGTTTGAAGAGCTTCTTGCGGTGTTGGCAAAGCCGTACGAAGAGGTGCCCGCATTCGCGGACTACGCCAATCCGCCCGAGCCGCATCAGCGGGTGCTCGAGACGTTTTGCGGCACGTAAATCGTTAACCTTCCGCCCAATATTGGACCCCGCAGGCGGCTGCCCGCAGCCGCAAATTAAGACGCGGTCAATCGCTTCCCAACAATTGTATCGGTTTGTTTGGGGGATTTTTCCGTGGACGCTTTGGTTTTTGAATTCATGGGCTTGGCTGCGGTCGGACTCTGCGTCATCGTGCTGGCCACACCCGCCAGCCGCAAGCCATCGCATCGACGCGCACGCGACATCTGATCGCCGTCAATCCGAAAAAATGATCTGAAAAGTGCGACAACGGCTTGCGCAATGCCGGCGGCTGTTTGCCTTGAATCGCGTCCTAAGCATACAATTCAGTCTCGATTTCGCCGCAAGGCCCTTGACATATCAGCGCTTTCGGCCGAACGCCCTTCGGGAAAGCGTCATGGACCGTTTATGGATCTGATTACCACTACCGCGGAACTCACCGCCCTTTGTGATCGCCTCGCCAAGCACCGGGTTATCACCGTCGATACCGAATTCCTTCGCGAGACCACCTATTACCCGCTGCTCTGCGTGGTGCAGATGGCGAGCGCGGAAGAGGCGTCAGTGATCGATGCGCTCGCGGAAGGCATCGACCTCAAACCTTTCTTCGAGCTGATGGCCGACGAAAAGGTTCTCAAGGTCTTTCACGCCGCGCGCCAGGACATCGAGATTGTCTGGCACCGCGCCGGCATCGTGCCGCACCCGATCTTCGATACGCAGGTCGCCGCGATGGTGCTCGGCTATGGCGATTCGATTGCCTACGATCAACTGGTCGAGCGCGTCACCGGTCACCGGCCCGACAAGACCCATCGTTTCACCGATTGGTCGCGGCGGCCGCTGACAGCAGAACAGATGCACTATGCGCTGGCTGACGTCACTCATCTGCGCGATGTGTTCGCAGCACTTGACGCCGACCTCAAGAAGCGCGGTCGCAGCGACTGGGTCAGCGAGGAGATGGAGGTTCTGACGAGCCCCAGAACCTATGACTTCCACCCCGAACGCGCCTGGGAGCGTCTAAAGACGCGGGTGCGCAAACCGAAAGAACTGGCGGTGCTGATCGAAGTCGCAGCATGGCGCGAGCAGGAAGCTCAAAGTCGTGACGTACCGCGCGGCCGCGTCCTGAAAGACGACGTCGTCGGTGATATTGCGACCCACGCGCCGACGAGCCTCGAAAAACTCGCCAATCTGCGCTCGCTGCCGAAAGGCTTTGATCGATCGAAATGGGGCACCGATATTGTGGCTGCCGTCCAGCGCGGCCTTGCACGCGATCTTGCGGCGCTGCCGAAAATCGAAAAGCCGCGCGGCAATTCCAACGGCGCGGCCATCGTCGAACTGCTCAAGGTATTGCTGCGCATGACGTCGGAACGTCATGCCGTTGCAAGCAAGGTGATTGCGACGGTCGATGATCTCGAACAGATCGCGGCCGACGACAACGCCGATGTCGGCGCGTTGCACGGTTGGCGGCGCGAACTGTTCGGCGAGGCTGCGCTGGCGCTCAAGCAGGGCCGGCTTGCACTTGCGATCGAAAAAGGCCGGGTTGTAAAAGTGGATCGAAACTGACCGAAGCGAGTGTGGAACTAGGGCTTCTTGTCACCAGCGGGCTTGTCCGCTGCCGCTTTCGCGGCCTTCGATACTTCCGCCATCGCCATCGATAGAATATAAGCGCTGGTATGCATATTCAGCTGGCGTGCCTTTTCGATGGCAATCGAAATGATGGCGACCAGTTCGTCGAGGTCATTTTTAGAAGCCGCCATTTTCTTCGTCTTCCGGAGCACGCACGGTGAGCATCGACGATCCCGATCACCCCGGGGATAAACTGCTGCAACTGCTTCGGGACAACGAGATCGACCTGAACGTCGTGGAAGGCTTGCGACTTGTCGTCGCTTTCAGGAAAATCAGAGACCCATCAGATCGGCGCATTCTCATCGAACTGGCCGAGCGCCTCGCAAAGTAACTGACGGCTGGCGGGGGTTTCGTTTTATCGAGATGATAGCGCTTTGACTCAGGCAAACGTCGAAAATCGCGCAGATCGGTGCCTAATTTCGTACCGTGCAACCGCGGGCCGTCCAACAGGTGCTGTTGATCACCCAAATCCCGCATTCAAATTACCTCTGTTGAGGTAACTACTTTTACGGGCATTTTTATTAAAATTCAACCTGTTTCGTATTTTAGTCAGACATGGATGCTGTGCGCGAGCAGCAACGCAAGGGCACTTACCACTTCACCTCAACACCCATTGTCGCCTGGTGGGATTGCAACGCGGAGCGAAATTTGCCGTCGTAGTTGAGGTAGAGGCGCACAGCGTTGCTCAGGCTGACCGAAAGGGCGGCGCCGGCATCCGCCCCGTATCGGCTTTCGCCGATCCCCTGAACCAAAATGCTTTCGGGCCCGAGGCTGACAGTGACCGAAGAAAGATTTTGTTCGAAATTATCGACGAACTTGCCGTAGGCGGAAAGGTCCAGGATCTTCTGGTCTACGATCCAGTAGTGGCCAACCTCCGCACCAAGGAGCACTCGCGAGCGTTCAAGCGTAGCCCCGGTTGCCGAAACTGGATCGAGTCCACCCACCTCCTGGAACGAGCCGGTCGATGCGCGAACGTATTCAAGTGCTGCTTTGGGCACGAGGCGGCTCTGGTCCATGCTCCAGTAGTAGCTGAGTTCGGTCAGCGCACCGTCGATCTGCCCGTTATAGTTTGCGCTGGCCGTGCCCAGCGCTGTACCGCGGCTGGAGTTGATCATTCCAAATCCGTGAACCAGTGCGGCCGCCCACGTCCAGGGCCCCTTGTCGATCGAGGCGTTAAAGCCGAGCTGGGTCAGATCGAGGGTCGCAGACTGCATCGCCGGCGACACGTCAATACCGGTCCGGCTTTGGTCGATCGAAAATCCGACATTCACACCCGGCGCGATCCGCGCGCCAAATCCCGCCACGCCGCCCGTTGTTTGGCGATCATCACCGGCGAAATTGGCCTGCGGGCCGGTCCTGCCGGAGATCCCGTAGAGTTCGCCCCAGGTTCGGAAGGGCTGGCCGTCGACGGATTCTGAGGCGCCGCCACCTCCCGGATTGCTGCGTGACGCGCGACCGATACCGCCGCCCGCCAGGTCGCCGAGCCGCTCCAGGAAACTGCTCCCGAGGTTCGCAACCGTCGCCCCCGCAGAAAGATCGGTCATGGGAATCGACGGCATGGGGGTCGGAGTCCGCGATGCGGTGGGTGTTGGTGTCGGCGTAGGTGTCGGGCTTTGCGCGTGGACCTGCTGTGCGGAAAGCCCGAGGGTGAACGCTACGACGATAAGAAGAGCCCTTCCCGGCCACCGGCAGGCTTCATCGGAAAACCGCCATGACCTGCCCATCTACGCTATTCCCAAAGATGGGCGTGCAAGCCCGATAATATGAAATCGTCGTCAATCGAGGGATTTGCGCGTAGTTCAGCCGCAGCGTCAATCGCTCCGGGCCGGGCTTTGATGGCAATTGGCACGCCTTGTTGTTCCCCGGCCACACTCGCCGGGGGTCATCTGAACTCGTCTGGCGATTTCCCCAAGCGCCACAGAAGCTTGCTAACGCGCAAATTTCGTGTTGCAATCCCTGTCACAATCGGAATTAGGCCGATCGGCTGTGCGTTTCGCGACTAAGAAATTCAGCAGACATCCGCAAAGCCCGCTTGTGGCGCGGCACGCACATAGCGTGACGCGTCTTGTTTACGTCTAGACCAGGAGACAGGCGATGCAAAAAGGCACCGTCAAGTGGTTCAACCCGACGAAGGGTTATGGGTTCATCAAGCCGATGGTCGGCGATAAGGACGTGTTCGTCCATATCTCTGCCGTCGAGCGCGC
>JBEKZZ010000033.1:0-49994 GCA_049509335.1 Bradyrhizobium sp. | reverse complement strand
AGCGCACCAAGCCCTCAAGCTCGCTGCGCTCCGCACTCGTCAAGATAATCGATGTCGCTTCCGGGATGCCGCTCATGCCCCCTTGAATCACGACTCATTCTTCACCGATAGTGGGTACTAGTCCCAGCAAAAGACCCATCCATTGCAGCGGCGTGACGCGCTCGCCCAACCAGCGATTGGCCAGCGTCGAGGTAAGGATCGGCTGCAAGCCCGGGATCAGCGCCGACAAGCCCGCCGGAATCGAATGCGAAATCGCAACCGCCGTGCCGCCGAGATAAAACCCGTGCACGAGCAGGCCCGCGGCCACGCTGTGAACGATGCCGATCCGATCCGGCCATCGCGGCCGTGCGACAACAACGATGACCGCCATGATACCAACCACGACGGCCATGCGGATCGCGAGATAGG
Source organism: Bradyrhizobium sp. (assembly GCA_049509335.1). Classification (GTDB taxonomy): domain Bacteria; phylum Pseudomonadota; class Alphaproteobacteria; order Rhizobiales; family Xanthobacteraceae; genus Bradyrhizobium. The sequence goes on along the minus strand of JBEKZZ010000033.1, from coordinate 49,586 downwards.
TCAAAGGCTCGGCGCTGCGCAGCACATACTTCGTTGCGACAAAACCGGTGCTCCACAGCACGACAAAAATCGCCGGTGCCGCGCGCGCGGCCAGTTGGTCAAAGTTTTTATCCATTTGCCGCACGCATTGCCTGAACATATGCTATCGGGCAATCGTGAAAACTCACTTGGCGGCTCGTCCGCTACCGCATAGCAAGACCGATAAGAGGAACGCCCATGGATGTTCGCGCCGCCGTCGCCACCAAAGCCGGCCAACCCCTGGAAATCACCACCGTCCAGCTCGAAGGCCCGCGCGAGGGTGAGGTGCTGGTCGAGATCAAGGCGACCGGCGTTTGCCATACCGACGAATTCACGCTGTCTGGCGCCGATCCTGAAGGGCTTTTTCCCGCTATTCTCGGCCACGAGGGCGCGGGCATCGTGGCCGATGTCGGACGCGGCGTCACCAGCGTGCAAAAAGGCGATCATGTCATTCCGCTTTACACGCCGGAATGCCGGCAGTGTCCGTCCTGCCTGTCGCGCAAGACCAATCTCTGCACCGCCATCCGCGCCACCCAGGGACAGGGCTTGATGCCCGACGGGACCTCGCGCTTCTCGCTGGCTGGCCGCCCGGTCCATCACTATATGGGCACGTCAACCTTCGCCAATTACACAGTGCTGCCGGAAATTGCAGTCGCAAAAATCCGCAAAGACGCGCCTTTCGACAAAGTTTGCTACATCGGCTGCGGCGTCACGACCGGCATCGGCGCGGTCATCAACACCGCCAAGGTCGAGCAAGGCGCCAAAGCCATTGTGTTTGGCCTCGGCGGCATCGGCCTCAACGTATTGCAGGGTTTGAAGCTCGCCGGCGCTGACATGATCATCGGCGTCGACATCAACAACGACCGCAAGGCCTGGGGCGAGCGCTTTGGCATGACGCATTTCGTCAACCCGAAAGAACTCGGCAAGGACCTCGTCCCTCACCTCGTCGATATGACCAAATCGGGCGCCGACCAGATCGGCGGCGCCGATTACACGTTCGACTGCACCGGCAATGTCACGGTGATGCGGCAGGCGCTGGAGTCCTGCCATCGCGGCTGGGGCCAATCGATCGTCATCGGGGTTGCCCCCTCAGGCGCAGAGATCGCGACCCGGCCGTTCCAACTCGTGACGGGTCGCGTGTGGAAAGGCACGGCATTCGGCGGCGCGCGCGGCCGCACCGACGTGCCCAAAATCGTCGACTGGTACATGCAGGGCAAGATCCAGATCGATCCGATGATCACCCATGTGATGCCGCTCGACCAGATCAACCACGCCTTCGACCTGATGCATCGCGGCGAATCCATTCGAAGCGTAGTGACCTTTTAGGATTGTTTTCGGGCCTGCCATGAAACTGCATTTCGTCACCGTTGACGTTTTCACCGGCACCCAATTCGCGGGCAACCCGCTTGGCGTTGTCCTCAATGCCGAGGGGCTTTCGGGCGGGCAGATGCAGGCCATCGCCGCCGAGTTCAATCTGGCAGAAACGACCTTTGTGCTACCGCCGAAAGATCCAGCGAACACCGCCGAGGTGCGGATTTTCACGCCCCGCTATGAAATGCCGTTTGCCGGCCATCCCAACGTCGGCACAGCGTTTGCGCTCGCCCGCGCGGGCACAAGCTATGGTCGCGCCATTGAAGGCAACGGCGTCACCTTCGAAGAAAAGGCCGGTCTTGTCCCGATCTCATTCCTCAAGGAAGGCACAAGTGTTATCGGCGCGCGGTTGGCCTCCCCGCAACGCCTGACGGTCGGCGCCGAAGTGCCCGTGGGGCTCATAGCATCCGCCTGCTCATTGTCGTCTGAGGATATCGAGACAAGACATCATCAGCCTTGCATCGCCTCTTGCGGCGCGCCGTTCATCCTGGTCGAACTGAAGGGCCGCAAGAAGCTCGGTTCGGCACGGGCGCGGCCCGAGGTTTTCGAACGGGACATCGCCAAGCTGCCTGTGACGAGCCTTTTCATCTATACGCAGGTTTCCGAAGATGGACTCGACATCCGCGCACGCATGTTCGCGCCCCACCACGGCATTCCTGAAGACCCCGCGACCGGCAGCGCAAATGTCGCGCTGATCGGGCTTCTGGCGAGCCTGCGGCCGGAGCGCGATTTGCAGATGTCAAAGACGATCGCGCAAGGCGTCGAGATGGGCCGGCCAAGTCTGTTGCATGCGGAAGCCGAAAAGACAGGCGGCGTCGTGACCGCGACCATGATCGGCGGGCGCTGCGTACCCGTGATGTCAGGGACGATTGAGCTGGCTTAAATCGCAACCTTCAGATCAAGCGCGTAGCACTGCGGAAATCACCACTCTTCCGGGCAGGGATCGACGATCTTCCAGAGTTCCTGGCCGTTCTTGATTTTCTTCATTTCGGTGGTGAGCCCGCCATTGCGGCGAATCCAGTCCTTCACCGTATCGGGGTAATAAGACATCAAATCCGAGGTTCCCTCGGTGCTCGTGACCTTGATGCCGAAGGTAAACGCCTTGTCGTAGTAGGCCTGATGGAAGCCGAGGCTGGCACGCGGCGTTACGCAGATCTTGTTCATCGGCACGATGCCGAACACGAGCGTGCAGGCAGAATTGCAGATGCCGTCGATGATCACCCGCTCGTGGGCATCGCGGATGTGGGCGTACTTCGCCTTGTATTCCTCGACATAACCGCCGTGGTCACGCGTGATGTGCAGATCAGCGCGCACCGGGCTTGCGGCCAGGCACAAGAAAACAAGCAATGCGAGAGGCGTGATGCGCATGAAACGATTGGCACAGGAGTCGTGGAAAAGCGGAAAAACCGCCGATAAGGACGGATCAGAGGGCACGACTCTGGCGAGACTGTGTTTGAAAACCGTTAAGCATGCCCGAAGGACCGAAATTCCTGCTTCCGCGACCATTTTTTGACGGGCTTTGCAGGATTTCCCTCTGGATAGGGCCCCGATTTGGCCTAAACTGCTTGGGTAAGTCTTCCCGGAGATTCCTGATGATTCCCCCTAAGTTCGCCCTCGCCGCAGCCACCCTGGCTGCACTGGCCATGGTCGCAAGTCCGGCCCAGGCGCGCCGGCACCACCACTGGCACGGCTATGCCTATGGATTGCCATATCCGATCAGCTATTCGCACAATTATGGACCCGGACCCGAACCCGGCACCTTTGCCTATTATGACGGCCCCTCGAACAATTTTTGCAAACAGGGCGCGGCAACCTACAACGCGCAAGGCGGGCGCTACCCCTGCTTCTGATGCGTCCTTAGCCCGATGGCGCCACACGGATAAGTTTGGTAATCGGACAAAGACGCGCTCGTAGCTCAGCTGGATAGAGCATCGGATTTCGATTCCGAGGGTCGGGAGTTCGAATCTCTCCGAGCGCGCCACGAGTTAGGCCTGCAAATAAAGGGGTTTTTGCAGTTTCGGCTTCGTTCTATTGCCTGATTTCGTGGTGCAAGTCGCTGCGAACCGATCCCTTAGGAATCAATAGCTTACTTACCGATCTCTACTAATCGCTCCGCGCAACACGGACGCGACACTGAAGTTGCTTGCCTGTTCTAATTTTCGAAGGATTGTAGGCGTCCCGAAAGCCCGCCCCTAATCCGATAGCCTGCAACGGCTATCAGCGAAAGCTGGGGACCGGCTTAGCAGCTTCTTTCTTAGCACCGGCTTGGTTATCTTCATCGAGCAACGCCTTCGAAAAAATGTTCAACCTATAGACGAATGGTGGTGGATCTCCCGAGATCGATAGCTCTGCGCCATCGGGTAGTGTGGCGAAACCTTCCGGATAATCGCCTTGCAATGGTGGAAACCGCACCCCAAAGTCTTCGGCGATTTTCTGCTCTACACCAGCTATCGACGCTTCGCTTCGGAAAACGTATTCTAATAAGCGGAGTCGGTTGGGTGCCAAGTTTCGCGTGAAAAGCAGAGTGAATCGCGTGTCTCCCAAAAGGCAGCCCCACTGAGGGCCGTCCTGAACTGCACACTTGATACCCTGACTTGCCACCGTTTCGTGCGCCGCCTGCTCTGTCATTCCAACATAGAAGCCGTGGACGTCGGTCTTTCGCTCTTGGCACTCAACGAGCAGAAGAGACAGAAACAACATGCCCACCGACCGTGCGTACTTCGACATTCATCGACTCTCGCGGTTCGTATACTCAGGTAACAACCTTCAGTATATCTGGACAAGCAAACGTCGCCAACGGATATGCTGCGGCTCTGAGCCTGCGGACAGCGGCGTGCCGCGCGCGCGGTGGCGCGGCCCGCCGCCGCGCTTGACCAGGCCGTGACGATCGAGAACCGCATGGATGGTGCTTTTGGCTGGAACTCTGACGTCCCCATCAAGCCGCCTGACCAGCAGTTCCCGAATCTTGCGCGCGCCCCAGTGTGGCTTCTCGGCCTTGAGCCGGACAATCAGGCCCTCAAGCAGGCCGCAGCCGCGCCATTTGTAGAAGTAATATTGAACCGTCGAAGGGTGGAAAGTCTTTCGGCAGCGCACGCCACTGGCAGCCGGTGGCTGCTATGTAGAGAATTGCATTCGTGATCACTTGCAGATCGATCTGGCGCGGACGGCCGCGCCGCGATGGCACAGGCATCAACGGCTCGACCAATTTCCACTCCGCATCCGTCGTGTCGCTTGCATAACGTAGCCCGTCGCGTCGATATTGGTCGCGGGTGATTTTAGTCCAAGACAGGTTGTGCTCCCTTCGGGTCTTCGCAAACACGAGGGAATCACAACGGGCTGGAATCACTCAACTTTCTTTTTCGGTCAGGCTCTCAGGATATTCGATCCCTAAACCGCTATCGCTTCAGAAAGTCGCCTTCAGACCGGCAAAGAAAGCACGCGGCCGCGCCGGACTGAGCGAGCGTGGATCGGAGAACGGCGCGCCGCCATTGGCAAAGTTCGGTAACTGCGTTGTATCGAAGAAGGCCCCATAGCTCGCATACTGATTATTGAAGACGTTATCGACGCGACCGTAGACCTGATAAGTCTTGTCGACCTGGTAGGAGGCGTGAACGTTGAACACGGCATAGCCGGGGAGTTGCTGAAACTGGTTGGATGCGTCGCCCACGAAATATTGGCTGCTCACATACAACGCGTCGCCGCCGACCTTGAATGCATCAGTAACGGCATAATCGAAGCCGGCCTTGATCCGATGACGCGGAATTGCCGGGACGATGTTACCGGGCGAGACCTGTATGTTGCCGTTGGCATCGGCGAACGGACTGTTCGAGCCGAGCTGCAACGAATCCAGGAAACGCGCATCGATAAAGGCGTAGCTGGCATGAAACTGCCATCTCGATGATTTGAGATTAGCCTCCGCTTCGATGCCCTGCCGTCGCGTGTCGCCGACGTTCTGGAAAAAACCGAACCCTTGCAATATCGGATCCGGGATTGCGAGGATGTCGTTGGTATTGGTGGCGCGGAACCCGCCCAATTTCCACTCAAGCGTTCCAAAGCTCATATCCTTGGTGCCCCGTAATCCGGCCTCGTAGGTGTGCGACACCACCTGCTTTAACGGCGGATCGGAAACCAGGAACGTCGCGATGACGCAGGGCATCGCGGGGTTGGCGCATTCGAGCTCCAGTGGGGTCGGCGCACGGTTGGCTTCCGAATAGCCGGCATACGCGGTCAGCCCCGACGTGATCTTGTAGGTGCCACCAATGATCGGATTGAAACGGTCGTAGGTTTCGTTGCCGTTGAGTGCCGTGCCGAGCTGGTCCTGCAATGCAATGCGCGCATCATTGAAACGACCGCCGGCGGTGATCGAGAAGGCCTTGGTGACATCGAAGGTATCAAGCGCGTAAAGCCCGGTATATTGATTGGTGGCTCGGAGCGCTACCGGTCCGTCCGAGACCGGATTGCCCGACGTTCCGAGAAAGATGCCGCTGCTGCTCACGACAAAGTTGTTGTCGATGGTGCCAAGCTCTGCGCTAGCTCCGAAGTGCGTCACGCTGGCATCGAAGCTGGTGCCGACAACGAAACGATTGTCGTGGCCGAACAACTGATCGGTATTCGTCGCCTGCAACGAGAACCCGCCGGTGTTCGTGGAGGTGTATGTTCGATCATTTTCTCCCAGGATCGCATCTGCGGGGAACGGATTGGAAAGCTGCTGCCCGTTAAGACCGTTCGCCGGCGTGACGCCGTCGCCAAAACAAAGCAGCGCCGCGTCGGCTGAACAGGGCTGCGTTCCCGTCGGATTGCCGTCCTGGGTTTGCTGGGTGAAAGCCCGGTAGTGGGCGATCCCTTCGAGCGTCCAGGTCGGCGTCGCTTCGACCTTGGCCGTCATGTTCAGATAGCCGACCTGGTTCTGCGTGGTCTGCGGGGTGGTGTAGGTCGCAGCCCAGTTTTGCTGCAGCAATTCGATCGGTGTCGTCGCAGCCGCGCCGAATTGGTTTTCGGCGGCGCCCACATTGAAATGGAATTCGTTGCCGTCGTTTCGATAGCCGACATCACCGTAGAAACGACGGACATTCGATATCCCGAAAAAGCGGTAGCCTTCGTCATGCACGGCTTCCAGCGCGCTATATACCGCCCAATCGTTGACCTGGTTGCCCCATTGCACCGAACTCTGGATGCGGCCGAACGAACCGCCCATCGTGTCCCACTCGACGCCGTGATAGTTGAAGCCATCCTTCATCTGGACGGTGACGGCGCCGCCAAGTGCATTGAGGCCAAAGGCCGGATTGTTCGTGACCACGGCGATCGACTTTATCGCGGCGGTCGGAATCAGATCCCAGTTGACGGTGTCCCCGAACGCCTCGTTGATACGAACTCCGTTCTGATAGACCGCCAGTCCCTGCGGCGTGCCTGAGACGGGTGATGCGACAAAGCCGCGGAACTCGAGGTTGGACTGAAACTCGTTTCCGGCGACGTTGCTGATGTTGATCCCCGCTACATTCTGCTGCAGGGCGTCCATGATGTTCAGGGAATTGGTGCGTTGAATGTCCGGAGTATTCACGAAATTGATGCTGGAGGGAATCTTGTCGACGGCCAGAGCGGTACTTGGTGTGGCAACTGGCGTGGTTGGATAGACCCGAAGCGTTGTCACCGTCGGCTGTGCCGCGGTGGTTGGGTGAGATTCCGGTTTCGGACGCCTGGCCGCCGGTTTGGTCCCGGTCGCCGGGGCGACAATTTCGACAGGCGGCAGCTCCGTGGTGTAGCTTCCCTTGTCCTCAGCGCAGGCCTGCTCGCTTTCGATGACAAAAGTCGCCGCTGCCATCGACACGATAAGCAGGACTCGAACACTCATCTGCTTCGTTCCCTATTCCAGCTGGTCTTATCGCCGGCCTGGAGCATCCGATCATAATGCGCGATGGACCGCGCGCACCTGCAAAAGGTCCCGAAGCGGTCGGGAAAATTCCCGACCGGTCTCTGGTACCGCCGGAGCTGCGACGTATCACGAGCTTCGGAAAAGCGCGCACTAGCGTATATGAGTGGGAACCATCGCCTCGATCGTGACTCCGCCCTCACCGGAAGCGACGGTCAGCGTTCCCCCCAACGCCAGTATTCGTTCCTGCATTCCGGTCAAACCAAAACCGAATTTTTCGCCAGGCTTCAGGCCACGGCCGTTGTCATGCACCCGAACCAGGGCGTAGCCGCGGTTGACCTGTACCCCGAGCTGCCGTTCAGCGGGCTCGATGCTCACATTCACGGCCGTGGCCCTCGCATGGCGGAACACATTGGTCAGCGCTTCCTGCACGATGCGATAGATCGTCAGGTCGGCGGTTTCTCCGGTTTCGCCCAGCGAGCCTGAAATCGTCGTCTTAATCTCGACCTCGGGGTGGGATTCGTTCCATAGCCGCAGCAACGCGCCGAGCGCTTCGCGTAATCCGAGTTCGGCAAGTCCTACGGGGCGCAACCTTTCCAGAATCCGTCGCGTGAATTGCTGGAGATCGTTGACCTGTTCCAAAATCGCGCCGCCATGTTTGCGCACGCGGTCCGCGTCAGGCATCCCCGCTTCCGCAAGCCGCATCAAGGCGCCGGCGTTCACTCGCAGCGCAAAGAGATATGGTCCGAATTCGTCATGCAGCTCACGCGCGATCTCCTTGCGTTCGCGGTCTTGCAGCGACACGGCGCGCTCGGCGAGCCGCCGCTTGTCCTCGACGGCTTCTCCCAACGTTTCGGCGAGGTGATTCATTTTGGTACAGATGGCGGCAAATTCCGGAGCCCCGCCGGGCTCGATGTGGACGCTGTAGGACCCGGTTTCGATCTCGCTCATCGCCTGCGATAGCTCTTCCAGCGGCGCCAGCGCGCGGCCCACGACGATCATTGTGATCATAAACAGAGCTAGCGCGACCGCCGAGCCGACTGCGAGCTGCGTCAATATCCCATCCCAGATTTCGGCGATCTCGTCGTTCGGAATTGACGTGATGACAAGTGCAGTGCTCTTGCCCTGGATCGAAATTGGTACGCTGACGGAAGTCGTCCGGGGCCGCACAAGTGTGACGAACCACTGAGGTACCGACCGCGCATCGTCCTCCTCGTGAGATTCGACCGCAACGTCCGCATCGGACTGCCGTGTGATGCTGACATGACGTAGCCGTCTCAGGTCCCGAACAATCTGGTCCAGCCTCGCCTCGGGATCGGACGTTTCGTTCAGGCCGCTGACAATGGTCTCAACAAATTCGCGCGCCAGCCGCGTTACGCTTTGATCTTCTGCCTGAACACGAGGCCCGGCTTCCAGCACCAACCGCCCCACATTGATGGCGAGACCCAAGGCCAGCACCAGCGCCAGCAGTATGTTGATACGGGAACGCAACGATAATCTCTGCCACATGACGATCCCCATCGCGCCGATTTCGGTTCCTCACCAGCAGCGTTGACAGACAGAACAGGCGTCTGTCTAATTAAAGCGTATCGCATTGTCGCCCAAGTTGCATGGCGGAATGGAGTTTCAGCATCGGCCGCTCATGCGATGCGATGCAGCAACGAGACTGATTGCGGGGCGTAGGCATGCGCATTCTGATCGCCGATGATCATCCGATCGTTGCATCCGGCTGCCGCACTGTGCTCGCGGACGAGCCGGACATCACCTTTCTTGAGGCACCCGACGCGGAAAGTGCCGAACGCATCTTCATAAACGAACACCCAGACATCTGCCTGATTGATATCAACTTGCCGACGGTATCGGGTTTCGAACTGGCGCGTCGTTTGCTGGCGCAAGATGCCGGGGCGCGTATCATCATGTTCAGTATGAACCACGACCCGGTCTTCGTAGCGCGAGCCATCGACATCGGCGCCAAGGGCTTTGTTTCCAAAACCGGTGATCCGCAGGATCTGGTCGAGGCAATCCATGAGGTTGAAAAAGGCGGCGTTTATTTGCCACCTGCGCTGGCGCGAAGCATGGCCTTTGCCGGACAGGCTGTAACCAGTAATCCGCTATCGAAGCTCAGCCCGCGCGAAATGGAAATCCTGCGGCTGCTGAGTGCCGGCAAAAGCCTTTCCGAGATCGCCTGGATGGTTCATTCACCTTACAAAACGGTCGCGAATACCTCGTCGATCATCCGCCAGAAACTTGGCGTAAGAACGTCTGCAGAGCTGGTACGGCTTGCCATCGAGAATGGCGTGGCCTGACAGGTTACACCGCGCTGGAGTTGCAAGACATGACCCTGCAAACGCTTTCGCTCAACAGATCATATGAAGGAACCCAAGGCGTCTATCGGCACATCAGCCTGGAAACACAGACCCCGATGACCTTTTCGGTTTACGTCCCTCCGCATCGCGAGGGCACCAAGCTCGCGGCGGTCTGGTATTTGTCGGGACTGACCTGCACCCATGCCAACGTGACGGAGAAAGGCGAATTTCGCGGCGCCTGTGCCGAGCACGGGCTGATCTTTATCGCGCCCGACACCAGCCCGCGCGGCGAAGGTGTGCCTGGTGACCCCGAAAATTCTTATGATTTCGGCTTGGGTGCGGGCTTTTACGTTGACGCGACGAAAGCGCCGTTTTCCCGCAATTACCGGATGTGGAGCTATGTGGCCGAAGAGCTGCCGAAGCTCGTCGCGGAACATTTTCCGGTCGACACCGGCCGGCAATCCATCATGGGGCACTCCATGGGCGGTCATGGTGCACTGACCCTCGCCTTGCGCCACTCCGGCCGGTATCGCGCGGCCAGCGCGTTTGCTCCGATTGTTGCGCCGTCACAGGTGCCCTGGGGCCTCAAGGCGCTTGGGGGCTACCTCGGCAACGACAAAGCGACGTGGCGCAAGCATGATGCGGTTGCCTTGATCGAAGATGGCGCCAGATTCCGCGAATTCCTGGTCGATTATGGCGACGCCGACCAGTTTCTGACCGAGCAGCTTCGCCCGGAGTTGCTCCAGGCGGCTTGCGAAAAGACCGGCATTCCCCTCACCTTGCGCCGGCAGAACGGCTACGATCACAGCTATTATTTCATCTCCACCTTCATGAGCGATCATCTGCGCTGGCACGCCGAGCGTCTGAAGGCCTGATTGTTATTCACTGCCGCTGCGGCATCCCGTAATTGGGTGCAAGCAATCGTTCGCGGAGGAGATAACGCGTGGCACGCGACCAGGATTCATCGGTGTTGCCGCGCATATCAACACTCGCCGCCGTCACAAGACGGCCAGTGTGAACGTCGCGCAAATAAACGTTGATATTGAGGATGAGGTTCGAAACCTTCTGCACTACGCCGGTCATCTCGAGATCGGCGTCGAGCTGTTTCGCCAGTTTCACGTCGCATCCACCGCAGGCCTGCAGATTGCTCTGATGCGCCGCAGCGTTCACAGACGCGATATCGAGGATCTGGAACTTGCCGGACTCGCCGAGTTCCTTCCGCAACTGTTCGCCGACTCTAGACAATCGTTCGCGTTCGTCGGCGTTCGTACCGTAGAATTGACCGGGAAGGCTGGTGTCGATCATCTCAAAATCGAACACAGCAAGCCGCGGCGGCTCGGCCGCTTCTGCTGGCGCGAGGCTTGCCAGCACCATTGTGACGAAGGCAGCGAGCGCTCTCATAATCGTGACCCGCGAAATGCTGCTCCGATCTAACTACAAAAAGTAGGCTTGCAAGCCGGCACAAACTGGTCTTGGTTCGGAATCAAGAGTTCTTCGACAAAGAAGAACCACAAGGGAAACGCGATGATCCGAGGATGGATTGGCGCAATTGGCTTCTGCGTCGTCACAACCAGCGCACTTGCTGCCGACCCGGTCGAGATCGGCATCGGCTATCTTCGCCATGCCGCCGTCAAATCGACATTGTCGCTGGTTGCGCAACCGGCCGAGAATGACGGCGTGGCGGGTGCGCTCCTTGCGATCGAGGACAACAACACCACCGGCAAGTTCCTCAACCAGCATTTCACGCTGACGGAAGTGAGGCTCAAGGCGAACGACGATGTTGCTGCGGCGGCAAATACCCTCGCCGATCACGATGGCTTCATCATCGCGGACCTGCCCGCGGACGAATTGCTCAGGGTTGCCGATACGTTGCGCGATCGCGGCACTGTTTTGCTGGACGCTGGCTCCATTGATGATCGCCTGCGCGAGCAGGATTGTCGCGCCAATATCATCCATGTGGCACCGACCCGCTCGATGCTCGCGGACGGCCTCGCCCAATACCTCGTCTGGAAACAATGGAAGCGCTGGCTGCTGGTCATCGGCTCGCACGACAAGGACAAGCTCTATGCCGATGCCCTGCGTCGCGCCGCGACCCGGTTCGGCGCGAAGATCGTGCAGGAGCGGACCTTCGAGGACACTGGCGGCGCCCGCCGGACCGATAGCGGCGTGACGCTCATCCAGCGTCAAATGCCGGTGTTTACCCAGGAGGCCCCCGCCTATGACGTCTTGGTCGCGGCCGACGAAAGCGAAGTCTTCGCCTCTTACCTGCCCTATCGAACCTGGGATCCGCGGCCGGTGGTGGGATCGGCGGGCTTGGTGCCGACGAGTTGGGACGCCTCGCATGACCAATGGGGCGCCGTCCAGATCCAGAACCGCTTCCTTAAACTGAATTCGCGGCACATGACGGCGATGGACATGCAGGCGTGGACCGCCGCACGCATCGTCAGCGAAGCAACCTCACGCACGAATTCCAGCGATCCAAAGACCGTGTTCAGCTTCATCAAGGGAAAAGACTTTTCCATTGCCGCCTTCAAGGGCCAACGCCTCACCTTGAGAGAATGGAACTTGCAGCTTCGCCAGCCGATCCTGCTCGCGGACGGTCGTATGGTTGTGTCAGTGTCACCGCAAGAGGGCTTCCTGCACCAGAACTCAGAGCTTGATACGCTCGGCGTCGACAGGCCTGAGACCAAATGCAAACTGCAATGACAGCGGAGAGCTCGTGCATGCGCGGTTACTTGCTTATCCTGGCGGCACTATGGCTTGCAGCGGCGAATCCGGCCGGGGCATACACCGCCTATATTTCGAATGAAAAGGGCAATACCGTCTCGGTCATCGACACCGACAAATGGGCGGTCACGGCGACGATCAAGGTCGGTCAGCGGCCGCGGGGCATCGAATTCACCCGCGATGGCAGGTTCGTGATGGTCGCTGTCGGTGACGACGACACCATACAGATGATTGACACGAAGACCCAGCAGGTAGTGGACACCCTGCCCTCCGGTCCCGATCCCGAACTGTTTACGCAGGATGCCGCGGGCAAGATCCTCTATGTCGCCAACGAGAACGACAACACCGTCACTGTCATCGATATCCAGAAACGAACGCGGCTTGGCGAAATACAGGTCGGCGTCGAACCTGAAGGAATGACTGTCAGTCCGGATGACAAGATCCTGATCAATACCTCCGAAACAACCAACATGGCGCATTTCATCGATACGGCGACGCGAGAGGTCGTCGGCAACGTGCTGGTCGACTCCCGGCCGCGTTTTGCCGAATTCAAACACGACGGCTCCGAATTGTGGGTTTCCTCCGAGATTGGCGGTACGGTCTCGATCGTCGACCCCGTCAAACACGCCGTCACTGGCAAGGTCACCTTCGACATTCCGGGGTTGCGGAGCGAGGCCATCCAGCCGGTCGGGATCGGGATCACCAAGGACGACAAGACCGCTTTTGTCGCGCTCGGCCCCGCCAATCGTGTCGCCGTGGTCGACGCCGCAAGTCACGCCGTGATCAAATACCTTCTGGTCGGGCAGCGGGTCTGGCACATGGCGTTCACGCCGGACGAGAAATATCTGCTGGTTACCAACGGCGTCTCCAACGACGTCTCGGTGATCGATGTTGCCTCACAGAAAGTGATCAAAACGATTCAGGTGGGCGAACTTCCGTGGGGCGTGACAATCTCGCCATGACAACCTCCGACGCATCGAGCGCAGTCGCCTCCCCCGCTCCGGACAAGCCGATCGGGCACAATTCGGCCAGGACTCCGGCGTTGTCGATCTCGGCCGTCAGCCACTCCTATGGCGCGCGGCACGCCTTGATCGATGTCGATTTCACCGTGGCGCCTGCGAGCTTTACCGCCTTGCTCGGCCTGAATGGCGCCGGGAAAAGCACTCTATTCTCGCTGGTGACGCGGTTGTTCGGAATCCAGGCCGGCAGCATCCGGATTTTCGGCCACGATATCGGGCAGTCGCCAGGCGAAGCTCTGCGGCTCATGGGCGTGGTATTTCAGCCCCGCACGCTCGACCTCGATCTCTCGGTCATGCAGAACCTGCTCTATCACGCCGCCCTTCATGGCATCGGCCGCTCCGACGCGCGATCGAGGAGCGACGAGGTGCTGTCGCGCATCGGACTTGCCGATCGCGCCAGCAGCAAGGTGCGCGATCTTTCCGGCGGGCAGATGCGCAGGCTCGAAATCGCACGTGCACTGTTACATCGGCCTCGGCTGCTTTTGCTTGATGAAGCGACCGTCGGGCTCGACGTCAAGGCCCGCGCCGATATCCTTGGCCATGTGCGGCAGCTCGTCACCGAGCAGGGCATCGGCGTGTTGTGGGCGACCCATCTGTTCGACGAGATCATACCGAGCGATAATCTCGTGATCCTGCATCAGGGCCGCGTCCTGGCGAATGGCGAGGTCACCCGTGTACTTGAGGAAGCTGGCGCGCGCGACGTCAACTCGGCGTTCATGCGGTTGACCGGCGCCCAATGCGGGAGCTTAGCCCCATGAGCTCTGTAACTCTCGACCAGAATCGGCGAGGTTTCTCTGTTGCCGAATACGCCATCTGCCTCAATGGTATCGTGTGGCGTGAGGCCCTGCGTTTTCTCCACCAGCGCGAACGGTTCGTATCGGCACTCGTAAGGCCTCTGGTTTGGCTCTTCATCTTTGCCGCCGGATTCCGTCAGGTCCTCGGGATATCCATCATTCCCCCCTACGAGACCTACATTCTCTATGAGGTCTACATCGCGCCCGGATTGATGGCGATGATCCAGCTGTTCAATGGCATGCAGTCCTCGCTCTCCATGGTTTACGATCGTGAGATGGGAAACATGCGCACGCTTTTGGTGAGCCCGTTGCCACGCTGGTATTTGCTGTTTTGCAAACTGCTGGCCGGCACGGCGGTCTCTTTGCTGCAGGTCTATGCTTTCCTGCTGATCGCATGGTTCTGGGATATCACACCGCCGCCGATCGGCTATTTGACGGTATTGCCGGCCTTGATGCTGTCCGGTCTGATGCTGGGCGCGCTTGGTATGCTGATCTCCTCCGGGATCAAGCAGCTCGAGAATTTTGCTGGCGTGATGAACTTCGTGATATTTCCGATGTTCTTTGCCTCATCGGCCCTTTATCCGCTCTGGCGCGTTCGGGAGGGCAGCCCAATGCTCTACTACGTATGCCAATTCAATCCGTTCACCCACGCTGTCGAACTGATCCGTTTTGCCCTTTACGGCCAGATCAACTGGATTTCATTGGCGGTGGTCGCCGGATGCACTGCGCTCTTCATGATCGGTGCCATTCTGGCCTATGATCCGTCGCGTGGATTGGCCCGCCGAGGGCCCGCGGGAGGCGAGACATGATTTCGCGCGCAGGAATCGGGGCGCTGTTTGCGTTTACCGCATCCGCCCAATGCCTCGCTGCCGATCCACGCTATCCCGACTGGCCTTGCGCGCAAGCCAAGGTGCCGGAAATCTCGCTTGCCGCGGTATGGGCTGGTCCCCCGCTCGGCGATGCCGAAGAGAAATGGAAAGATGATCCCAAAGTCAGCGCGCTGGTCGGAAAAGTGGCGGCCAGAAAGACGTCCATTGAAGACGCGCAAAAGGCAATTACGGAATTTCTGTCCACGCCCGGGGCCGACAAGGTGGCAACCGGCAAGCTGGTGTTTGCCGGCCTGTTCGAGCAACTCAACGCCGAACGTTCTTCCGTCATGGGCGGACTCGAGCGCGTGACCCGCAAGCAGCGCCAGGCCGCAGACAAGGTCCGCAGCGATACGCTGGCGCTGCAAGCGCTGCAGGACGCGACGCCACCGGATCAGTCCAAGATCGACGAACTCGGCAATCAGTTGGTTTGGGAGACGCGGATCTTTGAAGACCGCCGTCGCGTCGTCAAATTTGTTTGCGACGTGCCGACGGCGATTGACCAACGGTTATTTGCGCTCGGCCGCACCATTCAGCAGGAAATCGAATAAACACCACGCGGCATTTCAAGCTTGGATTTACTCTGCTGCTTTCGGTTCTGGCTGCACTTCCTCCGTCGGCAGATCTGCCCGTTGCCAACCGTCCGTGCCATCCGGATACCAGGCGACGTTGGAATAGCCGTAGGACAGCGTTCGCTTGGCGGCGTTCCACGACATCCAGCAATCAGCCTGGCAATACACGACGATCAGCGCGGCACGATTGCCGCCGGAGGCGCGCTCTAGCCCCTGCCGCAGGTAGCTTTCCGTTGATGCCGCCAGCGCGCCGTAGCCTGTATCCGGAAGCCACATGCTGCCAGGAATATTGAAGCGCGGCTTGTCGCGCCAGACGGTGCCGGCGGGAAGATTTGCCGGTTTTGGCGGACGTGGCAGCACGTCGACAAACACGCCGGCCTTCGTACGCCAGATTGCTTCCGCCTCCGCCGTTGAAAGCACGCGTGCGCCTGTCAGCGTATCGGGAACCGGTGCCCGATAGTCGTCGGTGCGATAACCCTGCGGCTCGGGCACGAGCTCTTCTGCGCATACAGCACCGACAAGCGCGATAAGCGCAAACGTCCAACTGGCTGCGTGCCGGATCATGGTGACTTCGTCGCCGTCTCCGCAGCGATCGATTGATTATTCTCGTCGAGCAGCGGAACGCCGTATTCGACCAGGATCTTGTTTATCTCGCCCTGGTTCTCCTGGATCAGCCGATTGAGCAACCGTTTCCAGTTCTGGTCGGCGCGACGAACACCCATACCGATGCGGTAGACAAGTTGAGGTCCGGTCTTCTCATTCACGAGCGGTGTGACATGAAGCTGCGGATTGGCCTTTTTAGCGTAGAATCCCGCCATCGGGCCCCAGAGAATGGCAGCATCGATCTCGCCCTTGTTAAGGTCGTGGATCATGGTTTCGGCTGACGAATCCACGCGGGTGTCGATCATCAACGGATATGGTTTGGCGTTCGCCATGAGTCCGTTGACCGCCATGTTGGTGGCGGGCGGCGTGCCTGCAACAATACCGATGTGCTTGCCCTTGAGACGCACGTCTTCCAGCACCGTGACATCTTCAAGGCCGGAGCCCTGCCTCGAAACCAGCGCATAGGCGGTGCGGTAATAAGGATTGGTGCCCTGAACGAGATCGTCGCCCTGCGGAAAACCCATGATGACGTCGCAGCGATGCGCACCGAGTGTCATGCGGACGAAGCCCGTCGCTTGCGGGAAGTACATGTAGTCGATCTTCTTCTGCAGCTTCGATGCAAGCAGCTCGGCGAGCTTGTTCTCAAACCCCTCGCCTTCTTGGTTAGAAAACGGGAGATTGCGCGGATCGGCGCAAACCCTCAGCACCTTGGGGTCGACAAGCTCGATCGAAAGATCGAGACCTTCGTTGTCCGACTGTGCTCGCACGCAGTCGCGGCTGACGAGAATCGTCACCATCGTCAGAAGCGGTATGAGCAGAGAGCGTTTGAGCGTGACATGATTCATCGATTGCTGTCCTCAGCTAGCGCCATCCTCCCACCAAAATGCTATGCTCCTCAATCCGGGCGTGCAACAGGATAATCCGCGCGCGAAACTGGCGCGGCTTCGCGACGTTGTTGCGGCGCAAATCGGAACCATGGTGGCGCTGTCAAATGGAACGATCAGGCCAAAGAGTGAGCGATCGCCTTGCGCTCGCCGTTCTGCTCGCGTCCCTCTTCACCTCGCCACTCGCAAACGCGCAACAGCCGCAACTGTCTGTCACCGAGATCGCGCCAGGTCTCTTCGTTCACATCGGCGCGATCGCACTGATGACGCTCGAGAACGAGGGAGCTATCGCCAATGTCGGATTTGTTGTCGGCAACGATGCGGTCGCCGTCATTGACACGGGTGGTAGCGTTCGTGAAGGGCGGGAACTCCTCGCCGCCATTCGCGCCCGGACCGACAAACCGATCCGCTACGTCATTAATACGCATGGCCATCCCGATCATGTGTTCGGCAATGCCGCCTTTATCGGTGATGAAACCGCTTTTGTCGGACACAAGAATTTGCCGCAGGCGCTCGCCGCGCGTGGCCCGTTTTACCTCGATGCCTTCCGCAAGATCATGGGCGACGGCCTGATCGACGAGGTGCGGATCATAGCTCCCACCCTGCTGGTCGAAGGGTCGCTCACGCTTGACCTTGGCGGCCGCAGGCTCGTTCTACAGGCTTGGCCCGCCGCGCATAGCGACAGTGACCTCACCGTGCTCGATGAGACAACGAAAATCCTGTTTGCGGGCGATCTCGTTTTTCTCGACCATATTCCTGTTGTCGACGGCAGCATCCGCGGCTGGCTGCGGATGATGGACGATCTCAGCAAGCAGCCAGCGGAGCGCGTCGTTCCGGGTCACGGTCCCGTGAGTCAATGGCCGACGGCGCTTGCTGATGAACGCCGCTATCTCGAAACGCTCGCAGCCGACGTACGGAACTTGATCAAACGAGGCGCGCCGATCGGCGTTGCCGCCGACACGGCCGCAGCTTCCGAGCGGTCCCGGTGGCAGTTGTTCGATGACTACAACGCCCGCAACGCAACCGCAGCATTTTCCGAGATTGAATGGGAATAACGTGCGAGATACGCTATAATGAATTTGTTGCTGCTTCGATCCGCATGAGGAGCGCGACCATGTTCCGTGTTTATCTGTTCTGCATAGTGGCGCTGTCTGGCTTCGCGCTGACGGGCGTTCCAGCTTCGCGCGCGGCGGAGGAGCCGATCGACCCCTGGCCGGGTCTCGTTCAGGATATCTTCAATAATCTCCCGATGAATGATGGCGGCGACGTCATTTCCATCGAAATGCCCTATCGCGCCGAGGATGCCGCGATTGTTCCGGTGACGTTGAGATCGAGACTCGCGCCTGACGATAGCCGGCGCGTGAGGACGATCACGCTGGTCATCGATCAAAATCCGGCGCCGATGGCCGCGAAATTCGAGATCGGGCCCGACACACGGGTGTCGGAAATATCGACGCGCGTTCGCGTCAACAGTTACACCAATGTTCACGCGGTCGCAGAGCTCAGCGACGGCAAGCTTTACGTGGTCAAGACTTATGTAAAGGCCTCCGGCGGCTGTTCCGCGCCTGCCGTCAAGAATGTGGAAGAGGCCCGCAACCGGATCGGCCAGATGAAATACCGGCAATTCAGCCGAGGCGATCAGGGACCGACTAGCGGCGCGCGTGAAGCTCAGATCATGATAGGTCATCCCAACAATTCCGGCCTGCAGATGGACCAGATCACACATCTCTACATTCCGGCCTTCTTCATCGATGAAGTACACCTGTGGCTGGACAACAGCCCGGTATTGTCCATGGAAGGCGGCATTTCGATCTCGGAAGATCCGAATATCCGTTTCACCTACATATCGAATGGAGCCAAGACATTCCGCGCCGAGGCCAAGGATACGTCAGGCCACGTCTTTCAAAAAGAATGGCAGGTCGACGATTCCGGTACTTAAGGCGGTCTCTCCTAACGCAAAGAGCTCAGAATTCCTTTCAAAAGCATCTCACTTCGGCCTCGGCCTGCGCGCGCCGCAGATCGTCGAGCGCGCCCTTCGCCTGTTCTGACGAGCGGAACTGCGTGCCCAGGTTGCCGCGAACCTGCGACATGCTCAGCACCGTTTCGGCGGTGACGTAACGGTCATACGGCAACAGGGAAGCAATGATGTCGATCGAGCAGGAGCACTGATCAATTGACTGCCGCGTTTCGCCGTTGGCCTTCATACAACCGAAAACATACTCCGCCCTTGCTGATGTCGGGTAATCGTTGACTTCCTCGGCGCGGGCGCCCGCAACCATTCCCGCCAGGCCGCCGAGCGCTACGAAAATCAGTCTTGTCCATTCGACGGGTGTCATGGCGTTTCTCCAGAATGCAAAAGCTATGCTATCGCTTTGCCAATGAAAAGCCGCCGCTCGCGAAATTGGCTCACGATGCCATACCGGGACGGACGAACTATTTGGGAGGCCGCCATGCCGCGCGCGTTGATTGCGATCTGTTTATTTTCGTTGGTCTTGCCAGCTTCTTCCCGAGCGCAGAGCAAGGGAATCCGCTTCTGGAATCTGACCACGTCGACGATCTCCAGTTTTCAACTGTCACCGGCCGGCAAGGACAATTGGGGTCCGAACCAGACCTTGAACGACAAGGACAAGGAGGTCGATCACGACGAGCGTCTGCGGATTACCGGCGTGGAACCGGGACGCTACGACGCCAAGGTCGGTTATCGCGACGCGAGGCAATGCCTCGTGCGGGATATCGAAATCAAGGCCGATGCCGTGTTTTCAATTTCCGACAAGGATCTGAAGGATTGCAACAAATAGGGAATTTCGAACAGACTCAGCCGCCAGCTGTCTCTTATGCTTTCTCGCGACTATGCGGATATTCACAGCGCCATTTCACCGCCTTCCACTTCGGATGCTCTCCAATCCACTGCGCGATATAGGGCGGCGCATTCATGGTGCATTGTTGCAGGGAGAATTCAGAGGAAAACGACAAGTGCCTTTCCTCGCAGGTATTCGGCGACAGGACTGCACAGACCGTAATGATCAGCTCGATCGCATTCATGCCGGTACCCTTCGGCCCATTTTCATGATCGGTAGCACTACCAGCTACGAGGCCAGCTGGCGCGAGGTTTCAGTGGCACTAAAACCTACGGTCACGCCGAATTAGAAGTTGAGCCCAAATATGACTCGCGCCTGCTGGCGCTCGAAATTGACGAGATCCAGCGTGGTACTCGTGCCGGCGGGACGCCCCCACGCCTGAATGCTCCAGCTCGCCGTGAGACGTGCGCGGTCTGAGAGGCGGAAGTACGCGGTCGGACCGACGAAGAAGGCCTCCCCTGCCAGTTCATTCAGGCCAATCCCTTCAAATTTACGAAAATAACGCGCCTCACCGCCGATCAGAATATCGGGTCGTACCTGCGCCATGACCCCAAATGCGACCGAAAGGGTCGAATCCTGCTCGACGGTTGGCGCGCCGACGAAGTGCGTCCATTCCGGCTCATAACCCAGATTGAGCGTTGCCACCGCACGACCAGGAATCAGGTCCCGTTCCAGCACCAGCGTCAGCTCATTTCCGAAATTCTGGGCTTGTGACGCGGTGGTCTCATCGATGCGGTTACCATGGCTCTCGAGTCCCAACGTCAGTCCGAAGAGAGCCGTTTCGCGATCGAGGAACTTGTAGCGCAAATCCAGCGCGGCGCCTTGCCAGCCGGCCTGGGTACGATCCACCAATCCTGGAACAGATGCGATATCGTAAGCCGCAAACGTCGTTTCGATCTCAATCCGGAAATTCTTGACGGGTACGTATTCCAGCTCAAGCTCCTGCCCGAGCGCGTCGTAAGTTCCGGCCTGTTTCGAAAATCGTCCCGTGCTCGTGGTCTGGAATTCGCGTTCGCCGGCATCGCCGACATCCGAGCCGATCATGAAACCGTAGATGTGCTCGGTGTCGATGCCCTCAGCCAGAGCACAAGCGGGTTGCAGGAGTATCCACAGCACCGCCACCCGGATTGTGCTTGCGGGAATACTCATTTCCATTCCAAGAGCCATCGATGTGACCCGAGATGTGAAATCTGCGGACGCGAGCTCGTACACTCGCGGTCGACTATCGAGGATATCACAGAGAATGGAAAGGAAAGCCGCGACGCCTGCCACGGCTCTCAACACCTGAATGCCAAGAGCCGGGCAGAACGCTTTGCAGCTATTTGCGCGCCGCGCAGGCGTACATGTTGATCTCCATGCCGACCGGCACTTCAACGATCTTTGGGGTTTTCCAAGTCATAAGGCTCTCCCAAGTGATGGTGCTACACTCGCACCGATGCGAACGTAAAACCGCCGCGCGTTTGACGCAAGGGTCGGCGCGGAGCGCGCAGCAAATCAGTTTTACTTCAACAAGCGAAGCAACGCGCGCCCTGCCGGGGTTCGCAGTTCCTTTGCGTCGAGCGTTCCATCGCCGTCCAGATTGGCTGCATTGAAACGTTTTTCGACGACCGCCAGATACTCGTCCATGGTCAAAGTGCCGTCATGGTCGGGATCAGCGGCGGCAAACTCGCGCGCGCTCAAGCGCCCCGCCAATTCGCGCCTGTCGAGCGTCCCGTCGTGATCGTGATCGAGCTGCGCAAACAGACCTGCGGCGGCTTTCTTTACCTCGCCGAGGTCGAGTGTGCCGTCGGCGTCGAGGTCGAACATTTTGATCGGATCTGGTGCCGGAGCGGCCAAAGCGGACGATGATGGCACTGCCAGAAATGCTCCGGATAACAAAAGGATAGACCGGCGCGATAGCATTTTGATCTCCCGTGCAAGAAATTTGAGCTGTCGTTGAACGCATTCGAGTGAAACGGGTCCTTGAACTTCAGGTTCCGGGTGGCGCCGCAAGTCCTGGATTTGCTAGCGGAAGCGAGATGCAACGTTCAAAGTGAGGGTCCTCATGAGATTACCGCTTCGAAGGATCAGCGCGCTGGTACTCATCGGATTTACCTCCTGCGCACAAGCTCAGGATGGAACATACAATTCGACGACCGGTCTGACAGTGGAGACACGCCGGCCGACATTGACCGGAAAGGAAAGGCTCGGCCCGAAATGGACGGACGAGCAGCGAATCGATAATTGCCACGTACCTATCGACAAACGCGGCAGCAAATGGAGACCCAGCGCCTGCCCGGACACTCCTTCAAGCTGATCGGCTGATCAGATGGCGTCGGCCGGGACGCCGCCGTGCGGTCCCTTGTTGATGGCAGAGGGAGAAACGCCGAAGCATTTCCGAAACGCGCGGCTGAAATGCGAAGAACTCGAGAAACCCCAGGAGAACGCGACGTCGGTGATCGTCTTGCCCCCATGTGCTTCAAGCTCCTGGCGGCAATGCTGCAATCGCGCCCGCCAGATGTAGTCGCTGACGGTCATGCCGCGTTCGCTGAACAGCATGTGAAGGTAGCGCTTGGTGCACCCGAGCGAGGCTGAAATCCAGTCGATGCAAAGTTCCGGATCGCGCAGATGTTCGCGGATGAAAGCTTGCGCCCGCACATACATCGCTTCGGGCCCGACACGATCAAAGGCCGTGTCCGCCTCCCGCAGCGGCAGCAACAACAAATCGATTAGCGATTCGGCGACGCCCGCCGCACTGTTTGCCGACAATTTGCCGGCTTCGCCAAAAGCCGCATGCACGAAGTCATGCGCGATACGGCCCGTTCCTGCCAACGCCGACAGTTTGCAGGCCGACATCTTGCCGAAGTGGAACCCGCGTTCCCGCAACAGCTCCTTCGGTACAATGACAACCTCGTGTCGCGTCAGCGCAGGGCTGATGATGGTGTGCGGAGAGGAAACGTCATAAGCGAGACAATCTCCAGGTCTTATCTGGATCTGACAGCCATTCTGCTCGAAGTACGAAATCCCGTAGGTCTGGAACAGTATCTTGACGTAGGGATGCTCGCTGGTATGGCTCGGCGAAGGAGCGTGCGCGATCCGGTGCTGGCTTGCTTCGATCTGGCACAGCTTCAGTTTCGAAACCGTGGTGTAATTGATGCGGGCCTCCAGCGTCGATCCGTCGAGCGAGTCGACGGCAAACCGGCCGCAGAGATCGGTCAACGCATCTGACCAATACTGGATCTGCCTCTTCGGCCCCAACCCTGCAGTGCTGAGCGAATGAACCGTGTCAGCCATTTCCCGCCACCGATTTGAGGTCAACCGTGCAGCCAGTCACGGGCAAGGGACATCCAAGTTGAGGCCAAGTTGAGGCGGCCGTAAGGCGTCACTCTTGCTGTCTCCCGGCTAATCCTCCGTCTAAGTTTCCGCGACGTCAAGGGAAACATCGATGGGTCGGCTCCGGCAGACATTGATGCTCCGCAACATCCAAATCTGGAACTCAGCCCTCGATACAAGCGGGATGAAAAAGTTAATCGCGCTTCGCTTACGAGCAAAGGGGATTCGCTCTCGGGCAAGTATCAACCTTCCGAAGCAGATAGGCATAGAGGCAACAAGACCTCGAAACTGGGGCCGCGCTCTGCGGAAACCCAAGGCTCTAAACTGGGAGGAACTACGATGCGAAAGGTACTATTCGCGACCGGTCTCGGTGCCATCGCGGCGTTCGCCGCAGGAAGCGCTGGAGCCAACGACCAACTAAATCGACTGTCGCAAAATCCGGCCGAGTGGGCGATGCCGACAGGCGATTACGCCAACACACGCTACTCCAAGCTCAAGCAGATCAACACCTCCAACGTCGGCAAATTGCAGGTCGCATGGACCTTCTCGACCGGCGTGCTGCGCGGCCACGAAGGCGGACCGCTCGTCGTCGATAACATGATGTACGTTCACACCCCCTTCCCCAACAAGGTTTACGCTCTCGACCTCTCTCAGGAGAACAAGATCGTCTGGAGCTACGAGCCGAAGCAGGATCCGAACGTCATTCCGGTGATGTGCTGCGACACCGTCAACCGCGGCCTCGCATATGCCGACGGCAAGATTTTCCTGCATCAAGCCGACGACAAGCTTGTCGCGCTCAACGCGAGGAATGGCAACGTCGAGTGGACTGCGATCAACGGTGATCCGAGCAAGGGGCAAACGGGAACCTCGGCGCCGATGGTCGTCAAGGACAAGGTTCTGGTCGGCACGTCCGGCGGCGAGTTCGGCGTCCAGTGCAGCATGACCGCCTATAACATCAAAGACGGCAAGCAGGTCTGGAAGGCCTACTCCGAAGGTCCAGATGACCAGATCATGGTCGACCCCGACAAGACCACGGCACTCGGCAAGCCGGTCGGCAAGGATTCGAGCCTGAAGACCTGGGAAGGCGATCAATGGAAGATCGGCGGCGGCTGCACGTGGGGCTGGCTCGCCTACGATCCGTCGCTCGACCTCGTCTATTACGGCTCGGGCAATCCCTCGACCTGGAATCCGAAGCAGCGCCCCGGCGACAACAAATGGTCGATGACCATTTTCGCCCGCAATCCGGACAACGGCATGGCGAAGTGGGTCTATCAGATGACGCCCCACGACGAGTGGGACTTTGATGGCGTCAATGAAATGATCCTCACGGATCAGCCGATCGATGGAAAAGCACGCAAGCTGCTGACTCATTTCGATCGTAACGGCATCGGCTATACGCTCGATCGCGTCAACGGCGAACTGCTGGTTGCGCAGAAGTTCGATCCGAAGGTGAACTGGACCTCCGGCGTCGACATGAACAAGAGCTCGCCAAACTATGGCCGGCCGAAAGTGGTCGATGAATATTCTACCGACAAGCAGGGCGAGGATCATAACAACAAGGGCATCTGCCCGGCCGCGCTCGGCTCGAAGGACGAGCAGCCCGCAGCCTACTCGCCAGAAACACAGTTGTTCTACGTTCCTACCAATCACGTCTGCATGGACTACGAACCGTTCAAGGTGAGCTACACCGCGGGTCAGCCTTATGTGGGTGCGACGCTGTCGATGTATCCGCCTCCCGGCGAAACCAACATGGGCAACTTCATTGCCTGGGACGGCAAGACGGGCAAGATCGTCTGGTCGAACAAGGAACAGTTCTCGGTCTGGTCAGGCGCACTCGCGACCGCCGGCGGCGTCGTCTTCTACGGAACGCTGGAGGGCTATCTGAAGGCGGTCGATGCGAAAACCGGCAAGGAACTCTACAAGTTCAAGACTCCGTCCGGTATCATCGGCAACGTCACCACCTACGAGCATGACGGCAAGCAATACATTGCCGTGTTATCCGGTGTCGGCGGCTGGGCAGGCATCGGCCTTGCGGCCGGCCTGACTGACCCGACCGCAGGTCTCGGCGCGGTGGGTGGCTACGCAGCGCTGAGCAACTACACCGCACTCGGCGGAACGCTTACCGTGTTCGCGGTGCCGCAGTGAGCTGATGACCCTCGTTCCGGCGCGTGGTCTTGTTCCGCGCGCCGGATGACGTGACATCGACAGCCGAGGACAAAGCTCTTGCGTATGATTCAATTGCTGACCGCGGCGACCATGCTGGTCGCTGCCGGTGGGATGGCCTTCGCCGACGGTTCGGGAGATCCCGCCGCGGTAAAATCCGAAAACGGAAAATATGTCGATAAGGAAGGAAACCCGACTTACAAAATTCAGGCTGACGGCACGGTCGATTGGTACACTTATTCCGGATACCGCCGGTATCACTCCGAATGCCATGTGTGCCACGGGCCTGACGGCATGGGATCGAGCTATGCGCCGGCGCTGAAGGATTCGCTGAAGACGATGAGCTACGGCGAATTTCTGGCCACGGTTGCGAGCGGCCGCAAGAACGTCAACACGGCGCAGGAGAACGTGATGCCGGCCTTCGGCAATAATCCGAACGTGACCTGCTACCTGGATGATCTCTTCGTCTATCTGAGAGCGCGCTCCAACGATGCCGTTGGACGCGTACGCCCGGCAAAGCACGAAGACAAGTCGCCAGCCTACACCAAGGCCGAGGACTCCTGCATGGGCACGAAGCAATAGTCTGGAACAACAGGACCAAACGATGAAGACACGCGCCGCCGTCGCTTTCGAAGCCAAGAAGCCGCTGGAGATTGTTGAACTCGATCTCGAAGGGCCGAAGGCAGGCGAGGTCCTGGTCGAGATCAAGGCGACCGGCATTTGCCACACGGATGCCTATACCCTCGACGGCTTCGATAGCGAAGGACTCTTTCCGTCCATCCTCGGCCACGAGGGCGCGGGTATCGTGCGCGAGGTCGGCGCCGGCGTGGCGTCCGTAAAACCGGGCAATCACGTTATTCCGCTTTACACGCCTGAGTGCCGCCAGTGCAAAAGCTGTCTCAGCCAGAAGACGAATCTGTGCACGGCGATCCGCGCCACCCAGGGCAAGGGCGTGATGCCGGATGGCACCTCGCGCTTCAGCTACAAGGGCAAGACCATCTATCACTACATGGGTTGCTCGACGTTCTCGAATTTTACGGTGCTTCCGGAAATCGCGGTCGCGAAAATCCGCGACGACGCTCCTTTCGACAAGAGCTGCTACATCGGCTGTGGCGTTACGACCGGCGTCGGCGCCGTGGTCAACACCGCCAAGGTAACGCCGGGCGCCAACGTCGTCGTGTTCGGTTTGGGCGGTATCGGGCTCAATGTGATCCAGGGCGCGAAGATGGTCGGCGCCAACAAGATCATTGGCGTCGACGTCAACGACTCCAAGGAGGAATGGGGTCGTAAATTTGGCATGACCGACTTCGTCAACCCGAAGAAGGTTAGCGGTGACATCGTCCAGCATCTTGTCACACTGACGGATGGCGGCGCCGATTTCACCTTCGACTGCACCGGCAATACCACCGTGATGCGCCAAGCGCTTGAAGCCTGTCATCGTGGCTGGGGCGTATCCGTCGTGATCGGCGTGGCCGAATCCGGCAAGGAAATTGCCACCCGGCCTTTCCAACTCGTCACCGGCCGCGTCTGGAAAGGCACGGCGTTCGGCGGCGCGCGCGGCCGCACCGACGTACCGAAAATCGTCGATTGGTACATGGACGGAAAGATTCAGATCGACCCGATGATTACGCACACGCTCAAGCTCGAAGACATCAACAAGGGTTTTGATCTGATGCATGAAGGCAAATCGATTCGATCGGTCGTCGTGTACTGACAAAAATTTCAAACGCAAGGAGGATAGGCCCATGAACGTTCATATCCATCCCTCGGTCGACAATGGTGTGAAGAAAGGCTCAGGCAGCTTTGCCGGCGGGACACTCGTCTGCAAATGCAAGGACAAGGCGGTCAAGGTTGGTGTCAAGGGCGACGTCGCGCACAACCACGCCTGTGGCTGTACTCAGTGCTGGAAGCCGGAGGGCGCCATTTTCTCCGTCGTTGCCGTTGTGCCGCGAGAGAACGTCACCGTGCTTGAAAACGGTGACAAGCTTCACATCGTAGATGCCTCGAAGACCATCCAGCGGCACGCCTGCAAGGTCTGCGGCACGCATATGTTTGGCCGCATCGAAAACAAGGGGCATCCGTTCTACGGTCTCGACTTCATTCATCCGGAGTTGTTCCAGGAATCGGGATCGGCCGCTCCGGGGTTTGCGGCATTCGTTTCCTCGGTCATCGAGTCCGGCGTCAAATCCGAGCAGATGGCGGGTATCCGGAGCCGTCTCAAGGAGTTGGGCCTTGAACCCTACGACTGCCTCTCTCCGGCGCTCATGGATGCGATTGCCACGCATGTGGCGAAATCAAAGGCCGCTTGAACCGAATAAACCAAACCGGGCATGCCCCTCGCTGACCGGGAAATAAGGACGGGTCTACTCCAGCCTCCTCCCTGACCCGCAACTCACGGCCTCGCCCCTGACGGATGGCGAGGTCCTCTTTTGCCGAACCGGAGGGTCGTCCGGTGGGCTGATCGGATGTTGGCGTCTTCCGTACTCGTACGGGGGATAATTTTGTGCGCCCGGATTTTGGCACGAACGCTGCATGGTAAAATCCACCGAATCATATCTTTCGATGGAGACCCTATGCTCGTCACTCTCGTCGCACTGCTGTGCAATGGCCAAATCTGCCTGGAAAAAGTTGTCACCAACAGCGACCAGTCCAGTATTTCGATGATGGACTGCTCGGTTCATGCCCAGGCCGGCATCGCGGAGTGGCTGCAAAACGGCCCATACCGGAGCTGGCGGCTGCAAAGCTACAAATGCGTGCTGGGCCAATACACGCCGAAGGGTCAGGCCTGAGCGAAATCTTCGATAGGATTGCGTGACGCAATCCGGGCGAATCCTGTTTTCAAGACACCGAGACCGCTGTCTGATTTTCAGGCGAGAGCGGGCATCGAACGCCCATCTGGCTTGAACTTGCCGCACCCTGCGTCTGGCGCATGGCTGCGTGAAAAAGCCTCGGCTCTACTGGGCTCGACAGGCGTTGATGTTGGGTTAACCTCCCGCGCAAGAACGGGCGGCGGCCAAAGGCTGCACGACCTGTCATCACGGGGGGACTCTTATGAAGGCGATAGCTGCGGCTGTGATGGTTGTGCTTGCGGGCGCTGCATCGGCTCAAACGCTCGACGATCTCAAGAACGACGGCAAGAATCCTGACAACATATTGACCTATGGCATGGGCTATAGCCTCAACCGCTATAGTCCCCTCAAGCAGATCGACAAGGCGACGGTCAAGCGCCTCGTGCCGATCTGGAATCTCAGCCTCGACAATCCCTGGGGCGAGCAAGCGCAGCCGCTGGTGCTCGACGGGGTGATGTATGTCACCAACGCCAAGGCGACGGTGGCGATCGATGTCGGGACCGGGAGGCAGATCTGGAAAACGCCGGTGGAATGGCTACCGGAAACCCCGCGCGTCGTATGCTGCGGCGTCTCCAACAAAGGCGCCGCGATCCTCAACGGAAAACTGTATCGCACGACGCTCGATGCCCACGTCGTCGCGCTCGACATGAAGACCGGCAAGGAGATATGGAACGAAAAGGTGGCCGAGTGGAAGGAAGGTTATTCCATGACGGCCGCGCCGCTGATCGCCGACAATGTGCTGATTACCGGCATCTCCGGCGCGGAGTTCGGCATTCGCGGTTTCATCGACGGCTGGGACCCGGAAACCGGCAAACATTTGTGGCGCCGCTACACCATTCCGGCGCGCGGCGAACCCGGCAATGAGACCTGGCCGCAGGACACCGACGCCTGGAAGACCGGCGGCGGCTCAAGCTGGATCACCGGCTCCTACGATCCCGACCTTGACCTGACCTACTGGGGCACGGGCAATCCGGCACCCTGGTCATCGCAATCGCGACCCGGCGACAACCTTTTTACGGCCTCGGTGCTGGCGATGAGGCCGAAGACCGGCGAGGTCGTCTGGCACTACCAGTTCACGCCGAACGACCAATACGATTACGACGGCAACTGGGAAATGATCCTGGGTCAACTCGACGTCGACGGCGCCAAGCGCAAGGTGCTGATGCAGCTCAACCGCAACGGTTTTCTTTATGTGATCGACCGGGCCAGCGGCCAATTGATTTCGGCTAAGCCGTTCGAGCGGGTGAATTGGGCGAGCGGCGTCGACATGAAAACCGGGCGCCCGATCGAGACCGACATCGCCAGGAAACTGCGCGCCGGCGAGCAGGTCGAGATCTGGCCGACGCAGCGCGGCGCCAAGAACTGGCCGCATGCCGCGTTCAACCCCGAGACCGGCCTGCTTTATGCCAACACCATGCATTCGGCGCGATTGTTCAAGCAGCTACCGACCGGATCTTACGTGCCAGGACAGCGTTTCATGTTCGTGGAGAATCTGCCGGCCAAACAGCCCGAGGGCGAGCCGATCGGCCACGTCGACGCGATCGAGCCGCTGACCGCCAAACAGGTGTGGCGCGCGCCGCTGTGGGACCATCCACAATGGTCGGCGATCGTGGCGACCGGCGGCGGGTTGCTGTTCACGGGCAAGGAAACCGGCGAGTTCGTCGCCATCGACGCGGCCGACGGCAAGACGCTCTGGCAGTTCCAGACCGGCTCCGGCATCAACGCACAGCCGGTCACCTACACCTACAAGGGTAGGCAATACGTCACCGTACTGTCAGGGCTCGGTGGCGTGTACGCGAACCAGGCGCGCGAGGCGCTCAAGGACGTCCCTCCCGGCGGCTCGGTCTGGACCTTCGCCTTGATGCCCGATTGAGGACAAAAGCCGCCAGATGACAGGAATAAAGACAGGCATAAGCCTCGCGGTGGCCGTTGCGCTGTGGAGTGCGACGGCCGCCGCGCAAGATCAAAGCTTTTCTCCGCAGCAGATCGCAACCGGGGCCGAAATCTTCGCGCGCAACTGTTCGCCATGCCACGGAGCGCGGATGCAAGACCCGGAAGGCGCGTTCGACCTGCGCAAGTTTCCGCCCGGCGAGCACGACCGCTTCGTGCGCTCGGTGACCAACGGCAAAAGCCAGATGCCGGCGTGGGGCGACCTGCTCAAGGGCGATGACATCGAGGCACTGTGGGCCTACGTCACCATCGGCGAGAAAAAATAAGCGCAAGTCTACCGGCACCTTGAATATTCGCAGCGAGTGCGCGGCCGTTCAACACCGTTCCGGCCGGTTTACCTGTCCGTCTGCCTATCCCCCGCCCCAATATCGCGTAGAGAAATGCCCATGCCCGCCTCATCTAACCGCGTAACTAATTCCGGATAGTGCTCCGGCGATCCGGGGAGGAAAGTTTAACCGGAGGCCGAGCTAATGAGCTGGCAACATTCGTTTGGGAGAGCGGTCCGTCTTTGAAGGACAGCCAGACCATTGGATCGCTTTGCGATTGTCGTTCAACGAAGCGGTGTCCGGTCTCGGTGGAGGTCACGATGTTTTCGTACTGGCTATCCAGAATGAACTCTCCCTTGTCGGATTTGACGGTCAAAACGACGTGCGCTTCGTCCATCTTGTCGCGGACAACGGTGATCAGAAGCGCCTCGGGCAGCCACCCCAAATTGATCAGCATCTTGCGCTTCAGCAGCACATAATCTTCGCAGTCACCGTAACCGTCGGTCGGAATCGACCATTTTTCCATCACGCCCCAATGATCCAAGTCGCTCATCGGCCGGACGTGGTGGTTGACCCAGCGGTTGACCTTGTCCAGTTCGACCCATGCGGCGGAGGTTAGCTCGATGTCGCGCGGCTGCGTGGTGCTCCTCGCGCATTCGTTCGGATTGTCGCTGCAAAATTCGATCCAGCCGAACGGCGCCCGCATGGCGTCGCCCAGTATAGCGTACATCGGCTGACCGACTGGGTACGGTTGAGCGGCATATGCGCCGTTGGCGAAGAGAAAGGCCAGAATAAAAGGGGCACCATAAAATCGCATCTTAAACTCCAAAAATGATTAAGATGGCGAGAGTCATTAAGCAGGTTTCGTACCAATCAGCCAGGGAATTCGCGAGATTTATCAGGTCATTGTGACAGCAGCGCTTAGCAGAGCGGCGCCATTGAGTTCGCCAAAAGCAGATTATCGCCGCTCTCCTGGAAATGGGCAGCTTAGGGCCGAAGCCCGTGAGGATTTGATCTCGGTACGTCCGCCGACGAACCGCGCAGCCTAGGTTCCCATGAAGTTCCCACGAAACAACCGCGAAACCGTTTTTCCAATTCAAGACATTTGCCGGAAATGAACCACGGCCATGATCCAAGTGTGAACCATTCCACATCTGCTCGGGAAGACGTTTGCTAACGTCGAACTGCCGAGTCCGGTCGGAGGAGAGTTGCCATGAACGCCGTCACCGAAGTGATGCCTGCGAGTTCGCCGGTAAGCAGAACGCCCCTGTCGCAGAGATTTCTCGCGATTTGCTATTTTACCGCAATTACGGTCGCGACCGTTGGTTGGGTCTCGGCGTTCGGTTGGGTTGCCGTCAAGGTAGTGGCGTGGCTGATAGCCTAGCTCCACCAAGCTCAACACTATGCCCGCGGATTATTGCCCAAGCCGCTTACTGTAGAATAGTTCCATGTTTGAGTTCGTGATTGTGGTCACTGCCTTGTCGAGCGTGAGCATTTTCGTTGCGCACGCACTTGAATCTTACCTGACTCAATAGAAAACGGGCCGCCGCGATCGAATCCATCACCCGGATTCAACAGGCGATCGAGGTGATCGACATCGCCATGGAAAGAGGCTCAGGAAGCGGATTTGGCGGACGATCCGGACGACGAATGATAACCCGGCGGCGCGCGATCAGGCCTCCGGCGGAGCTGATCGGCCCGCGACCGACGGCTGCTCCGGCACATGGATCGGGATCAATCCGCGCCGCTGATAATCATCGCTTGGCGCCCACCGCAACCGACCCAATCACCAGATGTTGTTGCCGAAGAGTCCGACGCGCGGCTGCTGAGCAACCAGAATCGTCGGCGGCCCGACGTTATTTTTCGCCACCGATTTTCGTTTCCGCTTTAGCTCTTGGTTACGAAGCTCGTTCGGATTGGCGCGCAGTTGGGCGTAAGCCTCCCGCACCTGACCTTTGACAGGTTCGGCGGTAGCACTCTTCTGGGGTGACGGCGCTTCGGCCATGGCGGCGACGGTTGGAGCCGGCACGATAGTGGGACGCGTGGTATCGAAGACGACCCGCTCTGGCCATTTCCTGTCGGAATGAATTCTGATCACGGATCGGTCCACGGCCGCACTGGAACTGGAACTCTCGGCCACCGGTAGCGCCGGCAGACAGGCATTGGCGATCAACAAAAGCGCAAGCAGGGCGCCGCCAACGAAGACAAAATAGCGCATAACGGGCATTTCGGTTTGGCTCCATCCCGCACGGCGGCGCGGCACAGGGGCTCAACCGGCGATTACTTTATTTGTTCCTCGTTGGGGGAAAAGGTTCGACCCATTAAGACGAAACCAGCGCTGTTTGCTTAAATTTTACCGAAATTCATCTAGATGTGGCTCGCCGCAATTGGCGAGCACTTGACCTTGGCGGCGTTCACATTGACGAAACCGACATGCAGCCGCACGAAGGTTTTCCGGCTCTTCATGTTGACGATGTCCGGTATCACGCGCGAACGATCGGTCAGATGGCTGCCATCCGGCCGCGAGAAGACGCAAGCAATATCGATATCCTTGACGGCATAGCCATTGTCGTTGCGGAGCGTCATCGTCACAAATGCGTTCGAGCCGAGGCCTCCCCTGCGCCAGGACTGCGACGATATCGTCAAGCGATCGACCGGCGCAGGCTGCTCCGGCACGATCGACTCGGAAGTTGCGGAATTGAATGGAGACTCCCTGGCCAGACCAACCGTCGAACCAATCGCGCCCGGCTTTTCGGGAGCGGCGGCTGTCACGTGCATCGGGCCAGCCAAGGCCGTTGGTCCGCGGGCGTGGCTCAAAAGCAGCCATCCCGCCGCCACTACAATCAGGGCGATCGGCAGCCAACCAACCGCTGTCCGGAGACGGTTTTCAGGCATACCGTCAACTCGATCTGAATGATGATCCCAGGCTGAATGATGATCCCAGGCAAGACTGACATACCGGGTGATTCCGGTCGAATCGATATTGAGAAATCCATCGGTCATGGTCACGCCATCCGGGACAAACGGGCCGGCATTTCTCGCCGACATCACAACTCCCAACGGGCGAAATTGGTTGCATCAAAGTGTGACAATATCCGATGCAGCCTGACGTCAGAGGGATAGTCACGCCGTTCCCTCGCCGCTAAAGTCCGCTTCGCGATTGAAGTCTCGCAATTCCTTCAAGTCGCCCCGCGGGGGCGCGAAAATCATCATCTGGAGAGAAGTATGCCGGTAGTGACCTGGGACCACGTTCATCTGCGCAGTCCCGATCCGGAAGCGATGGCGGCATGGCTTGAAGACATTCTCGGCGGCGAGATCATCCGCGGTCCCGGCCGCATCGACGTCAGGCTCGGCGGCGCCATGGTCTTCATTGCCCCCGTCACATCGGGCGATGGTGTCCATGCACCCCCGGTGACGCCGTATCAGGGGCTCGACCACTTCGGGCTGACGGTCAAGGACATCGACGCGGTTGCCGCCGAGATCAAGGCCAAGGGCGTCGAATTCACCAAGGAACCCTTCACTATTCGGCCGGGCACCCGCATCTGCTTCATCCGCGGCCCCCAGGGCATTTCGATCGAATTGCTCGAACGCGACAAGAAATACGCCTAAAGCCGCCCCGGGGACGACTGAAAGGTGGTCAACCTGCCGCGTTGACGGCGGATGCCGCGCTTTGGCATAACGAACCGGTTAAATGGCGTCCGGCGACAGTAAAACCATGAAGAACGGGCTATATTCGATCCATGTCGTCCTCCAGGACGGCCGCGCCGGCAAGGGCAGCGGCGTCGTTCTGTTTCGGGATGGTAAGATCCTCGGCGGCGACGCGTTCCTGTTCTATGTCGGCAGCTACATGGTGAAGGAAAATACCTTCAAGGGCGAGATTTTGGTCCAGCGCCACACGCCAAGCCCCGACATGACCCCCCTGTTCGGCGGACCCGACCCGGTTGGTATCGGCGTCACCGGCACATTCACCGACACCACCGCCGACATGAGCGGCACGGCGCTGGTCGGCAAAGCCAGCCAGATCTTCAAGGCGACGCTGCGCAAGCTGGTCGAGACCGACTGAACAACTTGCCTCACACGATCGAAGATTATTCAGCGGCCTGCTCCAGCGGCGCTACGCGCGGCAGAACCATCTGAACGCGTGTGCCCCGTCCGGGTTCGGAATCCAGGTCAAGCCGGCCGCCCATGCGATTGGTCACGATGCTGTAGACGATGTGAAGGCCGAGCCCGGTGCCGCCCTGATCGCGACGGGTCGTGAAAAACGGATCGAAGGCACGCCGCCGCACATCCAGACTCATGCCGCAGCCGTCATCGGCAAAGATGATTTCGACGTGATCGTTGCCTGCCGCCCGCACCTTGATATCGACCGTCCCTGCCCGGCCATCCGGAAAGGCATGCGCCACCGAATTGAGGAACAGGTTGGTGAGCACCTGACCGTATGGACCGGGATAAGAGTTCATGGTGAGGTTGGGTTCGCACTCAACGTTAAGCGTCAGGCGATGTTTGCGCAGGCCGGGCCGCAAACTCAGCACCACCTGTTCGGTCAAGTCGCCGAGGTCGAAGCTCCGCTGGTCCGAGTAATTGCGGTCGGCGGCGACCTGCTTGAACGAGTTGATCAGCTCTGCCGCGCGATTGAGATTGGCCACAAGCTGGGAGGATGCATCGCGGCTGGCACCAAGAAAGTCGGTCAGGCTGGAACGCCTGAGATCGCCGCGCGCGACTTCGGCGGCGAACAGCGCGGTCTTGCGCTCGAGCGACGAGGCAACCGTCAGGCTGATGCCGACGGGATTGTTGACCTCATGCGCGACGCCTGCGACGAGACGGCCGAGCGCTGCAAGCTTTTCGGCTTCGATCAGCGAGTTCTGGGTTTCGCGCAAATTTCGCAAGGCCGCTTCCGCAGCATCCTTGGCCTCGCGCATTTCCTGCTCGCCACGCTTGCGCTCGCCGATGTCGAGGGCGACGGTCACGATGCTTTCCACGCCGCCTTCGGCATCTAGCAGCGGCAATTTGTTCACCAGCCAATGCCTGAGATTGCCGGAAGAATCCCGGTATTCTTCTTCGTAAAATCCGAGCTCCTTGCCTGTCTTCAACACCCGCCGGTCGTTTTCGTCGGTCTTTTGCGCGCCATAGCGCGACATCAGATCCGACGTCGTCCGGCCGATGGCCTCGTGGGGCTCGATCCCGAAAATGCCGGCCATATAACGGTTCATCAGCATGTATTGGAGCTGCTTGTTCTTGACGTTAATTACGGCGGGAACAGTATCGATCACGAGCTGCAACAGCCGCCGGCCTTCGGCAATCGCTTCTTCGGCGCGCCTCTGATCGGTAATGTCGCGCACCGTTCCTTCATAACGAATGATCTCGCCGGCCTCGTCACGAACGACCGTGGCGCTGTCCGAGAGCCATAAAATCGATCCGTCGCGCCGCCGAACCTGATACTCGAATTCGCGCACCATGCCGTCGCGCTGCATCAGATGCTGATATTGAACGCGGGCTTCCGGATCGACATAGACGCCCTCGGAAATGTCGTTGATGCCGCGAATGAGCTCTTCCGGTGAGCCATAGAGCATCATCCGCGCCAGCGCGGGGTTGGCGTTGAGAATCTGCCCTCCTGGCGTCGTCACATAGATTCCGTCGACTGAGCCTTCGAACAGCTTGCGATAGCTCTCTTCAGCCAAACGCTGCTCAGCGAGAGCCCGCATCGCGGCCTCGCGGGCAGCGTCCGCGTCGACCAGCGAGCGGCGGAATACCTCCGCGGCGCGTGCGATATCACCGATCTCGTTATTCACTTCGGTTGCGGGAATGGAGGTGTCTTTTTCGCCACCAGCCAATGCGCGGATCGCCTTTGCGATCGCCTTGAGCGGCCGGACCGTCTGGCGCACCACGAACAGGGCTGCCGCGAGGCCGATCAGCACACCTGCGATACCAAGAAGAATGCTTTGCCATTTGTCGCTGGCCAGCGTCCGGGCCAAGTCACGGGCCAGCTCCTGCCCTCGCCGGTCACCGAGGTCGCGCAACAAATCGGTCACCCGGCCGATCATCTGCCCTTCGCTCCCCAGCACGTCACGATCGAGTTGGGCGATCTGGCCATCGGTGTCGGCAATCGCGACAATCCCATCGGCATAGGCATCGGTGGCGGCCCGCAGCGCCGGATCATCAATCGAGACCGATTTCATGGAGCGGGCCGACAGCTCCGCCGCGGCATCGTCATGTGCCAACAGCGCGGCCGCGATCCGGTTCTGGGCGCGAAACAGGTCGCGCGCGATACCGCGGTCACGGTCAGGAATTAGAGAAATGGACTGCTCGAACCGGGCCCGGACGGGCGGCAAAGCCGATACCAGTTCCGCGCGGCGGGAAATCAAAGCCGTGATCCGGTCTATTCCCTCCTGGTAATTGGCCAAGCGCTGCGACACGCCATCAATCATCTCCTGCTGGTCGGGCGCGAGTTGCAGCCGAGTGTTCTTCAGCAAGGTGCTCAGCGACGACGCCGCCTCGTGGACCTGGCCGGACGGCGCCGCCGGATCGGTCACGAAGTCCCGCGCCGCCAGCCGCAATTCCTTGGTGCGGCGGTCGATCTCCTCGGCGGCTTCGCCCAGGCTTCGCAAGTGTTGCAATTCGGCAAAAGTAGCGCCGACGTAGTGGATGGCGACGACGCTGGCGATGCTCGTCATGGCGATCATGGCCAGCAAAAGGGTAAAACTGCCAAACGTCAGTTGGCCGATCGAAAATGAAACCGACCGTATCCGTCGAACAATGGCGGCAAAGGTTCGGAGCATTGGCAGCCTGCGTGGTAAGTGCCCTCTTATACGACGATTTGCCATCACGGGGGAAACCGGCCGGGAGGCACGCGAAGGGGCCTAATCGGCCGGAATGCCGGCGTCCCTGACCACCTTGGCCCATAGCGCAATGTCGGACTTGATGATGGCGGCGAACTCGCCGAGCGGCGCGCTTTTCGCCGTGCAACCCGCAAGGTCGAGCTTTTCACGCACCTCGGGCGCGGCCACCGCCGCCTCTAGTGCCTGACTGATTTTTGCAACAATCGGTTGCGGGGTTTTTGACGGTACTACAATGCCAAACCAGGGCGTCACCTGCGCCTCCGCAAACCCCTGCTCCGCCATGGTCGGCACGTCGGGAAAGTATTTTGACCGGCCGTCGCTGATCGAGGCGATGATGCGGATATTGCCGCTTTGCAGCAGCGAAAGCGTCTGGTTGGTGGAGAAAAACGACGAGTTGAGTAGGCCGCCTGCGATATCCGCGACCATTTGCGGATAGCCGCGATAGCCGATTGGATTGACGTCGATACCGGCTAACCGCTTGAACAGCTCAAAGCCGAGATGACCGGTCGAACCCTTGCCGGGATGGCCATAATTCAGAATCCCCGGCTTTGCCTTGGCGAGCGCAACAAACTCGGCGACGTTCTTTACGGGCAAGGATGCTGGAACGATGAAGACGTTCGGCGCCTGGCAAATCATCCCTACGGGCGTGAAATCGCGCATCGGATCCCAGCGCATCACCAGATTAAGCGACGGGCTGGTGGTGAAGAAGGTCGTCACCAACAGCCACGTATATCCATCCCCCTCGGCGCGTGCGACGTCTTCGGCCGCGATCGAACCATTGGCGCCGGATTTCGATTCCAGAATGATCGAGGCATTCCATTGCACGGCCATGTGCTGCGTGACGATGCGGCCGAACACGTCGGCCACGCTTCCAACCGAGTAAGGGTTGACGACGCGTATCGGCCGGTTGGGGAAGCCCTCCTGCGCGACTGCCGCGGTGAGCGAAACCGCGGCCAGCAGCAACGCCGCCATCATCGCGCTGAAGCGTCTCATTGCGTTGGGTGTCCTGCCCTGTTCGCGGCGTTTCGAGCCCGCCACTTGAGGTCAGGATGCTGTCAATCAGAGCGACTGGCAAGGGCCGCTGCTTCAAATGGAATTGCCGACCACGACGGGCTTTCGCGGAGGAATGGTCATCGCAGCGACGCCGATGACAACGCAGGCCAAGCCCATCCAGGCGGTCGGCGACAGGCTTTCGCCGAGCAGCCAGACGCCAAGTATCACGCCGATCGGGACGCGAAGATAGGCCTGCGCCGTGGTACCGACGGAACCCAACGTCTGGATCAGGCGAAAATAAATCACGAAGGCGATCGCGGTCGAGAACACCGCAAGCCCCAAGAGCGCCAGCATCGAGCTGGTGGACGGCGTCAACGTCCAAGGCCGCTCGGCGATTACGCTGATCGGCACCAGGACCGCCGCCCCACACAGCAAGGAGCCCGCGGCCGGCGCCATCGGATCGAGCCCCTTGAATCCCCGGCTGAAGACCGCGCCGCCGGCGTAGCAGATGGTCGCGGTCACAATAGCGATCTGCGCGGCGAGCTGTTCGCCGAGACCGTGGAACGCCTGAACGCCGATGATCAGGCAAATGCCCGCCATTCCGGCGACCACGCCGAATAATTTGCGCCAAGACAACGCGTCCTGATGCGAAATCGCGAGCGTCAGGAAAAATGTGAAGATCGGCGACGTCGCATTGAGGATGGCGGCCAGCCCCGCATCGACCGAACGCTCGGCCCATGCGATCAGCGTCCAGGGAATCACACTGTTGAGACAGGCCTGGAACAGGAAGCGGCGCCAGGTGGCGGCGTCTTTCGGCAGCTGCGCACCTCGCCAGCCCATGATGAGCAGGAGCAGCAGACCCGCGACCAGCGTCCGCCCTGCAATCAGCGTGACGGGCGGGATCGTGGCAACGCCGAGCTTGATGAACGTGTACGAGCCGCCCCAGAGCGCCGCCAGCACCATCAGCAGCGTCAGCTCGACGCCGATATTCTGCCTCTGCGGCGCGTTCATGATCTCGACAACCAGTCGGCGGTTGCCGCGAACAGGCCATCCCTGCCGCGTTCGAGATGCATCAGATGGGTTGCGTCGGGGATGACAACATCGGCCTTGTCGCGCGCACCCAGCATCTTCATCAACCACGCCGCATCCTCGTCATGACAAAGATGGTCCCACGCACCGCGAACGATCAGCGTCGGTGCGGCGACCTTGCCCGGATCGAAGGCAAGCTGTCCCGACATCGCGGCAATGATGTCGGCTTGCGGACCGTTCGGAATTCTGACCGAAGCCGGCGTACGGCGGTGGGCCTCGGGGTCGGTTGCAAGATAGGCCGGCGCCCATTCGGCCAGATACGATTCGATCAGTACCGGCGCATGGCCCGGCGGCACGTCTTCGACGAAACGCTTGAGCTGTTCGGCGATCGACACGTCGCGCCAGGCGCCGATGCTCTCCGGCGACGGCAATTCGGTCACCTGCCGCTGCGCGAGCGGACCGAACATCACGAGGCGGCCGACGGCCTCGGGGCGATCGCCAGCCAACAACCCGGCAACCATCGTGCCCCAGGAATGCGCGATGAGATGGACACGCGCGCCACCGCGCACTGAGCGGATATGATCGACCACAGCGCCGAGAGCGATTGCCGCCTCCGCCGCGCGGCCGATCGGCAAGGCGCCTGCGGCCGGCGCGCGCATCGCCACGGGACGGCTCGATCCGCCGAAGCCGATAAAGTCGAAGGCCCAGACATCGAAACCCTGTGCATGCAGGTGATCGGCCCATGAGTGCCCGCCGAAGCGGTAACCGACAGACAATGTGGCGGGAAAGGTTGCGCCGTGGACGTAAAGCACGGGATCGCCCGCGCCCGGCCAGCGCTGGATGAAGACGCAACTTTCCTCGTCCCGAAGCTTGAGGGCTGTTCGCGTCGGTTCGGTCATGTCGAAAATCCAGGTTTACGGACGCCATCGCCCGCTCAGATCGTCAACGCCGAGTGTAGCCACCCGCTCCGTCTCAATACTTCGCTCAGCACCGAACTATGCTATCCGCCGAATTCGAACAATTCGCCATCGTAGCCGGCCTCGAGCGGAATGCGCAGCTGGCGGCCGCCATTGAGCTTCGTCAGCACTGGCATGACGGTGACGACAGGCTTTCCTCTGGCGTCATCGAGCGCCGTTCTCACATTCGGCTGCTTGCCGAGCTTGATCAGGTTGCGCGTGGTCGGAAACGGCAGCTTGAACCGGCCGCTCTCGCCGCCCGCGACTGCCTCGCGTGGCGATAGCCACAGCGAGTCGGTCGATTCCCGGCCGTCATGCGCGCCGAGTTGCTCAGGCGGGGCCGCCGCCAGAAAGAACCAGGTATCGAACCGCTTCGACATGCCTTCCGGCGTGACCCAATGCGCATAGGGTACGAGTTCGTCGAGGGCGAGCACCATGCCGGTCTCGTCGAGAATCCGGGAAAACGTCGTCTTCCGCTCCGCGAGCGCCACGCGATGGCTCGCCGCAATGTCAGCGGCCTGTTTTGCCGCGACGAAATCATTCGAGCCGCGCGGGCGCGCCAGTAGAATACCGCTCTCCTCAAAGGTCTCGCGGATCGCCGCGATCTTGAAACTCAACGCAGCGGCGTCAGCACCCTCGCCGTCGCTATAAAGCTCGGGCCTCTCGATGATCTCCCGATCGCTGGCATCAACGCTGCCGCCGGGAAACACCAGCGCACCCGACGAGAACTCGATCTCGTGATGGCGCACCATCATGAAGACTTCGATTTCCTCCGAAGCGCCGTCGCGCAGCAGGAGGATGGTCGAGGCCGGACGCGCGGCGACGTTGGCTTGAGTGGACATCGGCTTCGTTCTTTCCCTCATCCTGAGGAGCGGCCGCATGGCCGCGTCTCGAAGGATGAGAACCGCCATGGTTCTCCCGGCGATGCATAGCATCGTCCGGAACGCGCGTCTTCGTTTGCACCGTTCGCGACGGCCTCGCAGAGCTCGGCCTGCTCGGGTGCGACGCGCTCCTCACCATGAGGATTCTCTTTAGCCCGCGGCGCTGGATTGCGGTTGCAGGTTGGCCCGGCGATCGACCCGCGCCACGCGCGACAGCAAATAGTCGACCTCGGCTTTCGCCGTCGCCGTAATGCTCGTGCCCGGCTTGCGTTGCGCGCTGGATGCAATGATGCCGCGCTTTTGCAGCACATATTTTCGCACCGCCAGGCCAATCGCCGGCTGCTGCTCGTAACGGATCAGCGGCAGATGCGCGTCGAACAAATCATGCGCGGCATCGCGGCGCGCCTCCTGCATGAACCGGACGACATCAATCAGCATTTCCGGGAAAGCATAACCGGTCATTGCGCCATCGGCGCCGCGCTCCATCTCGAAATCCAGGAACAGCGCGCCGTTGCCGGTCAGGATCGAGAGCGGTCGCAACGAGCCGTCTTTCTGGAAACCGCGCAGCGCGGAGATCTTCTCCAATCCCGGCCAGTCCTCATGCTTGAGCATCACGCAGGAGGGATTATCCATCACGATCTTGCGGATCACCGAAGGCGTGAAGACCACGCTCAGCGTCAGCGGATAGTCCTGCAACACCCAGGGAATGTCGGTCCCGATCGCTTCCACCGCCTGCTTGAAATAGCCGGTAATTTGATCATCCGTGCGCAAGGTCGGCGGCGGCGCGATCATGACACCGGCAGCACCTGCATCCATCGAGGCGCGCGCCAGCGAGCGCATGGCGGCAAAACCGGGCGCGGAGACGCCAACGATGATCTGCATGTTCCTGGCGCGCTTCACGAAGCGCTTGGCGATTTCTTCCGCCTCCGCGCCTTCGAGCTTGGGCGCCTCGCCCATGATGCCAAGCACCGTGATGCCGTCGCAGCCGATCTCGCCATAGAAATCGGTCAGCCGGTCGATCGATTTCTCGTCGATCCGGCCATCATCATGGAATGGCGTCGGCGCGATCGCGAAGGTGCCTTTGGCCTCGTGGGTGAGTTTTGTCATTTGTATCTTTTTCCCTTGTCGTCATTCCGGGATGGTGCGTAAGCACCAGACCCGGAATCTCGAGGTTCCGGGCTCACGCTTCGCGTGCCCCGGAACGACAGTTAAAATTCAAGTTCGCCGCAGCGATCTCTTCAACTCTTCTTCCGAGAAGAAAATCTCGCTCGCATGCGTCACGATATCCTCAGGCCTCCACCCCGTGAACGGCGGCTTCCAGCCTTCCATTTCCATCATGCGCATTTCGCGCACGCCACGCGGGCCAGAAACCCCCAACACCTTGCCGGTCTGATCGCCGGAGAGGTCAGAGACCATGTATAGCACGGCTGGCGCGATGCCGTCGGGGTCCAGCGCCATGCCGGGATTTTCCTTGTAGCGTGGCAGGTCCTCGGTCATGCGCGTCAGCGCGCCCGGCGCCAGCGTCCAGACCCGGATGTTGTATTTGCGGCCCTCGATCGCGAGCACATTGGAAAGGCCCCAAATGCCGCCTTTCGCGGACCCGTAGTTGGACTGACCGAAATTGCCGATCAGGCCCGAGGTTGAGGCCGTGTTGACGATCACGCCGCCGCCATTCTCGCGCATCCAGCGAAACACCGGTTGGGTGGTGCAGAAAGTGCCCTTCAGATGCACCTTCAAAACCTTGTCCCACGCGGCTTCCGTGGCCTTGGCGAACGTCTGGTCCAGCAGGATGCCGGCGTTGTTGACCAGAATATCCGCGCGGCCGAAATGCTTGATGGCGTCGTCGAACACCGACTGCCCGCCGGCCATGGTCGAGATGTCAGCGCCATTGGCGACCGCGCGGCCGCCCTCGGCCTTGATCGCCTCGACGACCTTCCCGGCCATCGAAAGGTCGGAGCTGGAGCCGTCGCGGGGACCGCCGAGGTCATTGACGACCACCGCCGCGCCCTCGCGCGCAAACAGTCTCGCGTAGGCTTCACCAAGCCCGCCGCCCGCGCCTGTTATCAGCGCCACCTTGCCGTCGAGCAGTCCCATCGGTCGTCTCCTTGTTCTTTCTCCTCCGTCATTCCGGGGCGCGCAGAGCGCGAACCCGGAATCTCGAGATTCCGGGTCTGGTCCTTCGGACCATCCCGGAATGACGCAAGTAAGCTACCCCAACACCGTCTTGCCGCTACGGATCACGACGGCCTCGCGCGCCTTCACCCGCGCCTCGAATGAAATTACGTTGCCGTCCTTCCACAAATCCAGCGTCACGGTTTCGCCGGGATAGACCGGCGAGGAAAACCGCGCCGCGTGTTGTCTAAAGGCTCCCGGATCGTAGTCAGCGTAGGTTTGCAGGATGCCGCGGCAGGTGATGCCGAAGGTGCACATGCCGTGCAGGATCGGCCTCGAGAAACCGGCGCGCCGGGCAAATTCGGGATCGGAATGCAGCGGATTGCGATCGCCGCAGAGCCGGTAGACCAGCGCCTGATCAGGCCGCGTGGAAATATCGACGGAACGGTCGGGCGCACGCGAGGGCACCTTGTGCGGCTCGGGCTGACCTTCGGAAGGTCCGCCAAAGCCGCCGTCGCCGCGGGCAAAACGCGAGGCGACGAGGGTCGCCAGCGCCTCGCCCTTTTCATTTTTGAGCACGGTCTGATGCCGGATCACCGCGCCCTTGTCCTTGCCCTTGTCAAACACCGCGAGCACATGTGAATCGACCGAGAGCTTTTCCGCAACCGGCAATGGGCGATGAAAGGTGATGTCACGCTCGCCATCGACGACCATCACGCGGTTGAGATTCATCTCGCCGGGACCCGCGCCCCAGGCGGCGACCGACGCAAAGGTCGGCACGACTTTCAGCGGACGCGGTATAGCCGCCGCTTCATTGACGAAAGCGAGTTCCTTCTCGTCCATGGGATCGGCGCCCATGCCGATGCCGTAGGCATAGAGCATCACCTCGCGGTCGCCGTAAGAATAGCGCTGCCCGAGATTCTTCAGCGCCATCAGTTCAT
This sequence comes from Bradyrhizobium sp., assembly GCA_049509335.1. GTDB lineage: Bacteria > Pseudomonadota > Alphaproteobacteria > Rhizobiales > Xanthobacteraceae > Bradyrhizobium. The sequence continues at coordinate 5,414 of JBEKZZ010000033.1, read as the reverse complement.
CGTAGTTGATCGGCATTTACGATCCTCTTCCAAATTTTTCTTGACCGTCACCCCCGCGAAAGCGGGGGTCCAGTAATCACCGGCGTTTACTGGATCCCCGCTTTCGCGGGGATGACCACTTTCTCTTTGGCGGGCAGCATGCCGAACTATCGGCTCACACCGGCGTAAAAAACGGTAGCGGCGCGCCGTCGGTCGCCTTGAACACGACTTTCACCTTCTGCCCGATCTTCAACTTTTCCATGTCGCAATCGACAAAATTGGTCAGCAGCGACGGCCCCTCTTTCAGCGTGACATAGCCGATCCCGTAAGGCCCGCTGGCCGATTTGCGCATCAGGCTGAATGTATAGATTTCACCCTCGCCCGAGCTCTCCTCCCACACGGTCTTGTCGGAGAAGCAGAACGGACAGATCGAGCGTGGAAAGTAATGCGCCTCACCACACGCCATGCAACGCTTGATCATCAACTTGCCGGAGGCCGCCTGCTCCCAGAAGTGAGCCGTCTCGGGATTCGTCACGGGTTTTGGGTATTTCACAGCATCAGCCATCACACGCGCTCCAGAATGCAGGTTGAGGCGGCATGGCGAACACCGAGCAGCCCGCCGGTGCCATGGGCAACAGCGAGGTCGCAATTCGCGACCTGAACCTTCGGATGCGCCTGCCCCCGCAACTGCCGCACCGCTTCGATGATCTTGGTCATGCCGCCGCGATTGACCGGATGGTTGCTGCACAGGCCGCCGCCATCGGTGTTGAACGGCAGTTTGCCGACGCCGGAGATGAGATTGCCGTCGGCCACGAACTTGCCGCCCTCGCCTTTCCTGCAGAAGCCGAGGTCTTCGAGCTGCATCAACACGGTGATGGTGAAGCTGTCATAGATCGAAGCGTATTTGATGTCTTTCGGCGTAACGCCGGCCTCTTCGAATGCCCGCGGTCCCGACCACACGCCTGCCGAATAGGTCAAATCGATCTTGTGCCCGCCACGCGGTCCCTTCAGCGCCTCGCCGTGGCCGATCATCCGCACCAGCGGTTTCTTCAGGCTTTTGGCGATCGCCTCCGATGTCACGATCAATCCGCCGCCGCCGTCGGTGACGACGCAGCAATCCATCCGGTGCAACGGATCGGCAATCATCGGGGAGTTGAGCACGTCTTCCACGGTCACGACGTCCGGTAACATCGCGTGCGGATTGTATTGGGCGTGATGGGAGGCGGCGACCTTGATCCAGGCCAGTTGCTCGCTGGTGGTGCCAAACTCATGCATATGGCGCATGGCGCACATGCCGTAGACGTTATGCGTGGTGGCGCCATAAGCCGTCTCGAAATCGGCCTCCGCGCCGCTTGCGCGTGGCGGCATCGGCCCGGTGCGCGGCTTGCCGGCGAGCGTGATCAGCGCGATCGAGCACTTCCCAGCGGCGATCGCCTCGGCCGCGTGGCCGAGATGGACCAGGTAGGAGCAGCCGCCGGTATCGGTGGAATCGAAATGGCGCACCTTCAGGCCGAGATAATCGGCCATCGCCATCACCCCGCCCGGGGCGTCGCCGGCGCAGAAATAGCCGTCGATATCGGCTTTGGTCAGGCCGGCATCCTCCAGCGCACCCTTGGCGATCTCGGCGTGAAGCTGGGAGGTGGATTTGTCGGGAGCGTGCCGGGTCGGATGTTCGTAAATACCGGCGATATAGGCCTTGCCCTTGATGCTCAACTCAGTCTCCGCTGGCGTTTCTTTTCCGGCGTTTTCTTCCGGTAATTTCTTGGCCTGCCGTGACGGCCTTGGCAAGCGGCGAATATTCCGTGGGGTGAGGTGGTATCGCATAGCGCAGAAGCCCCCTCTCTTTCCGCGGTCGTCGCCCGGCTCGACCGGGCGATCCAGTATTCCAGAGACGCCGGAGCTAAAGCCGAGAAGCCGCAGCGTACTGGATACCCCGCTTGAAGCGGGGCACGACAGCGGAAGCCACGCCGCGGCGTTCCCGCGGCGCATGGCGTCCGAGTTTTGCCTATGAACGACCCTCATCAAAACGGAGGGCGCAGGGAATGCCGGATGCGTCAGCGCACCCGCAGCCTTGCGTGCAAAGAATAGAAAGCACGCAAGCAAGTCACCACAGGTTCGCCGAAACAGTCCGGCATTCCCTGCGCGACGGTTTTAACGGCTTCCTTCGTGATCTCCCTGGTGAACCGGGCTTTGTTGCCACCATCGCCAGCGGATTGTCTCGCCGACTTGACACCAGCGTCGGGGTGTCAGGACCACACGACTTCGCCGTCCGCTTACACGCATTCGTCTGGTGCGCGCAAGCGTCCATCGCATCCCGCGCCCAACGTCCGTGACGATCGCGATACGCCCCTCTTGGCAGGCGCGAGACGGGCGGAAGTTGCCTGTGATTTGCCCGACGCCACAAGCAAAAAGAGCCGCGGCACATTGGCACGACGGGCAAATCAGGCTAACGCCCTGAAACAGCTGTCAAGGTCTTCAAGCAGGGAACGTCATGATCGAACTCGCCGGCAGGACAGCCTTTGTGACAGGCGGCGCAAGCGGCATTGGCCTCGCGCTGGGCCAGGCTTTCGCACAGGCGGGCATGAATGTGATGCTGGCAGATATCGAACGCGACGCTCTCACGGCGGCGGTCGCGCGCTTGTCGGAACTCGGCCTGAAAAATGTAAGCAGCGTTATTTGCGACGTCGCCGACCTCGGCAGCATGCAGGAAGCGGCTGAGGCAACTTACAAGGCATTCGGAGCCGTCCACGTCGTTTGCAACAACGCTGGCGTCGGCGGCGGAAGCGGCATCGACAATATTTCCGTCGAGACCTGGCGGTGGGTGCTGGATGTCAATCTGATGGGCGTCGTTCACGGTATCAGCACATTCCTTCCCCACATCCGGGGACACGGAGAAGGCGGCCATATTGTCAATACGGCATCCATGGCGGGACTGAACAGCGGGCTGGGTTTCAGTCCCTACTCGGCGAGCAAGTTTGCCGTGGTGAATATGTCCGAGGGATTGGCCATACAGCTTGCGCCCCTTGGTATCGGCGTAACGGTGCTTTGTCCCGGCTTTGTGCAGAGCCGTATCTGGGATGCCGGCCGCAACCGCCAACAGCGCTATGGCGCGGCACCGGCACAGTCGCTGGGGAGCCCTGAGGCAAAGCTTGCCGCTGCCCTCTTTGATCTGAACAAAACCGGGCTTGATCCACTGGATGTCGCAAAGCGAACGATCACCGCTATCAGACAGAATGAGCTCTACGTCTTCACCCACACCGGACCGCAGTGGCGCTCCGAGCTGGAACAGCGCTTTAACGCCATCCTCGTGGCGATGGACAGCGCGGCGGCAGCTGAAAATCCGGGCTGAGACGTCCCGAAGCGGCCTGAAAGTCACCTGATATCGGCTCGACCAGCGCCCCGCATTGCCGCTTCGCACCGCGATCCAGTGGCGATTCACGTCCCGCTTTGCACCGCAACCCCTTAAAAAACCGGGGTCAGGCGCAAAAAACGCAAAAAACCCCGAGAAAAACTGTGTAGAAGCCTCTTCCTCGGCGCAGAGAACGTTATTATCAACGCGGTCCGAATCAGAGGAGACACAATGGCCACCCAAATGTCGAAGTCACAACTGGTCGAAAAAATTGCGACCACCACCGAATTGTCCAAGCGCGACGTCAAGCACGTCATGGATACGCTCACGGATGTCGGCCACAAGGAACTGAAGAAGTCCGGCGTATTCCTGCTGCCGGGCTGGGCGAAGTTCGTCGTGGTCAAGAAGCCCGCGACCAAGGCTCGCAAGGGCACCAACCCGTTCACGGGTGAAGAAATGATGTTCAAGGCCAAGCCTGCCCGCAAGATCGTGCGCGCAAGGCCCGTGAAGGCCGCCAAGGACGCCGTCTAAGAAAGACGCGGACCTCTTGGTTTTAAAGGCCCCCGCAATGGGGGCCTTTATTTTTTGCGCATGGAGTTCGCAGTCGTTCAGTTCGTGTTCAATTCGTCTGTCAGAATTGGCCCGAACATCACCCAGCGCTGACCATCGAACTTCATCATTTGAAATTGCTTGTTGATGCGCCAGTCGTCCGGCGTCGTCGAAGTCGTCATACCCGGCAGCGCAAGATCGGCAACGTAGTCCTTGACGTTGGTCGCCTGTTTCATGATGTTCGCGCGCGTCAGATCGTCACCGCACTGCCTGAGAATTTGCACCAGAAGCTGCGCGGTCGAGTAGCCGTACGTCGCGATTCCGCTGTTGGCATCTTCGCCGGGTGCATAGTTTGCCATGAACGCCTTGTAGCGCTGCATGCCCTCGTCGTTGGCCCATTGAGGATCCAGCGGATCTTTGCCGTAGTTGACTGAAATGATGCCCTTGGCGTTCTCAAGGCCGGCCGGGACCAGTGTCTGGCTGACCGGTGTCGCATTGATATCCAGAATCTGAACCGGCTTCCAGCCGAGCTCGGCTGCCTTCCTGATCGCCTGAGCGCCGAATTTCGGCGTTGTGATGTTGTAGAAAAGATCGGCGCCGGAAGATTTCAGTGTCACCATTTGGGAATCGACGGTCGGATCGGACAGTTCGTAGGACGCTTCGGCAATGATCATGTTTGCCTTCGCCCCGAGCGCGTCCTTGAGCCCTTTCACGTAGTCTTTTCCAAGATCGTCGTTCTGGTAGAGAATGGCGATCTTCGCGTTCGGATAATTCGCAAGAATGTATTGTGCGTAGATGTGCCCTTCAGACTGGTAGTTGGGGTTAAAAGCGATCGTCCAGGGGAAATGCTTCGGATCGGTGAAACGTGTCGCGCCGGTCGACGCCAGAAGCTGCGGGACCTTCTTTTCGTTCAAATATCTCTGTACGGCGGCATTCGGCGGCGTACCGATGATCTGGAAGGTGGTGAGCACTTCGTCACTCTCGACAAGCTTGCGCACCTGCTCGACCGTCTTCGGCGGATTGTAACCATCGTCGTATTGAATGAGATTGATCTTGCGCCCGTTAATTCCGCCCTTCTCGTTGACCATGCGGATATAGGCGGCTTGCACTTTTCCGATGCTGCCGTAAGCAGACGCCGGTCCGCTGAGAGGTATCGTCTGACCTATTTTGATCTCGGTATCGCTCGCGCCGATGTCATATTGCTTCTCGGCAAGCGATGGCGTTACGAAAGATGCAGCCAACACCAATGCAACTGCGGTCGACTTGAACAGCCTCATGCCTTCCTCCCAAAATGCGGTCGCCATATTCTTTGTTATGAGCCCATACTAGCGCGAAAGCCGCCCCTCGGCAGGCCGTATCGCACCGCAGCAGCACGATTCTTGCAGCCACGGGCTGTCAAAGCCCTCTCGCCTCCGGTGGATTGACGCTAGTACCCACTATCGGTGAAGAATGAGTCGTGATTCAAGGGGGCATGAGCGGCATCCCGGAAGCGACATCGATTATCTTGACGAGTGCGGAGCGCAGCGAGCTTGAGGGC
>JBEKZZ010000032.1:0-51783 GCA_049509335.1 Bradyrhizobium sp. | reverse complement strand
CTTGCCGGCTCCAATTTCGAAAAACCGCGTCACGCCGTGATTGGCCATATAAGCCACCGACTCGCGCCAGCGCACCGTGCCGGTGACCTGTTCGATCAGCCGGCGGCGAATCTCGCCGGGCTCCGTGATTGGCGCAGCCAATACATTCGACACCAACGGTACGGCCGGCGGCTTGATGGCAACGTCGGCCAATGCCACCGCCATGGCGTCGGCTGCCGGCTGCATCAACCGGCAATGAAATGGCGCGGAGACCGGCAGCAGCATCGCGCGCCTGGCGCCTCTTGTCTTCGCGATCTCGACCGCACGCTCAACGGCGGCCTTGTCGCCGGAAACAACCACCTGGCCGCCGCCGTTATCATTGGCAGCCTGGCAGACCTGCCCTTGAGCGGCTTCATCCGCCACCGCGACGGCAGCCTCATAATCCAGGCCCAGCAAGGCGGCCATGGCGCCGGCCCCGACCGCAACGGCCTTCTGCATGGCCAAGCCGCGAACGCGGAGCAGGCGCGCGGTGTCGCTGATCGAAAGACTACCGGCCGCAGCGAGCGCGGAATATTCGCCGAGCGAATGCCCCGCAACGAATTCCGCATGCTTCGCGACGGAAAACCCGGCCTCGCCTTCCAGAACCCGCAAGGTAGCCAGCGAGACCGCCATCAGCGCGGGCTGGGCGTTTTCGGTGAGCTGCAACGTCTCGGAAGGGCCGTCCCAAATGACGGCCGTCAGCTTTTCGCCAAGCGCCGCATCGACTTCTTCGAACACCGCGCGGGCCGCCGGGAAAGCCTCTGCCAGCGCCTTGCCCATACCAACAGCCTGGGAACCCTGCCCCGGAAAGGTGAATGCTGCCGTCATGAACGCTCCCCGGACATCTATTTTCCCGCGACCGGCCAGCGAAACCCAGTCAAAAAGGAATTATCTTTATTTTTCAATATCTTGCGATAGATTTCAAAACCGGTACAGCGTCGAGCTGCAAATCAATCCCGCAAGCCGGGCAGAAAGACACCGCTCAAGCCTCCTGTGTCAAGCACAGACGCTTTCCCAGCGAGGGGTAATCCTCTCCGTGTCCGCCCGCGGCTTTCCCTTGCCAGCACGGCCAAAATGCTTATAACGCGCCCATCCGTGGGTCTCCGGCCGGGAGCTGAACGGACGGTCTCAGCAATTTCACCTTTTCCGGTGTGTTGATGCGGCAGGGCCAGTCGGCCCGTCGTCCCGTGCTTCCGCCTTCTTGAGCTTATCCCGAGTCCTTTCCGAAGGGTTCGAAGGGCTTGCCGCCGGCGACCTACGCCAACACAGGAAAGGACATCCATGCCTCTTTACGAGCATGTTTTTCTCGCGCGCCAGGACGCGAGCACCCAGCAGGTCGAAGAACTGACTACCCAGATGACCCGCATCGTCGAACAGGCGGGCGGCAAGGTCACCAAGACCGAGAACTGGGGTGTGCGTTCGCTGACCTATCGCATGAGCAAGAATCGCAAAGCGCATTTCGTGCTGCTCAACATCGATGCGCCCTCGGCCGCCGTCGCTGAAATCGAGCGCCAGGAACGGATCAGCGAAGACGTGATCCGTTACCTCACCGTTCGTGTCGAGGAGCTTGAAGAAGGTCCATCGGCCATGATGCGCAAAGCCGATCGCGACCGTGAACGGGACGACCGCGGTGGCGGTTTTCGTGGTGATCGCGACGGTGGTTTCCGTGGCGATCGTGACGGCGGCGGCTTCCGCGGCGATCGCGGTCCGCGCCGTCCCCGTGATGACGTCGACGCAGCGGAAGAGGAGTAAGAACCATGGCTGAAGCTGGTGCACGCCGTCCGTTTTTCCGCCGCCGCAAGACCTGCCCATTCACGGGTCCGAATGCGCCGAAAATCGACTTCAAGGATTCCAAGCTGTTGATGCGTTACGTCTCCGAGCGTGGCAAGATTGTGCCGAGCCGCATCACCGCCGTTTCCGCCAAGAAGCAGCGCGAACTCGCACGCGCCATCAAGCGCGCTCGTTTCCTCGGTCTGCTTCCGTACGTGATTCGCTAACGACGACCTTTGATCCGCGGCGCAAATGCCGCGGGTCGCACTACTCATTCATAAGGCTTCCGGGTCGTCCGGTTGCCGATGGTTGGGGTCGAACGACCTCTAACCGCTCGAAAGGAGCGGGACAGCTGATGATCGCGACGATATCCATAGCCTTGGCGGCCGGCCTTGCGTCGGCGTTGATGTTCGCCTCGATCACGTCGGGCGCACCAATTTCGCTGCTGCTGATCTACCTCGCGCCGTTGCCGCTGATGGTGGCCGGTCTGGTATGGGCCCCGCTGGGTGCAAGCGTCGGCGGGATCTTCGCAACGGCGGTGATCGCCGCGCTATTCGGCCTCCCCTATTGCGGCGCGTTTGTTGTGGTGAACGCACTACCGGCTTGGTGGCTGGCGCATCTTTGCCTGCTCGCGCGGCCATTGCCGAAGGATGCCACCCTTGCCAATCCAAATCTGGCCAATCCAAATCTTGCCAATCCAAATCCTGCCAATCCAGGTGATGCGCAGGAATGGTATCCGATCGGACGGCTCCTGCTCTGGATCGTGGTTTTTGCGACGATCATCACCGCAGCCACGCTGCTGATGATGGGCTCCGATGCCGCGGCGATTCAAGACACCCTTCGCAAAGGCTGGGGTGATGTCCTGGAATCGTCGGGCCTGGCTCTCAATGATTCCACGCTCGATGCGTTGGTGACGATCGCGCCCATCGGTGCTGAAATGGCCGCCGTGGCGATGCTGACCTTCAACCTGTGGCTTGCAGCCAAAATCGCCGCGACATCGGGACGATTGCACCGTCCATGGCCGGATCTGAAAAGCACGGCGTTGCCAACCATGACCATCGCCGCGCTTTTTGCTGCTGTCGCATGCTGTTTTTCCGGCGGCCTGCCGGCCATCCTCGCACAAGTAGTGACCGCTGGTCTGTCGATTGCCTACGCCATGACCGGTTTTGCAGTGCTGCACACGCTGACGCTCGCCATGAAGAGCCGCGCGCTATGGCTTGGCTGCGCTTACGCCGTAGTCGCGGGCTTCGCCTGGGCCCTGCTGGCGGTCGCCCTGCTTGGGCTGGCCGATGCCGTCTTCGGGCTGCGCCAGCGGTACTTGCGCAGCAGGCCGCCGCCGCTGCCGAAGCCCTGATCCGCAACGCCGAACTTTTCAATCCCGAATAACCTGAAAGGAAAACAAACATGGAAGTCATTCTGTTGGAACGCGTCGCCAAGCTTGGCCAGATGGGCGAGGTCGTCCGTGTCAGAGACGGATTTGCCCGCAATTTTCTGCTCAAGCGCGGCAAGGCGCTGCGAGCCACCGCAGACAACCGTGCCAAGTTCGATGGCATGAAGGCCGAACTCGAAGCCCGTAACCTTGAGGCCAAGGGCGAAGCCTCCAAGGTCGCCGAAAAGATCGACGGCCGTAACGTCGTCATCCTTCGCCAGGCCTCCGAGACCGGCCAGCTGTTCGGCTCGGTCAGCGTTCGCGACATCATCACGTCGTTCCAGAATGATGGCGTCAGCATCAGCCGCAGCCAGGTCATGCTGGATGCGCCGATCAAGACCATCGGCAAGCATGAGATCGCGATTGCCGTGCATCCGGAAGTCGAAGTCGGCGTGACCGTTACGGTTGCACGCAGTGCGGACGAGGCCGAACGTATCAACCGCGGCGAGGATATTTCGACGCGTCAGGAAGATCGGGATGCAGCCGCCGAGGCCATCGCTGCCGCCGGCGAATTCTTCGACCCCGAAGCCCTCCCCGGCGATCTGGCGCCACAGCCGAGCCCCGCAGCCGAAGAGTAAGCGCCGGGCCTCTGATGGATTTGACGGACACGAAAAACCCGGCCGATCAGGCCGGGTTTTATTTTTGTGGATTACGAACTTGTCGGAGCAAAGGCCAGTACCACCACCGTTATCGGGAGATCGGCGGCGACGGCGGCCCATCTGCCGGAGGTGGCGGTGGCGCGGAAGCAGTTGTGGCCGACGGTTGCGGAGCGGCGGGCGCTTGTGGCCGCGGCGCGGCCTGCTCCGGCGATCCTCCAGAGGCAACCGCGGGCGCAGGCTCAGCCGTTGAAGCAGGCGCAGGTGCAGCCGTCACGGTAGGCACCGGATCCCGACGAACCATGCCCGAGGCGCTGTCCTTTGGCGCCTCGATTTTTGCGGCCTCCGATTTAACGGGTTGGGATTTCACCTCGTCAGCGGATTTACCTTGGGCATCGGGCTTGGCGACCGTGTTACCCATCTCTTGACTGGGCTCAGCCTTCGCCTTGTCGTCTGTGCCGGACTCCGTCTTGGCCGGCTCGCTCTTCGGCGGTTCGTTGGCCATGGAAGGCTCCTCGGCACCTGGCTGCTTGCCGAGCTTGCTCCGCTGTTTGGCCGATAGCTTGCGGCCATCGGGACCACGTTCAACGTCCGCCTGGGCCGGAGCGTTGGCGACGGGCCTGCCCTCCTCCGGCTGCTCGCCGGGAGGTGCCAGCCGTTTGCGGGATTGCCGCCCGCCTTCGCCCGGAGGCGGCGTATCATCCGGCCGCGCAGCTTCCTCGCTGGGGGAATTCCTGTTCTTGCGGCCTGGACGGTCGGCCTGATCATTGCCTGCGCCCTGCTTGTCCGCACCCTGCTTGGACTGCCGGCTGTCGCTCGCGCCGTTGGAGATCAGGTACGCGGCGAGCTGCGAGGCCATGTCGCCGCCCGTCGTATAGTGCTCCCGCAGGAAGCCCGACAGCGAGCCGGGCGAGACCGTCTTCAACAGGCCGCGCGGACTCTTGTGGCAAGCGTTACAAGTACCCGCAAAAAGTTGGGACGCGCTTTTGCCCGCTTCGAGATTTTGCGCTTGCGCCCACGCTGCCGGCCCCGCGAGACAACCGACCAGAAGTGTGACCGCCGCAAAAATGCGCGCCCGGCTCGACATTCCCTATTCTCCAGATGCGGAAAACGCTTCCAGCTCCCATTCCGAAGGGCACTGGTGGCGTCACCTTTTAGCCGATTATCCCGCGAATGGAAGCGCACTGATGACGAAAGCACACGAGCCTGAGTTCCCGGAATATCTGCTTTGTACACAACGCACTAGCCAACGAGCCCACCTTGCTTTTACGATCCTCACCGAGAGGCGCAGGAACCATTTTGTTCCCTGCGCGTCGTGTGTGACGGCCGGGTTTGGTTTTTGCGGGATCGCTCCTCCAGGTGGTTTCGATGGACCGTTTGCTGCGTTACTGCCTTCAGCAGTTCATTCACCGCGGTGCGATAACATTTACCGCCGCCAGCGGAGAAAAATTTACCTGCGGCGACGGCACTGGGCCCCACATCTTCGCGCGCTTCCTGACTACCGACGCGGAACGAAGGGTGCTTCGCAACCCGGAATTGGCGCTCGGCGAAATCTACATGGATGGCAGTTTCGTCATCGAAAACGGCTCCATTGCGGATGCACTGGCCATCCTGATGGATCAGCCGGAAGTCGTGCCCCGCTGGGCCAAGCTGCAATGGTGGCTGCGTTATTTGGGCCGCCATCTGCGCCAGTTCAATCCGCGCGGCCGCGCCAGGAATAACGTCGCCCATCACTACGATCTGGACGGCAGGCTTTACTCGCTCTTTCTGGATTCAGACAAGCAATATAGCTGCGCCTATCTCGAACAACCGGGTATGACGCTGGACGACGCCCAGTTGGCCAAGAAGCGTCATGTCGCTGCCAAGCTCCTTGTCCGGCCGGATGATCGGGTCCTCGATATCGGCTCCGGTTGGGGTGGCCTCGGCCTCTATCTGGCCGAGACAACCGGCGCCAATGTCACGGGCGTGACGTTGTCGGCCGAGCAATTGCAGGTTTCGAATGCCCGCGCGGCGGAGAAGAATCTCAGCCGGTCCGTGAGGTTTCTGCTCGAGGACTACCGCGACATTCCCGGTCCATTCAACCGCATAGTATCTATTGGCATGTTCGAACATGTCGGCGTCGATTTCTACGATATCTATTTCAAACGTTGCGCTGAACTCCTGACCGATGACGGCGTGATGCTGCTGCACTCGATCGGCCGCTCGGAAGGCCCTGACGCCACCAATCCGTGGATCGCAAAATACATCTTCCCGGGCGGCTACATTCCGGCACTCTCCGAGGTTCTGCCTTCAATCGAGCGTGCCGGCCTGCTCGTCTGCGACATCGAGATCCTGCGGCTGCATTATGCGGAAACGCTGAAAGCGTGGCGCGAGCGCTTCTTGGCGCGCAGGGAGGAAGCCGTCCAGCTCTATGACGAGCGCTTCGCGCGGATGTGGGAATTCTATCTCGCCTGCTCGGAGATGGCCTTCCGCAAGCAGAACCTGATGAACTTCCAGATTCAACTCACCAGGCGTCAGGGCGTGGTGCCGATGACGCGCGACTACCTCGCCAGCGAGAAAGCCAGGCTACGGCGGTTCGAGATGGAAAAGAAACCACGCCTTCAGATTGCCGGCGAATAGGCGCGCTTCGAAGTTAGTTCCGTAGACTGAAACGCGAAGCACGGGCCGGATACGCCATCGCGGGCCGGGCAAGCCGGGCTTGCAACGCAACATGTTCCAGCCGGTCAACCGGACGCGCCCGCCATTCGGGACGAGAAAATTTTTCCATTGCCTCGATCAGCATCGACAGCCACAAGGTCTGACCTTTTTCGGTCCGCCATGACGGAACTTGTTGGCCCATAGGCGCTCCATTCTGTCAGTCTTCAAAAACCGATGTTCAATAATTCCAGAGCCATCAGCTCGTTCCGCATCGACTATGCCGAAAGAAAATCGTGCCGATGTGATCTGCTTCACAAAGGACTTCGACACGCTGCCCTAAATCAACCAAATGGCTCGGAAAACCGATCGATCACCGCCCGGCTCGCCTTCGGACATCGGCACCGACTATGCCCTCATTGTGATGGCCACTGGCGCGGCTGTCCTCGCGCTGATCTATCTCATCCTGGTCTGAGGGCTTTCCATCTGGCCGGACGCCCGCTTTCGGTTATGGGTATGCCCCGCAGCGCAAAAAGTTCATCCGGTTCGTGAAGGTTTTGCGCGGCGGCCCGGGCCGTCGGGCGATGACTGCCAAATCGCGTCAAGCGGCAATACGATAAACCTCACCGAATTCCCCAACCCCAATTGTGTGAATCGGGCATAAGGCTTTTTGCCGCTTCCGCTTGATGCGAGAGAGGCGCTTTATCGCTGCCCCTTTACTCCGCCAAATTCCGCCAAAGTTCCGCGAACACTGAGCCCCATGCCATCACTTGATTCGAACGTTCTGAAACTCGCCCCCGAGGCGGGAACCCCGGCTTTCCGCAGCGCGCCGCACAATATCGAGGCGGAGCAGAGCCTTTTGGGCGCTATCCTGGTCAACAACGACGCGTTCTACCGGGTTTCGGATTTTCTCGAGCCCAAGCATTTCTTTGAGCCGATCCATCAAACCATCTTTGAAACCTCCGGTAGCCTGATCCGGATGGGCAAGGTCGCTACTCCCGTTACGCTGAAGACTTTTTTGCCGGCCGATACCGACATCGGCGGTATGACGGTTGGCCAATACCTAGCGCGCCTGGCGGCCGAAGCGACCACCATCATCAACGCGCAGGACTATGGGCGCACCATCTACGAGTTGTCGTTGCGCCGCGATCTGATCCGGATCGGCGAGGACATGGTCAATGTCGCCTTTGATGCGCCGGTAGACTTCGCCCCTCGCGCCCAGATCGAGGATGCCGAACGGCGCCTCTACGAATTGGCGGAGTCCGGGCGCTATGATGGAGGGTTCCAGCGCTTTGCACAGGCTCTCACGGTTGCCGTCGACATGGCGGCCAAGGCTTTCCAGCGCGACGGCAAATTATCCGGCATCGCCACAGGCCTGCGCGACCTCGATACCAAGATGGGCGGGTTGCAATCGTCCGACTTGATCGTCCTGGCGGGCCGTCCCGGCATGGGCAAGACCGCGCTCGCTACCAACATCGCCTACAACGTGGCCAAGGCGCATCGCGCCGAGGTGCAGGCCGACGGCACGATGAAGACGGTCAACGGCGGCATTGTCGGCTTCTTTTCCTGCGAAATGTCGGCCGAACAGCTCGCCACGCGTATCATCGCTGAACAGACCAGCATCGCCTCGAGCACGATCCGCCGCGGCGGCATTACCGATAGCGATTTCGGAAAAATCCGCGACGCTGCGATCGAAATGCAGTCTCTTCCGTTTTATGTCGACGAAACCGGCGGACTGTCGATCTCCCAGCTCACGGCGCGCGCGCGGCGGCTGAAGCGGCAGCGCGGTCTTGACGTGATTGTGGTCGACTACATTCAGCTCTTGCAAGGCTCAAGCAAGCGCTCCGACAACCGTGTGCAGGAAGTCACCGAGATCACGACCAGCCTGAAAGCGCTCGCCAAGGAGCTCAACGTCCCCGTGATTGCGCTGTCGCAATTGTCGCGCCAGGTCGAAAGCCGCGACGACAAGCATCCGCAATTGTCGGATTTGCGCGAATCCGGTTCGATCGAACAGGACGCCGACGTCGTGATGTTTGTTTATCGTGAAGAATATTATCTGCAAAGCAAGGAACCCAAAGTCGGTACGCCGGAATATGAAAAGTGGATACTCGACATGTCGCTCGTGCACGGCAAGGCCGAGGTAATCATTGCCAAGCAGCGCCATGGACCAACAGGTACCGTCAAGCTGAGTTTCGAAGGACAGTTCACACGGTTCGGCGACGCTGCGGATGAGGATAATTTACCGACGCGAATGTATTAAAGGTTCCGTCTTCGGTTGAACGGCCGCGAGCGCGCGCGTAAAATAAGGGATGAACATCACCCCCGATCCAAAGTCGCTGCCGGCCGATTCTGTTCTCTCGCCGGAAGCCAACAAAGCGGCGGCGCTGGCTGGCGCCAGTGGCGTTCTAACCGTTGATCTTGATGCGTTGGTCGCCAATTGGCGCAAGCTCGAGAAATCAGCGGTGCCGGCCGAATGCTCGGCCGTGATCAAGGCCAACGCCTATGGCTGCGGCCTCGCGCCGGTCGCACAAGCACTCGCCAAGGCCGGCTGCAAGACCTTCTTCGTTGCGACGTCAGAGGAAGCGGCCGCGGCACGGGCCGCCGTGCCTTCGGCTCTCATTTACGTCCTCAATGGTTTTATGCAGAACACCGGCGAGGCCTATGCCAAAATTGACGCAAGGCCCGTGATCGGAGACCTCAACGAACTCGCCGAATGGGACGTCTTTTGCCGGCGCACCGGCTGGGCAGGTGGGGCGGCCATCCACATCGACACCGGCATGCATCGGCTCGGCCTGACCATTGCGGAGGCGCAAGGCCTCATCCCGAGGATCAACGCTGGCGATCACGGCGTATCGCTCGTGATGAGCCACCTCGCCTGTGCCGAAAACCTCAACCATCCCATGAACGCCCGGCAACTGGCCGCCTTCCGCGCGATTGCGAGCGAATTTTCCGGCGTGCCCGCTTCGCTCTCAAACTCGTCTGGCATATTCCTGGGGAGCGCCTTTCAGTTCGACATGGTGCGGCCGGGTGCTGCCCTCTACGGCGTCAATCCGACGCCGGAGGCCGACAATCCGATGCTGCCGGTCGTCGAGCTGAAGGCCCGTGTGATGCAGATCCGCGATGTCGAACGCGGCGAAAGCGTCGGATATGGCGGAAACTGGACCGCTCGCCGTCCGACCCGGCTTGCCATCGTTTCAACCGGGTATGCCGACGGCTATTTCCGTGCCGGCAGCAGCAATGACGGCACGCGCGGCGCCGAGGTCATGGTCGCCGGCAAGCGCTGCCCGGTGGCGGGGCGCATCTCGATGGACCTGATGGCCGTTGACGTCAGCGATCTGGAAAAGAATGCCGTGCGCCGCGGCCACCTGGTGACGCTGATTGGCGAAGGCATCACGGTTGACGAACTGGGCCATCATTTCGGCACCATCGGCTACGAAGTCCTCACAAGCCTGGGCGCGCGTTACGCCCGCGTCTACAAGGACGAAGCCGTTGAAGGTTAGTCGTGCCCTCCCGCCTGCGGCTATTTCGTCTGCGCGTCGAGAATCTTTCTGCAGGCATCACTGAGCGCGTCGCGCTGTTTATTGAGACAGGCAATGATACGACCGCCGCCGGGCATGACCCCCGAACAATATTTTTCATAATCGGGCTTGCATGCGGTCCGCTGCTGGGAGGTCAGATTCTGCGCGAAGGCTCCGGTTGAGAGGCCGGTGGCAATTGCGGCAAAAGCAATAGAAAGCCTGATGGACATGGAGCCTCCTCTGATGATTGATCGACCGTAGCTGACCCGCTGATGAAAGTCGCCACGTTCAACATCAACAATATCAACCGGCGGCTGCCCAATCTCCTGACGTGGCTCAAGCGGGCCAAACCCGACATCGTCGCGTTGCAGGAATTAAAGTCGACCGACAGCGACTTTCCGTATGCGGCCGTCGAGAAGGCCGGCTATGGCGCGGTGTGGCGCGGACAAAAAACCTGGAACGGCGTGGCGATCCTGGCGCGAAACGCTGATCCGGTGTTGATCCGCACCGCCCTGCCCGGCGATGCGAGCGATACCGAGGCGCGCTACATCGAAGCCGCCGTCAAGGGCGTCATCGTGACAAGCCTCTATTTGCCGAACGGCAATCCGCAGCCGGGACCGAAATTCGATTACAAGCTCGACTGGTTCAAGAGACTGCGGACACACGCCGCCAAATTCATCAAGCAGGACATCCCGGTCGTTCTGGCTGGCGATTACAATGTCGCGCCGACCACGGTCGATATCTATCCGACCAGATCATGGGACAAGGATGCACTGATCCAGCCGAAGAGCCGCGCGGCGTTCCAGGCGTTGATCAAGCAAGGCTGGACGGACGCGATCCGAACCCTTCACCCCTCAAGGCCGATGTTCACGTTCTGGGACTACAAGCGCAACCGCTGGCCGCGTGACGCCGGCTTGCGGCTCGACCATCTGCTGATCAGCCCTGTACTCGCGCCGCGGCTGAGAGAGGCCGGCGTCGACCGTCTGGTACGCGGCGAGGAAGGCGCCAGCGACCACGCGCCGGCCTGGGTTACCCTCAGCTAACCATCAGGCGATCGCGGAACCGCCGGCATAACTTGTTTAGCCTTTGCTTAATGATGCCGGCCTAAGGTTGCCCGTTTGTTGCAATGCCGCATTCATATTTGAACCGGACAAACCTCGCTTATCTTGATCAAAACACATGCTCGTTTGTTATCTCACCGACGAACCGGGTAAGATACCAGCCATTCGCGCGATGCTGGAACCGCACCACCATGTGATTCCGCGATTGCTGGGGGATCAGGCTGCCAGCGGCACGGGCGGCGTGCTCATGGTGGACGCTGACCTGCGTGAAATGGTCCGCGTCGAACAAATCAAACAGAGCCTGAGCGAGTTTCAAGCGGTTACCGAAAAGCTCTTTGTCGTCCAGCAGCACCTCCATCACATGGTCGCGCAAGCCTTTGCACTTGGCGCGACCTCGGTCGTGCGCTGCTCCCACGAGATCGTCCCGAAGCTTGCGCAGATCGAAGAGACGATGAAAGCCGCAGCCCGCCGGCCCGGCGTCGTTTTGTCCCAGACGGCAGACTGCGCGAATGCCTTTGCCTCGATGTTTTCCGCGGCCAAACAAGACAGAACGATCAATCTTGCGGAAGCAGAGGGCACTACCGCGCACGTGATCAACAGCATCGAACGTAACGGCCTGAGTGCCTGGCTTGATGACGTTCGCCGCTATCATCAGGGAACCTTCCAGCATTGTCTGCTGGTGACGGGCATCGCGGTCGGGTTTGCGCTGGAAGCAGGCTTTGTCGATATCGACGTCAAGCGGCTGGGCATTGCGGCCACGCTGCACGATATCGGCAAGGCCCGCATTCCATTGGCCATTCTCGACAAGCCCGAGCGCCTCGATCCGGACGAAGACGAAATCATGAAGCGCCATCCGGCGATCGGATATGAATTGCTGAAGGATATTCCCGGCATCAACCCGGAGATCCTTGATGGGGTACGGCACCATCACGAATATCTCGACGGATCGGGCTATCCCGATCATCTCCCGGCCGGACAGATTTCCGATCTGGTGAGACTGCTCACGATTTCGGATATTTTCGCAGCGCTGATCGAAGCACGTCCGTACCGGCAGCCGATGTCACGGCAGGACGCTTACAAGGTTTTGTGCGACATGGGCGGCAAGCTGGAACTGCCGCTCGTGAAAGCCTTTCGCAACGTTGCGATGGCGGCGTGACGCCAATCGCCCGCTAGATCCGATCCGGGAAGCGGATGATGAAATTGTCGCGATTTGGCATTTTCACCTTCGGCAGGGTTTCCGCGTTCATGGTAGCGTTGGCATCGATCAGCTTGTTCTCGGCAAGAATATAGGCCGTGAGCGCGTAGACTTCATCGTCGCTCAGCGAACGCGGCGCAGTAAACGGCATCGCCCGCCGGATAAAGTCGAAGATCGTCGTCGCGTAGGGCCAGAAGTTCTTGATCGTTTTCTGCGAAGCGGAGATGCCGGCAAGCTTGCGGTCGTCCACCAATGCTGCCGCGGCGCCACCTCTGGCGTTGTCGCCGTGGCAGGCCGAACATTTCTCGGCAAAAATAGCAGACCCTTGCGCGGAATTGCCGCTGCCTTTCGGTAATCCGGTTCCGTCGGGCAGGATGCTGATGTCCCAATTGGCGATCGCGGCTTCGTCGAGCGGCTTGCCCAGATGTGGCGTCTCGGCCAGAGACACGGTTGCTGTTGTCGCAAGCAGCAATGCTACGGCGACGAGAACGGGCCTAGGCGTAAACATGCTTGACCTCGCCGCTCGTTCCAACGCCCCAGCTCGTAATTGAATTGTAGTGCTGATTGGGAAACGCCAGCACGGGCGGCGGCTTGGTCAGTTCACCGCGCACGGCGACAAATTCGGCGCGGGTGGGCTGTACATTGCCCGCTTCGTCCCATGCCCGGCTCTGTAGTGTCGCAGGTCCCCCATCCCAGCGCCAAGGCATGCGAAAGCGGGTAAAGGCTTTGCTCAAGACCGGTTCCTGAAGCGCGGCCAGGCCCCAGCTCTTCCCGCCATCGGCCGAAACCATCACCTTCTCGATCCGTCCCGCACCGGAATAGGCGACGCCGGAAATTTCGTAGAGACCCGGCCCCTTCAACGCCATGCCGTGGGATGGGCTGGTGATGAAGGACTTGACCTCTTGCAGGAAGTAAAAGCGGTAGGCTTTGCCATCGGGCAAGATCTGCGAATAGGTCCGCGATTCATACATGGTCATCGCGGGCTGTTCGATGAGCTTGATGCGGCGCAGGAACTTGACGTTCATGTTGCCCTCGTAGCCGGGCAACAGCAGGCGCATCGGATAGCCGTTTCCGGGCATCAAGCGCTCGCCGTTCTGGTAGAGCGCGATCATGGCGTCATCCAGTGCCTTCTTCACCGGCACGCTGCGGCTTAGATGCGGCGAATCCGCACCTTCAGCGACCAGCCATTTCGCCTTGGGATCGATCCCGGTTTCTTCCAACAGCGTGGAAAGCTTGACGCCGGTCCACTCGGCACAGGAGACAAGCCCATGCAAGGCTTGCACGGTCTCCTGCATCGGCTCGGGGGAAAACATCGGCGCGCTGTTGCCGCCGCATTCGAGGAACGTGACGCGCGATACTTGCGGATAGCGCGACAACGTCTCGAGTGAGAACTCCAGCGGTTGCTTCACCAGCCCATGGATCACGAGGCGGTGCTGTTCGGGGTCAATGGCCGGGATGCCACCGTGATTGATGGTGAAATGCAATCCGTTCGGGGTGGTGGTTCCCTCAAGCAGATGGTGCGGCGTGCGCGCATGAGAATTGCGCGGCTCGTTGTCGGGATTGCTCAACGTGCGCACGACCTTGGCCTCGAACTTCGAGCGCAGTTGGTAAGGCGGCGTCGCCTCGCCGATTTCAAGGCTCCATGGGCCGTCGGCGAGCGGCTCTGCGCCGGCGGCGGATGGCGCTATGCCTGTTCCCATGGCGCCCGCCAGCAGCACGCCCCGCCCCAACAGCGCGCGACGATCGATCAAGCCGTTACCGGCCACGGCTTCCAAAACCTGCTTTCCTGCCTCGCGTTTGCCTGCGATGCGATCGGCGGACTTGTTCATCAACAGCCCTCCCTGGTGCCTGGGCGTTTTCAACCGCCCAACGCTTGACACACAAGCTAGCCGCTCGCCCCGCGGCCGTCTATATCCGGCCAACCGCGCATGCCATAACGCAGCGTGAACAGGCGTCGCTTCCGAATGGAGGCGATTGCAACCGATTCGGCAGGAGAAGTACCGCTTGAGTTTTTTCTTCGTCCTTGCGGTCGGGCTGATCGCTGGAACCATTTCCGGCATCGTCGGCACCGGATCCTCGATCATGCTGATGCCTGTCCTGATCTACGAGTACGGCCCCAAACAGGCCGTTCCGATCATGGCGGTCGCCGCCGTGATGTCCAATCTTTCGCGCATCCTCGCGTGGTATCGCGACATCGACTGGCGCGCCTGCGCCGCCTATTCCGTTCCGGCCATCCCGGCGGCCGCGCTCGGGGCACGCACCTTGCTGGTATTGCCCTCGCACATTGTCGATATTTCCATTGGGCTGTTCCTGATCGCGATGGTCCCGATGCGGCACTGGCTCGGCCGCCACCAACTCAAATTGTCGCTCTGGCACCTCGCCATCGGCGGGGCCGCGATCGGTTACCTGACGGGCATCGTGGTTTCGACCGGACCCTTGAGCGTGCCGCTGTTTCTATTCTATGGCCTGACCAAGGGTGCCTTCCTCGCCACCGAAGCGGCGAGTTCGCTGGGAATGTATGTGAGCAAATCCGTCACCTTCCAGCGCTTTGGCGCGCTGACGCCGGAGGTCGCGCTGCAAGGCTTGATCGCAGGCTCGTCACTGATGTTCGGCGCTTTCATTGCCAAACGCTTTGTGCTGCACCTGAAGCCCGACGCCTTCCGCCTGCTGATGGACGGCATTATGGTCGTGGCGGGCCTTTCCATGCTTTGGACCGCATTTTCGTAAGACCTCGCCGCTTTCAGGCTTGGACGTCTCGGCCGCAATCCATGCTATGGGTTGAGACTTAGCGCCCGAATCTGTTGTCCAATTCTGCATGGCCAAAAACACTCTTTCCTTCGTCTGTCAGAACTGCGGCGCAGCCTATAACCGCTGGCAGGGCAAGTGCGATTCCTGCAGCGAGTGGAACACGCTGGCTGAGGAGGACGTCACCGGCGCGACCACGATGCCGGCCTCGATCCGCTCCAAGCGCAAGGGCCGGACGTTTGCGCTGGAGAGCCTGACCGGCAAAAGCCAGGACGCCCCCCGCCTTCCGTCCGGCATGGCTGAGTTCGACCGCGTCACCGGCGGCGGCTTTGTGCGCGGCTCGGTGCTTCTGGTCGGCGGTGATCCCGGCATCGGCAAATCGACGCTTTTGACGCAGGCGACGAGCCTGTTGGCCCGCGCCGGCCATCGCGCCGTCTATATCTCCGGCGAAGAAGCCGTCGCGCAGGTACGGCTGCGCGCCGAACGCCTGGGACTGGCGGACGCGCCGGTGCAACTGGCCGCGGAGACTTCAGTTGAAGATATCGTCTCAACCCTGTCCGAAGGCGCAACCCCGCGCCTGATCGTGATCGATTCGATTCAGACCATGTGGACCGATACGGTGGAATCCGCGCCAGGCACGGTGACGCAGGTGCGCGCCTCGGCGCAGGCGCTCATTCGCTTTGCCAAGAAGTCAGGTGCTGCGATCATTCTGGTTGGCCACGTCACCAAAGACGGCCAGATCGCCGGACCTCGCGTGGTCGAGCACATGGTGGATGCCGTGCTGTCGTTCGAGGGAGAAGGCTCGCAGCAGTTCCGCATCTTAAGGGCGGTAAAGAACCGCTTCGGTCCGACCGATGAAATCGGCGTGTTCGAGATGACGGGCCTCGGGCTTCGCGAAGTCTCCAACCCCTCCGAACTGTTCCTGTCCGAGCGCGATCTCGGCAGCCCGGGGACGGCCGTATTCGCCGGCATTGAAGGCACCCGCCCGGTGCTGGTGGAGTTGCAGGCTTTGGTGGCGCCGACCTCGCTCGGCACACCGCGCCGTGCCGTGGTCGGTTGGGACCCCAGCCGGCTTTCGATGGTGCTGGCAGTATTGGAGGCCCATTGCGGGGTCAAATTGTCCGGCCATGACGTCTATCTCAATGTCGCCGGCGGCTTGCGCATCCAGGAACCGGCCGCGGACCTTGCCGCCGCGGCAGCCCTCGTGTCGTCACTCGTCAACGCCACGTTGCCTGCGGATGCAGTCTATTTCGGGGAGATTTCGCTCTCGGGCGCGATTCGGCCGGTGGCGCAGACTTCGGCACGGCTGAAAGAGGCCGCCAAGCTCGGCTTTGGCCGTGCGGTGCTACCCGAATCGGCCCGTGGCGAGGCCGGTGGCGATTCAGGCCTCTTGCTGAACCCCGTGGGAGGGTTAACCAGCCTGGTGGCGGAAATCGCCGCGCGCGGAACCCTCAAAGCCAACAGGGATAATTCACCTGCGGAAAAAAATGCCACACCTGCGAGATTCCGGCGTCAGGAAGGCTAGGCGCAGGTGACGTTCCCCGCCCCCGCCGCTATATATCGCCCGCGCAAGGCTGCCTCGATCCAAGGCGCGATTTGGACGGTGATTGCGTCCAAGATTACTTGGAGAACTCTGGTTATACGGCGTGACGCCAATTCGGGCGCTAGCTATAGCTATCCGGTCAATGACCAACGGGTCGGTCGATTCGTCGGTTTTCGCAAGATGTAGTAAGCGGAACAAGATTACTGATGCCGACGCCCGTTGACGCGATGGTTCTCGCAATTTTGCTGATTTCAGGGCTGCTCGCGATGGTGCGTGGCCTTATGCGGGAAATCCTGTCGATTGCCGCCTGGATCACCGCCGCGCTCGCGGCCGTGCTGGCCGCCAATTCCAGGATGGTGCCTTGGGCCCAGGACTTCCTGAAGAACGACATCGCGGCAAAGCTTGCCGTTGCTTTGGGCGTCTTCACGATTACGCTGATTGTCGTGTCCATGATCACTACCCGTCTTTCGGATATGGTGCTGGATTCAAAGATTGGCGCCCTCGACCGAACACTGGGATTTCTGTTCGGGATCGCCCGCGGGCTCTTGATTGCCTCGATTTGCCTCATATTTTATGAGTTCTTCGTGCAAGAAAAGCAGCGCGGTGAATGGCTTACGCAGGCAAAATCGCTGGTCGTGCTGGAGAATACCGGGCATGGTCTGATGGCGGCCTTGCCGGAGGATTTGGCAGAATCGATCTTCAAGAAGATCAGCAAGAAGGCCGCCAATACGGACGATGATCCCGATAGCGGTTCCCCGGCGGCTGGTAATGAAGGTTACAGTAAGCCTGCCCGTGATAGCCTTAAAAAGCTGATCGAGAAGCCCGCGGCCAAGTGATAGATAGCCGGTCAAAAGAGAGGCGCGATGGATAGTCAACAAAGCCCTTCCGACGACGCCAAAGCTCAAGAGCCGGATTCCGGCCCGCTCTATCTGGAAGATACCGACCTGGAAGGCGACACGCTGCGTGAGGAGTGCGGCGTGTTCGGTATTTTTGGGCACCCGGAAGCCGCCGCCATCACCGCCCTCGGGTTACACGCGCTTCAGCATCGCGGTCAGGAAGCCGCCGGCATCGTCTCGTTCGACGGAGCCCGGTTCCATTCCGAGCGTCGCCTTGGCTTGGTCGGCGACACATTTTCCCGGCGCGAAGTGATCGAGCGCCTGCCCGGCAATGCAGCCATCGGCCACGTGCGCTATTCCACCACCGGCGAAACCATCCTGCGCAACGTGCAGCCGTTGTTTGCCGAGCTAAATGCCGGCGGATTTGCGGTCGGCCATAACGGCAATCTCACCAACGGGCTGACGCTACGCCGCGACTTGGTGCGCGGCGGCGCCATGATGCAGTCCACCACCGACACCGAGGTCATCCTGCATCTGGTTGCGCAGTCCAAGCGCAACCATTTCATCGACCGCTTCATCGAGGCTCTCCGGGCGATCGAGGGAGCCTACTCGCTGGTGTCGTTGACCAACAAGAAACTGATCGGCGCACGCGACCCGCTCGGGATCCGGCCGCTGGTCCTCGGCGAATTCGACGGCTGCCCGATCCTGGCGTCGGAAACCTGCGCGCTCGATATCATCGGCGCTAAATATGTCCGCGACGTCGAGCCCGGCGAGATCGTCGTGTTCGACGAGCGTGGCGCACAAAGCCACAAGCCATTTGCGCCGAAGCCGCCCCGGCCCTGCATTTTCGAATACATCTATTTCTCGCGGCCGGATTCCATCGTCGGCGGACGCTCGGTGTACGACGTGCGCAAGGCTTTTGGCGCCCAGCTCGCGCGCGAGAGCCACGTGCCGGTCGATGTCGTGGTGCCGGTGCCGGACTCCGGCGTTCCCGCCGCGGTCGGCTACAGCCAGCACTCCGGCGTGCCGTTCGAGCTTGGCATCATCCGCAATCACTATGTCGGCCGCACCTTCATCCAGCCGACCCAAAGCGTGCGCGAACTTGGCGTGCGCATGAAGCATTCGGCCAATCGCGCCGCGATCGAAGGCAAGCGCATCATCTTGATCGATGACTCGCTGGTGCGCGGAACCACGTCGAAAAAAATCGTTCGCATGATGCGCGACGCCGGCGCCCGCGAGGTTCACTTCCGCCTCGCTTCGCCGCCGATCCTTTATCCGGACTATTACGGCATCGATCTGCCGGACCGCGGCGGTTTGCTGGCGGCGACCCATAACCTTGAGGAAATGCGCGAACTGATCGGCGCCGATACGCTCGCCTTCCTGTCGGTCGACGGCATGTATCGCGCCATGGGCTACCCGGGCCGCGACCCGGCAAATCCGAAATTCTCCGACCACTGCTTTACCGGGGTCTACCCGACCAACCTCACCGACCACGACCAGGTCGAGCCGCAGCCGCGGCAATTGTCGTTGCTGGCGGAGGCAAGCTGACGCGAGGCGCGAAATGCAGCCGCTCGTTGCAATTCTCTGCGGAGTGTTATTGGTCGGCTTCATCTTCTTTGCTTTTCGACAAGGCATGAAAGTCTCTCCGGACGACCGCCCGGATAGAAGCGGGCAAACCAACTATGGTGACGGCGGGGGCGATGCCTAAGCCGTTCTCACGGTGGTCGTCCCCGCGAGAGTAGGGGACCCATAATCACGGGTGTGTGTTGTCCAGACAAGATTGGACACGAGCTTCCTCTCCCCTCATAACCCTCACGGTGTATGGCTCCCCGCGTGCCGGGACGAAGTTGATAGAGTATTCTGAATGACACTCCCCCTCGCCGACCGAATTGCCCTTGTCACCGGCGCCTCGCGCGGCATCGGTTATGCTACCGCGCGCGCGCTCGCCAAAGCCGGTGCGCATATTGTGGCGGTGGCACGCACGCAAGGCGGGCTGGAAGAACTCGACGACGAGATCAGAAAAGACGGCGGCAGCGCTACGCTGGTGCCGCTCAACCTGACGGACTTTGACGGTATCGCGCGACTTGGCGCGGCATTGCATGACCGCCATGGCAAGATCGATATTCTCGTCGGCAATGCCGGCGTCGCCGGCCCCTCTTCCCCTCTCGGCCATGTCGATATGAAGCCGTGGAACGATGTGCTCGCGATCAACGTATCGGCGAATTTTCAGCTGATCCGGTGCATGGAGCCGCTGCTTAAAAAATCCGATGCCGGTCGCGCCGTGTTCACCACGTCGGCTGCGGCCAACATGGCGTTGGCCTATCTTGGCCCTTATGCGGCCTCGAAGGCCGCGCTCGAGGCACTTGCGCGGGTGTGGGCCAATGAGACGGCTTCGACGCCGCTTCGGGTCAATCTGTTCAGCCCCGGTCCGATCCGCACCCGCATGCGCGCCACGGTCTTCCCCGGCGAGGATCCGATGACATTGGATACCGCCGAGCAGGCCGCCGAATTCATCGTACCGATGTGTCTGCCGTCATGGAACGAGACGGGCAAGTTCTATGATTATCCGACACGGGCAGTTCTGGATTTTCGTGCACCGGCATAAACGCACGCGCGAACTCAACGAGTGCGCGCACTCGTAAGCGTGCGCGCGGCGATCAGGATAGCGATCACAACCAGCGCCGACGCGAGGAAGAACGGCGCGCCCGGCAGCTGTAACGGCGCCGATGCCCCGATGAAATAGGCGAAGGTCAGCGTGAACAGGAACGGCCCCAGCAATTGGGAGATGCTCTGCACGCTTGCTGTAGCGCCCTGTAACTGGCCTTGCTGATCGGGGGCGACCTGTTTCGTCATCAATGACTGGATCGCTGCGCCTGAAACGCCCCACAGCGACATCACCGGAATTCCAATCCAGGACAGCGGGCCCGTGGGAGCGACGGCGAAAATCAGAAAGCCGGCGGAACCACAGACAAGTCCCAGCAGCAGTGAAAGACGCTCGCCGAAAAGCCGCACGATCGGCCCAATGCCTGCCCCCTGCACCAGCATGGCGCAGATGCCGACCATGGCGAGGGTGACGCCAACCGTTTTGGAGTCCCAACCATATCGATAGGTTGCGTACAGCACGAAGGTCGAGGGCAGCACCGCATGCGCCAACTGGGTGAAAAAATTCACCACCGACAAGCCGGTCAATATCCGGTCGGAACCCAACAGATGCAGCGCACCGATCGGGTTGGCGCTACTCCAGCGGAACGGCGCGCGGCGATCGCGCGGCAGCGATTCCGGCAAGATCAAAAGGCCATAGACCGTGTTGGCAAAACTCAAACCCGCCGCAGCCCAGAACGGCAGTCTGGGATCGATGTCACCGAGTAGACCGCCGATTGCTGGTCCGAGAATAAACCCCGCGCCGAACGCCGCGCCCACCTTGCCGAACACCGCAGCTCGTTTCTCGGCGGGCGTGACGTCCGCGATATAGGCGAAGGCGGTTGAAACGCTGGCCGAGGTGATGCCGGAAATCACCCGGCCGACAAACAGCCAGATCAAGGAGGGCGCGAGCGCCATCAAAACATAATCGAGCCCAAGCCCGAAATTCGACAGCAGCACCAAGGGCCTTCGGCCAAACCGGTCGGAGAGGCTGCCGAGGATCGGCGAGAAGATAAACTGCATCAACGCCCAGGCGGTTCCGAACACGCCAAAGATGCGGGCGGCTCGCGCCGTGTCGTTATCGACAAAGCTTTCGACGAGCTTTGGCAGGATTGGCATAATCAGGCCAAGCGCGAGCATGTCGAGCAGGATCGTCACGAAGATAAAGGCTACCGCGGCGCCGCGCGCAGGGGGCACGCCAACGGCACTCGTTTCGCTCATGACGGCCGTTTTCGTTTGTGCGCAAAGGGATTAGCCTTCTCGCGCAGCGATATCCGCACCGGCGTGCCCGGCAATTCGAAATACTCGCGCAGGGAATTGACGAGGTAACGCAAATAGGACTGCGGCACGGCATCGGCGCGCGAGCAGAACAGCACGAAGCTCGGCGGACGCGCTTTGGCCTGGGTGATGTAATTCAATTTCAAGCGGCGGCCGGAGACCGCTGGTGGCGGGTTAGCGTCCACCGCCTGTTCGAACCAGCGATTGAGAGCGGCCGTCGCCACCCGCCGATTCCACACCGCATAGGCCTCTTCGATTGCCCTCATCAGGTGGTCGATGCCCTCGCCCATCAGACCCGACACCGTAACCAAAGGTGCGCCCCTGACTTGCGGCAGCAAGCGATCGGCCTCGGCGCGCAGCGCCGAGATCGCGCCGCCTTTGGCTTCCATCAGATCCCATTTGTTGACCGCGATCACCAGCGCCCGGCCTTCGCGTTCGATCAAATCGGCAATGCGCAGATCCTGTTCCTCGAACTTGTTTTGGGTATCCATCATCAGCACGACGACTTCGGCAAAGCGCACCGCCCGCAAGGCGTCCGCGACCGAGAGCTTTTCCAGCTTTTCCTCGATCCGGGAACGCCGTCGCAGCCCCGCGGTGTCGAACACGCGAAAGTCGCGGCCATTCCAGGTGATTTCCACAGCGATCGAATCGCGCGTGGTGCCGGCCTCGGCGCTGGTCAATAACCGCTCCTCGCCAAGCAGCCGATTGATCAGGGTCGACTTACCGGCGTTGGGACGGCCGACGACCGCCACACGAATGGGCCGTTTGGCCAGATCCTCGTCCGAGTCGATGATGTCGTCATCGTCGAACTCGTCGCCCTCCTCCGATGGCTCAGGCATCAAGACGCGCAGCGCGTCGTAGAGCTCGCCCATGCCTTCGCCATGCTCCGCTGAAATTTGAACGGGATCGCCAAGGCCGAGGGCATAAGATTCCATAGCGCCTATTTCACCGTGCTTGCCCTCGCTCTTGTTGGCCAGCAGGATCACCGGCTTGTCGGCGCGACGCGCAGTGTCGGCAAAGGCGCGGTCGCTGGGCGTCAGTCCGGCGCGAGCATCGATGACGAACATCAGTGCATCCGCGAGGCCGATCGCGGTTTCGGTCTGCTCCTGCATGCGTGCGGTGAGCGATCCCTTCGCGCCCTCATCAAGCCCTGCCGTGTCGATCACGGTGAAACGGAGGTCGCCGAGCCGCGCTTCGCCCTCGCGCCTATCGCGGGTAACGCCCGGCGCGTCGTCGACCAGCGCCAGCTTCTGCCCGACGAGACGATTGAACAGCGTCGACTTCCCGACATTGGGCCGGCCGATAATGGCGATCGTAAAGGGCATCAGCGACCAGGAATGGGAGGAAATTGAATTAGGAGCGATTCAGAAGTCCGCCACGACGGAGCCGTGCCGGAATAGCCGATCGCTCCGACTGTAAGCAATGAAATAGGCGTTTAGCGCGTAACTGTGCCGCCTGGCACCGGCGCCGGGAATGGCGCTGCCGATTGTTGTGCCGGCGGCGCACCTGATTGCTGTCCGTCGGCCGGCTGATCGGGCGGCGGCGCGGTGGTGCGCTGGCGGACGATTTTCTTTTTGGGAGCTGGCGGTGCCGCCGCGGTGGCATCTTCTTCCGGCGCGGCTGCAGGATCCGTGCTGGCCGTCGCTGCTGCGGGCTTCTTCTTGGCGTTCTTCTTCGGCTTGGTCTCGGCAGGCGGCGGCGGGACAGCAGCGACTTCCTGCACGTTCTGATCGGTTTCCTGAGCCCCCTTGTACAAGGATTTCGGGACACCCTGTTCGAGGCCCGGCACGCCTTCCGGAAATACCGGCTTGCGATCGCCCTGCACCTTTTTCTTGGTGTCGATCCAGTCCAGCCAATCCATCGGATCAAAGCTGCTCATGTTGCTCGAGCAGCCGGCAATCGCGCCCGACAGCGCGATGAGCACGGAAGCGGCGATCAGACGTTGCAGACGACGCATGGTCGATTTCTCGTTCAATACGCTTTCCTGTCGTCAGCTCTTGGCGGCCGGTGGAAGCAGCGCCTGGAGTGCCTCGGCCCGCGAGCGCATCGCCGCGGGTGTCTCACCGTCATTAGCGATCAAGTCGAGCCATTGCCGCGCCGCGGTGGTGTCGTTGGCGCGCCAGGCCGACAAGGCCAGGAACTCGCGCGCGGTATGGTGAAAGGCTGCCTCGGGCTTGGCGGCAGCCTCGAGCCGTTGCAGCATGTCCGGATAGCTATCTGAGTCCAGCAGCAGCCCTGCGGCGCGGATCCGCGCCAGATCCTGCTGCTCGGTGCCGACACTGCGGTCAGCCGCGATCTCGTCGTACAGTTTGGCACCAGCCTTCGGATCACGGGTTGCGACCTCAGCCGCGGCGCGCAACCGCGCCAGCACGCGGTATCCCGACGGCGCCCTAGCAGCAAGCTTATCAAAGGCCGCTTCAGCTTCGGCGTGCTTGTTCTGCTCGGAAAGCTCGATTGCAGCGTCAAACGCCGCGCCAGCCTCAGCCGCCTTCTGGGCTTCCAGATATTGATAGCCGCGCCAGCCGCCGACGGCGGCAATGATCAGGAGCGCGCCGGCGATGATATAGATCGAATATCGGTCCCACAGCTTTTTGAGCTGCTCTCGCCGGACCTCCTCATCAACTTCGTCAAATAATTCAGACACTTAAAGATACCCCATCCCCGGCCAGCCGTGTCCGGAACCCACCGGCGCCATGAATCTGTCCCTCGATTGGCGGCCGCGTTACCCTAGCGATATGGCGGTGGCAAGGCAAAGCTGGCCCAGCCGAAGTGTTAACGCCAAGACTTTCCAAGGGTCCCGTCGACCCGCTCGTCGCGCGTGCTTACGCCTTCGCCTTCATGCCGTAAACATGCTCGGGCCCAGGAAAGGCACGCGAGCGAACATCGGCCGCATAGCCCTGGATTGCGGCCTCGATCATGGGGCCGAGGTTGCCATAGCGACGGACAAATTTTGGCGCCCGCGGCGATAATCCCAGCATGTCCTCCAGCACCAGAACCTGGCCGTCACAGGCAGCACTCGCACCGATGCCAATTGTCGGAATGTCGATCGTCTCCGTGATCTTGCGCGCCAGGGGTTCGGCGACCGCTTCCACCACCACCGAGAATGCACCGGCTTGCGCGACCGCAACCGCGTCGCTTTCGATCGGCGCCCAGCTTCCCTCCTCACGCCCCTGGGCACGGAACGAACCGAGCGTATTGATCGATTGCGGCATCAGGCCGATATGGCCCATCACGGGTATGCCGCGCTCAACCAGAAACGCGATCGTCTCCGCCATCCTTGCGCCACCCTCGAGTTTGATCGCGCCGCAATGGGTCTCCTTCAGGATTCTCACTGCCGAATGAAAGGCCTGTTCTTTCGAGGCCTCGTAGGAGCCGAAGGGCATGTCGACGACGACCAATGCGTGCTGCGAGCCGCGCATCACCGCGTGGCCCTGAAGGATCATCATGTCGAGCGTCACCGGCACGGTGGTTTCAAAGCCGTGCATGACGTTGCCAAGGGAGTCGCCGACCAGGATGACGTCGCAATAACGGTCGACGAGCGCCGCCGTATGGGCGTGATAGGAGGTCAACATCACGATCGGCTCGCCATTCTTGCGCGCGCGAATATCGGGTGCGGTTTTGCGCTTGATCGCAGCCTGAACTGACATGTCTCAAACTCCTACAACGGGAACGCCGATGACGACGGGATGGAACGCGAAAGCCAGCGCCAGATAGGCAACGATCCCGACCCCAACGGCAATCATATCGTTGCCCCAGCCGCCGACGGGTATCGCCGGTGCGCCGGAATCGGAGCGGTGTTTGAGCGATATGCGGTCGAACACCGCCCAGCCCAGAAATGAGCCGAACAGGATGATCGAGCCGAGATCGCCGTTGGCCAATAAATGCGCGGCCGCCCACAATTTGACTCCGGCCAGCATCGGGTGCTTGAGCGCCATGTAGATACGCCCGCGCAGGAAAGCGGCTGTCACCAATATGACTGCAGGCAGCATCAAGGCGACCGTGATGTGCTTGAGAACAACGAGGGCTTTCGCAGGAACCAAACTCTCCCAGACGTCAATCATTCCCGCCGCGCGGTAATGCGCAAAGCCCCAGGCGATCAGCACGATCCCGAGCACCGAAACAAGCCCGTAAACAGCCTTGTAACCGCCCTCGCCCATGGCGGCGATGGCGCGCCCACGGAGTTCGCGTTGGGCCGGCAAGGTATGGACGCCGAGAAACAGGGCGAGGCCCAGGATCATCACTGCCAGTCCCACCATGTCCCCTCCGCAAGCCCTTTGGCGGCTACCCGCGTACACGTTCACAGGCTGTACGGCAATGCAGGATAGCGCGCAGGCTCGCGCCATCGGCCGAGATGGTTGGTGGATTACGGCGTCGCCTTTTGCTCATTGATATCGCGGTTATCGACGTAGCGGATGGCGATTGGCCGACCGGCCAGGGCTCCGCCGAGGGAGCCTGTGAATTTGAGCGGCACGCAGGCGGTGATGGAATCGTTGATCGCCTTGAGATAAGTGTCGCGAATCTCGCTCGGCGCACCTTCGGTGGCAAACGTCATGCGCGGGGGGCCGATCAGATCCCCCGACCGCTTGAAGCTGAAACGCACGGTCATCTGCATGCCCTCCTTCGCCGATTCCGCCGGTGGAGGCGTCCAGCATGAGCGAAGCGCCGCGAAGAGGTCGCCGATATTGTCGAGGTCGTGGTCGGGCTTTTGATATTTCGGTGCGTCTTGCTCCGACGGCTTGGTCTCGACCGTCAGTTGGAGGTTTTCGCCGTACGGATAGTAGATCTCAGGAACGCAGGGACCATGACTGAGCACGCTGCAAAAGGAAGGCGTGCACGGGTGGTGGGACAGAACGCTGCAAGGCTCATGGAAGAAGGGAGCAACAAAGATCTGGTGGTGCCGTCTGGCGTCGGCCGGATTCGCAACGACCAACCCTGCGAAGATAACGAAACCGATAGCGATGCGACCGAGCATGCAAGGGTCCTGGGAAGCGACACACGCAATCCACTATAATGCGAAAATGGATGGAAATATCCGGGTTGTTGTCCCCTTCCCGTTCACATCCTCGCGCGTGGCGCCCGCCGGTCAGGCTTTTTTCTTCACGTCCTTGACGCTGGAGAAGACGATGCCCTCGGCCCGCTCTTTGGTGTAGCCGAGGTAGAACTCGTTCTTGGCGAGGAATACCGGATCGCCATCCACATCGTCGGCAACGCCGGAGCCATTGGCCGCAACAAAAGTGTCGAGCTTCTTGCGGTCCTCGGAGGAAATCCATCGCGCCAGCTGGAATTCGGAAACTTCGAATTCAACCGGCAACGCGTATTCCGCCTCGAGCCGCGCCTTGAGCACGTCGAGCTGCAGCGGACCGACCACGCCGACCAAAGCCGGCGCGCCATCGCGCGGACGAAATACCTGAACGACGCCCTCCTCCGACATCTGCTGCAATGCTTCCTTGAGCTTCTTCGCCTTCATCGCGTCGGTGAGCCTGACGCGGCGGACGATTTCCGGCGCAAAGCTCGGCACGCCGACGAAGGTGATGTCCTCGCCTTCGGTCAGCGTGTCGCCGATCCGCAAGGAGCCGTGATTGGGAATGCCGACGACGTCGCCGGCAAAGGCCTCGTCCGCGACCGAACGATCCTGGGCAAAGAAGAATTGCGGGCTCGACAGCGGCATCGTCTTGCCCGTCCGCACCAGCTTCGCCTTCATGCCTCGGGTCAACTTGCCCGAGCACAACCGCGCGAACGCGATACGGTCACGGTGATTGGGATCCATATTCGCCTGGATCTTGAAGACAAAAGCGCTCATGCGCGGCTCGGCCGCCTCGACCCTGCGCAAGTTGCAGTCTTGGGCGCGCGGCGGCGGTGCAAAGCGGCCGAGGCCGTCCAGGAGATCGCCAACGCCGAAATTGCGCAGCGCGCTGCCGAAATAGACCGGCGTCAAATGGCCCTCGCGAAACGCTTCAAGCTCGAACGGCTTGCAGGCTTCCGAGACGAGAGCAAGTTCTTCCTTGACCTCGGTGACGTCGAGATTGGCATTGCGGCCAGCCAGTTCGGCGATATCGATTTGCTGGGCCGCGCCGGTCTTGGCGCCACCGCCCTCAAGAAGACGCACGCCGCCGGTGGCGATATCGTAGGTCCCCAGGAAATCGCGACCGCGGCCGACCGGCCAGGTCATCGGTGTGGTGTCGAGCGCCAGCGTCTTCTCGATCTCGTCCAGAAGTTCGAACGTGTCGCGGCTCTCGCGGTCCATCTTGTTGATGAAGGTGATGATGGGAATATCCCGAAGACGGCACACCTCAAACAGCTTGCGTGTGCGCGCCTCAATGCCCTTGGCGGCGTCGATCACCATGACGGCCGAATCGACCGCCGTCAGCGTGCGATAGGTATCTTCGGAAAAATCCTCGTGGCCCGGCGTATCCAGAAGGTTGAAAACGAGACCATCGAATTCGAAGGTCATCACCGAGGTGACCACGGAAATCCCGCGCTCACGCTCGATCTTCATCCAGTCGGAACGGGTATTGCGCCGTTCGCCCTTGGCCTTGACCTGTCCTGCCAGATTGATCGCGCCGCCGAACAAAAGAAGCTTCTCGGTCAGCGTGGTCTTGCCGGCGTCGGGGTGGGAAATGATCGCAAAGGTGCGCCGGCGCGCCACTTCGTTCGCGAGTGGCGACGGGGAGGAGGAATCAGCGCTGAGGACAACGTCGGACATAGGGCAAAGCGTTTGGCAGGGAAACCGGGCCGGATCAAGGAGGGTCCGTGGATGCCCCTATGTAGGGATGACCGGCTCCAATTGAAGCTATCCGGTTAACGTATCCATTTGACCAGCCAGTAGGCCACAGCCGCGACACCGGCAGCGGCCGGGATGGTAATCACCCAAGCATAGACGATCGAGCTGGCCACATTCCACCGCACTGCTGAGACCCGCCGCGCGGCACCGACGCCGACGATGGCGCCCGTAATGGTATGGGTTGTCGATACCGGAACCCCGAGAAAGGTCGCAAGGAACAGCGTAACGGCGCCACCGGTTTCGGCGCAAAATCCCTGCATCGGCGTCAATTTCGTGATTCTCAGACCCATGGTGCGGACAATGCGCCAGCCGCCCATCAGCGTACCCATGGCCATCGCGGCCTGGCACCCCAGCACCACCCAGAACGGCACGTAAAATTCGGATCCGAGCTTTCCTTGCGAGAACAACAGCACGGCAATGATGCCCATGGTCTTCTGGGCATCATTGCCGCCGTGGCCGAGCGAATAGAGTGAGGCCGAGGCAAACTGCAGAATCCGGAAGGCGCGGTCGACCGCAAACGGTGTCGAGCGAACCGCCGTCCATGATACGATCGCGACCAACGCAAGCGCGAGCAAGAACCCGATCAACGGCGACAAGACGATAGCCAGCAGCGTTTTAGAAAGCCCGCTCCAGACCGCGGCCGAAAATCCCGCCTTTGCCATACCGCCGCCGACCAGCCCGCCGATCAACGCATGCGAACTTGAAGACGGAATACCCAAGGCCCAGGTGATCAGGTTCCAGGCGATGGCTCCGACGAGGGCAGCAAAGATAACGGCCACGTCAATGACGGTGGGATCGATGATTCCGGTGCCGATGGTCTGGGCCACGTTGAGTCCGAACACCGCAAAGGCCACGAAATTAAAAAAAGCCGCCCAAAACACGGCATATTGCGGCCGCAGCACCCGGGTCGATACGATCGTCGCAATCGAATTGGCGGCGTCGTGCAGTCCGTTGAGAAAGTCAAACAGCAACGCGACCGCGATCAATCCGACCAAAACAGGAACACCAAGCGCGGCATCCACTTCTTATACCTGCTCGATCACGATGCTGTTGATCTCATTGGCCACGTCGTCGAAACGATCGGCGACTTTTTCCAGATGATCGTAAATTTCCGCGCCGACAATGAAGTCCATCGCATTGGCGTTACGGTGCTTGAGGAACAACTCCTTCAGCCCGATATCCTGGAGGTCGTCGACGCGCCCCTCGAGCTTGGTCAACTCTTCGGTAATCGTCGTCAGCAATGACACGTTGCTGCCGATCGATTGCAGCAACGGCAACGCGCGGCTGACAAGGTTCGCGCAATCGACCAGAAGCGTTCCCATCTCGCGCATGGGAGGCTCGAAGGTTCGAACCTCGAACAACATCACGGCCTTTGCGGTTTGCTGCATCTGATCGATGGCGTCATCCATCGCGGTGATCAGGTTCTTGATGTCGCCGCGATCGAACGGCGTGATAAACGTGCGCCGCACCGCGGTGAGCACCTCGCGCGTGATGTTGTCGGCATCGTTTTCGAACTGATTGACGCGCTGACAGAAAACCGGCGTTTCCTCACCACCCTGCAGCATGCCCTGCAACGCGAGCGCGCCCTGCTGCACCGTCTGGGAATGCCTGGCAAAAAGTTCAAAAAACCGCTCTTCCTTTGGGAGGAAAGCGCGAAACCAACGCAGCATGGCTATGTCCAAAATCTCACAAAGACCTGCCTGAACGGCCTGTCACAATCTTGTCATAGACCAATTCGGATGGCGCCGCATACGGCCAGCCTGCGGAATCTGACCTCTCCACGGCTTTATGGCCGGGATAGCCGGTACGAACCCACCGCTCCTTAAAGCGAACGCCGGAACAAATGAGCCACTTCGCCTACAATGCCACGTCGGAAGGTCAGCACGCAGGCCACGAAGATAGAGCCCTGGATCACCGTTACCCATGAGCCGAACCCGGCCAGATATTGCTGTGTAGCGACGATGATAAACGCTCCGATCACCGGGCCAAATACCGTGCCGAGCCCGCCTACCAGCGTCATCAGAACGATCAGCCCGGACATTCCGACCTCAACGTCGGACAGCGAGGCGTTCTGCACCACGAACACTTTCAGCGAGCCGGCAAATCCCGCCAGCGTTCCCGACAGGATGAAGGCAAGCAACTTGTATTGGTCGGTCTTGTAGCCCAGCGAAATCGCGCGCTGCTCGTTCTCACGGATCGATTTCAGCACCTCGCCGAACGGCGAGTTGATCGCACGGAAGATGACGAGAAAGCCGAACAGAAAGCCCGCGACGATGACGTAGTAAAGCACCGTCGGTTTCGAGAGATCGAATATCCCAAGCAGATGGCCTTGCGGAATACCCTGGATACCGTCCTCGCCATGCGTGAACGGCGCTTGCAGATAGATGAAATATATCAGCTGCGACAATGCCAGCGTGATCATGGCGAAATAGATGCCTTGACGCCGGATCGCGACGACGCCCGTGATGATGCCGAGCCCAGCCGACGCCACGAGGCCGATGATAATGCCAAGCTCGGGCGGCACGCCCCACACCTTCACGGCATGGGCGGTAACATAGCCCCCGGTGCCCAGGAACATCGCATGGCCGAATGACAGCAGGCCACCATAGCCAATCAGAAGATTGAACGCACAAGCGAGCAGCGCAAAACACAGCCCCTGCATCACGAAGAAGGGATAAAGGCCGGTCAGCGGCACGAACAGCAGCAGCACGGTCATGACCGCGAACGCGATCATCTCGTCGCGGATCACGCGCGGGGTTGCCGGTAAGGTATCGTCGGTCATCGCCGTCATCTTGTCAGGCCGCCCGTCCTGTCAGTCCCGTTGGCTTCACCAGCAACACCAGCACCATGAGAACAAACACGACAGTATTGGATGCTTCCGGATAGAAGTACTTCGTCAATCCCTCGATCACGCCCAATGCAAAACCTGTGATGATCGAACCCATGATCGAGCCCATGCCGCCGATCACCACCACCGCAAACACCACAATGATGATGTTCTCGCCCATCAGTGGCCGGACCTGATTGATCGGCGCCGACAACACGCCGGCCAGCGCCGCCAGACCGACGCCCAGGCCATAGGTCAGCGTGATCATGAGCGGCACATTGATACCGAAGGCGCGCACCAGCGTTGGATTTTCGGTGGCCGCGCGCAAATACGCGCCAAGCCGCGTCCGCTCGATCAGGTACCAGGTCGAAAGACATACGACGAGCGAGAAGACCACGACCCAGGCGCGGTAGATCGGCAGGTACATGAAGCCGAGATTGATGCCGCCCTTTAGGCCTTCGAATCCCCCAATCTTCGGATAGTCCGGAATCGCATAGGGCAAGCCCGACGAACCGAAATAATTCTGGAAGATACCCTGAATGATCAGCGCAAGCCCGAAAGTCAGCAATAGACCGTAAAGATGATCGAGGCCGGACAGCCATTGCAGCATGGTCCGCTCCAGAATCATGCCGAAAATGCCGACGACGATCGGAGCGATAAGTAGCGCCCACCAATATCCCAGGCCCAACTTGTTGAGCAGGAAATAGGAGCAAAACGCGCCCATCATATAGAGCGCGCCATGGGCAAAATTGATGATGTTGAGCATGCCGAAGATCACGGCAAGCCCGAGGCTGAGCAACGCGTAGAAAGAGCCGTTGATCAATCCAACGAGGAGCTGTGCGTAGAGAGCTTGCATATCGGTCGATCTTTCAACTCAAACCGTTGATATCACCCAAGGCGGCCTCGCCGAGGCGAAGCCGCCTGATTTGATCAGCTACTTCTTCAGGAATGCGCACTTGCTTTCGGCAAGCGGCGTGAACGCCTGATCGCCCGGAACCGTACCGATCAGCTTGTAGAAGTCCCAGGGCGCCTTGGATTCCGAAGGCTTCTTGACTTCGAACAGGTAGGCCGAGTGGGTCACGCGCCCGTTGGCCTGAACCTCGCCCTTGCCAAACAGCGGATCGTCGGTCGGGATCGACTTCATCTTTTCCACGACCTTGACGCCGTCATGCGGGTTGTCGCCAAGTGCTTCGAGCGCCTTGAAGTAATGCAGCAGTCCCGCATAGACACCGGCATGCACCATGGTTGGCGGCGAGTTGTTCTTCATCCGCGCGGAAAACCTCTTGGAGAATGCGCGGGTCTCGTCGTTCATGTCCCAATAAAACGTCTCGGAGAAGTTGAGCCCCTGCGCTGTTTCGAGGCCGATGGCCTTGACGTCGGTGATGAACAGAAGCAGCGCGGCGAGTTTCTGGCCTCCACTGACGATGCCGAATTCGGCCGCCTGCTTGATCGTGTTCGTGGTGTCGCCGCCGGCATTGGCAAGACCGATAATCTTGGCTTTCGAGGCCTGCGCCTGGAGCAGGAACGACGAGAAATCCGCGGTGTTCAGGGGATGTTTGA
The DNA here is from genome assembly GCA_049509335.1 of Bradyrhizobium sp. Lineage (GTDB taxonomy): Bacteria > Pseudomonadota > Alphaproteobacteria > Rhizobiales > Xanthobacteraceae > Bradyrhizobium. Next base: position 19,352 of record JBEKZZ010000032.1, on the reverse strand, counting down.
CGCCGCCGACGACCTTGCCGCCATTGGCCGTGATGACGGCGGTGGTATCGCGCTCGAGCGCCGCGCCGAAAGCATAGTCGGCGGTGAGGAAAAACCAGGTATCGCCACCCGCCTTCACCAGCGCCTGACCGGTGACATGAGCGAGCATGTAGGTGTCGTAGGTCCAGTGAATGGTATTGGGCGTGCATTGCGCGTTGGTGAGGTCGGAAGTTGCCGCGCCGGAATTGATGTAGACGCCGTTCTTTTCCTTGACGACGTTATTGACCGCAAGTGCTACGCCGGAATTGGGAACATCGACGATGATGTCGACCTTTTCGACGTCGAACCACTGTCGCGCAATCGCGGTGCCGATATCCGGCTTGTTCTGATGGTCGCCGGAGATGATGTCGATCTTCCAGCCCTTGGCGGTCAATCCGGAATCCTCGATCGCCATCTGGGCGGCCAGCGTCGAACCGGGGCCGCCGAGATCGGCATAAAGGCCGGATTGGTCGGACAACGCGCCGATCTTGACGGTCTTGTCCTGGGCGCTCGCGAAGCCGGTAGCCGAGAGACTCACGGCCGTACCCAGCAACAGGCTTGCGAAAATTCTGGTCTTCATGACGTTCCCTCTTTGGAAATTCCCGTTGTTTTCAGACGCCGAGATAGGTGTGAAGCTTGTCCATATTGGCTTGCAGCTCCGCATTGGCGAAGCCGTCGATGATCTTGCCGTGTTCGACGATGTAGTAGCGATCGGCCACCGTCGCCGCGAAGCGGAAGTTCTGCTCGACAAGCAGGATGGTGAAGCCCTCGCTCTTGAGGCGCTTGATGGTTTGGCCGATCTGCTGGATGATGACAGGAGCTAGCCCCTCGGTCGGTTCGTCCAGCATCAAAAAGCGCGCGCCAGTGCGCAGGATTCGCCCGATCGCCAGCATCTGCTGCTCGCCACCCGACAATTTGGTACCCTGGCTGCCCAGCCGTTCCCTGAGATTGGGAAACAATTCGAAAATCTGATCCAGCGAGAGACCGCCACTGCGCACGGTCGGCGGCAACAGAAGATTTTCACGAACATCGAGGCTGGCGAAAATTCCGCGTTCCTCCGGACAAAACGCGATGCCCAGGCGCGCGATCTTGTCCGATGCGGTGCGGATGATCTCCTTGCCGTCGAAGCGGATCGAACCTGAGCGCTTGCCGATAATTCCCATCACCGATTTCAGGGTGCTGGTCTTGCCCGCCCCGTTACGGCCGAGCAGCGTGACCACCTCGCCCGGGTTAACCTGGAAATTGATGCCATGCAAAATATGGGACTCGCCATACCAGGCTTCGAGGTTCTGCACCGACAGTATGGGCTCGGCGGAAACCGCCGGCGCTACGTGGGCCTCGGCCATTTTCGTATCAGTCATGGCCTGCCCCCAGATAGGCTTCCTTCACGCGGGCATCCTTGGACAGATCGGCATAAGTCCCTTCCGCAAGCACGTGACCGCGCGTCAGCACGGTGATGATATCGGACAGATTGGCAACCACGCTGAGGTTATGTTCCACCATCAGGATCGTGTGCTTCACGGAGATGCGCTTGATCAGCGCGGCGATCTTGTCGATGTCCTCATGACCCATCCCCGCCATCGGTTCGTCGAGCAGCATCATCTCGGGATCGAGCGCCAAGGTGGTGGCGATTTCGAGCGCGCGCTTGCGACCGTAGGGCATCTCGACCGCGGGCGTCTTTGCAAACTCGCTCAAGCCGACATCGTCGAGCAACTCGAGCGCACGGGCATTGAAGCGATCGAGCACTGTCTTGGAGCGCCAGAAATCAAAGGAATGCCCGTGCTGACGCTGGAGCGCGACGCGCACATTCTCCAGCGCCGTCAGATGCGGAAATACGGCCGAGATCTGAAACGAGCGCACCAGACCAAGCCGAGCCACGTCGGCCGGCGCCAGCGCCGTGATGTCCTGTCCCTTGTAAAGGATTTGGCCCGCCGACGGCCTCAGAAACTTGGTGAGCAGATTGAAACAGGTCGTCTTGCCGGCGCCGTTAGGGCCGATCAAGGCGTGAATACTCCCGCGCCGAACCTTAAGACCAACGTCGCGTACGGCAAAGAAGCCCGCGAACTCCTTGGTCAATCCGTGGGTTTCGAGAATGAACTCATCCGCCAATCAAATCCCCCACAAGCCATCGCCGCGACGTCTCAGGTCGCGCGTGGCTGATCGTTTCCTTACAGCGGGTTCCCCCAGGGCGCTTGAAAATGCCGCGTCTTGGTTTCGCGTGCTGAAATTCGTCCCGGGACCCGCCGCCTCCGGACCGGAATATGCCGTCAACCCACCTCCTTGTGCAAGGCGGAATGCGGTACCGGAGCACGCTTGGCGTTCGCGTAGGGCCCTTTCTGCCAGTTATGGCCGAGGGCTTCGTGGCTGCCTATTTGGAAAGCAGTCGTTAACACTGTTCGATCACCGTTGAGCCTCCTTCACCAAATATTTTCGCCTTGGGCTGAAAGTTCGGCGTTTTCATCAAGATCGGATTTTAAGACTTTGAACTTCGAGAGCGCCAACCCGACGGTCGTCAAATCAATCAAACAGCGTGATCTCTTGAACACGTGGCTGCGGCTTTATGCCCCTGCGCAGCGCTTGCCGCGCATGGACGATTTTCGGCCCGAGCGGATCGAGGACGAACTTCCCGACCTGGTGTTTATGACGGTCGAAAAGGCAAACCCGCCGCGGTTGATAATCAACAGCGACGGCACCCGCATGTCTATGGCTTACGGCCATACCGGCCGGGGCCGCTATCTCGACGAATATCTCGGCGTGCAGCTCGCACCGATTGTGATGCCCATTTACTTTCGATGCATCGAGCGGGCTTTGGCCGTTTACACGATTTCGCAGGTCGACGACGCCAGCGGACGCATCGTCAACTATGAACGCCTGTTGTTGCCGTTCTCCGACTCCGATGGCGTCACCCATATCATCGCCTCCTTGAAGACGATCAGCGAAGACGGCGGCTTCGAGATCCGCAATCTGATGCGCGCCAACGACAGCTTGCCGAATTACAAGTTGCGCTCCGTGATCGACCGCGATCTGTTCCATCGCGCACCCGGCCGCATTGCCGCCGCCGACCTGATCGAATTCAGCTAAACGCATCCTCAGGCGCGTTTGGGCTTACCCGAACTGCCGACCTCCTTCGCGTAGACCTCCGGCTTGAAGCCGACCAGCACCTTGCCGCCGATATCGAGCACCGGCCGCTTGATCATCGACGGCTGTTCCAGCATCAGCGCCAGCGCTTTGCGTTCGTTCAGCCCTTCCTTCCCGGCGTCGGGCAATTTGCGAAACGTGGTTCCGGCGCGATTGAGCAGGGTTTCCCAACCGAGCTCGCCGGTCCAGGCTTTCAGCTTTTCCTTGGGTGCGCCCGCGATCTTGTAATCGTGGAATTCGTAAATCACGCCGTGACTGTCGAGCCAGGCGCGCGCCTTCTTCATGGTGTCGCAGTTCTTTATGCCGTAGATGGTGATGGGTTTTGTCATTTCGATTGGCTCACTTCGCTCGATTTGCTCACTTCGCGGATTTCTCGAAGGCAGAGAGGACCGCGAGCGTCATCGCCTCAACGCCGGTCTCGATCGTCGGCTTTGGCACCGGCGCAAACTGCGGCGAATGGTTGGAAGGCAATTGCGGACCTGTTCCGTTAAAGGCCGCCGCTACCCGCTCCGGCTCGTAGACGCCGATATTGAAGAACATCGAAGGCACGCCCGCATCGATGAATTCGGAGAAATCTTCGCTCGCCGTAACCGGCGGCGACGTCCGGATCTTGTCGCCGAAGGCAGCTTTCAGCACCTTGGCGGCCGTCTCGACCACGGCGGCATCGTTCACGACCGCCTTGGCGCCCTCGGTGAACACGATATCGGGCGCGGGCGCCCCCGACATGGCGGCAGCCGCCTTTGCCGTCCGCTCGATGCCATCAAGCATCCTGGCGCGGACTTCCGGCTTGAAGGTGCGGATAGTTCCGCGCAGCACCACTTCATCGGGAATGATGTTGTGGGCCGTGCCGGCGTGAATGGCGCCGATGCTGAAGACACCGAATTCGGTCGGATCTTTTTCGCGGCTGATGACGCTTTGCACGTCGACGATGAAGCGCGCCGCGATCATCACAGGATCGATGGTCCGTTGCGGCGCAGCTCCATGGCCGCCGCGGCCATGGAATGTCAGATCGAGGCTGTCCGAATTCGATGAACCGACGCCAACCCGATAGCTAAGAGCTCCGTAAGCGAAGGGTGCGTCGTGCAGGGCAAAGCCGAAATCCGGCTTTTTGAATCGCGTGAAGAGGCCGTCGGCGATCATCGCCTTGGCGCCCGATACCGTCTCCTCCGCCGGCTGAGCAATGAACATCAGCGTGCCCCGCCATCGATCCTTCAACCCGAGCAGTGTTTTGGCCGTCCCGACCCAGATCGCCATGTGGATGTCATGGCCGCAGCTGTGGTCGACGAAGGTCTCCTGTCCATTCCAGTCCGTCTTGTCGTGACTTGCATAGGCAAGCCCGGTCTTTTCCTCCATCGGCAGCGCATCGAGTTCGGTCCGCACCAGGATGGTCGGGCCCTCCCCGTTTTTGTAAATCGCGACAAGGCCGGTCTTGCCGATCTTCTCGGTCACCTCGAAGCCGAGGGCGCGCATCTCGGCGGCGAGTTTGGCCGCGGTTTTCACTTCCTGGAAGGCGACTTCGGGATGGGCGTGAATATCCTTGTAGAGCGCGTCCAGTTTTGGATAGTCGGCTTCCACCGAGGTCTCGATCGAGGCCTTGAGCTTGGCGACATCAAGCTCGGCCCGTGCCGGAGCGAGCGCGGCCGCAAGGCATGCGCTCGCGGATATCAACAAAGCTTTGGTCAATCCGTTCATGACGACAACATCTCCTTTTTATTTCAAGAGCCGCCGAAACCGGGCAGCAGCCGGCCGACGCGGCGCGCGTAGGTTTGATAAGCCTCGCCATAGCTCAGCCGAAGATATCTTTCCTCGGCAGCGATTTGTAGCCGCACCAGGAGATAGGCAGCCAACCAAAGCAGAAGCGACCATAGCGTCGGCAGCAATGCCGCATAGCCGGTGATGATCGTCAATAGCGCCAGATAGATCGGATTTCGGCTCAGCCGAAAAAGCCCTGATACGACCAGGCCAGGCCTGGCGTCATCGTCGATGCCGATCCGCCAGGACGCTCCCATCTGCCACTGTGCCGCGGCAAGCAGTGCCAACCCGCCGACCAGAACGATGGCGCCAACAAACGACACGATCAGAACGGCCGCAGGTGCCAGCCACTGCTCCAACCTGCCATTCACGGAATAGAACGCCGCATGAAAGGCCTGTGCGCCGAGCAAGACGAATACGAGGGCCAATCCCCCTGTCCGCACAAACTGGGCTGGCTCGCGGAATCCGGAGCGGACAATTCCCCACATCCCGTACCGCATCCGCTGCAACAGAGCGCGCGCCATCACTCCGATGAAAAATACCGACAAAATGCCGGCGAGCGGCAGAAAGTGTAGAACCATTGTCATGGCAGGGGTTCAATCGTCCGGAGGGCGGGTGCGAGTATGCGCATTCGTTCCCGCGGCGCAAGACGCCGGGGTTTGCGGGTCAGTGTTGCCCTCGAAAAGTCAGAGGGCGCAGGGAAAGCCGGGCGCGGGATGCGCCCATAGCCTCGTATGTAAAAGTGGAAAACATACGAGTTAGTCACTACAGGATCATCCGGATCGTCCGGCTCTCCCTGCGCAACGGTTTTAACGGCTTCCTTCGTGCTCTCTCTGGTGATCGGGCTTTCTTGCCACCATCCCCGCGCAATGCGAGTTAATGCCAGCGTCGAGACATCAAGACCACACGACTTCGCCGTCCGCCTGGCCGCGCATTCGTCTCTTGCACAGCCAAGCGTCCATCGCATCCCGCGCCCAACGTCCGTGACGATCGCGAAACGCCCCTCATGATCGGGCGCGGAACGCGCGAAGAACAACCACTGATTTGCCCGACGGCACAAGCGGATATTTTTTGAAAGACCGCTGGACTTGTCCGTTTCGCACCCGCCGGCTGATTTGCCTGACGGGCAACGTTCCTTACCTGCCGATCGGCAAGCACGGACGTCCCGATCAGGCCGTGCCGCCATTTTGAATCGATTGGAGCTTGTTCAGCACGTTGACGATTTGCTGGTCTTCGGCTGCTTGAGTGCTGTCACCGAGGGACGGATCTGCTGCGAGCTGCTGTTGGAAGCGCTGGATCTCGTTATCTGGTGGAAAGTCTTGCGTAGCTAGATCGATCCGTCCGGACGGGCTGGGCGTAGTCGCCGTCAGGTTGCCGTTGATGAGCTTGAAATGCTCGCTGTTGAACACGTCGACCATTGTATTCAGACCCATGAAGTGCTGGCCATCCTGTTGTGTCAAAGCACCGGACGAGACCAGTTCGCCCTCGAGTTGTTGCTCTTGTTGATAGGTCATGCTTTGCAGGTCGAATTGCCCCGCGATCTGCTGCAAGGTCGGCGGTCCCGACGAGGAATTGGCGGAGGTGGTTGTCTGGCCGTTGGTCGCCGACGCACCGGACGAGTTAGTCGCCTGACCGGTGGCGCCCGAGCCCGAGGTGGCCGCCGTTTGTTGGGCCTGGCTCGCGATCAGCGCCCCGATCACGTCAGATGAAAGCCTTGGCGCGGCCGAGAACCCCGTCGGGACTGGAACTGCGGCGGACTGCGGCGTGCTGGCATTGTCCGCACCTGTCGCGCCGGACGCATCCAGACTTTGCGGTACAGCCTCAGGCGCAGGTGTTTGAGAAGAGCGGGACAAGAATGGTGGAAGGACACCAAAGCCTGTAATCGTCGTCATAACCGGCGTTTCTCACTTTCGAAAGATGCATTGCGTACTTCACGCAACCGGCGACAAAGCAAACGATATGCCAAAGAAGAAACGCTGATTTTACATACATCCTTTGGTTGTTTTCGCAGAATGCAGTGGGAATTTTTTGCCGGATGGCTGGTCGTATTCGGCGAAGCCGGCGGAATTTTCCGAGTGCGGCTAGCGATAACGTGCCTTACGGCCGTTTCGGAATATCCAGGCCGCGTTTGACTGCCGGGCGCGCCAGGCCACGATCGAGCCAGGCCGAGACGTGGCGGAAGTCATCGAAGGCAACCAGTTCGCGCGCGCCGTAAAAGCCGACGAGGTTACGCACCCAGCCGAGCATCGAGATATCGGCAATGGTGTATTCGTCGTCCATGATCCACTGTCGTCCGCCAAGGCGGGATTCCATGACTCCCAGGAGGCGCTTCGATTCATTTACATAACGCTCGAGCGGCCGCTTGTCGGAGATCTCCTTGCCCGCGAATTTATGGAAGAAGCCGACCTGACCGAACATCGGCCCGATGCCGCCCATCTGGAAGTGCAGCCATTGAATGGTCTGGTAACGGCGCGCAGCATCGGCCGGCAGCAGCTTGCCGGTTTTCTCGGCGAGATATTGCAGGATCGCGCCGGACTCGAACAGACCGAGCGGTTTGCCGCCGGGCCCATTCGGGTCGATGATCGCGGGGATCTTGCCGTTCGGATTGAGCGACAGGAATTCCGGTGTCTTTTGATCGTCCCTATTGAAGTCGACGAGATGTACCTCGTAGGGTAGCTCAATCTCTTCCAGCGCGATCGAAACCTTGACGCCGTTCGGCGTCGGCAGCGAATAGAGCTGAAGCAGGTCCGGATGTTTCGCCGGCCAGCGTTTGGTGATCGGGAAAGCGGAAAGATCAGACATCAATAGCTCACTCTCTGCACGGGCTGAACCCGCGGCTTATTTTCCGTCGTCGAAGCTGACGATCACGGCCGCGTTGGCAATCAGAATGGGATCGTTACCGCTCTCGGACGGGATTTCGAGACCGCCTTTGACCGCGGTCACTTTTTTCGTCCCGTAAGGCAGTTCCTTCGCTACCGCCTCGGTGTCGACGTCTTCCGGGTTCGGCACGGCGATCATGACATCGACGAACATGTCGTTGGCGGTCTTGCCGAGCATGCGGAAGAAGCCGAGGCTGGAATGGCGGATCGCGTCCGACACCGCGCGTTTGGCCGCCTTGGTCGCGTCCCTGCCGTGAACGTCGACGCCCATGCCCATTTCGGTGATACAGCGCACGCGTGCCATCGATTCCTTGCCCCGGTCAGTGAAACCCGCTGCTGGATATGGGTTTCAACCGGTGCAAGTCAACTGCCGTGGTCAGCGGCATGGCTATCCGCCGCCAACGTGAGCTCCGCGCCGTTCACGATGTAACGGGCGTAGCGGTAGTCGCGGATGAAGCTGATCCGGCCGTCGCGCCATTCAACCCACATGAAGTAGCTGGGTTTCGGATCGGCGCTGTTTTCGAACACCGCGATCACTTCGCGGCCCTCAACCCAGGCCGGTGCGAGCTTCAGGCCTTCGAATTTGGCGTAAATCGTGAAGAACATGCCGACATCCGCGGCCCCAACGCGAACCGGATAGGTCGACTGATGAAGCCTGACGTCATCAGCCAATAGCGCGCGCAGGCCATCCCAGTTCTGCGCGTTGAACAACGCGACATAGCTTGCAACTGCCGCGGAAGCAGGCCTTGCTTCGGCAGGTGTGGCGGCTTGCGCATTGATTTCGCGAAGACGCGCGCGTCCCCGCGCCAGATGGGCCTTCACGGCATCGACCGTCAGATCGAGCAGTTCGGCGATATCCTTGAGCGACTCGTCAAGCACGTCCTTGAGAATCACGACGCTGCGCTGAAGCAGGGGAAGCTCGGCAAAGCGTGATACGGCGGTCTCGACCGCTTCCTGACGCATCAAGGCCTCCATCGGGTCAGGGTTGGCTTCATCGGCGATATCGATTGCTGCTTCGATCGGCTCCGCCTTGCGCACGGTTCGGCTGCGCAGGAGGTCGAGCGCGCGATTATGGGCAATTCGAAACAGCCATGGCCGCAACTGCGGCGTTTCCCCGACGTGGTCGAGCGCCACCAGCGCGCGGGCGAGCGTATCCTGCACGACGTCCTCGCCGTCGATCACCGATCCCATCAGCCGCGCGCAATAGCGGTGCAATTCGCCGCGCAACTCGCCGGTCAGCGCCAGAAGCTCCTCCCGGCGGTCGCGGTTCTGCGAGGATGGTCCTGCCTTCAAGCCGCCGCTCCCTCGATCACGGTTATTCCCGTGTCACCCTTGAGCCCGAATGCCACACCGTCAGCGTAGGCCGGGTCCTCAAGCACCGAAACAACTTTCTCGCCAAATTCGCGCGGCGGCATCGGCGCCCCGAAGCGCGCCAGGAACGCGTCGCGTCCGATGCCCATCGCGCCCGCATAGGCGTCGGCGCCGGCCTCACCCACGCCGGTATCGCCGATGACCTGCATTGGCACGATCGCCTGAAAGCGAATGCCGAGCTTGCTCTGCACCGAGATGCCGTTGGCATATTTCGCCATCAGCCACAGCATCCGCTTGGCGCCGGCATAGCCGCCGGAAAGCGGCGAGCCGTCCCTCGCTGCGCCGCTGGAGGCAACGAGAACGCGGCTGCCGGATTTGAGCGGCGTCTTCAGCGCCGCCTGAATCCAATAGAGTCCGCCCTTGACATCGGTCTCCCACGTCGCGCTGAAATCTTGCCAGTTCAACTGGTCCAGCCGGCCCATCGCCGGCTTGGCGCCGGCGTTAAGCACGAGAATGTCCGGATGAACTTCACCCAGAATGCGGTGAGCTGCGGCTTCATCCGTAATGTCGGCGGCGATCACCGTAACGCCTAACCGCTCGCGCGTCGCCGCGAGTGTATCGCTATCGCGCGCCACCATCGTCACTTTGGCGCCATGTTCGACCAGTGCCTCGACCAATCCAAGGCCAAGGCCGCGGCTTCCACCGGTGACGACAACTTTCTGATCGCGGAGATTCATGAGCGTGTTCCTCTGTGGGGCAAGGTAAGACGGTTGGGGCGCGGAAACGAAATCAACGAGTGCGGCTACGCTCGTTCTGGGCGATCATTCCCAGCTGTCGAGCTTGATCTCGTTTGGCGCGGGCGACCCCTTCCCGGTTTCAAGCAGCGACTTCAGGCTCAACAGAAAGACGGCCCATTTGGTGCTGCAATGGTGCATGAACTCGACCGGTTCCTTCCAACCATGATGCTTGAATAGAACGATGGTCCAGTCGGCTTCCTGCCTGAGTTCGAAAATCACCTTCGTGCCAAGCCATTCCTGCGGCCCGTCCACCACCAGCCATTCGACGCGCCTCGCGCTGTCGAGTTCGAGAACCTTCATGTCGAAGCCGCCGGCGCCAAAGCGGAACTGAATGATGCCACCGGCCCTGCTTTCTCCGCGCGTATCTGACGTCCACCAGCCGGAAAGACCCTTGATCGTGGTCAACGCCTGATAGACGTCATCCAGCGACGACGATTTGATCCCGACTTTGTGCAAGATATCGACCATCTCATATCTCCCCTTTGTAGGCGTTCCGATATAGCCAGGACGTTTGAGAGGCCGAAAAGGAGTCAGACCTGCCGGAAAAATTTCGCCGCCGGGTTGGCGGACCAACCCGACGGCGTTTTCCGGCCGGCGCGCTCAGGGCGGGCCGCCTACGCCGGCATGGCCGCGGGCTGCGCCGCGACCTTGGGGAAAGGCCGGAATGTCAGGATGATAAAGAAGGCGCCGAGCCCGACGGCCCAGGAGCCGATATAGAGCCATGCGTAGCTGGCGAACGTGTCATAGATCAAACCACCGGCGATGGGTCCTGTCGCCATGCCGAGGCCGCCGGCCATCGCCAACCCGCCGATCACGGTGCCGAGCATGCGCAGCGGAAAGTTCTCGCGCACCAGCACTGAATAAAGCGGCATGGTGCCGGCATAGATGAAGCCGAACAGTGCGGCCACGGCGTAGAATTCCGCCAATTGTTGCACGAAGACGTAACCCAGTGCGCCGAACGACTGCAATAACAGGCCGGTCACCAGCACGCGCTTGGCGCCAAAGCGGTCGCCGAGCAAACCGAAGGCGAGACGGCCGCCCAATCCGGCGAGGCCTTCCACGCTGTAGATCGTCACCGCCGTGATCATCGGGATCCCGCAACTGACGGCATAGCTCACGGTATGAATGATCGGGCCGGAATGCGTCGCGCAGCAGAAAAAATTGGTCGCGAGCAAAATGATGAATTGCGGCGAACGCAGCGCCTCCCCGAGCGACATCTGCGGCGGGCTGTTGGCGGCCGGCGCGACAGCAGCGGCATCAAGCGCGGGCGGTCGGCGCACCAGCAGCGAAACCGGAATCATGATCGCGGCCACGACGCCGGCTAAGATCAGCATGGTAGTGCGCCAGTCGTGGGAGGAGACCAGCCAGGCGACCAGCGGCGACATGGTCATCGGCGCCATTCCCATGCCGGCCGATACCAGCGACACCGCAAGGCCGCGATGGGTGTCGAACCAGCCGGTGACGCTCGCCATCATCGGCGCAAAGATCGCGGACGTGCCGCCGCCGACCATCACACCGAACAAGAATTGAAAGGCGAGCAGCGACTTCGCCTGGCTCGCGAGCGCCAGGCTTGCCGCGATCACCACCGAACCGGTCAAAACCACCGGCAGCGGCCCGTACCGGTCGGACAAGGTGCCCCACATCATGCTGGTCATGGCCATCGCGAGAAAGCCGATAGTCATGGCACTGGATACGCCGGTGACGGACCAGCCGGTATCCCGCGCGATCGGCTGTAGCAGCACCGGCAGCGAAAACATGCCTCCGATCGCGACGCAGCCGAGCAAGCCCCCGGCCGCGACGATCACCCAGCGATAGTGCGAATTGGTCATTCCCGTTCTCCCTTCCAGTCCGGTCTGACCAGAGGACGAACGGAACCCCCGGGAACCGACAGGCCGACAAAGATTTTCCCACCTATTTGAGACGCTTCAGGCGCAGAGCCGACCAGTCCTCATCGATGGCGATCTGGCTCACCGTATCCAGACCATGCTTTGGCGCCAGCGCATGGATGACATCTCGGCTCAGGTCGGCCGCGAGTTTCGATGACAGCTTGGGATACGCGACCCAAAAGATCGCGGTGGGCGTCATGGTCTTGAGCAGCTTCGGTAGAGCTTTCTCAAGAGTTGCGCGATCCGGCGCAAAGAGAAGCACCACATCGGCGCTCGCTGCATCGCCGCGCGCCTTGTTAGCACCGATGGCTTTTTCAAGCGCGGCGGAGGCGCCGATCACCGCGAGGCGGCGATCGCCCTTGACCTGCAAACGCTCGGCAACGGGTTTGTCGGACATGAGATCTACTTCTTTTTAGTTTTGCTCGCTTTCGCTGCTTTCGCCGCTGGCGCTTTCTTTTTCGATTTCCTGGCCTGATTGTACGCGATCGCCGTGCGGATCAGATTTTTCAGCGCCGGCGCGTCGACCTTGTCGCCCTCGAAAAAATCGATCGCGCGCCGCTCATTGCCGTTGAAGCCGGCGTTAAAGAGCTTGTCCGGGTCGGCGAGCTTCGCCCCATACATGAAGGTGAGCTTCACCTTGCCCTTGTGGGCGTTGCCAACCAAGACGATGCCGTCGCGCGACCACACCGGGCTTCCCATCCACTTCCATTCCTCGACGATCTCCCGATCGGCCGCGAGAATCGTCTTGCGGAGGGCGCCCAAGGTCTTGCCACGCCAGTCCGCGATTCCTGCAATCAGTTTGTCGATCTGTTCCGATGAATTCATGGTGCTCTTTCGAAATCGTTGCTATCAAATCCAGACGTCGTTCTCGGCAGTGCGTTCGCTGGCTTCCTCGCCGGTGTTCAGAACGCCGCGCGGTTCGGTCAGCAGCAGCTTCACTTCCTCCCTGGCAAAAGGCTTATGCTCGACGCCCTTGGGCACAACAAACACCTCGCCTGCGGAAATGTCGACCGATCCGTCGCGAAAATCGATCCGCAGATCGCTCTCGATGACGATAAAGGTTTCGTCGGTATCCTTGTGATCGTGCCAGATGAAATCGCCGGACAGTTTGACGATCTTGAACTGATAGTCGTTCATTTCGGCAATGACCTTAGGCGACCATTGCTCGTCGAACATTTTGAATTTTTGCAGGAGATTGATCGCTTTCCGGGGCATGGGAATTGTTCCCTTCTCGCAGGTTTATAGACCACTTGGTTGACGCTATCGACCTCGTTGATGATGCGTTTCCCGTTCGCAACGATTCCATTCACACCACAGGGCGCGCGAACCGGCTCAACATCTCATGAACATCGTAGGTCATGACCGCGAGCAGCGCGGCGAGTGCCAGATAGGCGCCTCCATATTCGAGCTTGGTCTGGAACGGGACCCCGTAATAGGCCAGGTTTTCCGGCGCATTGGGATCGTACCGCCACGCTTTCAGGAGTTGTGGGGCTGCGAGTACCGCCACGAGAATGAGCATCGGGCTCGGCCGGTAAAACATCAACGCGAGCAGGATCGGCACGCCGAGAAACCAGATTCGCGGGCTGAGCACAGCCGTCACCCGGCCACCATCGAGCGGGGAGATCGGCAGCAGATTGAACAAATTGAGGAACAGGCCCGAATAGGAGATCGCCAGCAGCAGACCGCTATCATCCGACCTCGCCCACAGATACACGATGAGCGCAGCGATCGTCCCGACCACGGGACCGGCGAGCGCCACATAGGCTTCGACCGGCTGGTCCTTCAGCGCGATCCAGCCACCGACAAACGGAATGAAGGCCGGCGCCCCGACATTGAGGCCGCGCTGGCGCGCCGCGATGTAGTGCCCCATCTCGTGCGCAAACAACAATCCGATAAAGCCCGTGGCGTATTGCCAACCCCAGATCGCGGCATAGACGGCCAGCGACAGCAACATGCTGCCGCCGCTGGTGGCAAGCTTGCCCCATTTGAGGCCCGCGAGGAGAAGGAAAAGGAGCTTCACGCCGCCCCGCCCGCAGGGTCACGCGGTTTGCGGCGGAAGATTCTCATGATGCCGGCGCCGACTACCGCCAGTCCGATGAAGATGAGTTTCGCGAACTTGAGTACCAGCGCCGTCCCAAGCGCCAGCAGGCCGAGCTTCTTGACCGCAATTCCGCCGATCAGCGCCGCAAGCCCATATTCGGCAATGCGATCGGTGGTCGCGCTGAAGTCCTCATAGCGCTTGCCGCTGTTGTAGGTGAGATCGGCGAGCAGTTCACGGGCCGCCGTCTTGTCGCCGGCGATCTGTGTCGAGTTGGACAGCAGGTTCAGGCTGAAGTAACCGTCGCGCCCCAGCGCATAGGTATTGTAGTTGATGCCCTTCGGCGCGCTGTCCGGTTCGCCCTTGTCCTTGGCCAGCATCGACCATACCAGGCGATGGGTCGCGGCGTCATAGGCCGGCGGCTCGACCCAGCCGATCACCTGCAATTCGGCAAACCCCCGCGCCACGCGATCCTGGTTCGCCTCCGCGACCCCTTCGGTAATGTTTTTCAGGAGTTCGTCGGCGTTCCAGTTCCTGGCGTCGTCGTCCTTGATGTATCCTTCCTTGATGTAGCGGATCACCACAATCCACTGGTCGCTCTGGCGCTCGCCGAGCACAAGCCCGATCAGATCCGTCTCGTCGACGACATTGCCGAGCGCCCGCAAGATACGCGCGCCTTCGGCCTTCGGTACGAAAAGTAATCTTTCGGAAGTTTTAGCGTGGCCTTGTCGATCAGGGCGATGTCGCTGGGGCCGCTGGTGCCGGCTTTGCCGGCGGCTTGCCAGGAAGCTTCCAATTCCGCTTGCCTCGAGGCTTCGCTCGGCGGCGAGGATTGAGCAAATGCAGTCAACGATCCAAATACGGCAAACAGCGCGACGCTCGCGGCGGCCAAGAATTTTCGCACCAAATCCTCCGGAAATTTGTCTCTTGATGAAATCTTGAAGACACGAACCGCGCCGCGGCAGTGCGATTGCAATGATGTCGCGCCGTTCAAGATAACGCGATCTCATTTTGACTTGCAACCAAGACAGGAAAATAAAGAGGCGCGATATCCGTCGAACAAGCATGCGCCGTCGATCCCGCGGCAGGGATCGCGCCCAGGTGATGCACGGACCTTGTCCCTCCAGAGAGAGGGCGCAGGGAAGACCGGGCGTCTGATGCGCCCGCAGCCTCGTATGTAAAAATGAAAAACATACGAGTTAGCCACCACAGGTTCACCGGATCGCTTCCGGCCTTCCCTGCGCAATGGTTTTAACGGGTTACTTCGTGCTCTCTCTGGTGATCGGGCTTTTTTGTCACCATCCCCGCCGTGATGCGCCAGGCATCATCGGCCGGTTGACGCCAGCGTCGAGGCATCGAGACCACACGACTTCGCCGTCCGCGATCGCCCGTCTTCGCCAAAAGGCTTCGCCGGGCAAAGGCGCCGTTCGTCTTTCGGCGCCTTCGCGTCCACCGCATCCCGCCCAACGTTCGTGACGATGGCCAACGTCCCTCTTGATGAGGCGGGACGGCCCGAGTTGATAGAGATGATTTGCCCGACGGGTGAAACGAAATATTTTTGCGCGCAGGACTGGACAATAGACTCAGCGTTGATCGCGTTTTGGAAATTCGATTTTTGGCGCAACTTGATTTGCCGGCTTCGCCTCGTGTCCCGGACGCGGCGCGGCATGACATGACGCGACGCAGATCCGGAACCCATTCTTGACCCGCCAGGGACGATGGCCCCCGGATCAGCAGCAGCGCAACACGCCGCTTCGTGGCGCATCGCGCAGCGTCCGGGGAACGGTACTGGCCCTGCCCGATCTCAGGAGTCCATTGACGCCACCCCACCGAGACACGACATATCCTGCACCGCCCCGTCCGGAGCAAGACATGAACGCGCCGCCCAACATCACACCCGCCACCGCCTATTCCGACAGCGACGTCCTGCACTGGCTGACCAACGACGCGCGCGAGGAGCGCTTCATCGACAATATCTTTGCCGAGATGTGCATCCGATTGCAGCGCGCCGGCATCCCGCTCAAGCGCGCGACGCTGCATGTTGTGATCCAGCATCCGCAATGGCTTGGCGCCAAGATCATGTGGGCCGACGGCATGCGCGAGCCCGAGATGACGCGGGCGGACCACGATGTCAGGGGACGGCCCCAATACATCGGCAGCCCGGTCTCCGAAATCCATGACGGCGCGACCGAAGTGCGCGAGAATCTCACAACCGATCCCGCGCTCGGCCGCAAGCACGCCGTCTATGACGAGATGCGAGCGATGGGCCTCACCGACTATGTGGCGTGGCCGCTGTATCATACGCTCGGCAAGCGGCACGTCGTGACCTTTGCGACCGACCAGCCGGGCGGTTTCGACGAAGCGCAGATCGCGAGCCTTTTAAAACTGGTGCCCGTGCTGGCGCTGGTCAGCGAAATCCGTGTCAAGAACCGCCTGGCGCGGACGCTGCTGGAGACCTATGTCGGGTCGCATGCCAGCGAACTCATTCTGGCCGGCGCGACGCGGCGCGGAACGGGCACGACGGTTCACGCCGCCATCATGATCTGCGACCTCCGAGATTTCACGAAGATCTCGGACAACTGGCCGCGCGACGACGTGATCGATCTGCTCAACGGCTATTTCGACGCGATGTCGGAGCCGATTGCGCGGCATGGCGGGGAAATCCTGAAATTCATCGGCGACGGCCTGCTTGCGATCTTCCCGCTCGACCAGCCGGATGCTTGCGCCAATCTGCTGCGCGCCGTGACCGAGGCGCGTCAGGCCATGATCGAGCTGAACAAGAAGACCGGCGAAGCCGGTCATGCGCCGCTCAATTACGGCATCGGCGTCCATGTCGGCGACGTCATGTACGGCAATATCGGCTCGACCACCCGCCTCGACTTCACCGTCATCGGCCCCGCGGTCAACATGGCCTCACGCCTGGAGGCGCTCACCAAGCAATTGGGAAAAAACGTGCTGCTGTCGCGCGCGTTTGCCGATCTCGTCAAAAGCGAGTTCGAGTTAGAACGCGTCGGCGAATATCCCGTGCGCGGCTTCAACGACCCGATCGAGCTGTTTGCGTATCAGGGGTGAATGGTGATCCGCGATTTAGTCGCGCAACTATTGCGCATCTATCTTAAGTAGTGCCACAATCTCGAAGGGCAGACTTTGCGATACTTGCTCGGTACTCTTGAAGCCCTCGCCGGACACGCTGGATGACAGCATCTGCCGAAACAACAAAATCGGCAATCATTCGCTTTCTGAAGGGAAGCGATCCCGGAGTGCTGTGCATCAATGGCGCGTGGGGCGTCGGAAAGACTTTCCTTTGGCGACAAGCTCTCGATCAATTGCGACAAGCGGGCGGCCTGCCCTTTACCAGGTATTCCTACGTATCCCTGTTTGGATTGAATTCGCTCGATGACGTGAAGTCGGCTCTGTTCGAGAACATGGAATGGCTCGACCAGGATGCGACCAGCTTCGCTCAACGAGGTAAAGCCGGTGCGAAAGCGCTAGCTGCAAGGGCAAAGAAGCTATCAAAGCTAGCCGGGGCGCTTCCTTGGGTCGGACAAGCTTTTACGAAGGCGCGATCGCTCTACTTTTCGCTCATTCAAGACCAGATTGTTTGTATCGACGACCTTGATCGGTGTGTCGGTTTAGCGCCGAAGGTGGCTCCTACTCCCACTCAATCGTCCGCGGCGGCTTTGACGTGACGTCATAGACCGCGCGGTTGACGCCCTTGACCTTCGAGCATCTAAGATATACAATTTTGTAATTGTATATCAATCGAGGGTGAGGCCATGCAAGTTGCCAAGTGGGGAAACAGTCTCGCGGTCCGCTTGCCTGCTGCTGTCGTTGAAGCACTCAAACTCAAGGAAGGCGACGAGATCGAAATCCACATCGCGGATGGCCGGCGGTTCGGCGTGACACGCAAACCCGGACGCGGCGAACTGTTGAAACGCTTACGCGCCTTCCGCGGCCGTCTCCCTGCCGATTTCAAGTTCGACAGGGACGAGGCGAATGCCCGTTAGCTTCTTCGACACCAACGTTCTCGTTTACCTCGCCTCAGGCGATGCGAAGAAGGCCGATCGGGCGGAGGCGGCGATTGCCAAGGGCGGCTCCATTAGCGTGCAGGTTCTCAACGAACTCGCCAACGTTGCGCGCCGGAAGATGCGCATGTCATGGGACGAGACGCACGCGTTGCTCAACATGCTACGCGACCTATTGACGGTTCATCCCCTCACAGTCGAAGCTCACGAGACCGGCCTTGGAATTGCCGAGCGATACGGCCTTTCCACCTACGACGCGATGATCGCAGCTTCAGCGCTTCACGCCGGCTGCGACACGCTATGGTCGGAAGATATGCAGCACGGCTTGGCGCTGAAGGAAGGGTTGCGGATCGTCAATCCGTTTCGCCGGCCGTCGTAACGAAACACGTTGAGGCGAACTTCTACGGCTGACAGCCAGCGGGATCGGAATTACGGTGACAGTGCATTTGACTCTGACAAATAGGTTCGAAGAAAGTGTGTAAGCTCCTATACAAAATTAAGTGCACTGTCACCGTAATTCTACTTTGTATGATCCGGGTCTGCGGCCCCAGCCGAAGAGGCGTCCGATAAAGCCGCCTATACCGGGCATCCGGCCTTGTTTCTCAATAGCTCGGGACACCAATTGGAGAACTTTTCCCTCGCTCACATGCTTTTGCTGGGCGAGGTAGATGCCTGTCCACTCTTTACGTGCTTCAGATGGCAGATTATCAAGTTCCGAACGATTAAGGACGAGGCCGTACTTCGCCTTGAAAGCTTGCTCGCGTTTGTCGAGAGCAATACCTTCCATTAGCCATGCCTCTACATCTGCTTCATGACGTTCCCTTTTTTCGTCCAGCGTTAGGTCCACGGGGTTCTTCTCAGTTGTCATCGCTAGGATCTCCATCGCTCCGGGCCGCCCGAACCCTCCAGTTGCCGTTCTTGAAAGGTAACGGCATCTGAAACTCTTTCAATTTCAATGATGGATAGCAAGCGCGACACGCCCCATCGGATTATGGCGCGGTGGACGGGACCCGCGCGGGGGGCCGGTGCCGTCAGTCTAGCCCTGCGATGTTGGACCCGCTGCAGGTACAGTCGGTCGCCGTAAACGAATCTTTAAGCGCCCCCACGGTCACGCTTTTGTAGCCCAGACATGGAGGGCGCGATGGCGTTCATTATTCAGGCCCGTACGTTGAAACCGGGAGAAGATCACGTAACCGAGCAAGCGGCAACGCCGCAGGATGCTCACGAAATAGCAATGGGTCTAATTGGACGAGGCATGACCGACATTTTGATCCTCACCGAGACTAGGGTTTACAGATCGTCAGAACTGGCCGACTTCGTGAGATCGCACCTGCGCCGAGGAGCTTGACCGCCATGTGCACCGCCGGGCTCATGCCCCCTACTCCCACTCAATCGTCCCCGGCGGCTTTGACGTGACGTCATAGACCACGCGGTTGACGCCCTTGACCTCGTTGATGATGCGGGTCGCGGTTTCGCCGAGGAATTTCATGTCGAAGGAATAGAAGTCC